>PLOR01000117.1 GCA_003142185.1 Bryobacterales bacterium
ACTCTCACCTGGCTCGCGCCCGCCGCTTTCGCCAAACCCAGTAACCCGCCAGCGCCATGATCCCCGCCAGCGTCAGGTAAACCAGGTAATGGTGGACGTTCCGTTCGACGGCTTCCCATCGGTCGCCCAGAAAGTAGCCCAGCGACAGAAACGCCGACACCCAGAGAACGGCGCCGGTGTAGGCGAACAGGGCGAATTGGGGAGCTTCGAGGTCGCTCATGCCCGCCGCGTAAGCGGTCAGGTGACGCACGCCAGGGATAAAATAGCCCACGGTGAGGCTCCAGTGGCCAGCTTTGCGGAACCAGACGTGCGCCTTTTCCACGTGATCTTCCGTGATGCGAACGTAGCGCCCGTAGCGATGAATCAGTTTGAGCCCGAAGGTGCGGCCGAGCAGGTAGCTGATGGTGATGCCGCAAGCACTGCCGGTGAGCGCGGCCGCGAACGCCAGCGGCAAGTGGAGGTTGCCGCGGAACACCAGGTACCCGGTGAAGGTCAGCAGCGTCTCATCCGGCACCGGCAGGCCGACAATTCCCAGCATCAGCAGGCCGATGATGGCCGCGTAACCGTACTCGGTGATCCATGCCAGGATGTGTTGTTCCATCGGTCGCGTGAGACCGCGTCAAAGCACCAATGACGAAATCTCCACCGGGGTGCGTTCGCCCGCCACCACCACGATGCCGCTTTCGGTGACGTGATGGAACTGGCGGTCGTGTTCCAGGTCGTAGCCGATTTGGGTGTCCTCCGGCACGCGGACGTTCTTGTCGAGAATGGCCCGCCGCAGTTTCGAGCGCCGGCCGATATCGCAGTTGTCCAGGATCACGCACTCATCGACTATCGCGCCGGAATGCACGCGCACGCCGCGCGACAGAATGGAGGCACGCACCATCCCGCCCGAGAGAAGACAGCCGCCGGAGACGATGCTGTCGATGGCCTGGCCGCGGCGGTTGGCGTCGTCAAAGGTGAACTTGGCCGGAGGGTCGGCATAGCTGGCGCTGCGCAGGGGCCACTCCGGGTTGTATAGGTTGAGCGCGGGGGTAATCGTGCGCAGGTCCATGTTGGCCTCGTAATAGGCCTCGATGGTTCCTACGTCGCGCCAGTAGGGTTCGGAATCGGCTGGTTCGCCGGGAATGCGGTTGTCCTGGAAATCGTACGCGTAGATTTTCGCTTGGCCGGCCAGCTTGGGCAGGATATCGCGCCCAAAATCGTGGCTGCTGGCTTCCTCCGCCGCATCGTCTGCCAGCAGGCGCAACAGGCTGCGGGTGGAGAAGATGTAGTTGCCCATGGAGGCGTACACCCGGGTGTCGTCGCCCGGGATGGTTGGCGCGGTAGGGTTCTTCTCGTGGAACGCCAGAATGCGGCCGTCCTCGTTGGCTTCGATGACGCCGAACTCGGAAGCATGCCGCTTGTGGACCGGGATCGCAGCCACGGTGACCTCGGCGCCTTTGTCGAGGTGAAAATCGAGCATATTGTTCAGGTTCATCCGGTAGATGTGGTCGCCGCCGAAGATGGCCACCGCGTCCGGGTCGGCCTGCTCCACCAGGTTCATGTTCTGGTAGATGGCGTCGGCTGTTCCCTGGTACCAGGTCTCGCCCGGAGACCGCATCTGCGCGGGCACCGGAATAATGAACTGCGACTTCAGCAGGGTGCCGAACTGCCAGCCTTCGCTCAGGTGCTGCAACAGCGACTGGCTGCGGAACTGCGTCAACACGTAGATCGAATAGATGCCCGAGTTGATGAAGTTGCTGAGCACGAAGTCGATGATACGGTACTTGCCTCCGAACGGAACGGCCGGCTTGGCCCGCTCCTTGGTCAACGGGTAGAGCCGCGTTCCTTTCCCGCCGGCCAGTACGATACCCAACACGCGTACGCGCATAGTCTTTGCCAAAGCCCTATTTTTCCAGGCAAGTGCCTGGAATTGCAAGGCCAATTTTCGGGGGGGCCCCGCCGCCTAAAGTAATCCGCCGCTCTACCGATAGATTCATTGGCATAACAAATTGATCCAATGATTTCCATCATCGGAATTGTCGTGGTGTTTGGCGCCATCGCGGCTGGCTATGCGATGGAGCACGGCAAGTTTCTGGTTCTGATGCAGCCGGCCGAGCTGCTCATCATCCTGGGGGCGGCCATCGGGACCCTCGTGGTGGCCAATCCGCTTCCCCTGCTGATTCGCATCGGCCAAGGGTTGGCGGGGATCTTCGCCGGCGGAGCTTACACCAAGGCCTTTTACCTCACCAACCTCAAGATGCTTTTCGAGCTGTACAACCATGCTCGCAAAGCGGGCACCGCCAAGATCGAAGAGGAGGTGGATAACCCCGAGAAGAGCCCTATTTTCAGCAAATACCCGGATTTCATGAAATCGCATCACGCGGTGGCTTTTCTTTGCGACACCCTGCGCATGGCCTGTTCGGGCGGCGTGGATCCCGTGGATATCGACAACATGATGGAAGCGGATCTGGAAGTCCACCACCGGGAAGCGGGCGAACCGGTCTCGGCGCTCGCCACCATGGCGGATGCCCTGCCTGGGCTGGGAATCGTGGCAGCGGTGCTGGGCGTCGTCATCACCATGGGCTCGTTGGGAGGCCCCAAGGAGGAGATCGGCCACAAGGTAGCCTCGGCCCTGGTTGGCACGTTTCTGGGCATCCTGTTGTGTTACGGCGTCTTCGGCCCGCTGGCTGCGGCCATGGGTAAGCAGATCGAGGCGGAAGCCAACTACTACAGCTTCCTGCGCATAGCCGCGTTGGCGTTCGTCAAGGGGATGAGCCCCATCCTGGCGGTGGAACTGGCGCGCCGCTCGATCCCCTCCGAGGTGCGCCCGTCGTTCAAGGAGATGGAGACCGCCTGCCGCGGCGGCGGCCAGGTGGCCAGCAAGGCGGCGTAAACCATGGCCAGCGAAACCCCAGGAGCCGAAAAAGCCCGGCCGATCATTGTCATCCGGCGAAAAGCCGCTGGACACGGTGGGCATCACGGCGGCGCATGGAAGGTCGCCTACGCGGACTTCGTCACCGCCCTGATGGCGCTGTTCATCGTGCTGTGGCTGATGGGCCAGGACGAGGAAGTGAAAAAAGCGATTAGCGCGTACTTCAACAACCCCACCGGAACCGGCAAGCAGATTGGAACCTCCGTTGCCGGATTGGGGAATGCCATCGAGGTTCCCAAGGACGATATGAGCAAGCTGCGCGAAAAGCTCCAGCAAGCGCTGAAGGCAATGCCGAACTTCCACAACCTAAAGGACCACGTGGAAATCACCATCACTGCCGACGGGCTGCGCATCGAGTTATTGGAGAATGAAGCCGGCATCTTCTTTGAATCCGGCAAGCCGGTTCCCACCGAAAGCGGCAGCCAGTTGCTGAGCACGCTGGCGGTCGAGTTGGGCAAATTGCCCAACAGCATGCTGATTGAAGGCCATACCGATTCCAGACCATACAGCGGTGACGCCTCCTACAGCAACTGGGAGCTCTCCGCCGACCGCGCCAACTCCGCCCGCAAGATCATGCAAGCCAATGGCTTACGAGTGGACCAGGTGGGCCAGGTTCGCGGCTTCGCCGACCGCCAGTTGCGCCATCCGGAAGACCCGACGAACGCTTCGAATCGCAGGATCTCGGTGATTGTGCAATACCTGCCTACCACGACCGGCGGCAAAGGCGCTGGGGACAAACCCGATGCTGTGCCCACAGGCGGAAGCGAAACCAAACCCGCCGAAGCCGCCCCGCCTCCGGGCAATCCCAAACCTGCAAAATAGCCGCCAGGCAGCGCGCTGGGTCAGCGAATCGAGAGATTTGTGTGAACCGGGTTGGTTCCTTATCCCGACACCGGCGCGGAAAAAACGGGCGCGCCGCCGTTACGAAAGCTCGTGGGATTTCACTGCTACGCTGTCTTTCGCTTCCACGGGGGAGAGTTCGAAGAGCGGCTTCGGCTGGAGTCCCAGCAGGCCCGCCAGGAGATTGCCCGGAAACATCCGAACCCGCCGGTTGTAATCGCGGACAGT
The DNA here is from genome assembly GCA_003142185.1 of Bryobacterales bacterium. Lineage (GTDB taxonomy): Bacteria > Acidobacteriota > Terriglobia > Bryobacterales > Bryobacteraceae > Bog-375. The sequence continues at coordinate 3,986 of PLOR01000117.1, forward strand.
GGCGTTGTAATCGCGCCGCGCATTCCTGAGCGAATCCTCAACCGTCTTCAGATTCTGTTCGAGCGCTTGAAACTCCTCGGAGGCGCGCAGTTGCGGGTGTTCTTCCGCCATGGCCAACAAATGGCGCAGCGCTCCCGTCAATTGGTTCTCCGCCTCGACGCGGACTTCGTCGAAGGTCGTCCCTGCCGCGGCCGAACGCCAATTCGCGATGTGTTCGAATGTCCCAATTCTAATCGGAGGCATAGTCCTTCACCGTTTCCAATAGGTTGGGGACCATATCGTGACGCATCTTGAGGAGAGCCTCAATGTCCGACCATGCCGATTCGGACCGGACCAGGAGCCGAATCAGATTGTTGTAAATCAGAAGGGCGATGATTGCTGCGATGAAGCCCAGGGCTGCCAGGATTGCAATAACGATCATTTCTCTCTTCCAGCTCCTCTGAGGTTATGTTGAATGAGAAGGCGGAACGTGACAAAAAAAGGGCGCGACACGAGAGATTTTACAGGTTTTCCTGTCACTGTTGGCGCGGCCTTCGCGCCGGCGTAGTTCGCCCAGCCTGGCCAGGGTTGAGGCCAGACTGTCGAGACAAATCGCCGCGGCGATTAAGGTGCTCCCCGAGGGCGACCAGACGACGCCAGTGCGCAAACAACCACTCGAACGCGCCTATTGAATCGATACGCTCTGTTCCACGGCGAGGAAGGGCGCAAAGCCGCCGAAGTCGACCTGGCCGCCTGCGACAAGAGGTGGCGTAAGAGTTTGCCCCCCTAACTCCGCCGTTATGATCCCTCCGTTGGACTGAACGGCTTCCACTGTGAGCTGGCCAACGCCGCCCGCGGACCCGCTCACGACGGCGGGAAGGTAAGCGAGCGCAGCCGCTGGAACCGAGAACGTGCCAGGGCTCGCCGGAGCGGCACACGAAATTGTTGCGCCATGTGTTGTGGTGGTGGTTAGAATGCCACCCTGGACAACGATGATGACCTCGTCAAACCCGGTACCGGTCCAGGTGATGGCCAGCGGCTGGGTGCGGTCGATTGTCGTAATCGAGGCGAGATTAGTCGCGGAGAAGCTGGTGGGGAGAGTCGACGATACGCTAAATGGACCTACGTCGGCGCCACCGCTGCCAGTCAGCGTGTAGGTGCCAGCCACCAGCGCGCCCGCGGCCGGAGTGAAGTTGTAGATGGGCCCATTGGACAGGGCTAGCTTCCCCAAGACTGTGTTCGCCGGCAAGCCCGGACCGCTGACCGGAAGGCTGGCGCCCGCGTCGAGAAACGAATCGGGCCCAGCGGGGTCTTTTGCGCCGGCCGGGTACGTTTCGTCCAGTACGATGCACGTGCCGAATTTCGGCCCCGAGAAGTTGAGGAGCCACTCAGCCGCGGTGTAGCGTGCGAACTGGCCGCCCATAAGCTCGGTGGTCCCACCGGTGTAAGCGAACGGACCGAAGGAGAATCCGGCGAACACGATGTCTCCGCCGGCATCCAGCTTCTGAAGAATGGACTGGCTGAACCCTGGAGCCGGGCACACGCTCTGCCCGGCGGCGGCAATGGGAATCAAGACGGCGTTGCTCAATACGCCACCCGCACTGACCTGCGCAAACGCGAAGCAATCCGGTGTGATGTTCGCAGGCAAAGTGAAATTGATCTGCCAGAGTCCCGGATATCCGGAGGAAGTACCTGCGTATAGCGGTGTAATCTGTGTGCCGGCTACGTTCACGATGAAATTGCCGGCCGCGGTCTGGTCGCCCGAGCTGCCGCCCGTGTCATTGAGCAGATCGGCACCGCCGCCGGTTCCCCAGAACACCAGCGTGTCTCCAGGGTGCGCCGGCCCTAGCGTCCAGTTGTACCCGCCGAACGCGACGCTGCCGCTGGTGAACCGGGTGAGGCTGATCCCGCCGTTGACACTCCCGTCAGTGGCTTGCGCCGTGCCGGTCCCCTCGCTGTTGGCGGTTGCGATCCCTAAGCTGCGGGGCACCACGGTCACATTCTGCGGCGCGCTGGCAAGGGTGTTATAGGTCAACTGCACCGCGTAGGTCCCGGGCGCGATCGACGAAGGAAGAATGCCGGCGACCGCTCCGGCCAGCGAATAATACATTTTCGCGTTGATGGCTGCGCCGCCGCCCACTGGTGTGAACGTGATGGACGTGCCACCCAGAGTGATTGGGTAGTTGGGCGCCGAAGCGGTCACAATAGACGCGGGGCCCAGGCCGCTGCCGAGGATCACGAATACGACGCCGGGCGCCAACTGATTCTGATACCCGAGCGCGTTCTGGATGCCACCACTGTTGATCACGGGCGCGCCGGCGCCGGTAATGGTGAGAGTAACCGCAATTGTCAGAGGCTGGTTGCCGGAGCCGCTGGGCGTGACCGTGATCGCGCCCTGGTAGATCCCACTTGGAACACCGGCCGGATTGACCGAGACGTTGAGCGTGGCCGGCGTTGTGCCACTCGCCGGGCTCACGGAGAGCCAGTTGCTGCCCGAGACGGTGGACGCCGCGGCGGTGAAGCTCAATGCCGAGCCCAAGCTGGTCACGCTGACCGATTGGTTGGCGGGAGTCGCACCGCCAGTTGAGTACGAAAACGACAAGGTGGTTGGACTGGCGGAAAGGGACGCCCCCGACGTGATTTTGCGGACGGAGTTGGCGGCCGTCGTGAAATAGAGATTGCCGGCGGCGTCCAGCACCACGCCGTACGGGTTTGCTATATAGGCGCCGGCAGCCGGGATGTTATCGAGGATGGGAGTGGAAACAGGGCCTAGGAACCCGGCAATGCTGCTGATGATTCCAGCGGCGTTAACCTCGCGGATCCGCTGGTTCTGATTGTCGGCGAAAAAGAGGTTGCCGAACGAGTCGACAGCCATGCCAAGCGGTCCGAAGATCTCGGCCGCGGTGGCGGGGCCGCCGTCGCCGGAAAATCCGGGAGTCTTGGTGGCCAGGCCGGCGATGGTGTGGATGATGCCACTCGTGTCCACCTTGCGGATCCGGTCGTCCTCCGCGATATAAAGATTGCCTGCGCCGTCAACGGTAACCGCGTGCGGCGTCTCTACCGCCGTAGTGGTAGCCTGCACGCCATCGACCGCGGCGCCGCCGACGGCGTTTCCGTTCCCAGCAACGGTACTGATGACTCCGGCGGTGTTCACTTTCCGGACGCGATAGTTGAACTGGTCTGCAATATAAAGATTGCCCGCGCTGTCGAAGCAAATGCCGGCGGGGTACCACAGTTGAGCCTTGGTCGCAGGGCCGCCATCGCCCGCGAAGCCAGGGGAGCCGTTGCCGGCAATCGTCGTGATGATGCCAGTCGCCGCGCTGACCATGCGGATCGCGTGGTTGTAATCGTCGCTGATATATAGATTCCCCGCAGGGTCGATTGCCAGCCCGTTGTACGGCTGAATGGGAGCGCTCAGCGCGGCGCTGGTGGCCGGCCCGCCGTCTCCACTGTATCCGAAGGTGGTCCCACCAGCCACCGTGCTGATGATTCCGGTCGCGACGTTCACCTTTTGGATGGAGGGAATACTGCCCATCCAGAAGTACAGGTTACCCTGCTTGTCTACGGCGAGCAGGCCGAGTACGCCGAGACAGGTGCTGACGGCCGGGCCGCCCTCGCCAAGGCCGGTGCAGCTTCTACCCCCGGCGACGGTGCTGATGATTCCCTGGCCGCTCAATGGTGCAGCCGCGATGGCCAGTGTTACGACGCAGTCGACAAAAAGGATTCTCATTGTCCCCCCCAGTTGTCATGCCGCCCGAGTGCGATAGAGTACACCCGGAGGGCGGCGGCGAATGCAGTTGTCAAACATGGTGCCACAGATTGCGACCGGTGGGTAATGAAAAGCGATCGGGAATTGTAAAGAAGCTCCTCGGTATTCCCAGCCGTCCTGGTTCGGAGATGGGTGCGATGGTGACTCAACGACCGTCGCGCATCAAGCCCGGAAGACTGGATCGAGAGACGACACCTTGGCCTTCAGTCCCGTCAGTTCGTCCGCGCTCAACTGGGGCAGCGGCATTGAGGCAAGTTCCAGGGCCAAGTCGAAGATCCGTTCATCCCCAGGTGGCACGGCCGCCGTGATGTCGTGGTTCAAGGTGAAGCGGAGTGCCTGGCGAGCCATCTCGCGATCGTCGATCGGCTCATACCAACACTTCGGATATTTGCGGTCGCTCTCTTTCATGTCCGCCGGCCACCGGCCAAACGCAAGGGCCTTCAATGCCAGGCGGGCCATGCCCTTCGATTTCGCTTTGGCTAGAATCTGCGGGCCGAAGCCGCCGTTCTCCCAAGCGTTGACATTGACCGGGAACAGCACGCTATCCAGTTCGAGCGCGTCCATGAGACGTAGCGCGGCCGGCGCATCATGAGCGGAAAAGCCGAGATGCCGGACTTTGCCCTCTTTGCGAGCCGCAAAGAACGTCTCCGCCGCGCCGGTGGGTGCGAGAATCTTATCCACGTCTTCCATCGAGCCGACGGCGTGAAACTGGTAGAGATCCACATGATCGGTGTGGAAACGCCGCAGGGTGCGCTCCAGTTCCTCGCGGGCGCCCTTTGCGTCGCGAGACATGGTCTTTTCGGCAAGGAAGACTTTGCTGCGATATGGCTGCAACGCTTCGCCGAGTTTGATCTCCGCTTCCCCATCGAAGTAAGACGGGGCACAGTCGAAGTAGTTGACGCCCCGGTCATACGCGGCTGCGACGCGGCGTGAGGCCTCCTCCTGGGAAAGGCCGCAAACCACGATTCCGCCGAGGGCGATGATGGAGAGGTCAATTCCATCCTTGTACGGGCGGCGGGGCAGCGGCGCCGTTGAACCGTACGCGGCCGTGGCCGACAAAGCGGCTGCGGCACCAAGAAACTCGCGGCGATCCATAAGCTGGTTCCTCTGGCAACATTATATCCCGCTCCATCCGCGTGGACGGTAGAATTGCAACATGCCGGAAGCGACTGAAATGCCTCCAAGCCACGCCGTGCGCGCCATGCGTGGCGTTCTGTTTGACATGGACGGCGTGATCTATAATGACGACCGCCCCATCGCCGGCGCGGTGGAGACGATTGAGTGGGTCCAGGCGCAGGACATTCCGCATCTCTTTTTGACCAATACAACTTCAAAGTCTTGCGCCGCGCTGAGTGAGAAACTCCAGGGGCTCGGTATTCGGGCGGCGGAAACGCAAATCCTCACGCCCGCCGCCGCGGTGGCGAAATGGTTACGAACCGCTCCTGCGGGGCAGATCGCGCTATTTGTACGCCAGGCGGCATGGCGGGAGTTCGCCGGTTTGCCGTGCCTGCCGGAGGACGCCGAGCGCGGCGCCGCCTATGTGATAGTGGGCGATCTCGGCGATCTGTGGGACTACCGAACCCTGAACCGCGCCTTCCGCTTGCTGCATAACAACAGGGACGCGGAACTCGTCGCCCTCGGCATGACTCGTTACTGGCTGGCTTCGGACGGCTTGTCGCTGGACGTGGCGCCGTTTGTGGCAGCTCTGCAACATGCGACTGGACGAGTGCCGCTCGTGTTCGGCAAGCCGGCGGCTCGCTTCTTTCTTGCCGGCGCCGAAAGACTTGGACTCGAAGGCCGGGAGGTCCTCATGATCGGCGACGACATCGTCGCGGACGTCGGTGGCGCGCAAGCGGCAGGACTCAAAGGCGCACTCGTAAAGACCGGGAAGTTCCATCCGGGAGATCTGGAAGGAACCGTCCGGCCCGATGCGGTACTCGATTCCATCGCCGACCTGCCCAGTTGGTGGAACCGCCCATCAGCCGGCGCCGGTGACAGATAGCTTTCGATAGCGGAGCAGATCAGGGCGGCTGGGTGTAGCATCGGAGGTGTCCAGGAAGCCAAAAAGGAATCTTTGATCAGAAACGGCAGGTCGCCTAAGATGCTGAGTCCAGTTCTGGTTCCGGTGGTCGCCGGCAGGCTCGTCCGGGTTCTAGCGCTGGTGGCTCTACTCGCCTCGCTGGCCGCCGCTGCCAACCCCACATGGACCGAGCAGCAGGAGTTGGCCGCTTCCGATGGCTTTGTGGGCGACCAATTCGGCTGGTCCGTATCGGTGAGCGGGGATACGGCGGTGATCGGGGCTGTTAGCAAGAACAACGCCCAGGGAGCCGCGTATGTGTTGGTGAGCAGCAGCGGTGCATGGACCCAGCAGCAGGAATTGACTGCTTTCGATGGCGCGGCGGACGACTATTTCGGCTTCTCCGCGTCGGTGAGCGGCGACACGGCGGTGATTGGGGCTTGGAATAAGACCATCAATTCGCAATCCGGGCAGGGAGCCGCGTACGTGTTTGTGCGCAGCGGCGGCGTGTGGACGCGGCAACAGGAACTGACTGCTTCCGATGGCGCGTGGGACGACGCTTTCGGCTACTCCGTCTCGGTAAGCGGAGACACAGCGGTGATCGGGGCTCCTGGCAACGGAGCCGCGTACGTGTTTGTGCGCAGCGGAGGCGTGTGGAGCGAGCAGCAGGAGCTGACGGCTTCCGATGAAACGGCCAGCGACTATTTCGGTTACTCCGTCTCGGTGAGCGGGGGCACGACCCTGATCGGGGCGTCAGCGAAGAATACCAACCAGGGAGCCGCATATGTGTTTGTGCAGAGCGGTCAAGTGTGGACCCAGCAGCAGGAGTTGACTGCTTCCGATGGCGCGGCGAAGGACAGTTTCGGCTTTTCCGTCTCGATGAGCGGGGGAACGGCCGTGATCGGGGCTCCTGGCAACAATGGCTCGCAAGGCGCCGCGTACGGCTTTGCGCTCAGTGGCGGAGTGTGGGGCCAACAGGGGAAGCTGACTGCTTCGGATGGGGCGGCGGGCGACAGTTTCGGTAATTCCGTATCGGTGAGCGGAGCCTCGGCGGTAATTGCGGCCTATCACAAAAATGCCGACCAGGGAGCCGCGTACCTGTTTGCGCTCAGCGGCGGAGGGTGGGGCCAGCAGCAGGAATTCACTGCTTCCGATGGCGTGGCGGGCGACTATTTCGGACGCTCTGTATCGGTGAGCGGAGACACGGCGGCAATCGGGGCTGTGGGCAGGAATAACAGCCTGGGAGCCGCATACGTGTTTGCCGTGCCGCAGCCCACGATTAGCGCCGTGATCAGCGCGGGAGACTTTGGCGGCTTTTCCGCCGTCGCGCCAGGAACCTGGGTCGAGATCTACGGATCGGAACTGGCGTCCACCACGCGCCCCTGGACTGCCGCGGATTTCATCGGCAACAGCGCGCCCATTGCTCTGGACGGCGTGCAGGTGACCATCGGAGGCCAGCCGGCGTTCATCGACTATATCTCGCCAGGCCAAGTGAATGCGCAGTTGCCTTCGAACCTCGGCCCCGGCTCCTTGCAACTGACAGTCACCAGCGGGAACGTCACCAGCGCGCCGGTCAACGTCACGGTGAACGCGACCGAGGCGGGCCTGCTGGCTCCGCCGTCGTTCAACATCGGCGGGAACCAATATGTCGTGGCACAGTTTGCCGACGGCACCTACGTTCTTCCGGCCGGCCTGATCGCGGGCGTCAATTCACGGCCCGCCCAGCCCGGCGAGGAGATCGTGATCTACGGAATAGGCTTCGGCTCGGTTGTGCCGGACATACCCGCGGGCCAGATCGCGACCGGGACCAGTCAGCTCACCGCGTCTTTGCAGGTTCTATTCGGGCAAACGCCGGCGCAGCAAGTGGCGTACGCAGGCCTGACGCCGGATTCCGTCGGGCTCTATCAGTTCAACGTGGTAGTGCCGGCAGTGCCGGATAACAACTTGGTGCCGCTAACGTTTAATCTGGGCGGTGTGCCCGGCACGCAGACGCTCTACACCGCCGTGCATCAGTGATGTGAACTTGAGGAACGCAGGTGGCGCCCAAGTCGCGGTGCTCGATGCCATCTAGAAATTCGGCGAGCGTGGTAACGCGGCCGGCGCCCTCGCGTCCGAGCAGCAGCAGTTTGGACACGTTCTCAAAAGGGACGCGGCACAGATGGCGGCGTACGATTTCGTCCAGCGCTGCTTCGTCCAAAACCGCGGCCCGGCGCTTGGTGTGCGAATACCCAGAAGTCGCAGATATCGCTGAAGTTCTCCGGCGACCATTCTTGCCCGATTCTATCGCGAGCGGCGCGACAATGGGCGCGAAAACTTTTTTGGAACTATTTCCTGGAAACCCCGGAATCGCCGCGCTCATCTATAATGGTGAAAAAAGAGACAGTGAAATCATGCGGTTGGAAGCGAAATGAAGGGATTCCTCCTCATCTTCGGAACAGCCGGTCTGCTGGTGGCCGGCTCGCCGGAGCTGGAGCGGGCGCGCAACCTGTACGACCTCACCGCCTTTGACCAGTCGCTGCGGGTTCTCGAAGCCATTCCCGCTAAGGACGCCGCGGTTTACGACCTGATGGGCCGCGATTATTACATGCAGGGCGACTACAAGCGGTCGACCGAGGCCATGGAGAAGGCGCTGGCCGCCGAACCCCACGACGCCGTTCACGCGCTCTGGCTGGGCCGCGCTTACGGCCGGCGCGCCGAAAGCGCCAGCTTGTTCACCGCGCCCGGCTACGCGACAAAAGCGCACCAGTATTTTGAACGGGCCGTCGAGCTGGATCCGCGCAACCTCGAAGCTCTGTCCGATCTGTTCGATTACTACCTCGAAGCGCCCGGTTTTCTGGGCGGCGGGACGGAGAAGGCGCAGCGCACGGCGGCCCAAATCGCCGAACTCAGTCCGGCCGAGGGTTACCTGGCGAAGGCCAAGCTGGCCGAGAAGCGCAACGAATATTCCACCGCTGAAACCCATCTGCGGGCAGCCGTCGGAGCCGCGCCGCAACAGATCGGCAAGCTGATTGAGCTGGCGCGCTTTCTGGTCAGGCAAGGCCGCGTGCAGGAAGCCGACCAGAGCCTGGCGCGGGCCGAGAAAATCGAGCCCGGCAGCCCCAGGCTGATGCTCGCCAAGGCCGATATCTACATCAAGACCGGCCGCAAGCAGCAGGCGCGCGAAATCCTGCAACGCTATTTGAATGCGCAGCTCACGCCCGAGGATCCGCCGCGATCCGAAGCCCTGCGGCTGCTGCGCCAGGCGGGCAAATAAGCCGCCCCATGCTTCTCGGCGAATCTCTCCGTTTCAGCGCGCAGGCGCTGCGCGCCAATCCGATTCGTTCGCTGCTCACCGGGCTGGGGATGGTGATCGGCACCGCCTCGGTGATCCTGGTGGTAACGATTTCGCTCACCAGCCGCGATTACATCCTGGAGCAGATCGAGGGCATCGGCTCCAACATCATCTTCGCCTACTATGTGAACAGCGGTCCCACCGTCGCCACCGCCGACGCCGATTACGTCAAGCTTGCCGACATTGAGGCCGTCCGCCAGGCGCTCGCCGGAGATATCGTCGCCGCGACCGCCGTCATGTCCGATATGGAGCCTCTGCTGATCGGCGGCAAGGTGCGCGACGTGAAGATCATCGGCACCGACGACTCCTATGCGGCGGTGCGCAACATCGCCATCAGCGCGGGGCGCCCGCTGGAGGCAAGCGATCTGTCTCTCCGCGAGCACGTCGCGCTGCTCAGTGACGCGCTCGCGCAACGCATGTATGGCGCGCGCGCCGCGGCTTTGAATCGGAAGATTCGCATGTACGGCCTGGAATTCACCGTGATCGGAACGTTTCACGAGCGCGTGGAAACGTTTGGCCAGTCGGAAATCGAGCGCGACACCATCCTGATGCCGGTTACCGTGCTGCGCTTCTTCACCCCGGTGGAGCGCATCGACCCGATGTACGTGCAGGTGCGTACGCCCGAGCAGGTGGACCGCGTGGCGGCGCGGGTCGAGCAGATCCTCGAAGGCCGCCACCGCCCCGGCGCGCCCTACCGCGTGCAAACCCTGACCGCCATTCTGGACGCCGCCAAGAACATCTCGCTGATTCTGTCGCTGGTGCTGGTGCTGGTGTCGGCTATCACGCTGGTGATCTCCGGGATCGGCATCATGAACATCATGCTGGTGACGGTGACGGAGCGCACCCGCGAAATCGGCCTGCGCCTCGCCGTGGGCGCCTCCGCGCGCGAAATCCTGCTCCAGTTCTTGGTCGAAGCCATGATGGTCAGCCTTTCCGGCGGCCTGGTCGGCATCCTGGCCGGAGTTGCGATTCCGTTGAGCGTCGGCCTCTTCGCCGATATCCGCATCCCGGTCTCGCCGGTGGCGATCGTGGTGGCGTTCGGCGTTTCCTGCGTGGTAGGCCTGGTCTTCGGCATCCTTCCCGCCAACCGCGCCGCCCATCTGAACCCCACCGAAGCGCTCCGCTACGAATAGCGGCTGGAAGGAAGAAGACAGAAGACAGAATGACCAACCGCAGCCGGATTCTGCCTTCTTCTTTCTTCTTTCCTCTGTCTTCTGTCTTCTGTCTTCTTTTCTGGAATTTTCCTCGATTTGCTAGACTCAAACAAGTGAAAAAGGCGATCTGGAGATCGATAGTCGAGGTAGGTTTTATAGTCTTCCTCTTCTACTCCAACCTTCTCATGGGCGAATTCACTCGCTCTGGAAAAGGACAGGCAATGGGCTTGGCTTGGGCCATCGCAGACATTCTGACACCGGCGAATTTTGCGATTGCCATTATCGCCGCGCTCATCGGCTATGTCGTTTTTGAGTTTCTTCGTAACAAATCCTAGCCCTAAAGGGCCTCATCCCGGCCGCGGTTACCCGGTTGTACAATCGAAGCTAGGGAGACTCGCGTATGAGGATACTCTGCGGGTTGGGAATTGCGGTCCTGGTTTCCGGCTGCCTCTCAGCGGAACACCATGGCGGTTCATCGCCGTCACATTCGGGGACGGCATCGAATGGCGCCCGGTGGAACGGCAGGCATTCGGCTCCACGTTTCTCTGGCGCGGCCTCCATGGTGATGATTCCCTACGCCTATCCGGTTGGTTACGGCTCTGACGCGCCGGCGGCGGACCAATCGTACACCGATTCGTACGAAGGCGCGCCCGCCGCGGCTGGCGCTGGCGATTCGTCCGGCCCACAGTACACCACAGCCGCCGAGCCGCCGCCGCACAGCCTGATCCTCAACTTCGAAGATTCCGACGCGGCCGCAACCGCCGAGCCGGAGCACTATTACGTCGCTCTCAAGGACCACCACGTCTACCTGGCCGTGGCTTACTGGGTGGACGGAGAGACGCTGCACTACGTCCTTCCCGGCAACACCCACAACCAGGTCTCGCTCTCGCTGGTGGACCGCGACCTGATGCAGCGCCTCAATCGGGAATCCGGCACGGAAGTGCGGCTGCCGGGGAAGTAAGCTTGGTGGGGCATGCTTTAGCTTGCCCAGAAATTCATTGAAAGCACTGATGTGGGCAAGCTAAAGCATGCCCTACCAAGCTCATTCCCACTCGATGGTGGCCGGCGGTTTGTGCGTCAGATCGTAGAAGACGCCGGCGATCTCCGGTATCGCCATCAGTTCCTGGCACATTCGGTCCAGCAGCTCGGGCGACATCGCGACCGAGCGCGCGGTCATGCCATCCACCGAATCTACCGGCCGCAGCACCACCGAATCCGGCGCGACGCCTGCGCCCAGTGGAATCAGGATCACCGGAAATTGCCACACCGTGCCGTCAAAGCCGCTCTCGTGCGAGATTCGCCGCACGATGGCGTCGGCGCGGCGCAATCGCTCAATTCGCTCCGGTGTGAGCGAGCTGGCGCGCACCCGCATTTCCGCAAGCGGCGCGCGCGTGGCCACGGCGGCGATCACGCGGTTGACGCCGCTGAGGCGGTTGATCAGCGCGGTGGCGCGCTCGTGATCAAGCGCGGCGTGTCCATCAATCGCGGCGCTCGCATTGATCGCCAGCACCGGCGCGTAGCTGCGCGAATCGCCTTGCACGCCAACCGAATGGACCGGTATGACATACCCATCCGGTGTGGCGCGCACCGCCGCACCCGATTCCGCGCAAAGGCAGCGAATCGCCAGACCGGGTCCGGGAAACGGATGGCGTTCGAGCAGCTCCGCGGGCAAGCCCAGCTCACGGCCCACTTCCCGCACCTCGTCCTTGTAGAACGATTTGAGCGGCTCCACGATGCGCCCGCTTTCGATCAGCTTCCGAATGCCCGCCACGCGGTTGTGATGGGTCTTGATGACCGCGGCTTTGGCCGTGCCGCCGGATTCGATGGTGTCCGGGTAGATGGTGCCTTGCCCCAGAATCCAGTTCTCCTCGAAGATGTGGCGCGCGTCGATGATGCGTTCCTGCACGCGCACGAACTCTTCGCCGATGATGTGCCGCTTGCGCTCGGGATCGGTGACTCCGGCGAGCGCGCCCAGAAACCGGTCGCTCGCCTGTTCCACAGTGACCCCTAGGCGGCTCACAAAGTCGGTTTCGCCTTCCCGCATCAAGCCGGTATCCACGTAGACGCCGCGCACGCGCCCGGCGCCGAGCGCGCGTGTGCACAGAGTGTACGCCACGCTCGAATCCACGCCGCCGCTGACGAAGAAGAAGACGCTACGGCCTCCCACGGTATCGCGGATCTCCTGCTCCAGCGTGAGCACTCGCCCGCGCGGCTCCCAATCCGGAACGCATTCGCACACGCCGAAGACGAAATTGCGCAGATACTCGCGGCCGCGTAGCGTGTGCACTACTTCCGGATGGAACTGCACACCGTAGAGCTTGCGCTCCGCGGCGGAAATGGCAGCCACCGCGCATGTGTCGGTGCGGCCGACAACCGTGAAGCCGGCTGGCGGCTCCGCCACCACGTCGCGATGGCTCATCCAGATCTGTTGCCGACCGGCCAGGCCGGAGAACAGAGGGTCGTCAGCTTCGTCGAGTTCGAGCGTGGCCAGGCCATACTCGCCTTTTTCGCCGCGCGTGACCGTTCCTCCCAGCAGGTGCGCCATCAATTGCTGCCCGTAGCAGATGCCCAGCACAGCCTGGCCGGTGGAGAAAATCGCCGGATCGCAAGTGGGGCTTTCGGGATCGTATACGCTGGCCGGGCCGCCCGAGATGATGATCCCCTTGGCCCCGGCCAGATCGCCGGCCCGAGTCTCGCTCGGCCGCACTTCCGCGTACACGCCCAGGTCGCGCACCTTGCGAGCCTCCAGGTGACAATATTGCCCGCCGGCGTCCAGTACGATGATCTGTGGAGTGGGATTCAAATATCGATAGTAGCAAGAGCGCGGGCGGCCGGGAGGGTAACGCTCGCGGTCTTGCCGCCGGTGTTTTCGGAACGGGCGTGGTCAAGCGCGCACGAGAAAGACACCGGCGGCAAGACCGCCGGCGCTAGCGGGCAGAGTGTGTGCGGTAGACGGTGGTCGCGGGGTTAAAGTGCCGCCAGTCGAACCAATAGTCCTTGATCGACTCCACCCGCTCCAGACAAACGCCGTTCGACTTGCCGGAGACGGCGCAACCTTGAAAACTCCACTCGCTGCCGGTGGCGCTATCCATGAGGAGTGCCGCGGCCGAAGCGGATTGCCCAGCCAGCACGCGATAGAAATCCGCTATCGCCGCGACGCCCGGAATGCGCCGCCGGAAGGCGCGCACGGAGTGTCCGTCCTGACCCAGCACCAGCAGAATAGGTTCCGCGCCCAGATGGTCTTCGATGATCTTCTCTTTCAACAACCCGTCGTAAGGGAATGCACGGCTGGCGCCGAATCCGTGCAATCCCACCATTAGTTCGCGCGGGGACAAGCCGGATTCGGGATAGGCGATCACGGTGGGAGCCTTCAGCATTCGCACGTCCCAGTCCTTTTTCGAGTACAAAGGGATGTCCGCGGCGAGTTCGCGCAGCACCGTGCCGTGCGGTTCCTCGGCTTTCCAGGTGGCGAAGGTCAGCTCATCGGACGCGACCAGCGTCAATCGCCGGCCGGCGAGCGGCCCCGAAATGGCGGCGCCGGTGATCTGCTGCCAGTAGCTGCCGGTCTCCTCGTCGCGCATCAAGAAATTCTGATCGTTGATGCCGGCCAGGTGAAACCTCAGCCGCAACCCGTCGACTTCCGCCCTCCACACCAGACCGGTGTGACAGAGCGTTCAATACGTCGCCACAATCGGAACGCCGTCCAACAGGTCGTTCACGACGTGGTAGTAGGAAATGTTGCGGATTGGATAAGCGCGCGCGACCGTGCTCACGTGTATCGCGATCACCATTTCGTCACCTGCCAGCTTGCTCTGGCCGGCGGCCATGAAGGCAGGAGGCCCCAGCGGATGGAACATCAATTCATAGATGTTGACGCGTGAAGCCAGCGCCATCGCCACCACCGCCAGCGGAGCCGCGGCGGAGGCTATCCGCCGAAGCCAACGCCGCTCACGGCGCCAGTACCAAACCAGAGCTACAAAAACGGCGGCGACCGACGCAACCATGAATGGCGCCCGATACCGTGCCACGGCAAGCGCCACGGCCAACTCTCGGACGCCTTGGGCCCGGAACGGACGAATGACGTATACCGGATATACAAGAAGGCAGAAGGACGCCAAGAGGCAGGGAACGACGTACAGCAGAAACCGGCGTCCAAATGTTGTCGTTTTCATCGGAGATGTCCGCCCCAGCGCTGTTCCGGCCCTTCCGGCGACCGGTTTCAGAGACTAATTCTATGGAAATCGGTGGATTAGGGCAATAATCGCTTTCCGTTAGTATATTCCAATTATTGTAGAGACCCAGTTTTGCGGTTATTCTGTATTCAACAAGCGAGATCCCTTCTTACGTATAGGCGTTAAGGTAAGCAGGCTCCGGATTCGGAATGAGTCGGTTCGCAGACCCCGCGAGCTGGCGAACACGGCCCACCGGTGCTTACCCTAACGCCTACATTTTTTCGCAGTGCCCCACATCAAGCTGGATCGTTACGAGCAGCGTCCACACCATGTCGGCCGAAGGCGCCAAGCGGATGGCGCGCTCCGCGCATACGCTGGCGGTTAGCGGCCGGGAGTCGGACGCGAGGGTCTATCGCTGCCCATCGGGCGCGGGCGCTGGCCGACGGCTCTCCACCACCACCCGGCCTTTCTCCAACAGCGCGGCGGCTTGCGCCAGCGCGTCCATGGCTTCGACCGCTTCCGGATCGGTCATAGCAAAAACGCGGTCGCTTTCGTCCACGTCAAACGCCCAGATGTACATCTCTCTCGTCAGGTAGCGCTTGATCCAATCATGGTCGCGGGTAAACTCGGCCTCGGTGAACTGGTAGCCATGATCCAGCAGATAGTCGTGCAGTTCCTCGACCAAGTCGTTGCCCGGCATCCAGCCCTCCGGCAGCTTGGCCGGATGCGCGGCGAAGTACGCGCGTGTGAAGCCGAACAGGCCGACGCGGTCGAGCGCAGCCTCCAGCCGGTCGCTGCGCGGCGGAGCGTACTTTTCGTCCGGCGCGATGCCGTTGCCGCCGAACACCGTGCGGCCGCCATCGGTGGTGCGCCGGTCGTTGGTGTCGGGGGTCGCCCGGCCTTCGTGAAAGTAGTAATCGTACAGGCTCTCGTGCGAGTAATCGCGCTGAATGAGACGGCCGCTGGGAGTGTAGAAATGGGCCGTAGTCAAAGCCAGTGCAGTGCGGCCGGGAAGCTGAAAGATGGTTTGCACCAGGCCCTTGCCAAACGTGTTCTCGCCTAAAATCCAGGCCCGATCGTGATCCTGCAGCGCGCCGGAAACGATTTCCGCGGCCGAAGCGGAGTAGTGGTTCACCAGCACGACAATCGGATACCGCCGGCCCGGAGTAGCGTGCTCCGCCGTATAAACCCGTTCCCGGGAGGATCGCCCGCGCTGCGAGACGACGCTCTGCCCCTTCTCCAGAAAGTGACCTGCCACGTCCACCGCTTGGTTCAGCAAACCGCCGCCATTATCGCGCAAGTCCAGAATCAAGCCCTCGATGCGGTCCTCGCCCAAACGTTTCAGGTTCTGCTCCACCTCGCGCCCGGTGTAGTCGCCGAAGCTCAGAATATGAAGGTAGGCGATGCCTGGCCTCAGCCAGAAAGCGTCGTGCACGGTCTTGCGCGTGATGTCCTCGCGCGTCAGCGTGAAGCCGATGCGCTCGTTGCTTCCGGTGGCCGCCTCGCGCTCCACCGTCACCGTCACCTGCGTGCTGCGCGGGCCCTTCAACAGGTCCACCACCTCGCCGGTGTTCATGCCGCCGACAGACTGGCCGTTGACCGCGACGATGGCGTCGCCGGGCCGCAGACCCGCCCGGTAAGCGGGCGAGCCGGGAAATGGCGCGCTCACCACCGTCTGGTCACCGCGCGTTCCCACGCTCATGCCTACGCCGCTGTAGTGCTCCGTCTGCTCTTCGCGCAACGCCTGAAAGTCCTTCGGATCGAAAAAAGTGGAATGCGGATCGAGCGTGCGCAGCATTCCCGGAATCATGCCCCGGTAGATAGCCTGATCGGCATCCGGAACCGTGGCGAAATTCTCTTCCACCAGCTCGTAGACGCGTGCGATCTGGCCCACGTTCTGGCTGCCGCCAGGATCGGCCGCGGCCGCCGCCACCAGCGGGCCGTGGAGACCGCCCGCCAACCAACAGGCCAGGATCAAAGCCGCCGGCACAAACCGCGCTCGCCGCTCAACCATCATTTGGAATCCGTCCCCCCCGCAGACCTAATATAGTCCACCTGTCGATTAGACGCACAAGTTGAGGTTTCGGCTGCGGGGATTCGCGCCAGGACGGCGCCGTGAGGGGTGCCCTGAACAAAAAAAAGAGGGGAGCCGAAGCTCCCCTCTCTCAAAAACAAACTACAGGTTGAACTAGTTCTCCAATCCCTCTACGTTGGCGAATTCGCCGGGGTACGCGTTACGCAGGGTGGGATTCTCGATCACCAGTGCCAGGTAGCTTGCCATGATGTTGCGCACGCCGACATCGGTGACGGACGCGTAGCCATGAGCAAACTGGAAGTTGCAGAGGGCGATCATGTAGCCAGACCAGTCGGCGGGCACGCTCTGCGACGCCAGCGTGAGAGCCGTGGTTCCGGTCATGATGGGCACAGTGCTGCCAATTCCGCCCGCGCCCAGAGTTGTGGGAGTGGGTTCAGCGGCAACGGGTGTGACGGCTCCGGGAGGGCCTCCGTACCAATACAGCGTACAGGTGCCAGCCTGGGTGGTTGTACCAAACGGATCGGACGTGGTATTAGCAATCGAAATACCCGTGTCGAAGCCGGATTGGCCGGGGACCAGGAACGCTGTCGTCACATACGGGAACAACAGCGCCGTGGTGCAAAGGTTGATATTCAAGAAATTCGTTCCGGAGGCAGCGGCTGCAACCGCGAACCGCGGAATCGTCAGGCTATTCGAAGCTAACCCAGCGGCGCTGGCCGAGAACGGCGCAGTCGGCGTCGGAGCATAGCTCAGAGTCGCACTGATCCCCGTTGTTTGAGGAATGTTGTTCTTGAACGTAATGTACACGCCGAAGTCGTAGTTTTCGGTCGTGTTCGGAAGGGTCTGGACGACTTCCCAAACCGCCTGTGATGTTCCGGTAGAAGAGACTGGCAGCAGCCATTGGCCGCCACTGAGCCCGGTCTGGAGCGGAATGGGGCTGTCTTGACCAGCCTCGGAGCTAACCAGTTCGGCCAACTCGGGTGAAGTGGCGTCGGCGGGATTGACACCAGTGGTCGAAGGAGCACCAGCAGTGCCATCGGCGCCGATTAGGTTGAGTGCCGATACCCAGACACTCACGCCGGTCGGGATATTGCTGAAGACCGCCTTGAGGCGCGTGCCATAATCCGCCAAGCCAGCGCTGAAAGTGAGACCGCCGACAGTATCGGTGAGCGGCGCAAGAGTGGTGCTACCAGGTGTGGTGAAGTTGCTGATGAAACCGGACTCTGAGTTGTAGATCGCGCCCGGAATGTTCTGAATCGCTGATGCGCCCGCAGTCCCGGTGGCGCTGTCCGAGTTGTACAAGCCGCCTCCGTTGACGCGGGTCTTGAACGCAGTACCGAAGAGCTCGCTAAACCGCAAAACTGCGACCAGTTTGTCGGTTTGCGGTTGGCACTGGTATTCATTGTCGGTCGAAATCGCAGCGCTGTTTGCGCCATTGCGGAACGAACCGGCAAAGCTCGACTGGATGTAGCCTACCGTCACGGTCGGGTTGGTGACCGAAACCTGGACGTTGTTGACGGAGATCTGGGCCAGAACGCTCTGGAAGCCAGACCCGCCACCGGTGATGCCATTAGCGTTCACGCGCAGGTTGGTGATGCGAAGGACCCGCGAGGTACCGCTAGTGACCGGCGCCAGGATCGGCACGCCAAAAAACGTCACTTGGCTGCCACTCGTAATACCCTGGTACACGTTCGGAGCCGGGGTGGTCGAGCCAGCGGCGGTAACGATATCAATGCCTGTGCCGCCGCCATTTGAAACAGTTCCTACCCATGCCTGACACCCTGAGAACGGGGTGGTGCAAAGGCTTTGCGATTCAGCTGGGCCAACGCCCGATAGGCCGACAGCGCCCGGTTCGTCAATCATTAACAACGCTTCCGAACCGCTGCCGATCAGCCGGCTGGTGATGGTGCCTTGCAGGTTGACCACGACGTTGGCCAGCGGAACCGGCTGCCCAACAACCGGGGCGGAGCCACCGGTACAAATCAGCGTGATGTCACCGACCAGTTCCGTGTAACCTTCAGTTCGTAACTGTGGGGGTACGGCAGTGCCGGCTTGGCATATAAGGTTCGTGCCCTCGCCCGTAACGCCGCCCTGCGCGCTGGCTACCCCTGTGAATGTGAACACCAGGGCTAGCACAGACAGCGCAAGAATCCATTTGCGAAAATCTGCCATTTCCTTCTCCTTGTAAATTTACAAAATATTGAATCGGTCGAAGTACTCTTCCAACCTGAGCCTCTTGACTCCAGTTTCCAAGCCGTTCACACAACCTGGGGACTTCTCCGTGTCGGGCGGAGATTCGATTTCCGAAGGTCACCAAGCTGACCGCCGGGCCTTTGTTGAACTCTTGCCAAGTGGTACGTCTTTTGTTTTAAACGAATTATGCACTCACCAGGCACGAACGAAAAATTGCACACAAACACGGACGCGGTAAGTCTTATTAATA
The DNA here is from genome assembly GCA_003142185.1 of Bryobacterales bacterium. Taxonomy (GTDB): domain Bacteria; phylum Acidobacteriota; class Terriglobia; order Bryobacterales; family Bryobacteraceae; genus Bog-375. The sequence goes on from PLOR01000117.1 coordinate 22,886, forward strand.
GCTGATTGCCCGGCCAGTGTCAAGGAAAATTCTTTCCCTTCAACACGAAAGGGCCCGCTCGCGCGATTCGATTGCGTTTCGGACAAGTTTCGCCTGATTATAACCCTGTAAGGCACCCCTCCGTCAAGGGTTTCACACCGAATCGTCCCAATTTTATCGAACCAAACGTGAGATTTTTCGCGTCCGCGGCCCAAAAACCGGATTTCCGGAGGGAAACCACTGCAATGTGTTCCCAGGCACACACCCGAGCGGCTGTTTTCGTCCTGTGAAGTACATCGGTGGAAGTCTGGCCGCCCTCTAGGCCGGCCGTTCAGTACGCCATTTCGCAGTCGCGATAGCGTTACTGTCGCGCGGCCGGCGGCCGGGCATGCCCGGCCCGGCTCGGGCGCGCACTGAAGAGCGGCCTGGAATACGTGTCCGGATCTCCGAAAGGGTATATTACGGGGACCCGTGCGCCGGTGCCGGCTGGAAACTCAATTCGCCCGTGTCGCTTAAGGCATCCACCAGGATGGACTGGCCGTCGAGGACCTTGCCTCCCACCAGCAGGCGGCCAAGCGGGGTTTCGATTTTCTTTTGGATGGCCCGCTTCAAGGGACGCGCTCCATAGGCCGGATCGTAGCCCGTCCGCACCAGGTTCAAGCGCGCGCGATCGGTGAGTTCGAGCTGGATCTGCCGGTCCGCCAGCCGCGCGCGCACGCGGCCTAACTGAATGTCGACGATCTGCTTCAAATGCTCTTCGGCCAGCGCGTGGAACACGATCGTCTCATCCACGCGATTCAGAAACTCGGGGCGGAAGTGGGCGCGCATTTCCTCCAGCACGGCTTCCTTCATACGCTCGTAGCCGTCGCCCGAAAAACCGCCGCGGTAGTCGAGAATGCGCTGGCTGCCGACGTTCGAGGTCATGATGACGATGGTGTTCTTGAAATCGACAGTCCGGCCCTGGCCGTCGGTGAGCCGCCCATCATCCAGGATTTGCAGCATCAGGTTGAACACATCGTGGTGCGCCTTTTCGATTTCGTCGAACAGCACCACCGCGAAGGGCCGCCGGCGCACGGCTTCGGTCAACTGCCCGCCCTCTTCGTAGCCGACGTATCCGGGCGGCGCGCCCACCAAACGCGCCACGTTGTGCTTCTCCTGATATTCCGACATGTCGATGCGCACCATGGCGCGCTCATCGTCGAAAAGGTATTCGGCCAGCGCGCGAGCCAACTCGGTTTTACCGACGCCGGTGGGTCCCAGAAAAATGAAGCTGCCAATCGGGCGCGCCGGGTCCTTCAGGCCGGAGCGCGCCCGGATCACCGCTTCCGCCACCGCGGTGACGGCTTCATCCTGGCCGATCACGCGCCGGTGCAGCTCGTCTTCGAGATGCAGCAGCTTCTCCATTTCGCCCGCCAGCAGCCTGGTCACCGGCACTCCGGTCCAGCGGCTGACTACTTCCGCGATATCTTCCTCATCTACCTCTTCTTTAATCAGCCGCGATTGCGCCTGTGGCTCGGCGAACTTGCCGGACTCCTCATTCAACTGCTTTTCGAGCGATGCTAGCGTGCCGTATTTCAGTTCCGCGGCGCGGTTGAGATCGTATTGCCGCTCCGCCTGTTCGATTTCGAGCTTGGTCTGCTCCACCCGCCCGCGCAACTGGCGCAGCCGTTCGACCGTGCCCTTCTCTCTCTGCCAGCGCGCGGTCATGGCATCGGATTCGGCTCTGAGGTCGGCCAACTCTTTTTCCAGGCGCCTCAGCCGTTCCTGAGACGCTTTGTCGGTTTCCTTGCGCAGCGCCTCGCGCTCGATTTCGAGCTGCATGATGCGGCGCCGCGTTTCGTCGAGTTCGGCCGGCATGGAATCGATCTCCGTGCGCAGCCGCGCCGCGGCTTCATCCACCAGGTCGATCGCCTTGTCCGGCAGAAAGCGGCCGGTGATGTAGCGGTTGGAGAGCACGGCGGCGGCCACCAGCGCAGCGTCTTTAATGCGCACGCCGTGGTGCACCTCGTACCGCTCCTTGAGGCCGCGCAGAATCGAGATGGTGTCCTCGACCGATGGCTGGTCCACCACCACCGGCTGGAAGCGGCGCTCCAGCGCGGCGTCTTTTTCGATATTCTTGCGATATTCGTCGAGCGTGGTGGCGCCGATGCAGTGGAGCTCGCCGCGCGCCAGCATCGGCTTGAGCAGGTTGCCCGCGTCCATCGAGCCTTCCGCCTTCCCCGCCCCCACCACCGTGTGCAGCTCGTCGATGAACAGCACCACGTCGCCCGCCGCATCCTGCACTTCCTTCAGCACCGCCTTCAGGCGCTCTTCGAATTCGCCGCGGTACTTGGCGCCGGCGATCAGCGCGCCCATATCGAGCGCCACGATGCGCCGGCCCTTCAATCCCTCCGGCACGTCGCCGCGGACGATGCGCAGCGCCAGCCCTTCCACGATGGCGGTCTTGCCCACGCCCGGCTCGCCGATCAGTACCGGGTTGTTCTTGGTGCGGCGCGACAGCACCTGGATCACGCGGCGAATTTCCTCGTCGCGGCCGATCACCGGATCGAGCTTTCCCTGCGAGGCTAGCCGCGTCAGATCGCGGCCGTACCGTTCCAGCGCTTCGTAAGTAGCCTCCGGATTCTGCGAGGTCACCCGCTGGCTTCCGCGCACTTCGCGCAGCGCCTGCATAACGCGCTCGCGCGTGAGGCCAAGCTCCTTCAGCAGCCGGCCTGCGGCGCCGCGGTCGTCGAGGGCCGCCAGCACCACGTGCTCCACCGAAATGTATTCGTCCTTCAGCTGGCGGGCTTCCTCTTCGGCGCGCTCGAGCAGCTTGGTGAGGCGCGGAGTGACGTAAGCATGGCCGGGAGGAGCGCCCGCCGGCCCGGACACCTTGGGCATCCGGTCGAGCTCGGATTCCAGCCTGGGCCCGAGCGTTTCCGGGTTGACGTCCGCCTTTTGCAGAATCGACGCCGCCAGGCCCCCCGGCTGCTCCAGCAGCGCCGCCAGCAGGTGTTCCACGTCGATCTGCTGGTGGCCGTATCGCGCGGCCGTGCTCTCCGCCGTCCGGATGGCCTGTTGCAGTTTTTCGGTAAAGCGGTTGATGTCCATACCTAATACTAGAAATACAAGATTTTCTCGGCGACAGCGCACAGGCAGGACGTGAGATGCCGCAGCGGCGTCAATCTCAAGAGCGGGCGGACAGCGGCCAACCATGCGCCGTCCGCGGGCAGCAGATCGATTTGCGTCTGAAACCCCATCACGAGCGGAAGGAATCCGGAACGCAGAAGAAGCCGGCGGAAATCGGACTTGGAATAAAGGTTATGGTGGAAGTCGTTTCGGCCGCTCACCCGCATCCACCACTCTTCCACCGACCTTGCATTGGGCAAATAGCCGACCATCAGCCGTCCCCCCGGTTTGAGAACGCGATGAAGCTCCTTCAGCGACTCGTAGTCCATGGGAACGTGTTCCAGGACGCCGGATGCGATGACGGCATCGAACTGAGCATCCGGATAGGGGAGCTGGAAAGGATGCGCCAATTGCCGATACTCCAGTCCGGCATAGCGAAAGAAATCTTCGTACTGGTGGGGATCGACGATGTCGCATCCGTGCAGGGCAACCGCTTGCCCGAACCTGGCGCGAATCAGGCACGCATCCGGTGCGTGGTGGCATCCCCAATCGAGGATGGACGTCCGGCCCGCCAGGCACGGTTCGTAGAACCGAAACAGCCGGACCGTACCAGAGAGAAAAGCCCGCCCCGAATGCATCCGGACATACGGGTCATCGCGAACCTGGTCAAAGTACTGTTTGTACAAGCCTTGCAGAACCATCTCGAGGCTTTTTTGCATCAAGTCCGGCCTCCATTCTACACCCGAGGGCCTGCATGGAGGTCGTGTGGCACGGCTCCCGGCCGGCGGGAAAAATGCTGCGGATAATAACACTTGTTACCAACTCGAATCCGGTATATACCTTGAATAGCTTAGACGGGCCGGTTGCAGTGGCTCCGTTAGACGCTTCGTTCAAACATGCCCGAACCTCGTGGGTCAGGGTTGCTCGACGCCAACGCGGCCAAGGCCGGGTCTGAGGATCCTCGACTGGCGCTGACTGCGTCTCTCTTGCGCCGGCTCCTGCAAGCGGTGGCGGTGGTCGGTTTCTTATATTTCGCCGTAGGCGAGCTGTTCCTGTTCGCCAACAAGCGGGGCGCCCTGGTCCTCGGAGTGGCCGCGGTCATCCTGCTGCTGCTGATTCCGGAGTGGCTGCGGCGGAAAGGCCGGGTGCGGGCCGCGGCGTGGACCCTGGTGCTCGGTGGAACCCTGCTGGCGGCCGTCTATGTCTTCCTCTCCGGAGGCGTTCGCAGCCCAGGTTGCCTTTTTCAAATCGTATTGATTCAGGAGGCAACGCTGCTGCTGGGGCGCCGCGGCGCACTGGCTGCCTCGCTTCCCACTTTAGCCCTGGACCTGGCTTATGTGGTAGCCGCGGCGCTTGGCCACCCCCCGCCCACCATTTTTCCCATACCGGCGCCAGTGTCTTGGTGCATCGTTCTCGGAGCTTGTGCCTTCGCCGCGCCGCCGCTCGACTATTTTCTGGGCCGCCTCGGCGGTGCGCTCGACGTGGCCCGCCGAGAGCTGGCCCGGCGTCGGGAAGTCGAAGAAGCGCTGAGCGAACGGGAGACCGCCTACCGCACGCTGTTCGAGCAGAGCCCGTTCTCCGTTGCCCTGACCGACGGGGACGGCAAGTACGTCGATGTGAATGAGAACTTCTGCCTACATGCCGGGCTTGCCCGCTCGCAGGTGATCGGCAAGACCGCTCTCGATCTCGGCCAGGTGGACCAGCAACAGTACGAAAGACTTCGCCAGGCGATCAGGCAGGGCGGCGGGTCTATCCAACAGCACGAGGCCACGTTTCAGGCGGCAGACGGCAGCCTGGCTCACGCCCTGATTTCGGCCAGAGCCATCGAGATGCGGGGCCAGCGGTACGTGCTGGCCACGGTCAATTACATCACCGAGCGAGTGCAGGCAGAAGCGGCACTGCGCGAAAGCGAGGCCCGCTACCGGCGCATCGTGGACACCACCAACGAAGGCATCTGGTCGATGGACGAACAGGGGACCACCAACTTCGTCAACCGGCGGATGGCCGAGATGCTCGGCTACGCGCCCGAGGAGACGATCGGCCAAAGCCTGTTTTCATTTGTGTTTCCGGAAGACATCCCACTCTTCGAGCAGCGCGTGGCCGCTCTCGAGCGCGGCGAGGCTAGCGTCATCGAAAAACGCTTCCGCCACCGCGGCGGGGCCGAAGTGCTGACTCTGGCTTCGAGTACCCCCATCATGGATGAAGAGGGACAGTTCAAGGGCGCGTTCGTGATGCTGGTTGACATCACCGCGCAAAAGCGGGACCAGGCCGAGCGCGAAGAGCTGCGCCAGCAGTTGGAGCACTCGCAGAAGCTGGAATCCATCGGCCGCCTGGCCGGCGGCGTGGCCCACGACTTCAACAACCTGTTGACCGTCATCAACGGCTACAGCGACATGCTCATCAAGGACCTGCCGGAAGGCGATCCGCAGCGGCAGGCGATTGAGGAAATCCGCGACGCGGGCAAGCGCGCGGCCGCGCTCACCAAGCAGTTGCTCACCTTCGGCCGCCGCCAGATCGGCCAGCCGCGCCCACTCGAACTCAACGCCCTGATCTCCGGCGCGGAGCGCATGCTGCAGCGGCTCATCGGCGAGGATATCCTGCTCGAGACCGACCTCGATCCGACGCTCGATCTGGTCATGGCCGATCCCGGCCAGATGAACCAGGTGCTGCTCAACCTGTCGGTCAACGCGCGTGATGCCATGCCGGACGGCGGCAGGCTCTTCCTCGGCACCGCCAACACCCGCTTCGACGGTGAGAACGCGCCTCCGGGTTGCCAGCCCGGCGCCTATGTGAAGCTGACCGTGGCCGATACCGGCACCGGCATGGACGAAGAAACCATCGAGCATCTCTTCGAGCCGTTCTTCACCACCAAACCCAGCGGCCACGGAACCGGGCTCGGACTGGCCACCGTCTACGGTATCGTCGAACAAAGCCGCGGCTCGATCCGCGTGCACAGCGAACCGGGAAAGGGATGCCGCTTCGAGATTCTTCTGCCACGTACTGAGGGCCCGGCAGAACAGGTTTCCCTCTCGGCCCTCGATCTGCCCCAGCGCCAGCGGAGCCTCACCGTGCTCGTGGTGGAAGACCAGGATGCCGTTCGCCGCCTCGCCTCCCACGCTCTCCGTTCCTGCGGGTACCACGTCCTCGAAGCCGCCAGTGGCGATGAGGCGCTGCGCCTCGCCGATGCGGTCGAGGGCGGCTGCCAACTCGTCGTGACCGACGTGGTCATGCCGGGAATGTCCGGCAAGACGCTGGCGGAGAAGTTGCATGCCCGCTGGCCGGATATCAAGGTGCTCTTCATGTCCGGCTATCCCAATGAGGTGATTCTCCGGCATGGAGTGATGGACGGCGCCGTCAACTACCTGGGAAAGCCGTTCACCCCTTCCGAGCTGGCGGCAAAAGTNNCACTGTACTAACCTGTAATTTGATCTCCTACCGTCCTCTGTTCACCGCCGGCGCCGGGACTCTCGAACCCTGGTGGTTCCGCTGGCGTCCCACCGTCCGCTACTTGATGCAGACGGAGGCGCACGTCTATGCGCTGGCAATTTCGGCCTGCGTGCTGCTGACGTTCTTCCCCTTCATGACCGTCATGCTCTCTTTGTTCCGCGACGTGCTGCATTGGCCGGCCGCCATCAACGCGATCTACCTTGCCATTCGCGACGTTTTTCCGGGCAAAGCGGGCGACATAGTCGTGCTGAACCTGCAGTCCTGGGAGGTGCCGCCCGCCAGGGTCACTTCCGTTTTTCTCCTGCTGCTCACCTCGAACGGCATTTTTGAACCTCTCGAAGTGGCGCTCAACCGCGCTTGGGGTGTCACCTCAAACCGCAGCTACTGGAAGAATCAGCTTGTCAGTCTCGGCATGGTCTTCGCTTGCGGCGCGCTTGTGCTAATGTCGCTGGCCTTCACCGCCTACAACCGCGAGTGGGTCGCGTCCCTGGCCGGCAAGGGCGCGCTGGCTTCCTGGTTGACCTTGCTGCTGTTCAAGCTCGCCGCCGTACCGGTCTCCATCCTCATGCTCTTTCTGATTTATTGGTTGCTCCCCAATTGCAAGGTGGATCCCGTGCAGGTAGCGCCAGTGGCGATATGGGTGGGCCTGGCTTTGGAATTGCTCAAGTACCTGAACCTCCTGATCCGCCCCTTGCTGGTGGAAAAACTGGAACGGGAATTTCACATGTTTCAATATTCCGTGACCCTCCTGCTCGGTAGCTTCGTGGCAGCCCTGATCGTGCTGGCTGGCGCCGAATTCGCCGCGCGCCGCGGCCGCGACGCTTGTGCTGTGGAAGGGCCGTAGGAGCTTGGGCATGCCCGGCTCGGCAGCCGTCAAAACGATTGCACCCACGGCGCTTCGTCCGGCCCGTTCCAATCCGCAAATGTGCGTCAAATCACCCAGTCCGACTGACGCTTTAGGGCCATGCCTCGCCCCCCGCCTGCGCGATCCTAGACTCTTGCCTTAATTAATCCACAAAAACGTATTCCGCGTCCACATTCCCATAGCCAGATAAAGTACTCTATCGGCTGGACATAGCTCTACCGGAACCTGGCGTCGCCCCGATTTCGGGAGATTCATCGCGGCTCGAACCGGTTTGACGGCGCGCGGCCATTCGCGTTTCAAAGACATTACGCCGATTGTTATATTTGGTAATACGCGTGCGGAGAAAGGCCTCACCACGCAGTGTTGGAAC
>PLOR01000067.1 GCA_003142185.1 Bryobacterales bacterium
CGTTGCGGCACGGCTCAAGCCGTGCCCTGATACGAAGCCCGCCACCGGGTTTTCACTTCCATGTCGCACACCTCCCGGAACACTCGCCGGAACTCGCCCAACCAAGCGGCCGGGCGTGGTGATAAGATCAACTCTCCATGTTGATACTCGCTGCGATTCTTGGCATTCTGATCTACGGCATCGTCGCCGCCACCTGGGGAACGTTCAACCCCACGCTCGGATTCACGGACGCGCAGGCCGGCACCATCGCCATGGCGCAAGGCATCGGGCTGGTGGTCGCATCCCTCTCCGTCGGGCCGTTGATCGACCTTAAGGGCAAGAAAATCGCGCTTGTTGGCGGCCTCGCGCTGATCTCGATTTCCTTCTGGCTGCTGCCCTTCGCCGGCCGCGATTTCACCCTGGTGCTGGTGGCGCTGACGCTGCTCGGCCTGGGTGGCGGCATCGTGGTCACCGGCGCCAACGCGCTGGTCTCCGATGTCAGCGAATCGCGCCGCGGCAGCATGTTGAACATCCTGAATCTCTTTTTCGGGCTCGGCGGGCTCATCACGCCGTTCGTCACCGCCAACATCCTCGGCGGCAGCGCGGTGCGCATGTGCTACGTCGCCGCCGTGCTGGCTACCGCCGCTCTGATTTTCAACATCGTCACACCGATGCCGAAACCCACCGGCGAGCGCGGATTCAAAGCTTCCGAAATCGGCTCCGTGGTGGGCCGCCCGGCGCTGTATATGCTGGCGCTGTTCCTGTTCCTCTACATCGCTTGCGAAGTGGGCGTCTGGAACTGGCTGGCCAGATATCTAATCGATGTGCGCAAGCTGGATCGATCCACCGCGCTCAATATCCTTGCCCTAGGCTTCGCGCTGGGTCTGCTGGTGGGACGCCTGGTGGTGTCGCGGATTCTCATCAACGTGTCTGCTCTGGCGGTCACGCTCGGCGCCTCGGTCGCCATGGCCATCACCACTTTCGCGATGCTGCAGGTCACCAGCCCATCGGCTGCGTGGGTGGTGGTGTTTTGCGCCGGCCTCGCCATGGCGCCTATCTTCCCCACTACGCTGGCCCTGGTGGGCGACGCCTTCCCGCGCATGAGCGCTACCGCGATGGGCATCGTCATTACCTGCGGCTGGCTGGGCCTCGTCGTCAGCAGCCCCATCATCGGCCAGTTTGCCCACTTGCAGACCGCTCTACTCCTGCTGCCCGGCTTCTCCGTGATTATGATTCTGGTGAACCTGGCGCTGCGCCCCCTGCTGCGGAAGCCGGCGTAGCCGACTGGGACCATGACCGTGGAATTCGATGCCATTGAAAAGCCGCTCCCTATGGTCGCGGCTCCGATCAGAGCTGCGACCATGGGCGGTTAACGCGCGCCGGGCCGGGCGTGCCCGGCCCCTACAGGCACGGCTCGCCCCTTCGCCTAAAACATAATAAAAAGCTCTTTTTCTCTTGACTGCCGGTCTGAACCGACTCATAATGAGGCGTTATTGGGCGCGCGGCACGGGACTAATAGCGCGCGTTCGTCCCTGTGGCTCCGAACTGGATAGCCAACCTGCCGGCCGTCGCGCCGCCAGTCAGCGATGGGGGAAACCTGATGCCTGGTCGCGAGTCGAGCATTGCGGACGCCCTGCGGTGCTATGGAATCCCACGAAGAAAATTTCTGAAGTTTTGCGGGTCGATGGCAGCCGTGCTGGGTCTGCCCGCGGGCGCGGCGGCACAGGTTGCGGCAACCCTGGAAAAGAAGCGCCGGCCGGTGTTGGTATGGCTGGAGTTGCAGGATTGCGCCGGCAACACGGAATCGATGTTGCGCTCGAGCCATCCATCGATTACTGAGCTGGTGCTCTCGTTTTTCTCTTGGGAATATCACGAGACCATCATGGCGGCGGCCGGCAAGCAGGCCAACGCCGTTCTGGATCGCGTGGTGCATGAGGACGCCGGCAAATACCTGGCGATCGTGGAAGGTTCGATTCCCACCGGCAACCCCGGATATTGCACGATCGGCGGCCGCTCGGCTCTGGATATCGCGAAGCAGGTTTGCGGGAATGCCGCGGCGGTAATCGCCGTCGGCTCCTGTGCGTTCGATGGCGGCCCGCAACGGTCGGCGCCGAACCCCACCGGCGCGATCAGCGTAGGGGAAGCCGTCCCGAACCTGAATCTGGTGAACATGGGCGGCTGTCCGCACAACCCCGCCAACACCGCCGCGCTGTTGGTCTATTGGCTGACTTACGGCCGGATGCCGGCGCTGGACGCCCATAAGCGCCCGCTGTTTGCGTACGGCCACATCATCCACGACCAGTGCGAGAGGCGCGCCAATTTCGATGCCGGCCGTTTCGTGGAACGCTGGGACGACGATGGCGCGCGCCGCGGGTATTGCCTTTACAAGATGGGATGCAAGGGGCCGCAAGGAACCTTCAACTGCCCGGTGGTGCGGTGGAACGACGGGACGAGCTGGCCGGTCGAATCCGGGCACGGCTGCGCCGCCTGCGCCTCTTACCGCTTCTGGGACACGGCGCTGCCGCTCTATCAGCGCCTGCCGGGGGTTCCCGGTTTCGGGGTGGATATCACGGCCGGGAAGATCGGCGGCTGGATGACGGCCGGCGTTGCCACCGGTCTGGCGTTGCACGGAATCGCCAGCGCGGCGCGCTCGCAAATGCGCCCGCGAGGGGAAGCGCCAAGGGGCGGCCCGACCGAGATCGGACGGGGAAGCGGCCTGGTGGAGCGCGAAGGGCCGCCCGAGAAATCGTGACCGCCGAGGAGATCGGATATGGCGCGCATTGTCGTTGATCCGCTGACGCGAATTGAAGGGCACCTTCGGATCGAGGCCCAGGTAGAGGGTGGCGTGATCTCCGATGCCTGGAGCTCCGGTACCATGTTCCGCGGCCTGGAACTAGTGGTCCGCAACCGCGACCCGCGCGAGGCGTGGTACTGGTTGCAGCGAATCTGCTCCGTGTGCACCGTCGTCCATGCCCTCGCCTCCGTGCGAGCGGTGGAGGACGCTCTGCAGATCGAAGTGCCCGATAACGCGCGCCTGGTGCGCAACCTGATCGCCAGCGCGCAACTGGTGCAAGATCACGTCGTCCACTTTTATCATTTGCAGGCGCTCGATTGGGTCGATGTCGCGAGCGCCCTTAAGGCCGATCCGGTGAAGACGGCGCAGATCGCCAACTCGTTATCCGACTGGGCCAAGTCCGGGTCGAGCCATTTCAGGGCCGTTCAAACCACTGTGCGAACTTTGGTGGAGAGCGGCCAGTTGAGCGTGTTCGCCAACGGCTACTGGGGCCATCCGGCGTACCGTCTGCCGCCCGAGGTCAACCTGCTGGCGGTTTCCCACTATCTCGATGCGCTGGAATTTCAGCGCGACTACATACGGATCCATGCGGCGCTGGGCGGCAAGAATCCGCATCTGCAGACGTTCCTGGTGGGCGGAATGTCGACCGCGATGGACCCCGATTCTCCCCAAGCTCCCCTCAACCCGGAACGTCTGCAACTGCTCCGCACGCTGATTGAGATGGGCCGGCAGTTCGTGCGCCAGGTCTACGTACCGGACGTGCTCGCCGTGGCCGGTTTCTACCCCGATTGGTTTACGCGCGGCGAGGGCGTGGGCAACTTCCTATCCTACGGAGACTTTCCGGACAAGAGCATGCACGACCCGTCGGCGTTCTTCTTCCCCGCCGGAGTGGTTCGAAAACGCGACATCTCGGCGGTGCAGCCGTTTTCTCCGGAAAAGGTAACCGAGTATGTTGCGCGGTCCTGGTATGAATACGGAGATAACAAGCCGGCCAAGCATCCATTCGAAGGCGAGACAAAGCCCACTTATACGGGTCCCACGCCGCCGTACGACTATCTCAACGTCGATCAGAAGTATTCGTGGCTGAAAGCTCCGCGCTATGAGAACGAGGTGATGGAACTCGGACCTCTGGCACGTTTCGTGGTCGCCTATGCGGCCGGTAAACAGCCCGCCAAAGGGCTGGTCGATACCGTGCTGGCCCAGATCAAGCAGCCTCCGGCGGTGCTGTTCTCGACCCTGGGGCGGATTGCCGCGCGCGCCCTGGAAGCGCAGCTTGTGGCGGACAAGATGCCCGACTGGCTGCATCAGTTAGAGGACAATCTCGGCCGGCGAGAGCTCACCATGCACAACGGCGCGCGCTGGGATCCCGACTCGTGGCCGAGCTCGTGCCGCGGCTTCGGGTGGCACGAAGCGCCGCGCGGCTCTTTAGGCCACTGGGTCGAGATCGAGAATGGCGCCATCCGCAATTACCAGGTGGTCGCGCCCACCACCTGGAACGGCGGTCCGCGCGATGCAATGGGGCAACGCGGTCCGTACGAGGCTGCGTTGATCAAACATCCCATTGCGGACCCGGACAAGCCGCTCGAGCTGCTGCGCACGATCCACTCTTTCGACCCGTGCCTGGCCTGCGCGGTTCAAGTGGTGGATGCGCGAGGACGCCGCTGGCAGCCGGTTGAGGCGACATAGGAGGCTCCGGTGCCGAAACCCGCTTCGCCCAAATCCGTGCTGGCGCGCCGTCCCGCGACGGAGCTGGTCCGTACGTATGTTTGGGAGCTGCCGGTTCGCATTGCTCACTGGCTGATTTTCTTTGCGTTCGTGTCGCTCGCGTCGACCGGTCTGTTCATGCACCGCCCGTTTCTGCTGCCATCCGGGCAAGCGCCTTTCCTGATGGCCACGGTGCGATTTGTTCACGTGGTTTCGGGATTCGTGCTGATTGGTGCGTTCGCGTTTCGCATGTATTGGTTTTTCAAAGGCAACTTTTGGGCGAGGTGGTCGGCTTACATTCCCATTCACCGCGAGCAATGGCGCGGTATGGGATCGATGATCGAGTTCTACTCGTTCCTGCGGTTCGAGCCCGGCCATCGGGTAGGTCATAATCCTCTGGCCGCGCTGACTTACTTCATCATCTACCTGCTGTTCCTGGTCGAGATCCTGACCGGCCTGGCTCTCTACAGCCGGGTGGTGGGTAACCCCGTACTTACTCAATTCATCGGCTGGCTGCCGCTGCTGATCGATCCCCAGTACCTCCGCGAGATTCACTTCTTTCTGATGTTCGTGTTCTTCTCGTTCGTGATCTTTCACGTCTACCTTTCGGTTCTGGTCTCGATCGAGGAAGAAAACGGATTGCTGGACAGCATTTTCTCCGGATGGAAGTTCGTGCCCGCCGGCGAGCTGCGTCATGAGGTCGCGGCGATTCCGGAAGCACGGCGCTTCGTCAAACGCCATCAGTTGTTGCCGGAAGCGGGGCCGGGCGAGAAAAAGCCACCCACGCCCCGTCCCGGACCGGGGCCGGTGGCGCTTTACCGCAACTGGATCAGTTTCGCCGGAACCGGTATCGCCGCCGTTGGCTTGTTCGTATTTGTCGTGCTGACCGCCTACCACACTATTGGGGGCGGCGCGCTGGCTGAGCCTTACGGCGACCTGGTGATCTTTTTTGGTCCGCCGATGTTGGTGATTGCCGGCGTTTTCGTCGTGTTGATCGGCATGTACGTTCAGTGGATCCGGTGGCGGATGCACAAGCCGCTGTCCTTTGCGCGCTACCCCAAGTGGGACCTCAATGTGGCCAGGGAGAGAAAGGCTCTTCTGGTGGTCGCGATCGGGGCCGTGCTGCTATCCGTGCCTGCCATTTATGGCGGTTACCAGGCCTATCTCTATACCGACGCGGTGCCGTTCTGCGGCGCCGTCTGCCATTCCATGACGCCCGAGTACGTCACCTATAAGCTGTCGCCACATGCGCGCGTGCAATGCGCGCAATGCCATGTCGGACCGGGCCCAACCGGGTATCTCGAATCGAAGGTTCGCGGTGTGGAAGAACTGGTGGAGACCATGCAAGACCGCTACCCGCGCCCGATTCCGGTTCCCGTGATGTCACTGCGCCCGATACGGGGCAATTGCGAGCAGTGTCATTGGCCGGCGAATTTCTTTGGAGCCAAGCTGGTGCGCAACACGCACTTCCTATCCGACGAACAGAACACGCGCTGGGAGATCGACATGGCGGTGCTGGTCGGCGGGGGCGCGCCCGTGGGCCGGTCAGACCTGGGAATTCACTGGCACGTGGCGAGCAAGGTGGAGTATGTCGCGACCGACGCGGAGAGGCAGAACATTACGTGGGTGCGGGCCGTGGACCCCAGAACCGGCCAGGCGAACGTGTATACCTCGCAGCCGCAGTCCTCGACGACCGCGCCGGCGGGTGAGATCCGAACCATGGACTGCGTGGATTGCCACAACCGCCCGAGCCATATCCTGCAATCGCCGGATCGAAGCGTAGACCTGGCGCTGGCCGATGGCCGTCTGGACGCGTCACTGCCGTTCCTCAAGCAGCAGGGCGTAGCGGCGCTTACCGCGGCTTACGGGGACAGACATCAGGCGATGCAGGGAATCGACAGCGCCCTCGACAGCTATTATCAAAAGACTTACCCGCAGGTATACGCGGTCAAGCGGCAGGCGATCACTGCCGCTGTCGTTTACTTACAGGAGACTTACAACCGATATTTCTTCCCGGGGATGAAAGTCCGCTGGGACACATACTCCATGAATGAAGGCCACATGCAGTTCCCGGGATGCTTCCGCTGCCATGACGGCCAGCATAAGAGCCTGGGCGGCAAGGCCATTCGGTCCGATTGCGGCGACTGTCACAAGATCCTGCAGCAGGGCAAAGCCGGGAGCCTGCAATTCGCCAAGGGGCCGGACGGGCTGGCTTTCGANNCGCCGCGGCCGATTGCCATCGTCGGCGTCGGGAACCTGCTGCTGTCCGATGACGGAGTCGGTATTCATGCTATCCGCAGGTTACGCAGCGATTCGCGCGTCGCATCGATGGCTCGCCTGATCGATGGCGGCACGGTTGGAACGGATTTGCTGGCCGAAGTTTGCGGCTGTGAGAAACTGCTGATCGTCGACGCCGTGGATGCGGGCCTGCCGCCCGGCACTACCATCCGGATGGATTTTAGCGGCCCCGATCCGCAGCAGATCGATACGCGGAATGCGCACCAGTCCGGAATCCCCGGACTGCTCGACGACCTGCGCCTGCTCGGCCAGGCGCCCCGCCAGGTTGTCCTGGTGGGAGTTCAACCTGCCGCGATGGGATTGGGAACGCAGTTGTCGCCCGCGGTCGCCAGTGCCATGCCCGCGGTGGCCGCGGAGGTGGTGCGGCAACTGGACCGGTGGACATCGGCCGGCGGCGCCGCGAGTTCCCAGGGGATTCAAAGCGTGGCGTCACTGGACGCCGCGATGCCGAGAAGCGCAAGAGAGACAGCAAGAGAGACACCAGGAACAGAGCAGCTTAGAGAGTGCATATGAGCGGAATTCGAGCATTAAGGATCATTGCTTTCATGTCGATTTCGATCGGCATCGGTATCCTCAGCCGAGCGGCGTGGGGCTTCGTCGCTTTCGGAATACTGGTGTTGATCGACAATTTCGTCGTCCCGTACCGCCCTCCGGCGCCAGGGGACCACGCGGTTGACGGAAAAGAAATCACGGAGCCGTAGCACGCTCCGTAAGTGCCTGCGAATGCTCCCGGCAGCGGTGTCGGTGAGCTCTCGCGGACGCGGTGCCCGTGCTGCGCCGTGCCTCGGATCGCGCCGGGATGGTGGCGCGCGCCGAAGCCGCCGCATTGCCATTTCCCGCCGCGTTGTTGATAAGCTGAAATCACATGAGACTGCTGGTGGTCGAGGACGAAAAACGCATCGCCGACTTCCTGTGCCGGGGCCTTGAGGGCGCCGGCTATGCGGTGGATGCGGCGGCCAACGGGGCCGGCGCGCTGGATCTCACTCACTCCACCGATTACGACCTGGTGATCCTGGACCTGATGCTGCCCGACATGGACGGTATCGAGGTGCTCGAGAGAATCCGCCGCGCCAAGGCGGGCCCGCCCGTGCTCATCCTGAGCGCGCGCAGTTCGCTCGACGATCGCGTCAAGGGCCTGGAGCAGGGCGCCGACGACTACCTGGTCAAGCCGTTCGCCTTCGTCGAACTGCTGGCCAGGGTGCGCGCGCTGCTGCGGCGCGGCCAGCCCACGCTCGAAAAGCTGCAGGTGGCCGACCTGGCGCTCGATTGCATCCGCCGCAAAGTAACCCGCGCGGCCGAGACCATCGATCTGGCGCCCAAGGAGTTCGGCATACTCGAATACATGATGCGCAACCGCGGCCGGCCGCTCAGCCGCACCATGATCGTAGAGCACGTCTGGGACATGGATTACGACGGGTTGACCAACATCGTCGACGTCTACATCCGTCACCTGCGCAGCAAGATCGACGACCGCTTTCCGCAGAAGCTGATTCAGACCGTGCGCGGTATCGGTTACATGATCGAGGCTCCCGACAAGCCCGTGGACCGGGCGCCGGATGCCGTCTCCGAACGGCAGGGGTAATATGCGATTCCGCCGCCGCGACCTGCTCCGCATCGGCCGCGACCTGCGCCGCGCGTCGCGCGGCCTGCGTTTCCGCCTCACCGCTACTTATGCCGCCCTGTTTGTGGTTCTTGTGGTAGGCGCGGTGTGGCTGGCCCGCGCACAACTCTCAGCCAGCCTGCAGACGCAGGCCACCGATTCGCTCGACGAGGACTGGACCGCGCTCAAGGGCAGCATCCTGCGTATCGAACGTGATCCGGACTCGGGCGCCTACGAAGCCTACTGGTATTACGACAAGGACGATCCCGACGAAACCACCGTGGTGCTGGATATCAAGAAGGTTCTGCTGATCACCGACAGCAGCGGGAAGGCGATTCAGGACCACGAGACCCAGGAACCCGCCGAATCCACCATCTACCAGGATCTGCCGCAGGATCGCCCCGCCGAGATTCAGGCGCGCGTGCGGCAGTGGGTGAGCGCCTCCAAGCCCGGCCAGGCCGGCAAGCCGTTCTGGATGGAGAAGCGCGACTCATCGGGCGAATTGTTCCTGATTCGCGCGGCGGTGATCTGGGACGAGCACCGGCACGCCCCGTATTACGTGGCTCTGGGGACTTCGCTCGCGAAGAATGAGGTGATCCTGCGCAGATACTCCTTTATGCTTTTTGTCGGCGTCCTCCCCGGCGCAACCCTCCTCGGCTGGCTGGTGGGCTGGTTGGTGGCCGGCCGCGCGCTTACTCCGGTGCGCGATGTGGCGCAGGCGGCGCAGCGCATCACCGGTTCGAACCTCGGACTGCGCATTCCCTCGCGTAACGCCGGCGATGAGCTGGACTATCTGATCCTCACCTTCAATCGCATGATCGAGCGCCTGGAGGCCTCCTTCCGGCAGATGAAGCAATTCTCCGCCGACGTTTCGCATGAGTTGCGCACTCCCATCACCGCCATCCGCGGCCAACTGGAGGTGGCATTGATGACGGCGGGCAGCACCGAGCAATATCGCGAAGCCATGTTCAACGCGCTCCAGGACATCGACCGCCTGTCGCAAATCGTGCGCGCGCTGCTGCTGCTCTCGCAAGCCGAGTCCGGCCAACTGGCGTTGCAGAGATCGCGCGTCGATCTCGGCCTGGTGCTGGAAGATCTGGCCGAGCAGTTTCAGATACCCGCCGAGGGCGCCGGCGTGCGCCTGGCCGCGCATTGCCAGCCCGGCTGTTTTGTGGATGCCGACCGCGTGCAAATCGAACGCATGATCACCAACCTGCTCTCGAACGCCCTCAAATTCACTCCCGAAGGCGGCGAGGTGCGACTGAGCGCGCAGCCGCTCGAGGGCAGCGTGGAACTGGTGGTCGAAGACACCGGCCGCGGCATTCCCGCCGAGCACCTGCCGCACATCTTCGACCGCTTCTACCGCGTCCCCGGTTCGGGTACCGCACCGGCTCCCGATCAAGGCCTCGGACTGGGCTTGAGTTTCGTCGCCTGGATCGCCAAGGCGCATCACGGCGTCATCGATGTCGAGAGCACGCCCGGCAAAGGCACGCGATTCACCATCACTTTGCCCGCCGCCGGCGCCGCCGCCCTGCCGGCAGAAGTCTCGGTATCTCAATAAGGCACAACCCGGCAGCAGGGGCTAAAGCCCAGACCTTTCTCCCGATCTTTCGGCACGGCTGAAGCCGTGCCCCGATACAAAGCCTCCTGAAAGAGAGAAGCGTGCGTACCCCTACGTTCAGATTCGTGCGAATTCACTAGGAAGGGAGAGTTTAGCCATTACTGTGTCGCGCACATCCCGGCAGGCCAGTGAAACTGCGGCGCCAGTCACGCGGTTAAGATAAAGAAAGCAGGTCCGCGGGCGGAACGACTGCTCGCGGTTCCGGCCAGGAGCTGAGGAACCCTCTTGCACTCGCACACCAACTCCCATCCTGCGAACGCGGGCGGCGTTCTGCGCTGGTCGCTGGCCGCCACGCTGGTCTTCGTGGCGGTGGAAGTGGCGGCCGGAATGCGCGCCCACTCGCTGGCCTTGATCTCCGACGCCGGCCACAATTTCACCGACGCACTGGCGCTGCTGCTGGCCTGGTTTGGCGTCTACTTCCAGTCCAAGCCGGCCGATGAGGTCAAGACTTACGGTTATCACCGCACCGGCGTGCTGGCGGCATTCGTCAACGCGTTGACGCTGGTGGCGCTTTCGGTCTGGATCCTGTGGGAGAGCGTGGAGCGGTTGCAGCACCCCGCGCCGGTGAGCGAAGTGATCATGATGGCGGTGGCGGCGCTGGGCCTGGTGGTCAACGGCGGCATCATGCTGGCGCTGCGGGCGTCCTCGCGCAATGATCTCAACGTGCGCAGCGCGTTCGTCCACATGCTGGGCGACGCGCTCGGCTCCATCGCCATCGTCATCGGCGCGGTGGCCATCCGCTTCACCGGCTGGCGGCAGATCGATCCCTGGCTTTCGATTCTGATCGCGCTGCTGATCGTGTGGACCGCATGGGACATTATCCGCGAGTCGCTCAACATTCTGCTGGAGGGCCTGCCGCGCGGTCTGAGCCTGAGCGGCGTGATCTCCACCATGCGGGACGTGGAAGGCGTACTGGACGTTCACGACCTGCACATCTGGAGCCTGGGCTCGAGCACGCGCGCGCTGAGCTGCCACGTGACGATCGCCGATATCCCGGCGTCGGCCAGCGATGTGGTGCTGCGCCGGCTAAACCACGTGCTGGCCGAGCGGTTCCACATCTTCCACAGCACGGTGCAGTTCGAGCACCTGAGCTGTGCGATTTCCGAAAACGGCTGCGCCATCCCGGTTTCCGCCGAAGGACACGCGGGGCACCAGCACTAAGCCTGAATTCCGAAGCTGGACGCCTTGTATCAGGG
>PLOR01000023.1 GCA_003142185.1 Bryobacterales bacterium
GCCGTCAGCGCATACACGAACCAGTTCACCTGGCGGAACTTGCCGCGCAGCACCTTGAGCAGCGTGAAGGCGGTGAAGCCGAACGCGAGGCCGTTGGCGATACTGTAGGTGAGTGGAATCGTCATGATGGTGAGAAACGCCGGGATGGCGACTTCCGGATCGTCCCATGCAATTTCCGCCACCGACGACATCATGAGGCTGCCCACGACGATCAGCGCCGGCGCGGTGGCCGCGGCGGGAATGGCGCCCACCGCCGGCGCCACAAACAGCGCCACCCCGAACAGCAGTCCGGTGACGATGGCGGTGACGCCGGTGCGCCCGCCCGCCGCCACGCCGGCCGCGCTTTCGATGTAACTCACAACCGTGGAAGTGCCGCTCAGCGCGCCCACCACCGTAGCCGTGGCATCGGAAAACAGAATGCGGTTGACGCGCGGAATCCGGTGAGCATGGTCGAACAACCCGGCGCGCTTGCCCACGGCAACCAACGTGCCGATGTTGTCGAACATATCGATGAACAAGAAGACGAAGATGATTTCGAGGAAGCCCAGCCGCAGGGCGCCGCCGACATCGAGCTTTCCGGCAGTAGCCGAAAGATCCTGGAAACGGTACGCCTGCGGCATCCACTTCGCAACCCCCGTGGCCAGACCGATCGCCGTGGTGGCGAGGATTCCGATCAGCATCGCGGCGCGCACCCGCCATGCCAGCAACGCCGCCATCAACAGCAGTCCGAAGAGGGCCAGCGCGGTGCTCTTGTCGCGTAGATTCCCGAGCGTGACGGTGGTAACCGGATGCGACAGGACGATGCCGGAGTTGCGAAAGCCGATGAACGCGATGAAGAGGCCCACGCCCGCCGCAACCGCCGCATAAAGCTCGAACGGGATGGTGGAGATGATGAGCTGGCGCACGCCCAGCGCGGTGAGCAGCAGAAACGCAATACCGGAAAGGAAGACCGCTCCCAACGCGGTTGGCCACGGCACGCCCATGCCCTTCACCACCGTGTAAGTGAAATAGGCGTTGATCCCCATCCCCGGCGCCAGCGCGATAGGGTACCTTGCCAGCGCGCCCATCAGCACGCTGCCCACCGCCGCCGACAGGCAAGTGGCTGTGGTCACCGCCGCCAGCGGCATCCCGGCTTCATGCAGAATCGCCGGATTGACGAAGACGATGTAGGCCATCGTCATGAACGTGGTGAAACCGGCCAGAATCTCCGTGCGCCAGTTCGCGTTCAGCGCTGCGAATTCGAAGTACCGTTCGAGCGGCGCGCGTAGGGACATGAAGCTTCCATTGTAGGCGGAGCGGGCAAGCCTCAATCGGAGCCGCGACCGTGAGGGGGCGGTTGGAGTGACACCTTACAGCAGCCGGAAATTCACTTCCACCTCGGCGCTGCACGGGACTGGCTTGCCGTTGCGGTAGGCGGGGCGGAAGCGCCAGCGGCCGACAGCTTCGACGGCGCGTTCCTCCAGGCCGAAGCCGAGCGGCCGGCGGACACGGATGTCGCGCGGGCGGCCGTTGGCATCGATCTCGACGACCAGAATCACAGTGCCCTGGACCTTGCCCTTGCGCGCTTCTTCGGAATAGGCCGGCTCGGTTTTGACGAGCAGAACCGGCGCGGTGAAGACACCGCGCCCCGCTTCGATGCCAGGCGAGCCCACGCCGCCGTCGCTCCCCGGGCCGGCGCCAGGCCCATGGCCGGGGCCAACGCCGCCATTGGAGCCGGTGCCGATGCCGCCACCCGTACCGGGTCCGCCGGATTTTGTCCCGAAGATGCCAGTCGGGTCGCCCCACTGCTCGACATTTACCACTGGCATGACCGTGTCGGCAGGCGCCAGGATGGTGGGCTCGACGGGCAGCTTGGGATCGACGCTCCGGATCTCGACGACCGGCGGCGTGAAGATACGGGGGGCTGGGCGCGGCAAAGGGCCGAGCTGCGGCGGAGCGGGTTGGTTCTGGCCGCCGCCTCCGCCGCGATCGGGCGCGGGCGGCAGGTAGACGAGATCGCGCGCCGCCAGCAGCATTGGGCGCATCAAAGCAATGGGCGGATTAGTGCCTGCGGTGGAGAGCAGAATCAGCGCGATGGCGGCGGCATGAATCAGTATCGAGCAGAAAGCGGAACGCGTGGGCGAACCAGTCATGACTGTGCACCTGCCACTACCGCTGGTGCAGATGCGAGGCCATTTCGCAGGTGCTTTGTTACGAGCGCGACCGCCGGTTAAATGCGTGGAGCGGCGAGAAACACTGTGCGAACCAGGGAACGGTTGAGAGAAGGCGCGGGCGATTGCTGCCACAGGTGAGATGTGCCTTCCACACCTTCAAGACCGGCAATTAGATGAAGAGATCGACCGTGACCTTGAACACCGATGCGAGCTTCTTTGCCTGCTCCTTACTAATGGAGCGCTTCCCGCTGAGGACCTCCGAAACGCGCCCGCGCGTGCCGAGCACCGGCAGCAGGTCCTTGGCGGTTCGTCCGCTCGTCTCCATCAGGTAGGCCAGCATTTCGTTGGGAGCAACCGAAGGCAGAGGATGATGGCGATCATCGTAAGCCTGGATCAGAATCGCCATGGTCTCCAGGAGTGCGGACTCCTCCGGGGACAAGCGGTCCTCGCCCTTGTCCATCAGATGTTCCACGGCGGCAACCATACGGTCGTACTCTTGCTCGGTCTCGATGGCTCTGACGACAATGCGATTCGCGAGCCGGGCGTATTTTTTCGGGTCGACGGTCAGTGTTGCGCTCATGATTTCCACGCTCCTTTCACATATTCCCTGTGCGTCATGATGCGGCGGATGAACAGCACCCTCCGCGTGAAGTTCATCTCCGCGATGAGCCGGTACTTGTTGCCTCCGATGTCGAAGACGACGTGCGGAGCCACAAAATCCGCCGTGTTGAACGACTGCCTTACGTCCGCGAAACTAGACCAAGTCGCCCGTTTGGCGACCCGATACCAGTGGTCCATGGCGCTGCCAGCGTGCGGATGCTCCTCGCAGAAGGTCCGAATCGCTTTGTGGCTGACAACATGCATCCAGGGCCGATTTCATGGTCCCATTATGGGATCGCCCTGTCAATGACCGTCCGTCTGCTGCTGAGGGCCCGCACAATCAGCGGCAGGTCTCTTCAGTCGAGGTCGAGCGCCGCTCTCAATCCCTGTTCCACGACGCTGAGGAACTCGGGAGGCAGCGAGCCGACCCTCCTGGTGAGTTTCGCGCGGTCCAGCGTCGTGACTTGATGGCACACGGCATAGCTGGTCTTCGGCAGCCCGGCCGCGCCGCCCGGGATTTCGACAACAGTTGGCCCGCGCTTGCCCTGCGACGCGGAAGTCGATATCGGTATAACGATGATCGACCTCCACGCGGGAGTCTGGTTGAAGCCATCGTGAGACACCACGATCACGGGACGCCGTCCCGTCTGTTCGGATCCCGATCGCGGAACCAGATCGGCCCAGTAAACCTCGCCCCGCGTCATCGCGATTCCTTACCGGTTTTCAGCAGGTGCTCGATTCCGGCCGATTCCAAGACAGGGTCGAGGTCGAGATCCGAACCCGCCATCTCCTCGGCGTAGGCGGCGATCGCCTGGTGCCGTGCATTCCGCAACTGATTTCGCAACCACAGATCGATGGCCTCGCGCGCCAGGGCGGTCGCCGGAACCTGTGTCCGTTCGGCCTCTGCCCTGAGGCGGCTGTAGGTCTGCGCCGGCAACGGCAGGTGGAAGTTCTTCACGTCTTGCTCCCGCCACCAGTATGCCACGAATTGATGGCAGTATTCGATGCCATCAGACGGTGGCACGGCCCGGCCACCTCGGAAATGAAGACTAGCGATGGGCCTTGTTTGCGCGCAGTTCGGCGATACCCAGCGCTAGGCCCGCGGCGAGGTTGGAGAGCCAAGCGCTGTGAGACCGCCGGAGATACACCAGATCCCAACCAGAATGCCGAGCACCGCAAATCCACGGCGCATCGCTCGTGCTCGTTGCGGCTCGCCGGTCTCAGGCTGGGTTCTGTACTCGAACATGCTCGGGAATCCGAGTCTATCAGGCCCCTTACAGCGAATTCAAATACCCGATCAGGTCGGCCATTTGCTGGGCGGTGAAGCGGGGCCAGGCGAGGTTGCGCTGGTTCATGCTCTCGAGCATGCGCGGGCCGTGCTCCCAGAGTACGGACAGCATGGTGATGTCGGAATAGGCGTCCTTGCCTTTGCCCTTGCCCAGTGGCGGCGCGCCGGAGGCAGGGTCGCTGTGGCAGGTGGCGCAGTTCTTTTCCGCAAACACTTTCTTACCGCGCTCCGCGTTGCCATCGCCATGGAAATACTGCTTGGCCCAGAGGAAACCGGTGATCTGGCGCATTTCCTCCTGGGAAAGCTGGGGCGGCGGATTCTTCATGCTGGGCTGGTGGTTCCACATGTCGACCGCGATTTCGGTTAGCGTCTGGTTGCGGAGGCGGGTCTCCAGCGCCAACTTGCCGACGTGGCAGCCGGCACAGCCTTTAGACTGGAACAACGCCGGGCCGGCATCGGTGGGCGCGAACAGGAAGTTGTGCGCCAGGGCCTTGGTTTCCGGCAGGTTTTGCAGGTACACCAGGATGTCGGTGAGCTGCTGCGCGGTGAGTTCGCCCCAGGCCAGCTTCCGTTTGGCGAAGGCTTCGCGCATGGCGGGGCCGTGGTTCCACATCTGCTGGGCCAGCACCACCGGGTCGGCCAGCGATTCCCACTGGCTCACCGGCGGCGCCGCCGGATTGGGCGACCGGTCGATGCCGTGGCAGGAGGCGCAGTGCTTTTGGGCGAACTCCAGCTTGCCACGGCCGGCGTCGCCCGGCTTTTCGAAATAGCGCGCGGACACGAAGTAAGCGAACAGGTCGGCGGCCGATTCCTGGCTCAGCTCGGCTTTGACGATGCCCCGCTGCTTCATGCCGGCCCACATGTCGGGCGCGTGGTTCCACATCAGGCTCGCCATCGCGGTGGGCGTGAAGTCGCGGTCGATGCGCCGCCCCAGGTCCGGCGCCAGGTTCGCGCCGCGGCCCTTGACGTTGTGGCAGCGGATGCACTGCTCGGTTTCGAAGAGCTGCTCCCCGCGCCGCGCATCGCCCAAAACGATATCGGCTGCCGGCGCAATCGATGCCAGAACAACGCCGGCCGCGATCACTCGTGTCATCACTCGAACGATGGACATGGCTGGTCTCCTATTGCGTCACCCTGACTCCGGTGATGAAGGAATTCGTCCGGAATCCATCATACAGGTAAAACGACTGGCCGAAACCGTAATACTGCCACTCGGCGTTCCAGGAGACGTGCTTGCACACGGGCAGCGACACCCGTGCCAGAGGCTCGTAGTAGCGCGAAGGCGCGCTGCCGGAAGAAACGAACATCGATCCGCCCAGGGTCAATTTGCCGTCCTTGATGCGCGGCAGCGCCAGGTTGATGGCCGTGGTGGCGGTGTGCGCGTTGTCGCGATACTGGGAAACCGCGGGACTGAGGAACGGCAGCGTCAGGTAGTTGATATTGGAATACAGCGTGGAGCGGTCGTACTCGCCCATCAAGCTGATGCGCTTGGCCGAATCCGGCGTCCAGAAAATCGAGAGCGCGTTGTCGCGGCTTTGGAAACTGTAGTTGATTCCCGGCGCCGGGTTCTGGTTGTTCAGCACCTGGAAGCTGGCTTGCAACGAGAGCGCTTTGGCCACCTGGTAGCGGGCCCGCGCGCGGCCCTTCTTGTAATCGTTCAGGCTGGTGCGGAAGTAGATGTCGTCGCTCGAGGCGCCTTCGAAATCCAGGTTGATGGTCAGCTTGTCGAGCGCGTGATAAGTCAGTCCGCCGATGCCGGTGTTGCGGCGCAACTGGCCCGTGGCCGGCGGCCCGGTCTCACTGAGCTCGCCGGTCAGCGTCTGCGCATCGCCCCACACGTACCGCCAGCCGCCGTGCAGCGTGATCCGATTGGTGAGATCGTACAGCACATCGATTTGTTGCTGGTTGTAATTGACGTACTCCGTGAAACCGTTGGGTCCGTTCAGCGACGCGAAGAGCAGGCCAGGCGCGGTGCCCGTGACCGCGATATCCGGCGCGGCCGCATCGTGGTAGCGGTCGGTCATCAACGATTCGATCACCCGCAGGCGGCGGAGCGGACGCAGCTCGAAGCCAATGTTGCCCGTGGTGTGCGGCTGGTTATCCGTGCCGGTGCCCATCGTCGTCAGGCTGCTATAGAAAAGCAACTGGCTGATGTCGAGGAAATTGCCGTTGGCGACTTCGGAGAAATGGATGTCCGTCTTCGGCTCGCTGTACAGGAACTGGCCGTAGACATCGAACCACGGAGCCAGGTGAGAAGTAAACAGCACCTTGCTGTAAATGCTGTGGCCGCGAATGCCGTACGCTTGCTGGAGGCCGCTCAGGCTGAGCGTCTGGCCGAAAATGGGCATGGTGTTGTCGCCGCCCAGCAGGGTGGCGTCTGTGGCTTGGTCGTTATCCTTATAGGTTGTGCCGCCTTGCTCCAAGGTGAGATGAAAGCGGGAATACTCGATGCGCACGCCGCCGCGATAGTTCTCTGTGCTGTCGGAGAGCAAGGTGGGCACGGCGTACTCGTTGTTGGAGTCCTGCACCCAGGTCTCTACACCGCTGCCGGATCCTGCATTGTGGTCGAAGTCCAGATAGGGGATGAAGTGCCCTCCGGGAAATAGGTCCAGACCGGCGCTGAGCGTGCGGCGGTGGACGTCGAACGACTGCTCGTCGAAACCGCCCGGCGCGCCGGGGTTGGCGAACGAAGGCACGGCGTTGAAATAGGCGAAGTCGTTGTAATCGAAGCTGAAATCGTAGACGCGCTTCTTGCGCGCGCCGATGTGGGCTGTCTTGTAGGGATCGCCGCCCCAACCGTAGGCGCGCACGTCGAGCTGGTCAAAAAGGTGAATGCTGGGATCGGCTAAGGTGAATTCCAGGCCGAACAACCTGGGCCCTTGGGCCAGATCGACCACGCTGCGGTACTCGTCCATGCTGCCGTGCACATCGCTCAGCCAGCGATAGCCGAAATCGATGCTGCCGTGAAAATCTTCGGCGGCGGCCGGAGCCGGATTGCCGGCCGAGGTCTGGGCCGGCGCGGGTGCGGCGGTTTGAGCCTCGGCGGCTGACGCGGGAGCGCTAGTGGCTTGCCCGGCGCTCGCCGGCGGCTGATCCTGCGGCGCCGTTGTTGGCGATGCCGTTGGCGGCGTTGTTTGCGCAAGCGCCGGGACGATCAAGAGTAAGGCCAGTAGGAATCTCATTTGAGAAAATTCCGGTCCACATAGGAACCATGCACCTTCTGATGGCAGATGGTGCAGTTCTGGAAGCGCGGCAGGCGCATGTCGTGGAAGGATGGCGGAACCGTTCCCATGGTCCCGTTGGCGGAGAGCGCCGGCTGCGCCAAGTTGGCGTGGCACTCCAGGCAGAGGAAGCCGACTTGCGCCCGCGTCAACATGCGCGGGTTGGCGGAGCCGTGCGGCTGGTGGCAGGCGGTGCAGCCTTCCATGCGCACCGGAGCGTGCTCATAGCTGAACGGGCCGCGCTTATCGCCGTGGCATTTGAAGCAGCCCGGCTCGTTCGCGTCCACCGTCTGCATCCCGTGTGGGAGCGCGCTGCCGTGGGGATTGTGGCAATCCACGCACGACATGGCGCCTTCCGGCAGCTTGTGTCGATACGGGCGCAGGAAGCTGGCCCAGATGTCGCTGTGGCAGGTGGCGCACTGGCGGTTGATGTCGGCCGGTTTGCGCGCCACCAGGCCGTCCGGCCCGTTCTTGTGGATGGCGTGGCAGCTTACGCAGCTCACCTGGTTCTTGGCGTGGCTGCTGTTGATGCGGCCTACGTGGGTGGGCTGGCTGAGGTGGCAGGAAAGGCAGATGCGATCGGCCGCTGCCGCCGTCAGCTTGGCCGGTTGGCGAATATCGGCGGCGTTCATCGAGTCGGCGTGCTTGCTGCCCGGGCCATGGCACGCTTCGCAAGCTTGCGTGGTGTGCCCGTATTTCTTGTCGGTCTCCACCAGACTATGCGGATTCTTCTGAAACGCCTTGAAGATATCCTCGTGGCAGGTCTGGCAGGTTTCCGAGCCAACATAACTGGCTGGCTTGTTGTCCGCCGGTTTCGCTTCCTGGGCCGCGGCCTGGGGCGCGGGGGCACCCGGTTTATCTTGAGCGCCCCTGGCGGCGATAGCGACCAGCGCCGCCAGCAGGGCCAACCCCGCCTTGGACGGCGGTCGCAACATAACGGTCATCTCCTATTTGCCGGCGTGAACCACATCTACATCATACTCGGTGCCGGTCGGGTGGCAAACATCGCCTCGCCGAACTTCGCGTCCGGTTTTCCGGATGGCGCGGTTACTGTGTATGCACTGAGTCAACCGAGTACTGCGCACCCGAGCCGTGGCAAACTGCGCAACTCTCTCCCAACACATCGGTATTCGCCAGGAAGTGGGCCGATTCGCCCTCCCCAACGTGACACCCGCTGCAAGCCGACGAAACGGGCTGTACCGGGTTTCCGGTCGCCCCTTGAATCCAGCCCTGGGGATCCTGAACCGGGTTCAGGCCGACCGGCAGATTCTGCTCGCTCGATTTGGTGTGGCAGACCGAGCAGTCTTGCATATAGGTGGCGTTTCCCGTCGGGCCCATCACCGGGAAGAGTATGCCGGAGAAGTCGCTCGTGCTTCCGCCATGGCCTATGACGACGTACGGATACTTGGGCGGCCCGCCGGGGTTGGTCGCCGCGTTCACACCATCGTGAAGGCGGTGCACCAACAAATTGAAGTTGATGCCCTGATTGGGTTGGGCCTTGTACGCCGCAACCGTGGAACTGGGGCGGGTAGTGAAATCCGTGTTCGACGGATTGTGGCACAGCACGCAGTATTCGACGTTGCTGCGCAGGCCGCCGTGCAGCGAAAGCGCGACGTGGCAGTTATTGCAGTTGCTTTGGAGAACCACCGTGCGCCGCGGCGCTACTGTAGAGCCATCCACGGAGAAAAACACCACGGGGTTCATGACGCCCAGCGTCACGCTCTGCTGCGTGGTTTCGCCGGCATCCACCGTCACGGTCTCGCGCGCCTCCCCACCCATGACGTACGTTCCGGTGGCAGTCGCGGGAATGACATGCGTGAAAGTGTACGAGCAAGTTCCGCCGGCAGCACAGGTCGCAGCCGTAGCGCTTTCCGTGACATAACCCGGAGTGGTGGAGTTGGCTCCGAAATTGATGGCGCCGTAATCGGTCGTCGGACCGGACATGGTGAATGACAGGGTAGCCGCCGCCGATAAAGCTATATTGTTGCCCTTGTCGTCCGTCAAGGTGAAGTTCACGGTGGGAGCGTTTCCGGCGGAGGTGTTGGTCACGCTGGTAATGGCCAGGTTGAAGCCGGCTAACAGCGTATTCGGGTTCTGGGGGTACAAAGCCGCCGTGTCGGTGGGCACCACGTGCGCGCCCAGGATGGAGGCATCGAAGGGCGTCTCCCCCTGAGGGATATGGCAGTTGGCGCACTGGGTGTCGTCCGCCTGTGGTCCGCCGGCGTGGTTCGGCTCCGAACCGGTGGAAAAGCCGGTGGCGAAATCGACGTCGTCGTGGCAGGCGCCGCAGGCAACCCGAGTGGGCTCCGTGAGGAACGCTTTGGCTTGCGCGGCGCCGGTGGTCTGGCTGTGGCAAACCTCGCAGCGGCGGGGATCGGCGGGGTCGATCACCTTAGAGAAGTTATTGACGGAATTCATGTAGCCGTAAATCTCGTAGGGGACGCCGGGCGTTTTCGAAGTGCCAACCACGCTGGGCAACTGGGACCCCATGTGGATTTTATGCGCCATCACCTTCAAGTCCAGCGAATTGCCGGAGGTGGGATCGAGGTTTTGCGGCTGGTGACACATGACGCACATGGCAATGCTGTGGGCGTTGCCGCCGTGGAATGCCAAGTCATAGTGACAAGTGTTGCAACTCGCGTTGCTGATGACATCGCGGGTGACCGTAACCGTCGAACCATTAGGAACGAAATTAAAGGTGGTGCCCGCGTAGTTCTCGCCCAAGTCGAACGCCGTAAGATTGCGGATGGCGTTGACCGCGACCGTAGTGGTCACGGTGGGGTCGAATCCCGCGGGGGCCTTAGCCGCGAAAGTATATTGATACTGGCCGGGAGCTACCAGCGTGGTAGTGCCGCCCGACGTTTCGAAATCGGGGCGGACGATTGTGCCCAGCGCCTTGCCGGTCGCCGACGCAACCGTGTACGCTACATATTGTTCCTGGCCCTTGGGGATGTAAGCGGCGACGTATGCCAGCGAGATGGCGCCAGGCGTGGTCGCGCCGGACGCATCCAAAGGCAGCCCATTGGGATCGCTGAGCGTGTACGTCACGCTGATGACGCCGGCGCCGGTGATGCTGGCCGAGTTGATGGTGACGCTCAAGCCGGGGTTGACGAAGTCAACCAGGGCCTGAGGCGCGTAAAAAGCCTTATCGTGGGTCGAATATGGCGATTTGGACCCACCCACCGAGGCGACCGATCCGGCCACCAGCACCAACACTCCAAAAACCAAAAACGATGTGCGCATTATTATTCCTCCGCTCGAGCGCGCTTGAAGGCTGCGCAATCGAACGAGCGGGAAGCGACCCGCAGGACGAGTACGCGCAGAACTGCCGAGCGATAGAAACAAAGCACCTACCGAGCCAAACCGCCGATGCGAGTTGACGACCCCAAAGTCTTTTGTTATCTGTCCGCCGGATATTCCTGCACGATGGTGGAAATTACGTCTGCGGCCCATCTGGGTGAAAAAGCTGCGCCTGCTGGGTGAAAAAGCTGCATCCGGTTGGGTGAAATGTCGCGGATGCGTGCCTCAGGTGAGGGACCCAGCAGAGGGTCTCCCACGCCTGTGTGGTGGAGGACTATGGGTTCACGTGAGTCGCCGCGCTGGGCATGGCCTGGCCCCATCGTTCGATTTAGTACTAAGAGATATTCTGGTCCTATTTACCAATAATTTGGATTGATTTCCCGCAGCGGTCGGATTATTCTGGGTTTGTATAGTATTGAAAAGTACTGAGGAATCAGCAGGCCCATGACGAACGCAATTATCCTCCCTCCCCCCTCGTCACCCGAACGCAGCCGCCTCCTGTCGGTAGATCTTATCCGGCGGCGGGCGCTCGATCGCCTGTATCGCCGCCGGTTTGCGGTGGAAGGGCTGATTCACTCCCTTGAGGAGTATCAGCTTGCGCAGGAGAATGTGCCGGGCGAGTGCATTAGTCTGCGAACCGCACCTATGTGGTCGTGAGTCCGCGATCGATCGCAAACTTGACCAGGCCTACCAAATCGTGGACGTTGAGTTTGCGAAACAGACTGGCGCGGTAAGTGTCCACGGTCTTGGGGCTGATGTCGAGCAATTTGGCGATGTCCTTGGCGCGCAAGCCATTCACGAGCTGATGAAAGACCTCGAGTTCGCGGGGGCTGAGCGAAGCCAGCGGATTGCCGGCCGGCCTCTCTTGGGGTTCGGTGAAGAGTCCGGCGCCGCGCAGCAGGGGAGAAATGTAGATGCCGCCCTCGCCGACGAAGATGACTGCATCCCGCAGGTGGCGAGCCGGACCATCCTTCAGCAGGTAAGCGTCCGCGCCGGCGCGCAAGGCCCTACGGACGGTGTTCTCCTCTCGGCTGATGGAGAGGATGATGAGCTTGGCGGCGCAACCTCTGGTTCGCAACTGGCGCACGACTTCAGTTCCATCCAGTCCCGGCATATGCAGGTCGAGGATGGCGAAATCGGGCTGCAACGTCTGGACCATCTCGAGCGCTGATTGGCCATCCGCGCATTGCCCCAGAACCTGCATGCCCTGTGCCGCGCAAAGGGCGGCGAATCCCTCGCGAACGATGGCATGATCGTCGGCCAAAACGACAGTCGCGGGGCGTAATTGGTCCATCTGTCTTCCTAGCCCAAGGCCTAATCCGGAACGTCAAAAGGCGCGGAAACCATCAGCTTGGTGCCGAGGGGTCCGCTTTCGAGAATCACTTTCCCGCCTACTGCCGCAGCTTGTTCCCGGATGGACCGCAGTCCAAGTCCGGCCCCGATCAGGGCGGGGGCGGCGGCCAGCGCGGCGGTATCGATCCCGGGGCCGTTGTCCCACACAGTGAGTTCGATCCGTTCGGCGCCGACTTCGAGCGTCAGGCGAATCCGGGACGCGTGGGCATGCTGGTCGATATTGGAAAGAGCCTCCTGCGCCGCCCGATAGAAAAGTGCCTTGATTACCGGGTCGGTCTGGGCGGGCAGGGCGGCGAGCGAGAGTTCGGCGTGATACCGTTGCGGAATGCCGCTGATCCGCCACAGTTGCTCCAGCGCGGCTTCCAGAGTGAGCCGCTGCCATTCGGGGGGATGAAGCCGCGCGCTCACGGCGCGCACCAGCGCCAGGGCTTCGGAAGCGGCGGCGGAGATGCGGCCGAGCGTCTGGCTCACCGCGGATTCGCCGGCCGGCAACTGCGCCTCCGCGGTTTCCGCCTGGCGCAGGATGCTGACCAGCAATTGCCCCACTCCGGTGTGCAACTCGCGTCCCAGCCGGGCCCGCTCTTCCTCGATCAACTCGATAACGGCGCGGGCCCCGCCAGTTTGCCGGCGGCGGGCGTGCGCCACCAGCTTGCGCGCGGTCTGTTCCAGGCGGGAGAAGCGGCGCAGATCATCGCCTTCGAGGCCCCGCGGACCGGACTCCTCGCGTAGCTCCTCCTCCTCACCGAGCAGATGCGCGCTGAGCAGTAATCCATCCGCCGCACCGGAGATAAGAGAAAGACAAATGCCACGGGCGTGTCCGGAGGGTTGCCCCAACGGTTTTCCCGAGGCCGAAACAACGGTGTCCGCGAGACTTCGGGCTTCGCCGAGCGCGGCGCGCGCCGTTGGGCTCATCCAGAGCACTTGGCCAGCTTCGCTGCACTTGATCAGCATTGGAAATGAAGGCGCGCTCCCGCCGGCCGGGCGCATGTCGCTGCCAAGCTCGACCAGAGATGTCCTTAGCCAAAGGACTCTCCTTAATAGATTCGCAGAAAGGAGCTTTGAGTATCAATCCGAGTACGTACCTAGTACCAGTATGACCAGAGAGCAGCCTGGTAGCGCTTATCTCCGCGGACGGTGCCGGCGCGCCGGCGACTCAAGGCGCCTTCACCGAGGGCCGCGACCGTCTACCGCCGCCGCCCTCGCCATCCTGAGTGACGTGTCGAATTGAATCTCGGCGCAGACCGGCTTGGCAGCCTGCACCACGGCTTCAGAAATTGACGATAGAAGCGAAGCCTACCGGGTCGAGGGCTGCGCCACCGACTAGCACGCCGTCGATTTCGGGCTGCGCCATCAGGACGCGGGCGTTGTCGGGCTTGACGCTGCCGCCGTAGAGTATGCGGATCGAATCGGCGGCTTCCTTGCCGTACTTCTCGCGCACCTCGGCGCGGATGGCGCGGTGGGCGTCGGCGGCGATCTCGGGGGTCGCGGTCTTGCCGGTGCCGATGGCCCACACGGGCTCATAAGCAATCACGATCTTGGCGAACTGCTGGGCGGTCAAGCCGGCGATGCCTTTCTGAAACTGGCTGACCAGGACGGCTTCGGTTTTGCCGCTTTCGCGATCGTCCAGCCGCTCGCCCACGCACACAATCGGCGTGAGCCCGTATTCGAGCGCAGCCTGCGTGCGTTTGAGGACCGTCTCATCGGTCTCGCCGAAGTATTGGCGGCGTTCGCTGTGGCCGACGATGGCATGCGTGGCGCCGGCGGCGGCGATCATGGGTCCGGAAATCTCACCGGTGAAAGCACCTTCCTTGGCCCAGGCGATATTCTGGGCGCCGATATGAATGGCGGTGCCCTGGACGGCAGCCACGGCCGCGGCGAGATTGGTGAACGGCGGCGCGATCACGATCTCACAGTGCCCGGACGCCGCAACCAGCGGCCGGAATTTCTCGAAAAACGCGGTGGTTTCGGCGGGGGTCTTGTACATTTTCCAATTGCCCGCCATGACTGGTTTTCTCATAAGAGTTCCTTTAGAAAGCTGGCGCCGTGATTGATGGAGACGCCGAAATTGGCGGCCACGGTCTGGCCGATGTCGGAAAGCGAAGCGCGCAACCCGAGGTTGACGCCGGCGCGCACTTGGGGGCCGAAGGCCAGCAACGGGACGTACTCGCGCGTGTGATCGGTGCCGGGGACGGTCGGGTCGCAGCCGTGATCGGCGGTGAAGATCGCCAGGTCGCCGGGGCGCAACGCGCTTTCGAACTCGGGCAGCCAGTCGTCGAACTGTTCGAGCGCCGCACCGTAGCCTTCCACGTCGTTGCGGTGGCCGTACTGCTGGTCGAAATCCACCAGGTTGACAAAGATCAGGCCGGCGCTGGGTTCCTCCATGGCGGCGAGCGTCTTCGCCATGCCGTCCGCGTTGTCTTTGATCTTGACGCCGTCGCGAATGCCTCGGCCAAGGAACACGTCGAAGATCTTGCCCACGCTGCGCACCAGGACGCCGCGCTCCTCGATCCGGTCGAGCAGCATACCCGCGGGCGGCGGCACGGCATAATCGTGGCGGTTGGCGGTGCGGGTGAAATTCCCCGGCGCGCCGATGAAGGGGCGAGCGATCACGCGGCCCACTTCGTGCGGGCCGCGCAGGATTTCACGCGCCGTTTCGCAAATCTTGTACTGCTCCCAGAGCGGGATGACCTCTTCATGTGCCGCCACCTGGAAGACGCTGTCGGCCGATGTGTACACGATGGGCGAACCGGTGCGCATGTGCTCAGCGCCCAGGTCGCGGATGATCTCGGTTCCGGACGCTGCCACGTTGCCCAGCCAGTGCCGCCCGATGCGCCGCTCGAATTCGTCCAGCACCACGGCTGGAAAACCGTGCGGATACAAAGGGAACGGATGGGCCAAGTGAATCCCGACCATTTCCCAATGCCCGGTGGTGGTGTCTTTGCCGGGGGAAGCCAGCGTGCAGCGCCCATATGCGCCGGTGGGAACCGCGGCGGGCGGGATTCCCTGCAGCGGCTTCATGTTGCCTAGCCCCAAGCGCGCGAGGTTCGGCAGGCGAAGCCCGCGCAACCGTGCGATGTTCCCGAGGGTGTCGGCGCCCGGCGGATCGTGAAACTGCGGCGCGTCGGGCATGGCACCCACGCCGACGCTGTCGAGCACAATCCAGACGATGCGTTCAAACCCCAACTTTCGAGATTAACATGCGGCATTCGCCGGGCCGCTCACGCTGGCAATGCCCGCGCAAAGCGCCTTGTGTTCACCGGGCCGTGCGGGCCGCGACGCACTGGCTTGGCGCTACGTCGATGCGGAAGCGGCGGCCGCCGCCAACTGGGAGTTGGTGGTGGTCCAAATCCCCTTAATGCTGCCGCCGGCCTTTATGAACATAGTCGCCGACGCCAGTGCAACGAATGCGAGCAGGAGGGAATACTCGATCAGATCCTGTCCTCCGTCCTCCCGCCAAAAAGCGCGCATCGAAGCTCCAAATTCTCCGAACCAGTTGTCCATGACAGTTTGCCTATATCGTAGCGTCCGGGCGCCTCCGCCTTGCTGCTGAAGCCACGCTCGTGGACGCCGCAGCCGACAGTACTTTCGATATTAGGCTACGGCATCATCCGCTCCAAAATCCAGAGTGTCTTTGGGTCACCGTAAATGGCTAACCGATGGATGACTATGGTGAATAAGCGGAAGTTAGCAAGTAAATACTAGCCAAGGTGATTATCTGAGACCGGGAGCGACGAGCGCAAACGAGACGGACGCTTTCGCTGCGAAAAAAAACGCGCCCGCAAGCGGGCGTTGGCAAGCTAAAGCATGCCCCACCAAGCGCTTACAGTATGTAGCGGCTGAGATCCTGATCCTTCACAATGTCGGCCAGGTGCTTGCGCACGTAAGAAGCATCCACCTTGACGGTTTTCTTCTTGAGGTCCGGCCCCTCGAAAGAGACTTCTTCGAGCAGCTTCTCCATGATGGTGTGAAGGCGGCGCGCGCCGATGTTCTCGGAGCTCTGGTTGACCTGCGCGGCGAATTTCGCCACCTCTTCGAGCGCGTCGTCGGCGAGGAGCAGCTTGATGCCCTCGGTTTCGAGCAAGGCGACGTACTGTTTGGCCAAGGCGTTCTTCGGCTCTTTGAGGATGCGAATGAAGTCTTCGACGGAAAGCGACTTGAGTTCGACCCGGATAGGGAAACGGCCCTGCAACTCCGGGATGAGGTCGCTCGGTTTGGAAACGTGGAAAGCGCCGGCGGCAATGAACAGGATGTGGTCGGTGCGCACGAAGCCGTAGCGGGTGTTGACGGTGGTGCCTTCGACAATGGGCAGGATGTCGCGCTGGACGCCTTCGCGGCTAACGTCGGGACCGTGGCCGGTTTCGCGGCCGGCGATCTTGTCGATTTCATCGAGGAAAATGATACCGCTCGATTCGACGCGCTCCAGGGCGGCGCGCGTGACCTGATCCATGTCGATCAGCTTCTGCTCTTCCTCCTGCACCAGGTAATCGAGCGCCTCGGCCACGCGCATCTTGCGCTTCCGCGACTTCTGACCGAACAGATTGGGCAGCATGTCCTTGAGGTTGATGCCCATTTCCTCGATACCGGTGTTGGTAGTGAGTTCGAACGTGGGAGCGCGATCCTTGACGTCGATATCGACCATCCGTTCGTCGAGCTTGCCGGCGCGGAGCCGTTCGCGGAGTTTCTCGCGAGTGCGTTCGACGCTTTCGCTGGGCTCCGGCTGGGGCGGCATCAACAGGTCCAGCAGGCGGTCTTCTGCGTTCATCTCGGCACGGTCGGCCACTTCGTCGAGGCGTTCTTCGCGCACCATATCGATGGAGATATCCACCAGATCGCGAATCATGGCCTCGACATCGCGGCCCACATAGCCCACTTCGGTGAACTTGCTGGCTTCGACTTTGAGAAATGGCGAATTGGCCAGCCGCGCCAGGCGACGCGCCAGTTCGGTCTTGCCGACGCCGGTGGGGCCGATCATGAGGATGTTCTTGGGCATCACCTCATCGGCCATTTCCGGCGACAGTTTCTGGCGGCGGATGCGGTTGCGCAGGGCGATGGCCACGGCGCGCTTGGCATCGGCCTGTCCGACGACGTGCTTGTCGAGTTCGCGCACGATTTCCCGCGGAGTGAGCTCGTCGAGGACTGGTTCTTCGTCCACTGACTGGTTCGGCAGATAAATCACCATGGCTACCCCAGCTCCTCGAAGGTCACGTTCTCATTGGTGTAAATGCACATCTTGCCGGCGATCAGCATGGCCTGCTCGGCAATGTGCTTGGCGGAAAGTTTGGTGTTGCGCGCCAGCGCCAGGGCCGCGGCAAGAGCGAACGGCCCGCCGCTGCCGATGGCGGCGATGCCTTCGTCGGGCTCGATGACGTCGCCGTTGCCGCTCACCAGGTAGGTGATCGTCTGATCCGCGACCAACAGCAGGGCTTCAAGGTGGCGCAGCACGCGGTCGGTGCGCCACTCCTTGGCCAGTTCGACGACCGACCGCGGCAGGTTGCCGTTGAATTGTTCGAGCTTCGATTCAAAGCGTGCGAAGAGGGCGAATGCATCGGCCGTCGAACCGGCGAATCCGGCTACGATCTTGTCGTTGTAAAGGCGGCGGACCTTGTGGGCGGAAGCCTTAATCACCTCGTTGCCGAGGGTCACCTGTCCGTCGCCGGCCATCACGACCTTGTTCTCCCGGCGGACGCAGAGCACCGTCGTGGACCTGATTCTTTCCTTCATGTTTGTGCGCCTTCATTGTATCGCACGGACTCCGCGCGGCCATCCGCGGCGCCAATAAGGGTTTGCGACGACTTGCCGAAAGGATTTGTGGGACCCCCTGGTCTGGTCTGCGCGTCCGTCGCCGGCGCTCTTCGCCCGAAGGATCAAGCGCTTGCCCGCAGCGGTGCGCGACCAGGGGGTCGCGCGCGGACGAGGGCGTCCGCCCCACAGCCTACCGCGGGCGCTCGGATGGGAAGGCCTAATCGCCGAAGCTGGCTACTTCTTCGCGATCTTCGACTGGTTGCGGGGCGGGTTGGATGCCACCAAGTTGGATCAGCTCAGGGCCGGGCTGCTCCTTCAACACGTGCTCGCGGTATAGCTTGGCCATGCGGGCGTTCTCCTGCTGCTCGCGGAGCTTGGCATCGCGGGCGCGAATCTTCTCTTCGCCGGCGGTTTTGGCGATGCCCAGGCGGTCCAGGTCGTGCTGCACTTCGTTGGTGATGAGGTCTTCGCGCAGCACCAGCGAATGATCCACGTGCTTCAGCGGCACACTCTTGCCGCCGGCGAAGATCTCGTGCTTGCCGTGCTCGTCGTACCACTTGGTGAGCGTCGCCGTCATGTGCATCTTCTCGATGATGTTGCGCCAGCCGACGCCGGTGTTATACGCGCAGAAGGAGATCTCGCCTTCCTGCGTGGCGTAGGGGATGATGCACTGCTCGGTGCGGCGGAAATCGTAATTGAACAGATCCTGGAACCACATGCCCGCGATGAACAGGAAGTTCCAACGGTCGCGGCGGCGGCGCTCGATGTCGCTC
The DNA here is from genome assembly GCA_003142185.1 of Bryobacterales bacterium. Taxonomy (GTDB): domain Bacteria; phylum Acidobacteriota; class Terriglobia; order Bryobacterales; family Bryobacteraceae; genus Bog-375. The sequence goes on from PLOR01000023.1 coordinate 18,431, forward strand.
ATGGTGCGGTGCTTGCCCACGGTGCCGTAGTTCTTGCCGGTAGCGCCGAAAGTCTTGTCCAGCTTCTTGAATAGATCGCTCAGCTTGAAATGGGTGGGCGATTGGAACGGATCGTAATTGCGGGTAGCGGCCAGCGCCATGCCGACAATCGAAAGCCACTTGCCGCGGGCCGCATCGTTGACGCGCGCCACATCCTTCGCCAGTTGGTCGGCGTTCCAGAACGCGGTCACGGGAACGCGTTCCTTGGTTTCCTTGTCCACCATCACGGCCATGCCGGTGCCGCAATTGGGATGGCAGCCGCAGCTCAACTGGCCCCAGTCGGACTGCGGGCCGTGCACCAGGTCGCTCCAATCGGAGAATGTCGAAATGAAAGAAATCGGAAACCAATCGCGCGCGGGCTCGCCCAGGCCCATCTGGTTCTTCACGTCGTGCGCGAGGTGGGAGAGCGTGTAACGCTGCGCCTCGCGGCGTTCGTCGGTCACCGCCTCGTCGCGGCCGGTGAACGAGACCGGCTGGAAGGAAAGGAACGGGATCTTTTTCGGATTATCGAGCGCGAACTGGACGATCCGTCCCACCTGCTCATTATTGATGCCGTTGATGATGGTGATGACCGGAACGATATCGACGCCGTTCGCGTGCAGATTCTCGATCGCGCGCAGCTTCACGTCGAACAGGTTGCCCACCTTGCGATGCTGATTGGCGGCGTTGCCGATGCCATCGAACTGCAGATAGGCGTAGCGCAGGCCGGCATCCGCCGCCTGGCGGCAGAATTCCGGGCTCTTGGCGAACTCGATGCCGTTGGTGGCCGCCTGCACCGAGGTGTAGCCCACTTCGCGCGCGTACCGCACCGCATCCAGGAAGTGGGGCGAGATGGTCGGCTCGCCGCCCGAAAACTGCACCGACATCTGGCGCTTCGGCTTGATGGTGACGGCGTTGTCGAGCAGGGTCTTAATATCTTCCCAGCTCAGCTCATGCACGAACCCCACCTGGTTGGCATCCATGAAACACGGATCGCACATCATGTTGCAGCGGTTGGTCAGGTCGATGGTCAGTACCGAGCCGCGGCCGTGGGTGATGGTGCTGGTGCCGTGCTTGTGCAGCGTGGCATCGTTGTGCGCGCGGATGTCGCGGCCAGGGAAGACCTGCTCGATGTGCCGGTAGAAGGCCGTATCGATGGCCATCACATCCTCGAAATGGCCGTGAATGGCGCAGTCCTTCACCATCAGGATCTTGCCGTCCCGCTCGACGATTTTCGCCTTGATCTCACCGGGGCGCTGGTCGTAGAGGACCTCGAGCGGCGTCTCGCCGTCCAGGATGCGCTGGCGGATTTCCGGCACGCAGCGCGGGCACAGCGAATCGGTTTCGCGCGGCCAGCCCAGTGGCGGCTTCGCCTTTTCCCAACTCTTGAGAAGCGGCTTGTCCGACCACCGCGGTATGAAGCCCGGATTCTGATGGATCTGATTCAGCTTGTCGAAGACCGTCCAGGCCGCATTGGCGGCTACCGTCAGAACTTTTTCGGCATACTTTACCGGCTTGTGCATCGTACGTCACTCCTCTGGTGGTTCTGGCGCTTCTCTGCTTGGCAGGCTCCCGGCGCCCGATCCAACTTGTGCTTGAGCCAGTATAGGCAAAGCCGGGGCCGCTCGACTACGGGTTGGCATTAAAACGTTGAAATTATTGGTTGTACGGCGCACAACGGGGTTGAACGGGGCGTTCCCGCCCCGCTGCGGAGGTTGGGTGTAGCCGTATGAAAGAGAATGGCTTACAGATCAGGACGCGCGCTTGACGACCAGGTCGGCGCCCCAACTGCCGTCTTCAGTTCCGAACTGGAAGTGAATCTCGTCGTCCGTCACCTTGCCCTTGAAAACCAGCTTGTAGGTCGTGCCCTGGTAGTCGGTGGCAACCCAGAACGTGATAGTGTCGCCATCGATCTTGCCCTCTTTGATGTCGGTGGGAGAACTGGGCAGGCCGTCGATGGTTCCGGTTACGCCGGCGTCCTTGACGGCGAGGTGCAGCACCACCGGCACGCTGTTGCCGTCAAAATCGAACGCCCCTTTCCAATCGCCACTGAGGCTGGCAGGCCAGGCCAGGGCAGCCAGGAAAAGGAACAGAGCAGTCACCGTGAATGCGCGTTTCATAGCGGAGTCTCTCCAGGTGGATATTGTACCAACGGCACCGGAGCCCGAGCCACTCACTTTTTCGATTGAGCAGCCTTCTGGGTTTCGAGGAACGCCGCCACGTTGCTCTTGTCGATCAAAGTCACGCCGGTGTCGACGAACGTCGGCAGGGGCGAGAACGAGTCGCGCGAGAAGTTGTCCAGCAGCGAGGCCGGCGGGTGGTGGTGCAAATCATCCAGCATCTTGATGCTCAGGAAGGCCATGGTGAAGGGCTTTTGGCCCAGCGTCGCGGTGATCACGCCGTTCTGGATGCCCTCAATCGTGCGCTGGTCCGCGTCCATGCCCATCACCAGTTTGCCGGTCACGTTCTTGCGGGTGAGGACGTCGGCCACTTCCGGTGCGGCGATCGAGACCAGGCAGACAAACGCGTCCACCGGTTCCTTTTTGTCGACAGCCTGCATGGTGCGGTCGAAGATCACGCCGGGATCGCCCTTGGCATCGACGATTTCCGTGATATGGATGCCCGGATGCTCCGCGAAAATGTCGCGGTAACCTTGCAGCCGCTCCTTCAGGTTGGGCTGTTCGGGAAAGGTGAAGATCACCACGTTGCCTTTGCCGTCGAGACGGTTGGCGACCAGCCGTCCTCCCATCAGCCCGGCCTTGTAATTGTCGGTGCCGACGAAAAACAGGCGCTTGCTGTCGGGAGCGTCCGAATCCATGGTGATGACCGGAATCCCCTGCGCGATGGCCGCGTCGATGTCGTCCTTGATCGACGCCGGGTCGCCCGCGGAAACCGCGATCCCGGTTGGCTTCTTGGCCAATAGGGCCTGGAATTGCTCGTGCTCGCCCTTTGGGTCATAATTGTCGGGACCGGCCGATTCGGCGATGACGCCCAATTGTTTGGCTGCCTGGGCGACGCCCGCGCCGGCTTCCTGCCAGTACTCCATCTTGGTGGCGGCGCTCACCAGGTAATACTTTTCATCGGCACTGTGCTGCGACCCGCCACAGCCCGCTAAAGACGCCAGCGCTGCCGCCGGCAGGAACCAGATCCAACGTGACACGGTTGCCTCCTGAATGGCGAGTATAACCTGCGGCTCGCCGCGAGGAAAGGGGAAGGCGCGAGGATCAGATCACCACGGCCGGAATATCGCCGGCTATCAGGGCCTGTCCCGGCGCGGCGTAGTTGGCGCGCACGTACGCCAGGGCGACCGCGTTGCCTTGCGCCGGCGAGTAAATCGACGAGGTGATCTCACCGGCCTCGGCGCCATCCGCGGTGAGCTTGGCGCCCGCGGGCGCAGCGGAATCGAGGCGGAGTTGGACCAGCTTGCGATTGACGTGCCCCTGCGCGCGGATACGCTCCACGATCTCCTGGCCCAGGTAGCAGCCCTTGGTGAAACTCACTGCGTGCATCTGCCCGGTTTCCTGCGGCAGCGAAGTATCGCGGATGTCTTCGCCATAGCGCGGCCGGCCATTTTCCAGGCGCACCAGGCGGGCATCTTCCTCCGTGGCCGGTTGCGCGCCGGCCAACGCCAGCCGGCGAATGATTTCGTCCGCGGCGCTGGCGGCGGCGTAGATGCGAAAGCCAGGCTGGCCGGTCAGGCTGATGCGCGCGGTCGTGGCATCTCCGGCTTCTCTCCAAGGTAGATGCTGGTAATCGCCGCCGGGCGTAGCGCCGCCGGCTTTCTCCAGAACCAGCGCCGATTCGGGACCTTCGAGCGCAATGGCGCAGGTGGCTGCCGTCACGTCCTCCAGTTCCACCTGGTCGGCGACGATGTACCGCCGGATATGTTGCGCGATTTTCTCCCGCAACTCGGGTTCGGTGTCGAGAAGAATATGATCGTCGCAGGCCAGCAGGATCAGGTCCGCCTGGATGCGCCCTTGCGGGCTAAGCAGAAACGCGTAGCAGCCGGAGCCGGCGCCGAGTTTCTTGATGTCGTTCGAGGTCAGGTTGTGCAGCAGCCGGGCGCGGTCGCGCCCACGAACTGCAATCCGCCCGCGCGCGCTCAAATTCATCCACGCGGCGCCGCGCCGCAGAGCTTCGTAACCCTGGTTCATACCTTAGAAGATGCGGTGCAGATAGGCTGCGATGCCAATCACTATCAGCGAAGAAATCGCTCCGCCCGCCATCAGCCGGACACGCCGCGGGTGGTGTGGCCGCGTAATCAAGACCGCGACGGCGAAGATGTGCGCCACCAGCAGCAGTTTCACGCCGAGCACGATGTGGTATCGCAGGGTATGTCCCGGATTACCCAATAGGTTATAGATGCCTGAGATCGCCAGGAACGCGATCGACAGCATCACCAGTGGCCGGAAAGCCGCCGCCGTCCGTTCGCCCAACTCCGCGCGGGCCTCCGGAGCCAGCGCCGCAGCCGCGCCGGCCGCGATCCAGCCGTAAATCATCCCGCCGCTCAGGCATGCCACCGAAGCGACATGCAACCAGCGCATCAGCACGTTCAGTCCTTCACCCATAGCATGAGTATACAATCGGCTTGTATGATTCACGAGATCCTGCCGGTGGGGATGTTGCAATGCAACTGCTCGATTTTCGGCGACGAACAAACCCGCGAAGCGATTGTGATCGATCCGGGCGACGACGTGAGCCAGATCCTCGAGTTGCTCGCCAAGCACGGGCTGAGAGTGAAAGCCATCGTAATCACCCACGCGCACATCGACCACATCGGCGGCGCCCAGGAGCTCAAGCGGATTACCAAAGCGCCGGTCTATATGAATCTCAATGACGCCGGCCTGCAGGCGATGATGGCTACCCAGGCGGCGTGGCTGGGTGTGCCCACGCCGGAGAGCGTAGAAATCGACGCTCCCCTGAACGATGGCGCTACATTGCAACTCGGCCAAACTGAGTTTCACGTGCTGCACACGCCCGGCCACACGCAGGGCAGCATCAGCTTGTGGATTCCCTCAGAGCGAAAGCTGGTGGCTGGCGACACGCTTTTCGCCGGCAGCATCGGCCGTACCGATCTGCCGGGTGGCGACGGCCGCCAGATCCTGCGCTCGATTCACCAGAAGCTGCTACCGCTGCCCGAGGAGACCACCGTCATCCCCGGCCATGGCGACATCACCACCATCGGCCAGGAAAAGGAGTTCAACTTCTTCTTGCAGGAGTAGGTAGGGCACGCTTTAGCTTGCCCTCATTCAAAAGAAAACCGGCAAGCTAAAGCGTGCCCTACCTATTGCCCCGGCAACGCCGCCGCCAGCAGAAACACCAGCGGGGCATTCCAGTTGATGGCGATCTCGTTGGTCGAGTACGAGCCCTCGTCGTCGACATACACTTTGGCTGGCGGCAGGTCCGGCGGCAGCTTCTTCGCGGCGGCATCCCCGCGTTCGGGGTTGGGGCCTCCGGAAAGCAGGCCGGGCCACGGTTCGGGATTGTTATCGGCGGCGCTCGGCCGGTGGTGCGGATGGCGGTAGGGGTGCTCGCCCACCTGGGTTACGAAGGACAGCGAGAACGTGTTGCGGCCCAGCAGGTAATGTAGGTTCTCGAGCGCCGCGTTCCGGTAGCGCGGGTCGGGGTGAAACGCGTTCGCCACCACCAACTGCATGCCGTAGTTGGCCACGTTGCCGTTGGAACCCCATTCGTAATCGATTCTGGCGAGGCTGTTGCGGTAACCATTGGCGGTGGTGCGTTCCACAATCTGATCGGCGGCCGCCAGCGATTCCTTCTGGATGGCGCTCGATGCCGCGGCGTTCTTCCCGCCGCCCAGAACGTACGTCCACAACGCGAGGTTCGAGACCTTGGACCACCACTGCGGCCTGGTTGCGGCAGGGTGGAACTCGGCGTAATGCGCCAGAAAGTAGTTTTCATAAGGCGCGTCGCCGGTGGTGCGCCAGAGCTCGGCGGCGGCCCACAGCCGCTCGTCGGCGCAATTATCGTCGCCGTACTCGCCGGTGTTGACGCCGGGCGGATTGTGGAAGGTCACGTCAGGATGCTTCTCCACCCATGCCCAGGCCTTACGCGCGGCCACCAGTGAGCGGTCTGCGTAGGCGCGGTCGAAGGGCCGGAAGGCGCGCGCGGCAATCGCCATCACGGCGGCGAAATCGGCGGTAGCGCAGGAGGTCTTGTACGGCTCCTGGCCGGCGCCCATTACGTAGCTCACCAGCGTATCCTTTTCCGGCATGATGAAGCCGCAGAAGCGCTCGCTTGTCTGCTTGGGCCAGACGCCGCCATCGTCATCCTGCATGGAGAGCATCCAATCCAGGTTCCATTTGATCTCGCTCAAAATGTCGGGAGTGCCATTGCCGGATTCGGGAATGTTGAGTTTGATTGGGCTGAGGCGCGCGCCGAACATCTCCCAGGTCCACAGCAGCGTGCCGGTGGAGATGCCGGAGTTGACCACGTAGCGCCCGTAGTCGCCCGCGTCGTGCCAGCCGCCGTGGGACGCGCGCGGGCCAGTCTTGCCGGACGAGGCGTGCCAGGCCCCTTCGAGATGACACGCATCGTGGCGGAAGCCGGGGAACTCGGGGCCCAGATCGACCGCCGTTCCGCAGCGCTGCCCGTAATAAGAGCGCATGGCGAGGTAATAGGCGCGCTGGTAGACATCGGCGCCGATCGCGAAATTCCAGCTCCGTCCCACGCCGGGCACTTCCAGGTAATAGCGGCCGGATTCGGAGAGTGCGCTGAAATTGGCAAGCTGCACGGCGTCACCGGAGTCGGCGTCGGGCCGGGAGGCGCTGGGTTTGCCGCGCCATGCGACGGCGTCACCGGCGGAACGGCGCACCAGGAATTCCGTGGCTGGTTTCTGCGCAGCCACCACCGCGATCTTGGGAGCGGCTGGCAGGTAGCCGGCTTGATCGACTTTGATTTCGAGCGTAGCCTCGGCGGCAAACGCGGCCGAGCACGCCAGCAGGAGCAGAGGGATCTTCATATCGGGTACCACCGGATTACGGTATCACCTTGCTGGGCGAAAACCCATTCCGAGCCACGGATGAACACCGATAAACACGGATAAGAAAAACCAAAACGGTCAGTTTCTTTGTTTTTATCGGTGTTGATCTGTGTTCATCCGTGGCCCTCTCTGATCGGAGCCACGACCCAAGTTGCGTGGCCGAATTCCGCATGGCTACAATTGCTGGGCATGAAGCTAGCTGTGATTCTGTTGGCGGGCGCGGCGTGGGCGCAGTCGTGGGTGGGGCAAACCAGCGGGACCACCGTCTCTCTGCGCGGCATCAGGGTAGTGAACGCGCGGGTGGCCTGGTCCAGCGGTACGGCGGGAACCTGGATGTTGACTACCGATGGCGGTGGTACGTGGCGATCCGATACGGTTCGCGGCGCCGAGAAGTTGGACTTTCGCGGTGCGTGGGCCATCGACGAACGAAACGCCTGGCTCTTGAGCGTCGGCAGCGGCGCCCAATCGCGCGTCTATCGCACTACCGATGGCGGCCGGCAATGGCGGCAACAGCTCGCGGCTTCCGGGCCCAAGGGCTTCTTCGACGCCATCGCGTTTTGGGATGCGCGGCGCGGCATGGTGCTGGGCGATCCAGTGGATGGCGAGTTCGAAATCTACACTACCGATGATGGCGGGCATCACTGGCGCCGCCAGCACACACCGGCGGCGCTGCCCGATGAGGGCGCCTTCGCCGCCAGCAACAGTTGCCTGGTGTTGCGCGGAACTCACGAGGCCTGGTTCGGCACCGGTGGGCACGGGGGCGCTCGGGTGTTTCATTCGACCGATGGCGGCGGAAGCTGGGCGGTGGCCGGTACGCCGGTTCGGGACGATGGCGCGTCCGCCGGCATCTTCTCGCTGGCGTTTGCCGATGGCCTGACGGGCGTGGCAGTGGGCGGCGATTACAGCAAGCCGGCGGCGGCGGCATACAACATCGCGGTGACCGCGGATGGCGGCCGAACCTGGACCACACCGGCCGGCGCGCCGGCCGGATATCGTTCGGCAGTGCTCTACGTGGCCGAGTACAAGGCTTGGATCGCCACCGGAACCTCCGGCTCCGACGTCAGCTTCGATGCCGGCCAGACATGGCAGACCTTTGACACGGTTGCGTACAACGCGCTGGGCACGGCGGATGGAACCGTGCTGGCCGTAGGTCCCAGCGGACGCATCGCGAGGCTGCGGATGCGGTAGCCAAGGTACGACAGACGATCGGTTTCTGTCGTCTGTCAATGCAGCGTGCTTCGAAAAGACATGACAGACCACGAAAAGCGATGGTCCGTCCTACCGGTCCGATGCGGGCGAGGGCGCCCGCCCCACGCTCTGCTCTACTTCGCGTACCAGTCGCTCAGGCGCACTTCGATGCCGGTGCCGGCGAGCGCCTTGGTGAATACGGCCAGATCGCTGCCGCGGTAGTGGTACGGATAGACAACCGCCGGATGGAACGCGCGCACCGCATCGGCTGCTTCCTGCGGGGGCATGGTGTAAGGCAGGTTCATGCAGATGAAGGCGACGTCGATGTTCTTGAGCGCTCGCATCTCGGGAATGCCCTCGGTGTCGGAGCTGAAATAGAAACGCTTGCCGCCGTAAGTAACCACGTACCCGTTATCGCGACCCTTATCGTGATAGAACTGACCGGGCGCCGGGCCGCGCGTCAGGTTGTATGCCGGCACGGCTTCAACCAGGAAGGGTCCGAGGGTTTTCGATTCGCCGTTTGATATCACGGTGCAGCCGGTGACGCTGGCGGCGACGGTTTTGGGCCCCAGAATCACGGTGCCCGGCTTGCGCAGCTTATCGACGATGGCCGGCGCCATGTGGTCGGGATGGATGTGGGAGATCAGGATGTAATCGGCCGAGGGCAAGCCGTCGTAGGAGCCCATGGCAGGGTCGACGTACAGCACTTTTCCCCCCGCCTGAATCATCAGGCTGGCGTGCTGGATGGGGGTGAGCCGGAGCGGGCCGGCTGAGGTTGCGAATTCTTCCGGAGCAGCGGCAAACCCCAAGCCCGCCGCCAGCGACAGGATCAATGCCAGACGTTTCATAGCAGTTGATTGTAGCCGAATCGCCAGCCAAGGCAAAGCGGGGATTCCGTCCAAGAAGTGCGAAAGCTGGCGTGAAGGAACCGGGGATTCCCAACTAAATGCGTCTGACCCCTTTTCGCGAGCTTCTGGCGTATGACTGCCGGTTGATGAACGTGGCCGCGTCCCAGGGCCACGGACTCTTGCTGCGCGACTGGCTGTCCGCATCCGACGAAGACTTGAGTCCGCAAGCGGCCGTGCTCTCGCCCGCGGCTACGTACCGGATTGCGGAAGCCATCGTCAATGCCGATACCCAGTATCAGAGGACGATCGCGGCCGGTATAGCCGCAGTGTGCGAGTTGCGCGAGCGGGCCGGCATCGGGCGACTCAAGCTCAGCGCAAAGGAAAAACAGTGGCTCGACCGGAATTTCAGGAACGTCAACAACACCTTGGGCCATTCTAGGGGCGATGATGCAATTCGACTGTACCTTACTATCGTGAAAGAAGTGCTTGGGACCAAGGGAGAGATTTACCGACGTGGGGGAGATGAAATCGTGGTCTTTGCTCCCAGACTAGACGCAGAACGTGCCGCACGGTTAGGAGAGACGCTGCGATCCGAGGTTGAATCCCAATTTCGCGCTTGGGCTAAACAGTACGGCCTGGACCAGTCTCCTACAGCCAGCATCGGTCTGGTGTTGAGCAAGGGCATGGTTCCGATCAACGAGGTGATCGCTCGGATGGATGCCGCCCAGCACGAGGCAAAGCGACAGGGGAAAAACAGGTTGGTCATCGGATAATAACGTAACGTGGGCGGTTTTTGCGGGGACAGGAAGCTGTGAAACAATCAAACATTTCTCTTGAATTCTGTTTCAGGGCGAACCAAGGAAGCCGCTAGTCTCTGAAAAAAGTGGTTTCTGCGTTCGCCGTCGTAGGAGCCGGTTTTCAGGCAGCAGTTTTTGAAAGCGGCGGGCTGAGCCGCATGGGCAGGGGTCGTTGCGGCCGAGCTTCTCCTGCAGCTCCTTATCGCCGTGAACGAAGCGGAGACCGGCCTTGACGTGGGTTTCCGATGGGAATCCTTTTCGGCGCTTACTGCTGCGCTCGAAAGGAGGATTGGTTGGTGTTCAATTGGGTGTGCATGATACTCCTCCTTGAAAAGTCGATTCATGTTATCACGGGCATTGTTTCAGCCGTGGTGGCCATTCGCTCAGGCAGCAAACCGGGTACAGGCACGAAGTTTCGCAAGGGCGGCGAAATTCGTGCCAGTCCCCGGTTTGGATTGGGCAAAAAAAACGCGCTCCCTCCCGGCTTGTCGCCGGAGGGGAGCGCTTAGGGTCCTGTCTCGAATTTCGGTTAAGCGCCGCAGAGCCGTGCAGCGCCGCGATCAGGCCGCCGATCGAGTCTCGAACCAGCCGGCGTGGGGTCCGGCTGTTTGCATGGTCCGGCATTTGTAACGTTCGTTCAACCCTGCCACCTTTTGTTAACGGTACCGGTACCCAACGTTGAAGGACAATAAACGACTGTTACCCTTCGATGACAGGATGGACCATCCGAAAGTAAGTGCATCGCGGGAAACAGCCAGTCTAATCGCCATTAACTGCTGTGTTACCGTCGCGGCACCGACCGCGCATTGGAGCCCGGCCCAAAAGGGGGAGCGGTTGGTACAGTTATTACCTGCCGAGGTCTTAGAGTAAAAACCGATTGACGCCCGGCGTGAGTTCCCGGCGCGTGCCTCGCCACACAAACTCGCCGGGTGTCTCCGGCGGCAGAGTGATGTTGACGGCCATCCCCGCTCCTTGCGGTTCCAGCCGCACTTCGACCGTTCCCTTGGGATGCGGCACCGAACCGGAAACGAATTTCAGCTTGTTCAGGTGGGGCCGCACCACGACACGGCTGAAGCCGGGCGCCGCCGAGTCCACCCCCAGCAGCGTGCGGAAGATCTCGATATTCGGGCTGGCGCTCCACGCGTGGCAGTCGGAACGAGACGGGTGGTCCGGCAGGTCGATGGTTTCGGCAAAAGTCGTCAGCCCGCGCGCCAGCATGTCCCGCCAGTCGCCCAATTGATCCAGGTAGCTCTCGCCCTCGCCCACTTTGACCAGCGCCAGGTTCATGTAGAACTTGAAAAACAGCGCTCCCTGCGCCAGTCCCGGCGCGGTCAAGGTGCGCAACATCAGGTCGCGCGCCGGCGTGCCCGTAATCACATCGCACAGGACAGCCATGGTATTGGTGTGTTGCGAGAATTGCTGTTTGGCCGGCGTATCGGCGTACAGGCTCCTGCCGGCATCCCAGTAGAGCCGCTGCGCCGTTTCGCGAAGTTGTTTCTCCCGCGCCTGATAAACCTCGGAGAGCGCGCGCAGACCCTGCGCGGCTTCCAACTCCGCTGCCCAGCGATACGCCTGCAACAGTAACAGGTCGTAAGGCGCCGACGATCCCTCGGCTTCCTGCGGCGGTTCGCCCGAGGGCCATTCCGGCACCCAGTCGAAGTAGCGCCACCAGGGCAGCGGGCCGAGCGAGCCATCCTTCTTCTGGTAGCTTTCGAAAAAGCTCAACACGGCGCGCACACCGGGCAGGATGCGGCGGACGAAGGCAGGGTCGTCCACATACCACCAGTAATCCCGCACCATCCCGATCCACCACAGAGAGAAGCCCGGTATGTATTGCTCCAGCCGCGTCGGGTAACGGCTCATGGTGCAGGCATCGCCCAGCCGCGAGTCGTTGATCTGGTCGATGGCATTGCGCATCAGGCGCGCGTCGCCGGAATTGAAAATGGAAATCAGGCACTGCACGCGCGTGTCGCCGACGTATTGGAGCTGTTCGTAATACGGGCAGTCCATGTAAGTTTCGTGGGCGCACAGGCGCGCGGTGCGCCAGCCCACGTCCAGAATCCGGTTGATTTCGGGAGCTCCGCCGTCGAACTGCGCGCGTCTCTCGAACGGGTAGCCCACGTAGGTCGCGTGCAGATCTTCGATGGTGAGCGGCGAATCCTTCGTCTCCACGTCCAGTTCCAGGTAACGGAACGCGCGCCACCACAGCGGGCGAAAGGTGCGGCGGCTACCGCCATCGGGAATGAACCGATCGCGGGCGCCGATGAACTGCTTACCCTCGATCTCATTGCGGTTGCCCTTTTCGCGGCTGTTGCTTCCGGGTGCGGCCGGCAGGTAGAGCGATTCCGCGTAGCCCAGGGTGACCTCCGCGTCCTTCCCGCCGCTCACGGTCAGCTCGGGATACGCCGTGGTGAGATAGGTCTGGTCGAGCAGCAGGGTCGCGTGGGTCCGGGCGGGGATCTCGAACGGTCCCGGCAGGGCGGGGAAAGCCGCGGGTTGCGGAATGCCCGTCACGCGCCGGATTTTCTGCAATCGCTCCGGCCGCTCTTCGATGGCCGGAATGGGCCGCTCCACCAGCATCCATCGCGTGTGGACATCGCGGGCTTCGCGTCCGGCCGCCGGGCCCAGCACCACCGCGGCCGGCCAGCCGGAGTCGTCAAACTCCCGGGCTTCCCAACCCCATGGGTGTTGCGGGCCTGCCACGCGGTCGCCCGGTCCCACCACGTAATAAGCGTGCAACTCGCGGGCCAGCACTGGCGCGTAGGATTCGTCGCGCGCGCACTTCCAGTTTGTGCCGGTGTTCACGACGGTCTCAGCCGGAGTATCTCCGTCCACCAGGAATCCGGTTTCGAAAGTCACTTGGGCCTCCGGAGCCAAGTCGCCGAAGTTCCACACCACCGCGGCAAACACGTTTCTGCCGGGCTCGAGGTAGGGCGCCGCGTCCACCGTTTCGTATCGCCAGTGGAACAGGTCGCCGCGCGCAGGCCCCCAAGCTACCCGACGCCCGTTCACGAACAGTTGATAGCGGTTGTCGCCGCTGACATGGACCACGAAGCGCTCCGGCTTGGCCGGCAGTTCGAAGGTCCGGCGGAAATGGTAGACACCGTAATCAGTGGCCGGAGCGCCCGCCATGGCGATCCAACTCGCGCGCCACTGACGCCGGATCGGATCCGGCTGGCCTGGCGCGGCGGCGCTCTCCCGCGGCGGTGCGCCGGAAAGGGGTGCGGATGCAACCAACGTGGCGGCGCCGGTTTCCAGCAGAAAACGCCGGCGCGTAGATCGGTATCGGCGGAAGGATGGCGAGTTTGGCATGCGTTAGAAACGCTAGCGCGCCGCACGCATCGAGTCAATAGCGCCGCTCCCGGCCTATGCGATCTGCAGGCGATTGAACACGGGGACTTTGGCAAAGTCCAAGATGAATGCAAACGCCGCTGCCGCCACGAGTGTCCCTCCCACCACCAGTACAGGAAGAGGACTCATAGCGATTCCGCAAATCGCCAGCACTGAGGCGATCGACAGATCGACTACAGACGACCCGATGAGCCAACGGCTGGGACGACAGGATCCCATGCGCCGGCGTTCACGATTCGTATAGGTGGTTGCCTGATTGCCGAATACGATAACCACGAAGGCGAGCGTTCTCAGCGTTTCGATTCCAAAGCCCAGGCGGAATTTGCCAAGGGCCAGGACAGCCGCGCAAAAGACCAGCTCGGAGACCCCAATGAAGACACCCGCGATCGTCAGTGCGCCGATCCGCCATGCATTGGGCGCCGGGGATGGCCGCACATTGTCCGTCGTGAGAGACATGCCGAGAAGGTCGCCGGTAAGCATGATAATGACCATCAACATGGGAGTCAGGATCGCGTGTCCGGTCATGAGCAGACCTACCGCCAGGAAGAGCACCTGCACGATTTTCTTATTGACCGAGTTCAGTGCATAAGTCAGGATGCGCTGGAACGTCATTCGGCCTTCTTTTACCGAAGCGACGATGCCGCCAAGTCCTGGCTTGGTCAGCACGATGCCGGCGGCCGACTTGGCGACATCGGTCGCAGTTGACACCGCGATACCCATCTGCGCCTGGCGTAGCGCCGGCGCGTCGTTGGCGCCGTCGCCGCACATACCAACAGTGTGGCCGCTCTTCTGGAACGACTTGACGAGGTTGTATTTTCCCTCGGGGAGGACGCCGGCGAAGACAGCGAAATCCTGTGGCCGCACGCCGTCGGGGATCGGTCCGGGCGGACAGACGGCGCCCTCGAGACCTACCGCGCGAGCTACGATCGCTGCCGTTGCCGGAGCATCGCCCGTCACCATTACGGTGCGGACGCCCAGCGCGCGCAATTCCGTAATGAGCGCCGCCGAATCCGTTCGAGGCGGATCGCTGAGAGCGATGAGACCCGCGAGTTTCACCGCATCTGGCGGACCCACCGCGACGGCCAGCACGCGGAAGCCCTGTGCCTCAAGTTCGCCGGCCGTCTTCGATGCATCGGGCGCCGATTGGGTAAGGCCGGTGACTGCGGCAGAGGCTCCCTTGACGACACGCACCGAGGCGCCGCCCGCATCGGTGGCAGTCGCCTCCGACATCTTCGTCGCAGGATCGAAGGGAACGAACTTGATCAGTTGCGGCAGATCGGAGGCCGTTTTCTTGGCGGCGGTCCGGATGGCCGCATCTACCGGATCTTGCCCGCCATCCGAACTTGCCAAAGCAGCCAGCCCCAACACGTGGGGCTCGTCGAAGCCGGACATGGCATGAACGGCGGTTACGGTCAGCTCGTTTTGCGTCAACGTGCCGGTCTTATCGGCGCACAGCACGTCGATGCTAGCCGCTTCATCTACAGCGGAGAGGCGCGTTGGAAGGACACCCAGCTTTGCCAGAGCCCGCGCGCCAAGTGCCGCCGCAAGGGTAAAGGTGGCTGGCAGCGCCACTGGGATCGACGCCAGAATCGCTGTGAGCACCAAGGGAACGATCTCATCCAATGGCAGCTTGATAGCGTGGGCATACCCGACCAAGATCACGATGAGGACGCCATTGAAAATGGCGAGATTGCGCACCACGCGCAGGACGGCCTTCTGCTGGGAACTTTCGACATGCGCGGTGCGAACCAGTTCCGCGGTGCGTCCGAACTTTGTGCGCGCTCCGGTAGCCGTAACCTCCGCAACCGCTTCACCGCGCCGCACCAGCGCTCCGGCGTAGGTCTCGAACCCGGCGCCAGCTTCGATTGGGACCGATTCGCCGGTGAGCATGGACTGGTCGAGCAGCACGGATCCCTCAGTCAGACGCACATCGGCGGCAACCACGGCGCCGAGCGACAGCTTCACGATATCGCCCGGCACGAGTCCGGTAGCGGGCACGGTCGCCCAGACATTATCGCGGCGGACCGACGCGTTCAGCGCGAGGCGCGACTTCAGGGCGGCGAGAGTCGCCTGAGCGCGCCCTTCCTGGAAAAACCCAAGAGCGGCGTTGAAGGCCAGCAGGACCGCGATGATCGCAGCCTCGACGTACTTGCCGAGGACGACCTCGAGCACGATGGCAGCCTCCAGCATCCATGGAACCGGCGCCCAGAACTGGGTCAGCGCCCGGCGCAATGGATGCACAGACGTGTCGGGCACTGCGTTTGGACCGAACTTCTCAAGCCGGCGGCGGGCCTCCTCGGTTGTGAGGCCTGTCGGGAGCGGCACGTTATTAGCGGCGGCCATAATTCAAATCTTACTTCGTTAGCAGCTTGCGGGAAGAGTTCAATTCCAGTCGGGGCTGCGCAGCCTCCGATGAAAGCAGTTGCCATGGAGTCCTTTGCTTCATTTTCCCGATTTCTCCTTCCACTTCTTTGGCCCCTTCGGCATAGAACTTTTCTTCATCGGGGGCAAGCTCGCGGAGCAATCTCAGAAACTCTCCAGCGTGTACACGTTCTTCGTCCGCTATGTCCTTGAGCACTTCCACTGCGAGCTTGTTGTCGGTTGACTCGGCAAGCTGCATGTACAACTGAACCGCTTCGTACTCTGCGGCCACCATGAAACGAATTGCTCTGATGAGCTCCTCGTCCCCGAGCTTTCTGTCATTTGCTAACCCTGAAAAGGGCGATCCGAACACTGGCATCTCAAATTCTCCTTAGTTGTCGCGGTAGGACATGCGGAGATGCACTGTTAATCTTGTCACTGCTCTTCATTTGTCCTCCTAGATGGCACGGTTTTGAATTTCCGAGATTCGGCCCGTCACACCTTTGCTTCTGGCGGGTCGGCAACTCCTCCTGCCGGCACGAAATCCGGTACGTCAAGGCGCGCCACGCCAATTCGCTTGTCGGCCATCCCATAATAGACGTCGAAGCGGTTTGGTAAGCCAAGATCGTCGCGCCGATCGATGCCGGTGGGGAACACGACGTTGGCGACGGCCCCGCGGCGTTCCTGCGGCAGCAGCGGCGTCAACACCGGCTCGACCGAACGATAGCGGATCACCTGCGGATGCTCCTTCGAGAGCACCATCACCCCGGCCGAGTAGCACAGTTGGTGGCCGGCGCTGTCCGGTTCCGTAACCTCGCTCACGCCATGATAGACGATCAGCCAGTGGCCGCGCCGGGTTAGGATGGGCGGAGTGCCGCCGCCGATTTTGAGCCGCTCCCAGGGCGACACGGGAGTCGCGAGCCTGTGATGACAAGCAAAATGCCCGAGGCGATATGGTTCACTGCCATCGAGCACCATGGGTGAGTAAGAAATCCAGATGCTTTCCCGATCGAGATCCACCTCGCGGGTCGCCGGGTGGCAGGCGGTTTCCTCCGGACGAGTGCCGGGAAAAAGCGGCCGGTGCAGCATCGCCAGCTCCGGTTGCCCGGAGGGATTCGGAATGGCAATCGGGAAGACGCTGGCATCTTTGTCATCCACGTCGCCGATTTCGGTGCCGTGATACAGGCCAAAAGTCGCGAGCCCCAGACGCTGCCAGTGGAAAAGGTCCCGCGATTGGGCCAGGGCGATGCGTGGGCCTTGGGACGAGAATGCCGTGTAAGTCATCATGTAGCGCTGGAGCGGTTCCACGAACGTAATGCGAGGATCCTCGCAGCCACCGCCGCCATCGGGGCGCCTCTCATAATCGGCCTCCGGCTCCAGTGCAATGCCAAGCCGCTCGACGCCTACGGGATCGCCGGCAGCATTGAACCGCACTCTTGCAATGCCGATACGCGAGTAATTCCCTCGCGCGACCAGCCGTGGGAACAGATAAAGATCGCCATCGGGGCCACGAGCGGCGGCCGGATTCAGGACGCCTTCGACCTCCTGGGAATTGCCCGGCTCCGGCTCCATCACCAGCCCCAGCCGCTGCAATTCAAATGAGCTCATCGAATCCCCGATCGCCGTTTAAACAAGCGATGATGGCTTCGGTGACCGGTTTCGTCTCACTCGGACCTCGAACCGGGATGGAAACCACACCCGCCTGTTCAGCCGGATAGTCGTTCCCGCCGGCGAACAAGGCGTCACCGATGAAAATCATCTCGCTCAGTGAAATGCCCAGGATGTCTCGCAGCTTTCCGATTCCGTAGGCTTTGTCAATGCCAGGTTTGGTGACATCNNTTCTTTTCTTCCAAGGGGGCCTGCTGTCCTAACGCGGAGAAAGTGATTTGGCTTCCCCGGTCTTCAATTTCGTCTCCCCAGACTTTTTCCACCGTGAAGCCCGCGATTCCGAGCGCCCTCTCCAGGGAGTTGGTTATTTTCTTCTTTTCATCCGCTGTGAAATCTTCCGAATAGAGTTTTGTCCAATCCCCTTTGTATTGGAAAAACTTTGTTCCACATGTAGGAAGAATGGATAGATTCACGAGGCGTTCGTCATGGGGAAGATGGGAGAGTACTTGCTTTTCGAACTGGGGCCAATCGCCTCCGGAAATGATGGCTACTTTGACGACACCGAGAAGGTTGTGCAGGCGCGCCGACATTTCAGCGTCAAGAGGCGATTTACTTTCGGCAAGCGTGCCGTCGAGATCGAAGACAATTAGCTTTTTCACTGTTCTGCCACCGGTAACGCAATTTCCAGCACGCTTACCTCGCCGCGCGGCTGAAAAGCACACGCTCCGACCACCGCGGGCAAGAGCCACACGGCGCCTTTTCCGACGGCATAAGTGGCGCCGCCGCACTCGACCTGCCCGGCGCCCTCAATGCAGACCAGTACGCTCGGCACCCCTGCGGTACCGACTGTAAACGGCGATTGTCCACGCAGGCGCCACAGCCAGAACTGTTCACAATGAAAGAGCCGCTCGCGTTCCACAGGCGCCATCGCCTCAACCACCGGCGCCACCAAACCCGCCGCAGCCGCGGCAAAATCAATGCAGGCAAGCGCCTGATCGACTTGCAGTGCCCGCGGTTGGCCGGTCTTGGCATCAACATGGCCCCAGTCGTATAGGCGAAACGTCACGTCGCTATTCTGCTGAACCTCGAACACCACGATGCCGCCGCCCAGAGAGTGAACCGTCCCAGCCGGTATGAAGACGCCGTCGCCGGGTTTCGGAGTAATGCATACGAGTTGGTCCGCCATCGTGCCGCTTGTAAGTGCCCGCAGCAAATCGTCTGCGGTGGTCCCTGGCTTGAGACCCGCATAGACGCGGCTTTCCGGTCCGGCTTCCAGGACGACCCAAGCTTCGGTCTTTCCGGTCTCCCCTGCCGGCAGCAGGTCCTTATGCGCGTCCGAGGGATGCACCTGGACCGAAAGCATTTCCCTTGCGTCCAGGAACTTCAGCAGCAGCGGGAATCGGCGGAATCGCCCGGCCAGCTTTCCCATCATCTGTTCCGGAAACTGCGCCAGCAGTTGAGAGACGGTCTGCCCTTTGAGAGGTCCATCGGCAACACGGCTGGGATGGTCTTCCCGGTCACTCAGTACCCACGCTTCGCCGATAGGGCCGTCGCCAGGCAGCGGGGCCGTGAGCAGGCCGGCTAAACGCCGCCCGCCCCAGAGCCGATACTGATAGATGGGCTCGAATCGTAGGGGATATAGAAGGATTTGACTGTTACTCGCTGGATCCATCCACGTCTTCCGATCATCCACGAATGGGACCAAGTTTCACGATGGTATTCATTCTGTCTTAGTTATGCCCCAGGTCTCGCGAATTGCGGAGTATTTTCCATCGCGGCACTGTATTCGCCACGGCGCGCAGCCCGGTTGCAGCTTGCTCGATGATACAGCGCTCGCTGCGCCGGCAACGCGTGGGTATCGTCGCCTTGCCAAATCTCCAGAGCCGGTTGCTGGATGGCGCGGGCAAACGAAAACGCCAACGCCCAAGGTAGACGCGACTTGAATCTGACATTCATAGCATTCAAACGGGCCGAAGCCAGTTCAGCGGATTGGCCACCCGATAAGAACGCAATCCCCGGAACGGCAGCGGGGACGGATCGCAAGAGACACCTGACGGTGGCGTCGGCCACTTCGTCCACCGTTTCTTGCTTGGGGCAGGTCAATCCCGGAAGCACCATGTTGGGTTTCAGGATCATACCCTCCAGCATTACCCGTTGTGTGTAAAGCTGGTCGAAAACCGTTCGCAGCACTTCCTCCGTTGCCTCGCGGCAGCGCTCCAGGTTATGATCGCCGTCCATGAGCACTTCCGGCTCGACGACGGGGACCAGTCCGGCTTCCTGGCACAAAGCGGCATAGCGAGCCAACGCCTGCGCGTTGGCCTCGATGGAAGCCCGGCTGGGAATGCCATCGCCCACGACAATCACCGCGCGCCACTTGGCAAAACGCGCGCCCATTTGAGAGTATTCAGCCAGGCGGTCGCGCAATCCGTCCAGACCTTCGGTGATCTTCTCTCCGGGATGACCTGCCAGGTCTTTTGCGCCGGTGTCAACTTTGATGCCGGGAATGATTCCCATATCGGCGATGGCTTTGACAAAGGGAGTGCCATCCTTCTTCTGTTGGCGGATTGTCTCGTCGAAGAGGATGGCACCACTAATGGACTCCCCTAGGCCGGGCGTAGTCACAATCATCTCCCGGTAGGCGCGCCGCATCTCTTCAGTCTGGGGAATCCCCAGCTTTGCAAATCGTCTGTTGCAGGTTGGATTGCTTTCATCCATTGCCAACAGGCCCTTATCACCGGCGACCAAAGTCGTCGCGGTGTCTCTAAGCTGTTGTGGATTCATATGGGGTTGCTCCATTTCCGGTTCCGAATTTCCGGCAGGAACCCTGGGCCGGAAGAGCGGCAGCGTTAGCCAGAACCGTGGGCCTCCGCCTTATTTTCGGATCCCGCGCCCGAACTTAAGCGTCGCTCAGGGAATAAGCAGACTTGTGTTCGGTTTCATGCAGCCAATACGGCGGCCGGCCGTAGTGAAAGTAGAGCCGGTTTTCATACTCTCGAGTGATCGGCGTCGAGTCCGCGTATTCCGGGCCCTCCTGGATGGCTTCCCGGGAGAGGCCGACGTAGACTTTGGAATCTGCCCAGCTTACCCGTTCAATCCATGCGGGTGAAACCAGTACCCTTTTGCCCGGCCACCAATTCCGCGTTGCGACCTCGATATAGCGGATGGCCCAAGCTTCATCGTCTACGATAAACCCGTCCAGATGACCGATTTCACCGTCAGACGCCTCAATGTAATAGCCTGTGACGGCCTCGGCGCTGCGCAAATGCGAATCCGCCGACTCTCTGCGGACCCTGTCGGCCAGCGCTTCCGTATAGGCAGTCGCTGGAACAGCCAGGCCTGCCGGATAGAACGCCGGGCCCCACAGATACGGGCCACCCCAATAATTGGGATACCCGTAATAACCGAGGTACGCGGTTTCGTGCTGCCGGGAGACGGGCTCGTGCGTGTTGATGTCAGGGCTATGTTCGACCTGCGTTTTCGTCAGCGCCACATCCAATCGCTTGGCTTGCCAGTCTGTATTAATTATGGAAATCGGTGAGATCAACACTCGCCGGCCGCCAAGCCATCCCCCGGTGTCCACCGTGAGGTAGCGGATGGCCCACGTCTCATCGTCGAAATAGAACTCGTCTACCGTTCCAAGCTCGCCGTCGGTAGCTCGGATCACAAAACCCTTCAAGTGCATTGTATTCGTTAACATTGACTTTTGCCCTTCTGCGCAGATGTTGACTCCGGTTTCGCTGTCGGCCGCCCACACATCGGCGGCTCTATTTTACAGCGGCTCCCGCCATTTCGGCCGTGTGCAGTGTCACAGTGATAGGCCGTGTGCCCTCGATAATGTTCTTGGCTTTTTCGACTTCTGCTATAGTGCCGTGCACTAATAACAAGTATTTGTCCGTCTTCAGGGCTAGTTCGTACTTAATGACACTGTCCTTCGGAATGCCCATGCCATAAAGCCCCGCACCGATGGCGCTCAAACCTCCAACTAACGCGGCGCCTTCCAGTGCTCCCACGATCCAGGCCACTACGGGGCCCGCCACGAGCACCGGGCCGATACCCGGAATGGCAAAGAACGCCGACCCGAACAGCAATCCCCAAAAGCCTCCCCAAAAAGCGCCGGTCTTGCCCCAATACTTCATCCGGTCGCCGGTATTGTAGTAACCCACCACGTGTTCATCGGTATGGGATTCCTTGCCCACGATGGATAGGGCGCGCATGTCGACTCCCGCCCGCTGCAACTCCTTGACCGCTTCTTCAGCTTCGGTGTGTGTACCATAAACAGCTACCACTGCGCTTAGTTCGGACATTCTTGTCTCCTTTGGCATTTGCGTCCGTTAACAGTGCACGTGCAGCACCAACCTGCTTTCGATGCGGAAAGCGTTTTCGCGCGGCTGCTACCCACGGGCCTCAATGCGCTGGATGGAAACCCGAAGCCGTATCGATGCATAATCTGCCATTGCGAGTGCAAAGTCCGCACCTGGAGGGGACGCGTCTGCCAGTTCACCCTTAACGGTTCGCGGGCGCCGGAAACCGGCCATCCGATGGCCCGCTCGCCAAGATTATGGCGATCTGAAGCCATGCCAGAGAGACGTTTCCGTTCTAGAAAAGATTGGTCCGACTCGTGCAACACAAAAGGGGAGCTGCCTACGCTTCCAACAGGAGAAAACACCATGCACGAGGCACACCGAAAAGCCGCCGAGCAGCACGAACTTGCGGCGCGAGCCCATCGCACGGCCGCCGAACATAACGAAAAAGGGCACTCCACCGCGGCAATCTGGCATTCGGAACGAGCGCTGGAGTACTCGGATCACGCGTTCAAGCTTGCAAAGGAAGCCCACAACAAGTCGGGGGAGATAGTGAGTCTCTAAATGTCTACGCGTTATAACAACGGATCACATTACGAAAATCATCAACAAGCCGCTGAGTTGCACGACAATGCAGCCCATGCGCATCGGAGCGCCGCGGAGGCCCACGAGAAACAAGATCACCAAACCGGGCAAGAGCGGTCCAGGCAAGCTCTGGAGCACTCTCAAGGTGCTTATCAGCATACCGAGCAGATGCACCGGGACGCTGTGAACGAACACGGCGTCGCGATCTTTGGGCACGCGGACATCGAAGCGCTGGCGTATACGATATGGCAAGCCAGAGGCTGTCCAAGTGGATCGCCGGAAGAGGACTGGTTCCATGCCGCGCAAGAATTGCGGGCCCGCGGAGAAGGTGTCCAAAAGTGATTGCGGCCGTATGCCCCAAGCTCCTCCGGCGGATCAGGCGCTGACTTGACCGTGAGCTTGCTTATATGACCGAAATCGTTCTGGATCTGCAGGCCCTAACTCGCCGGTTCGGGGCATTCACGGCGGTCGATAGTCTGAGCCTTTCGGTGAACGCCGGTGAGGTGTTCAGCTTGCTTGGCTCCAACGGGGCTGGCAAGACCACCACGATCAAGATGCTCACCACGCTGTTGCCGCCCTCCTCGGGCGAGGCGCGTGTGGCCGGTTTCTCCATTACCACCCAGGCGGTCGACGTTCGCCGCTCCATCGGTTATGTGCCGCAGGCGGTTTCGGTGGACGGTTCGCTCACCGGTTACGAGAACCTGCTCATCTTCGCCAAACTCTATGACCTGCCACGCGGCCAGCAGCAGGCGCGCATCAAGGAGGCATTGGAGTTCATGGACCTGTCTGCCGAGAGCGGGCGCCTTGTGAGCCAATACTCCGGCGGCATGGTCCGGCGCCTGGAAATCGCCCAGTCCACGCTGCACCGGCCGCGAGTGCTTTTCCTCGATGAGCCGACCGTCGGGCTGGACCCGATTGCGCGTGACGCTGTCTGGAAGCATCTGGTCGACCTGCGGACCAACTACGGCACCACACTGTTCTTCACTACTCACTATCTGGAGGAGGCGGAGAGCCATTGCGATCGCATCGCGATCATGCACCTGGGCAAACTCGATGCGCTTGGCACCTGCAAAGAACTTGAGGACTCACTTGGCGGCGGCAGCCACACGCTGGATGAGGTCTTCGTTCACTATGCCGGCAGCGCCCTTGATTCCGGCGGCACCTTCCGCGACGTATCCGCCGAACGCGCTACGGCCCAGCGCCTTGGCTAGCCCCAATCCTATGACTGCCGCCTTCATCCACCCTTTCACCGGCTTTTTCGAGAAGACGTTCGTCATCACCGAGTTCGAGTTGCGCAAACTGCGTCACGATTTCACGGAACTCGTCACACGCGCCCTCCAGCCCGCGCTTTGGCTGCTCATCTTCGGGCAAGTGTTCTCACGCAGTGGGGCGATGCACACGGGAAACATTCCTTATCTGGATTTCATCGCTCCCGGTATCCTGGCGCAAAGTGTTCTCTTCGTGGCCATATTTTACGGCATCAACGTCATCTGGGAGCGCGATCTCGGCATTGTGCAGAAATTCCTGGCCAGTCCGACTCCGCGCGCCGCACTTGTGCTTGGCAAGGGCTTCTCCGCCGGTATCCGCACTCTCTCGCAAGCTGTCGTCGTTTACGGTCTCTCCCTGCTACTCGGGGTGAAACTGAATTGGAGCCCGCTGGCGCTCCTCAATGTGCTGGTCGTGGTTGTCCTTGCCGCGACGTTGTTCTCGACCTTTTCGCTCATTATCGCCTGCATTGTGAAGACGCGCGAACGTTTCATGGGCGTCGGCCAGGTGCTCACCATGCCGCTGTTCTTTGCGAGTAACGCAATTTATCCGACGGCCATGATGCCCGGCTGGCTGCAGACCATTTCCCGTCTCAATCCCTTGACGTATGTCGTCGATGCCCTGCGTACCTACATGCTTGCCGGCAGCCCGAGCACCTTCAGTCTGAGTCAAGACTATGCCGTCATCCTGCTGACCACGACCATCCTGGTCTTCGTTGGCGCCCGGTTGTATCCGCGTCTTGCAACGTGAGAGCCACTTGGAATCGAAGCGATAAACAACATCATGAATACTCCCACACTTTTCACTCCTGTTCGTCTCGGTGCGGTTGAGGCGCCGAATCGACTCGTGATGGCTCCACTTACGCGAATGCGAGCGGGTCAAGGGCGGGTGCCAACTCCGTTAATGGCCGAGTACTATTCGCAGCGGGCGTCGGCGGGCCTGATCGTCACAGAAGCCACGGCGGTTTCCCAGCAGGGCACGGGCTGTCCCAACACACCCGGAATCTATACCGACGAACAAGTCGCCGGCTGGCGAAAAGTCACTGAGGCCGCGCATCACGCGGGCGGCCGCATTTTTCTTCAGCTCTGGCACATGGGCCGGGTCTCTCACCCGAGCTTCCAGCCGGGCGGCGGGTTGCCGGTCGCGCCCAGCGCTATCGCCCCGCAGTCCGGCCAGGCTCTCACGGAGACCGGAATGCAGCCTTACGTCACGCCGCGCGCCCTGGAGATCACGGAGCTGCCGGGCGTCGTGGCGCAGTATTCCGCCGGAGCTCAACGCGCCAAAATCGCTGGCTTCGACGGCGTGGAAATTCACAATGCCAACGGCTATCTGCTGGATCAGTTCCTCCGCGATGGCACGAACCGCCGCACTGACGACTATGGCGGCCCCGTAGGGAACCGCGCCCGGCTGACGCTTGAAGTCGCCGAAGCCGTTACGAAAGTGTGGGGCGCCGATCGCGTGGGTATTCGCTTTTCGCCCGGCGGCGTCTTCAATGACATGCATGATTCGAACCCGCTGGCAACATTCAGTTACGTGCTGCACGAGTTAAATCGCTTCCACCTCGCATACGCACACCTGATCGTGTCCACGGAAGACGATATGCGGCACGGCGCGGCGCCTGTGCCCCTGGCGGCGCTGAGGGAGGAGTTCCATGGGCCGTTGATCGTGGCCAACGGCTTCAACCGCGAAACGGCGACGCGGGCCGTGGCGGAGGGCGCTGCCGACGCTGTGGCGTTTGGGCGGTTGTTCCTTGCCAACCCCGACCTTCCCGAGCGATTTCGGTTGAACGCGCCACTCAATTCGCCGGACGAATCGACTTTTTATAGCGGAGCGGAAAAGGGTTATACGGACTATCCGGCGCTTGTTCGCCAGCTCGTTTAGACATACGGGCGCGCGCAAATAATGGGGAGACAGGCGACAACAACTCGCCGTTCTCGAAACCGATCAGTTCTTTGGTTTCATGGTACTTTACTGATCAGTTGTCCAGGCGATGGAAGCTGTGAGGCGTTCCAACCTCCACCGAGCGCCTCGATCAACCCCCCGCTGGCCGTCATCTGCTGAATTTGCAGACTGACTTCAGTTTCCTGATTGGACAGCAATGCGGTTTGCGCAGTGAGCACATTCAAGTAAGGATCGATGCCCAATCTATAGCGATCCTTGGCGATCGCGAGGCTTCTTTCCGCCGATTTGACCGCCGCATCCTGTTGCTGGATCTCCACCGACAGAATCCGCAATGACGCGAGGTTGTCTTCCACTTGCTGAAAAGCCGTCAGCACGGTCTGCCTATAGTTGGCCACTGTCTGATCGTATTGGGCTCTGAACTGCTCGACCGTGGCCCGGCGCAACCCTGCGTCAAAAATGGTTTCTGCAGCCGCCGAGCCAATCGAGAAAAAGCGACTCGGCCAGATGAACCAACGTGCGGCCGAGGTGCTTGCGAATCCCGCCGCCGCGCTTAATGTAACCGTCGGAAAGTACGCCGCCCGGGCAACGCCAATTTGTGCGTTAGCCTGAGCAACCAGGCGCTCCGCCGCGGCGATATCGGGACGCCGTTCCAGAAGTTGCGACGGAACGCCGATGGGGATCGCCGGAGGGCTCGATTTGAGTGGTTCGATGGAAATCGAAAACGACGAAGCCGGTTGGCCGGTCAGCATGGCGATGGCATGTTCGAACTGGGCCCGTTGGATGCCGAGGGCGGTATCCTGCGCTTCGGTGACTTCGAGTTGAGTCTCGGCTTGCGCCACCGCCTCGTCGGAGCCGATGCCTGTCTCGTACAGAGCTTTGGTCAAATCGAGAGACTGTCGATAAGCAATCACCGTAGAATCCAGCAACTGCTTTAATGCATCTTGTCCGCGAAGTTGAAAGTAATCCACCGCAACGTCGGCCTGGATGACGAGGCGGGTATTCTCGAGGTCCGCTGCGCTCGCCTGCGCTCCGTAAGCGGCCGATCGGACGGTGTTCCGGATGCGGCCGAACAGGTCCGGCTGCCATGTCGCATCGAACGGAAAAGTATACTCGGTAAATGTGCCCATCGAGGACGAGGTGGAACCTGTTGCCGTTCCCGATGTGCCACTGGACGATGTGGAGGGCGAGCGTTGCACGGTAATGGCAGGGCTGGTCGTGGCTGTCGGGAAAAGTTGCGATCGAGCTTCCTTAACCAGGGCGCGCGCCGCAAAAAAGCTTGCCGCGGCGGCTGCGATGTTTTGGTTCGAAATATTGACCCTCTCCTCCAGCGCGTTCAACTGAGGATCGTTGAAAATCTCCCACCATTTACCGCGAAGCGCATCGTCTTTCGGCTGCGCCACTTTCCAGCCTTCGGTGTTTTGGTAGTCGGCGGGAGTGAGTTCCTTGTATGCCGCGGGAGTTTGCGCGGGCGGTGTTACCGCGGATGGTGCGTGGTACTTTGGGCCGACCATGCACCCTGCGAGGAAACAAGCTGCGACAGCGAGACCCATTGTGGCTCGTACCTGGAAAGAAGTCATAGTCTTATGCACCCCATGATGGTCTCATTTAAAATGCGGCGCTGGGGGCTGGTCCGGCCCCACGGTCAACGATGTCGTGCCGCTTTCTCTGCATTCTCAGCCGCAGCCGGTCGAATGCCAGATACACGACCGGCGTCGTATAGAGCGTGAGCAATTGACTCAAGATCAACCCTCCCACAATCGTGATGCCAAGCGGCCGGCGAAGCTCATATCCCGTGCCCGTCCCGAGCGCCAAGGGCAGTGCGCCTAATAACGCAGCCATCGTCGTCATCAGGATCGGGCGGAAGCGTAACATGCACGCCTCAAAAATCGCGTCGGTTGTGCTCTTTCCCTCCTGGCGCTCTGCCTGAAGGGCGAAATCGATCATCATGATGGCGTTCTTTTTTACGATTCCGATCAGCAGCACAATGCCAATGATGGAGATGATGTTCAGATCCTGCTTAAAGAGCATCAATGCGAGCATCGCGCCTACGCTCGCCGACGGCAAGGTGGAGATGATCGTGAGTGGGTGAACCAGGCTTTCATACAAGATACCGAGAACGATGTAGACCGCCAGCAGCGCCGTCAGAA
The DNA here is from genome assembly GCA_003142185.1 of Bryobacterales bacterium. Taxonomy (GTDB): domain Bacteria; phylum Acidobacteriota; class Terriglobia; order Bryobacterales; family Bryobacteraceae; genus Bog-375. The sequence continues at coordinate 45,803 of PLOR01000023.1, forward strand.
TCAGTACGGGTTCGGTTCCAAGAGACTGCTGGTAGGCCAGCAGCGTGCCGGAAAAAAAGCCTTGCAGCGTGGAAGGCGCGCCGAGCCGTTGTTGCATCTGGTTGATGCTCGCCGTGGCGTCGCTCAAAGCCTCGTTCGACGCGATGTTAAAGGACACCGTGACCGAGGGGAATAAGCCGGTATGGTTGACGGCCAGCGGTGTTGTGTTAGCTTGCCCTTTGGCTATTGCGAGCAGCGGAATGTTACGGCCGCTGGGCGTGGGAAGATAGATGTCTTTCAATCCCTCCGGGCTTTGCCAATATTGGGGAGCGACTTCCAGTACCACGTAATACTGATTTAGCTGGGTGTAGATGATGGAGACTTCCGATTGGCCGAATGCGCCGTACAACGCCGAATCCAGCGACTGTACCGTAAGGCCGAGCTTCGCCGCAGTGACGCGATCATAGCTCATAAGCTCATCAAGACCGCCATTCTGCTGGTCCGAGCTTATGTCCTGCAGGCCGGGCAGGCGCTTCATCGCACCCTGTAGGATCGGTCCCCACTTGGAAAGATCCTGCACATTATCGGATTGGATCGTGTACTGGTAGAGCGCATTACCAGACCGGCCGCCGATGCGCAGATCTTGCACGGGCTGGAGGAAGGCAGATGCCACCGGTAGACGGTTCAACTGGGGACGCAAGCGGTCGATGATTTGAGAGGCACTGCCCTTGCGTGCGCCCTGCGGTTTGAGAGCAACGTAGAAGGAGCCGGTATTGGTGGCCCCGCTGCCACCGGTAAACCCAATCACATTCGCGACGGCAGGATCGTTCTTGATCACGCCGCCGATCTGCCGGATGGCGTTGTCCATCGCGGGGAACGATGAGTCCTGTGGCCCTTGCACTCTACCGGAGATCGCTCCCGTGTCCTCCACCGGGAAAAAGCCTTTGGGTATCTTGACGATCAGCACCACATTGAGCACTATGGTGAGGAAGAGTACGCTGAGCGTGAGGGCCGGATGGTCTAGCACCCAATGCAAGCTGCGGCGATACAACGACAGCACTCCGTCAAAGACCTTTTCGCTGGCCGTGAAGATGCGGCCGTGTTTTTCCGTGCGCTCGTTTTTCAACAGGTAGGCGCACATCATAGGCGTCGTGGTCAGTGAGACGATCATGGATACGAGAATGGACGCGGAGAGAGTGACCGCAAACTCGCGGAAGAGACGGCCCACGATTCCGCCCATCAACAGAAGAGGAATGAAGACGGCAATCAGCGAAATGCTGATGGTGAAGACGGTGAAACCGATCTCTGCCGCACCTTTCAACGCCGCGGCAAAGGGCTTCATGCCGTTTTCCAGATGGCGCGTGATATTCTCCATCACTACGATCGCATCGTCGACCACAAACCCCGTTGAAATGGTCATGGCCATCAGCGAAAGGTTGTCTAGGCTATACCCGAACAGATACATCACCGCGAACGTGCCGATCAATGAGACCGGGACGGCGGTACCGGGAATCAGCGTGGCGCGGCCGTTGCGCAGGAAGACAAAAACGACGACGATGACGAGGCCGATGGAAATAAGAAGCGTCCTCTCGACGTCACTGACGGCAGCGCGGATGGTTATGGTGCGATCCAGAACGATGGTGGTATCGATGCCGAGCGGAATGGATGCCTGGATAAACGGAAGCTGCGTGCGTATGAGGTCAACCGTGGCAATGATGTTGGCGCCAGGTTGGCGAAAGATGATGACCGTAACCGCGCGCTTGCCGTTCAAATAGCCGGCAGCACGGATGTTTTGCACGGAGTCCGTCACCTGGGCGACATCGGACAGGCGGATCGCCGCGCCGCGCTGATAACCGACGACGAGAGGCTTGTAATCGTCTGCGAGCGAGATCTGGTCGTTGGCAAGGATGTCCGCGGTCACAATGCCATCGGAGATTTGACCTTTGGCCAAGTCGGCGTTCTGCAGGCTCAACACCGACTGCAGATTCGCAACGGTAAGTCCATGGCTGGCCAGTTTTGTGGGATTTGCGTCCACACGCACAGAGGGCAACGCGCCACCTCCGGCAGTGACCTGCCCTACGCCTTGTATCTGCGACAACTTCTGCTCGATGACGGTGGAGGCTTCGTCATACAGTGTTGCGGGACCGTATTTGTCCGAGGTAAGACCGAGGATCATGATCGGCGCATCGGCGGGATTGACTTTGCGATAGATCGGATTAGCCGGCAGGTTGGCTGGCAGATAGGTTCGCGCCGCATTGATAGCGGCCTCCACATCGCGCGCCGCGCCATCGATGTCGCGGCTGAGGTCGAACTGAATGGTAATAGATGTGCTGCCGAGAGTGCTTGCGGAGGTCATCTCCGTCACACCTGCAATATGACCGAACTGCCGCTCCAGGGGAGTGGCGACGGACGACGCCATAATGTCGGCGCTGGCTCCCGGCAAGCTTGCACTGACGGAAATAGTCGGAAAGTCGACTTCCGGCAGGGGCGATACCGGCAGCACCTCAAACGCAATCGCCCCGGCAAGGGCAACCGCCACCGTGAGCAGCGTGGTAGCCGTGGGCCGATGGATGAAGGGTGCGGAGATGTTCACGCCGAGCCCGCCAGTTCCGCGCCTCCGGTTTCCGGGTGGCTCGATTTGTGCGCAAAGCGCTGCGCCAGATTGTCGAAAAAGATATAGATGACGGGCGTGGTGTAAAGCGTGAGCGCCTGGCTCAACAGCAGTCCGCCCACCATGGCGATGCCCAGGGGCCTGCGCAACTCGGAGCCGAAACCCGTTCCCAGCGCGAGCGGCAGCCCAGCCAGCAGCGCCGCCATGGTGGTCATCATAATGGGGCGGAAGCGGAGCAGACAGGCTTCGTAAATTGCATCCGTCGCGTTCTTGCCGTGCTTCCGCTCGCCTTCCAGCGCGAAGTCGACCATCATAATGCCGTTCTTTTTCACAATGCCGATCAGCAGAACAATGCCGATGATCGCCACCACGCTTAAATCCTGGTGAAACAGAAGCAACGCGAGAAAAGCGCCCACGCCCGCCGAAGGCAGCGTGGACAGGATCGTAATCGGGTGAATAAAGCTCTCGTATAAAACACCAAGCACGATGTACACCGTGATCAGCGCGGCCAGAATGAGCAATGGCTCATTGGCGAGCGAATTCGTGAATGATGCCGCTGTGCCCTGGAAACCCGCCTGCAGGCTGGGAGGCATGTGCATGTCTTTCTGCGTTTTGTCGACCGCCGTGATGGCGTCGCCCAGCGAAGCATTCGGCGCCAGATTGAACGACACCGTGATCGCCGGAAACTGACCCTGGTGGGTAATGGCGAGCGGCTCCGTCGTGTTTTCAAAGTGGGCGAAAGTGCTCAACGGCACGGCACTGCTGGTGGCCGAACTGGTCGCGCCCGCGGAACCGGCCCCCTTGGCTGACGCCGCAGCGGAACTGCTCGCCGAAAGCGCGTTCGCGGGAGGAGCAAGCGTATTTGCCGCCGGAGTATACAGCGCGGAACTCGTTACCGCATTCGATCCCCCGGAGGGCGACCCGGAAGACGCAAAAGAGGCAGCGGCTCCCGTACCAGTTGCGCCCGAAGACGCATTGGACTGAATGTAAATCCGGTTCAGCTTGTTCGGGTCTTTCTGAAACTGCGGCTCACTCTCGAGAACGACATGATACTGATTAACCTGGGTGTACATCGTGCTGATCTGCCGCTGACCGAAGGCGTCATACAGGGTGTTATCGATGGTCGAAGGCGCAATGCCCAGTCGCGAAGCGGTGACCCGGTCGATCACCAGAGATACTGCCAAGCCGCCTGGTTGTTGGTCGGTGGCTACGTCTTCCAGTTCCGGCAACAGCTTCAGCCGTTTGACGAAACGGCTGGTCCAGTCATTCAGTTCATTCGCATCGGAGTCTTCCAGTGCATACTGGTATTGCGTGCGGCTCACCCGGTCGTCCACGGTAATGTCCTGCACGGGCTCCATAAATAACTGGATGCCCTGAACCTGGTTCACGCTGGAGTTGAGCCTGCGGATCAGATCCGACGCACTAATCTTGCGCTGGCCGAGCGGCTTCAAATTAATCGACATCCTGCCGCTGTTCGTCGTTGTATTCGTTCCATCCGCGCCGATAAACGACGAGACGCTTTCCACCGCCGGGTCATCCAGAACCGCCTTTGTAATCTCCAACTGCTTCTCCGCCATGGCCTTCGAACTGATCGCCGGCGGCGCCTGCGATATGCCCTGGATGACGCCCGTGTCCTGTATCGGGAAAAAGCCTTTTGGGATTACGATATAAAGGAAAACCGTAAGCGCCAGTGTTGCCACTGCGACCAACAGGGTAATCGTCTGGAATCGGAGGACAAACTTAAGTGTCCGTCCATAGAACGCAATCATCCGCTCGAAGACGCGCTCCGAGGCTCTATAGATTCGCCCCTGTTGCTCCTTTGGCTGGTGTCGCAGGATTCGCGCGCTCATCATTGGCGTGAGCGTGAGGGAGACCACCGCCGAAACGATGATCGTGACGGCAAGTGTCACGGCAAACTCGCGAAACAGCCGCCCCACCACATCGCCCATAAATAACAGCGGAATCAGAACCGCAATAAGTGACACGGTTAACGAGAGAATGGTGAAGCCAATTTGTTCCGCACCCTTGAGGGCCGCTTCCATGGGTGGATCGCCCGCTTCGATGTATCGCGAGATGTTCTCGATCATCACGATGGCATCGTCCACAACGAAACCGGTGGAGATGGTTAGCGCCATCAGCGATAAATTATCCAAACTGTAGCCAAGGACGTACATCGCCGCGAAGGTGCCAACCAACGACAGCGGCACAGCCACGCTAGGGATAATGGTGGCATAGAGACTGCGCAAGAAGAGGAAAATGACCAGCACGACGAGCCCAACCGTCAACACCAATTCGAACTCGACGTCGGAAACCGATGCTTCGATTGCGGTGGTAAGATCGGTAAGCGTGGTTACCAGAATGCCCATCGGCAGGTTGGCCTCCAACTGCGGCATTAGTCCTTTAATACTCTTGACCACGCTGATGGTGTTGGCGCCCGGTTGGCGTTGCACATTCAGGATGACCGCGGGAGTTTGATTCATCCAGGCGGCCTGATTATTGTTCTCCACACCATCCACGATGCGTGCTACGTCGGTCAGCATCACCGGCGCGCCGTTACGGTAGGCGACTACAACCTTCCGATAGTCGTCGCTGGTGACGAGCTGGTCGTTGGCGTCGATCTGGTAATCCTGGCGCGGCCCATCGAAGTTCCCTTTGGCGGCGTTCACGCTGGCCTGTGTCAGCGCCGTGCGCAGGTTTTCCAGGTCGATGCCGTAGGATGAGAGAGCCGTAGGGTTGGCTTGAATGCGGACGGCTGGCTTTTGGCCGCCGCTGATGGTTACGAGACCGACCCCATTCAGTTGCGAAAGCTTAGGCGCAAGGCGCGTGTCCACAAGGTCTTCCACCTGAGAAAGCGCCATGGAAGTGGATGTAATGGCCAGGGTTAGAACCGGGGCATCGGCTGGATTCGTCTTACTGTAGGTCGGCGGCGCGGGTAGGATGGATGGCAAAAGACTCTGCGACGCGTTTATGGCGGACTGCACCTCTTCCTCGGCTACATCCATGGCAAGAGTGAGATTGAACTGCAGCACAATGACGGAGGTGCCTCCGGAGCTGGTGGAGGTTATCTGGCTCAAGCCCTGCAGTTCGCCGAACTGACGCTCCAGCGGCGCCGTCACCGTCGTCGCCATCACATTCGGGCTTGCGCCGGGATAAAACGTGAGCACCTGAATGGTCGGATAATCGACTTCCGGCAACGCCGAGACAGGCAGTTGTGTGTAGCCAACAAGACCGACCAAGAGTATGGCCGCCATTAGCAAAGCCGTGGCGACCGGGCGCAGAATAAACGGGCGCGATGGGCTCACGGGGCTTTGGCCCCACCCGTGTTGGCCGTGACAGGCTTATTCGAAATGACGACCGCAACGTTGTCCTGCAACTTATCGAAGCTGCTGTCAGCCACAACGTCTCCAGGGTTGATGCCATCGGCCTGTGTCACACCGCCGTTGGTAACTCCCAGCGTTACGCTGCGCATGTGAGCTGTGTTGTTCTGAATCAAATAGACGAACGATGCTTGCCCATTGTGCTGAATAGCCGATGACGGAATCAGCGTCACTCCCTGCAACGTATTTACCAGTAGGCGTGTGTTTACAAACTGGTTTGGGAAAAGCGCATCATTTGTGTTGTCGAAGAGCGATCGCCCTTTTACGGTTCCGGTCGTAGTGTCAATCTGGTTGTCGATCGTCAACAGCGTCCCGCTTGCAATCTTCGTCTGTCCAGTGCGATCAAAGGCATCGACGGTGAGCTTAGCGCCCTTGCGCAGGCGAGCTTCTACCTGCCCTAAATTGTCTTCCGGTATTGTGAAAATTACGGTGATGGGCTCCAACTGTGTGATTAGAGCGAGGGTTACGCTTGCCGCAGATTGCACTACGTTGCCGGGATCCACCAGCCGTAAACCCACGCGGCCGGCGATGGGCGCGGTGATATGGCAGTAGTCGACCTGAATCTGGTCATATTGCACCGTTCCCTGGTCGTTCTTTACGGTGCCCTCGTCTTGCTGTACTAGTTTTTCCTGGTCGTCCAAAAGTTGTTTGGCAATGGCGTTGCGCGCCCACGCGGCACGGTAGCGTTCCAGGTCCATCTGTGCTTGGGCGAGCAGATTCTGGTCTCGCTCCAGCGCCCCTTGCGCCTGCAAAAGAGTGGCGCGGTATGGACGCGGATCGATGTCAACCAGCGGATCGCCCTTACGTAACCGCTGACCTTCCGTGTATTGCACGGCGACGACGAGGCCATCCACCTGGCTGGTAATCGAATTGGTGTAGACCGGGGTGACCGTGCCGATCGCGTCAAGGTACACGCCGATGTTGCCCTTTTGAGCTGTCGCACTTGTAATTGCGATCCCCGGCGCCGGACGAAGTGCCAGGGCTGCCGCTTTCTTGGCGTTTTCGTGATGGCGTAAAATCAGCAGGAACGTCAGAGCCAGGGCTAGTAGCAGCAGACTCCATAGGATGACCCGCATGACCTTATGCCGGGGTCGTGCCTGGAGTTGATGGTCTGGGCCGATGGTTGAATGATCGTCGAGGTCAGATGCCAAGCGGAATCTCCTGTTTCAGTTTCGAATCACAGGCAGATGCACCCGGGAAGAATGCAGAAACTGCACATGGAAGTGCGGGATTTGCCGCCGCCCCAAGGCTCGCCGTTCTTCAGTTGCAAGGTGTTGGCCGTCCGAGGGTCAACCTCCCAGATACTCGACGTGGGCGTACGTGCCTAGCCGCGGGTTGTATCCCAGATACCAGCCGATATGGTCGGGGTCCTCGTAAATGACGATCTGATCGCCACTCCAGTTCCAGTCCGCGACGATGTTGTAATCGAACGGAGCGACGTCCCAAAAGAAATTGCCGAACCAGAAGCGCTCCCGGTTTCCCCCTCCCAGCGCGAATGCACTTCCAAAGCCACCGCCGAAGTGCCCGTGTGCCCATGGCTGAGCGAGGTTATAATGCGCATCGTTGCGGCCGCTATCATGTCCTACCCATCTATCGCCCTTCGCGTCAACGTGCGGTACGCCCGGATGACCTTTCCTGTCCATGGCAATATGGTTCTCCGTCGCGGCAGCGCGCTCCGGACCTCGTGCTGGCTTGGAAGCCCTCGCCGGAGCAGGACCGTGAGCGGGAATGTGTCCACCGCCAACCGCGGCATGACCGCCGCCTCGCGACCCGCCGCCTCCTCTACTCTGCGCAAAAGCGACCAGGCAAATTAGAACCGATAGCCCTATTATCTTCTTCATCTGCATGTACTCCTGGGCACGCACCTAGCACGCGTTTGGCCAACGCGGGGTTCCGGCCGGAAAAGACGCGCCGTGAAAAAGCGCACACGGCCAAGTGCAGATATTGTTTCCGATAGTGCAGTTTTCGCTGCCTCAGCAGGTCGTCGCCCGGCGGCCCACACCTTGTCCGCCCTCTCGATCCTAATGGAAACAAACGTGCCCTGACTTGTCTGTTGGAGTAAACACAGGCCAACCATCCCAGACTTTGGAGGAACATCGTGACGACTTTGAGGACAGTAACGGAAACGGCGGCGGAGCTTGGCAAGGAGGCCAGAGAATCAATCGAGGAGTTGGGCCGGTCCGCCGGCAGGAAACTGGATGAGGCGCGAGACGAGACAGGGGGCGCCCTCCATTCGGCTGCCTCCTCCGTTCGCAGAGCGGGACGCGAGGGTTCGGCAGTGATCGACAACTGCTCCACCCGCACAGCCGATCGACTGGATGCTACGGCATCGTACATCGAAGATCATGACCTAGGGGATGCATTCACCGGCTTGCGGCGGTTTGCTCGCAAGCATCCGACACGCTCTCTGGTAGCTGCGGCTGCCATCGGCTTTCTGGCCGGATCCGCCTTCAGGCGAATGACACACTCGTGCGCGAGAGCGACTCAAGGCACATAACTTGCAGTTTTGCCGGCGGAACCGCTCGCCGTTCATGAGCCGGGAACTGTCGTCTTCGCCTCTTCGCGCAGTGCGGCGATCCGGTTCTGCAATGTCCGCAGGCTGATCCCCAACAT
>PLOR01000035.1 GCA_003142185.1 Bryobacterales bacterium
GCCACTATTCCGAAACTGCTGGGTGGCGCCGGTTCCGCCGTACGCGCAGCTAACTAAGTTCGTGCCAGTCTTGCTCGTTCAACTCCACTTTGTGTTTCTTGGCAGCGGATTTGATGCGCTTCCAGGCGGCGTCGCGTTCCGCGTCGGTAACCCCTTCCACCTGCTTGAAGCGGGCGATTGCGTTGCGCACGTGAGCAGCGTCATGGATGGGTTCTTTACGCTCCTTGGGGAAAGCGAAGTTTTCGTCGGCGATATGATCGCGGCTAGCTTCATTGATCTTGGACATGCTGCCTGATGAGCAATCCGGGGGCCAATTTAGCAGCGCCATCTCAGAACCGCTGCTGATAGCGCGCGCTGATTCGGGAAAGAGCAGCGGCATAGTCCAGGCGCGTTTCGTTGTAGTCGTCCCAGTCGAACGGGTAGGGCGATTCATTAGTCGCCTTGAAGCGTAGAACCAGGAACTCATCGAACTCGGGCGCTGCCTCGGCGCGCAGCCGGCGCTCGGCCTCGGGTGCTTCCTGGTAAGGATGGAGGAACCCGTCGCTGCCGGTCGTTGGAAAGGGCCGATCGCCTTCATACCCTATAGTGTGCACGGCACAGTTGATTCCCACCACGGCGACCGAAATCGGCTGGCCGCCGCCGCGCCTGAACTGGGCCACCTGGTTCCGAAGGTCATTGATCACGCGATCAATCTGCTTAATCATGGCTTTGGCCAGCACCTTGACTTCGATGCCGATTTCCACCGTGGCGATGGGTCCGCGGGAAACCAGGTAGCCGGTGTCCGCGATCGCGGTCTCGCCCGGAATGAGTTCGCCAAAGGTACCGTCTCCGCGCCGGGCGGTAACGCCGCGGCGCCGATTCTGAACGTTCAGCACGCGGTCTTTGCGTTGGACGACTGCCTCGATTAACTTAGACGATCGATTGATGGTGATGAGGTCTTCGTAAAGGTGCATCGCCACGAAGTCACCCTGGTTCGATGCGCGGTGCTTATAAACCTTGCCTTCAAACAGCCGCCGAAATTCCGTCAGCAGCCGGTACTGGTTTGGCGCCAGCGCGTCCGTCAAGGCTTACCTCCGCTTCAGTCGCGCCAACTGAGCGGTCCTCGCGCGCGGCGCGCCTGATCCGGTCTCGCGCTATCTCGACGTAGGCCGGCTCGATCTCGTTGGCTATCGAATTTCTGCCTGCCATGATAGCAGCCTGCGACGTCGAACCTGTGCCGGCGAACGGATCGAGCACGGTATCCCCGGCAAAGGAAAACATTTTAATCAGGCGTTCGGCCAGTTCAACAGGAAACGGAGCTGGATGTCCGTCTCGCGTCGAAGCACCCCGCAGATCAGTCCAAATGGAGCACTGCCACTGCCTCATCTCCTCGCGCGACAGCATGGACAGCGCTTTCTGCAAGTGTGGAACGGAACGGTATTCGCCGCCCTTACGAAGAAACAGAATGTATTCAACGTCGTTCTTGATGATTCCGCCTGGCTGATAAGGCTTGCCGTAGAAGCCCGCGCCGTTTCCTTCGGCTTCGGTGGCGCCGTTGGCAATCTTGTGCCAGAAGATCGGCTGCAGACAATCCAGGCCCGCCTTCCGGGCACGCACTTGTATGTCGGAATGGAGCGGAACCAGGTAATGCCGCCCGCCCTTCTTTCGCGGAATACAGACATCGCCGACCACGCAACAAATGCGGCCACCGCCCACCAGTACCCGCCTGCACTCCCGCCACACTTTGTCGAGCTCCACCAGGAAGTGCTCGTAGTCCTCGAAATGTCCCATCTGTGCCGAGTTGCCTGGCGCGTATTCCTTCAAAGTCCAATAGGGTGGAGAGGTCACTACGAGGTGAACGCTGGCGTCTGGTATCCACGAAAGGTCCCGCGCATCGCCCAAATGAATCCTATGCTTGGTGCGACCGAATGGTTGGGGCCAAGGCACCCCGCGGTACTTTTGATTGGCAGCCCGCAGCGCTCGCAGCCCTTCCGGCGTGTTGTCTTCGAGGGTAATCGGCGGGATCCGGCGGGCTCGTGCCGCCACATTGGCGCGAAATAGGTCCGCTTGCTGTGAGTGTCCGGCGCGTCCTCGGTTCAATGGCTTCCTATCCGCAACAGGCTGCCCGAAGACCAGCCTGGGTGTGCTCACAGCAATTGTAGCGTCCTCCGCCGCCTTTTGGTTCATCCTGCCAAACATATCGGCGCGCTGCGTGGATCCGAGAGCAGGCCACCTGCCCGTCCCCCTCACTCCCCGTAACTAATCTCCCCCTGCCTTGCCGAGTAGGCCGTGTAAATCAGCAGCAGCAGCGACACGGCCAGCAGGCCGGGAATGGCTAGCCAGACGGGGGTGGGATCGGTTTCCACCACGAGCAGGTTGAGGGGGGGCGGCAGGGGGACTTCCACCGGGCACAGGTTGGTCAGGTAGAAGATCACGCTGATTTTCTTAAGCACGGCGGGCAGGAACGGGTTGAGGTTCTCCCACACGTACACGACGGCGGCCGGAATCATGGGATTGCGAAAGAGCAGGCCGCACATCAGGAAGACGGCGCCGTATCCCACCGCGGCCAGCGCGGCGGTGAGCGTGTACCAGCCGAGCTGGCTCAAGCCGGGGCCGTGCCAAATGTAATTCGAGTAAGCGGCGCCGAAATGGCGGCCGATTAAAAGGAACGAAGCCGCCGCGCTGCCGGCGAACAGGACCACGGCCATGGCCAGGCCTGCCAGATATTTTCCGGCCACCAGCATCTCGCGCCGCAGCGGCGTGAGGTAGTAATAGTGCAGGGTTTTTTCGAGCATCTCCGCGCGGAAGAGGCTGGAGAAGATTCCCACGCAGCCGAAGAAAATGGCGCCGCGCAAGTAGAAGAACTGAAACATGCCGGCGTATATGACGCTATCGTCGCCCAGGCTGTGGCCGGACGAAGGGCGGCCCATTTCAAACAGCCAGTGCAAGGTGGTGATCGCCACCGGTCCCAGCGCAAGGAGATAGATCCACCAGCCGCGTTTGGAGAAAAACGTCTTCCGCCATTCCAGACGCAAGACGGCGGCGAGTTGCCGCATCCACAAGTTCATGCTGTGCCTCCCTCGCCGATGAGGTACTGGTAAACCGAATTCACGTCGTCATCGGCCGGCGCCACGGATTCCACTTCCAGGCCGGTATCGAGAATCACGTGGTTCAGAAGAAGGTAGAAGGCGTCGGCGTCCTTCGTACGCAGTAGCAGGTTACGGCCGTCGGCCTGGATCTTCGCCTCCACCACGTGGTTCTGCTGGAACAGGCGCGAGGCCAGCTCGGCCGGCCGGTCGCAGCGCACCAGGATCTGCATCGGCTGCTCGCGGACCTCGCTGCGCACGCCTTGAATCTGCCCTTCGGCAACCACGTAGCCGTGGCTCAACAGAATCACCTGGTCGGAAATGGAATCCACTTCGTGCAGGATATGGCTGGAGACGATCACGTGCCGCCCGTCGGCGCCCCACTCACGAAACAGAGCGATGGTTTCGGCGCGAGCCATCGGGTCCAACCCATTGAGCGGCTCATCGAGCACCAGCACGCGCGGGTCGTGAGCGATAGCCTGAGCCAGCTTCACGCGCTGGCGCATGCCTTTGCTGTAAGCAGCCACCGGGCGGCCGGCGGCGGCCATCATATTGACCTTCTGCAGCGCCGCCACGGCGCGCTCGCGGGCTTCCTCCTGGCTCATGCCATACAGCAACAGGTAGGAGTAAATGAACTGGAAGCCGGTAAGCCCCTTGGGAAATGCGTCGAACTGCGTGCAATAACCGAGCAGCCAGCCGATTTGTTGTGGCCGATCGGGCGCGACGCCGAGCACGCGGATCTCTCCCCGCGTGGCGCGCAAGAGGCCGGTCATCAGGTTCATCAGCGTGGTTTTGCCGGACCCGTTCGGCCCCACCAGGCTGGTGATGCCGGGCGGGATGGTCAAGTTGACGTTGTTGATGCCCAGCACTTCGCCGTAAAAGCGCGAAACGCCGGCGAAGGTGATCAGGGAATCGCTCACCGCACCACCTCCGCGCCGCGGATTTTGCGAGCCAGCATATACAGGCAGATCAGAGCCAGCACGGCCAGCCCCACCCAACTCGTCCACAACGGCAGCGTTTCGCCGCGCGGGGCGCGGAAGAAAACGGCTCCATTGGTGGTGGGGTGGCCGCCCTCGAACAGCCACACCCAGACAGAGCCCACCAGGTAGCTGATGTTGAACAGGTGGCCCCAGTTGGTGCGCTCCACGCCGTTGATCACCGCGCCGAAGGCGGAAAGCACGAAGAACAGGCCGAACATGAGCGCGCCGGCGGCCGCCCTCCACTTCACCCACGCGGATAGCGCCAGCGCCAGCAGCGCCAGCAGCAGAATCCACACCCAGGCGCCGAAGAACAGGCCGCTCGCGATGCGCGCGTGGTCCACCGCCCAGCTCCAGCCCTCCAGGTAGCTTTCCAGGCCGAACAGCAGCAGGCCCGGCACCCAGGTCATCACCGAAAGCAAGATCACCAGCACCGACATTTTGCTCAGCACGTATTCGGTGCGCGAGAACGGCCGCGCCAGGTAAAGCGAAAGCGCGTTGTTGGCGAGGTCGGGCGATACCTGGCTGGGTCCGACGAACGCGGCCAGGAACAGAGCCATCATGCTTTGCCAGCCGAGCAGCGAAAGGAAGAAGACCACGTTGATCGAAATCAGATGCTGCGCGCCCTGCGCACCGATCAGGCTCAGCGCGCTGGCGTTGTGCTGGACGTAAATGATGATGGCGCAGATCAGCGGATAGAGGAAGGTGGCGAAAAAGAAGACGGAAAGAAACTTCCGCCGGTGGAGATCTTCGAAGGCGTAGCGCGGAATCACCAGCAAGCGCGCCCAGTGAGCCGTCAGCGCGCCCTCATACGGCCGGTAGGTCTTCTTATAGACGGCCATCGGCGGCCTCCATGGCTTTCAGGAAAATGTCTTCGAGCGAATCGCGCCGGTGATTGAGACGGCGGATCTGGACGTCTTGCGCGGCCGCGATTTCGTACAGGCGGCGCACCTCCAGCCCCTCCGGCAGCACCACTTTGAGGCGGCCCTGCGCTCCGGGAGCGGTTTCGCAGCCGAGGCCGCGGATGGCGTCGACGAAATTTCCGTTCAGTTCGCCGCGCGTTTCCATCTCCAGAAAACGCCGGTTGGCGCGCCGCTCTTCTTCCAGGTTGCAGAACGCGGCGATGGCGCCGTCCTTCAGAATCAGGACCTCATCGCAGCATTCCTCGACGTCGCGCAGCAGGTGGGAAGAGACGATCAGGTGCAGATCGCCGCGGTCGCGAATCTCCTGGATCAACTGAATCATGCGCAGGCGGGCCGGCGGATCGAGGCCGTTGGTCGGCTCGTCCAGAAACAGCAGCTTGGGACCGTGCGCGATGGCCTGCGCCAGCTTGGCCGCCTGCTTCATGCCCAGCGAGTAAGTGCCCAGCGCGCGGTAGCGGACTTCACCGAGGCCCACGTAAAAGAACGCCTCGTGCGCACGCTCCAGCGCCTCGGACTTGGGCAGGCCGGCGAGTTCCGCCATCAGGCGGACGAAGCGCACGCCGCTCATGGCGGCGATGTACGAATCGTTTTCCGGCATGTAGCCGATCAGACTGCGAACCGCGCGCGGCTCGCGGCGAATGTCGCGCCCGAGAATACGGGCGGTCCCCGCCGACGGCTGGTGAAAGCCCAGCAGCGCGTTCAGCAAGGTTGATTTTCCGGCGCCGTTCGGCCCCAGCAAGCCGATCGAGCGGCCGGTGAGCGAAGCCTTGAGTCCCTTGAGGATCACGCGATCGCCGAAGCGCACCTCAAGGCCGTCGAGCTCGATGACGGGTGCCATCTCTTGAGCCGTCTCTTCAGCCATCACTTCTCTCTATACGCCGGCTTGCGGCCGCCTGTTCCGAAGAGTTGTCCGAACGGCATGGAGCCAGCCGTCCAGCCACCCGGGTCCGTGAGCAGAGACTCCAGGCGGGCCCCCAGTAGATCGCCTGTACCGGCCACCGTGATGCGGTCTGGCGCGCCATAGGCGGCAATCAGAGTGGGCTTGAGATCGGCCAGCCGGTCGGCCGGGTTAGGCTGCCCGGGCTGCCCGTGATGCGCGCCGGCCATGCCGCTCAGCATTCCGGCAAGCGGCGCCAGAGAGGTGCCCAGGTTCTGATACAGCACGGCCGAGAAATTGGCGTAGTGGTCGCGCGGCGTCAAGGCCATGAACTTTTCGGAGCGCGCGATGGAGGTTCCGGCCGCCTTCAGATCCAGAGCGCGCTTGACCAGCGCGCGGCTCGGCGCCGCGATCAGGTAGCCGTCGGCGAAGGTATAGTGCGCGGCGGCGAGCGGCCCCAGCTCGGGCGAATCGATCGTGTAATAGGTCCGGCCGTCCACGGTCTCCTGCGCCATATGGATGTTGTGTCCGCCGGGCTTGGCCGACTGCCGATTCGCCTCGGCCACCAGGCGCGCGAAAACCGACTGCAAGCGTGGCGGATCGTACACCTCCACCACCAGCTTCCAGGAAGGAACGGGCATCAACGGGCCGTCAAGCGACACGGCGAACTCGCCGCCCAGGGTATGCGCCAGATCGCTGCGCAGATCGCCCTGCGCCCCCAATCCGGCGGGGGTGGTTTTCACCAGGTCGGCGAGCAATTGGGCGATGAGGGCGGGATCGCGCACCACGAACGCAGCCACCGTTCCGGCTTCCGGCGAAACGTAATCGAGCGAGCCCATCGGCGCCGGATCGGCCAGCCACGCCGGGATACCGGTGTGGGCGGGATCGAAGCTCAGTGTTGCCCGCGTTTCCATCTGCCGGTTGATTTCTTTTTCCTCGGCCACGAAATAGCTCATGCCGGCCGTGTGTTCGCCCAGGCGCGAGAGATCGGCGCACACAAACAACCCGGCGCCTTCGCGATAGACCTGCGCGATGCGCGCGTAGAACGGCGTGCCTTCGAATCCACCCGCCTGCGTATCGAAGGCCGTCGCCAGGTTCTCCACTGCCACGCGGTCCGGCCCGAACGCAACGAACCCGTTGCGCACCTCCACCGTCAAGGGCACTCCCTGCTGCTTGAGAAAGTCGGCGAACCCGTCGCGTTTCAACTCCGATACAAACACCGGAGGCTGCGGCTTGCCATCCGCTGTGGCCACGACGACCACCGCGATCTCGCCGCCCAGGAAGCTGCTGGCGGCGCGCAGGTTGTCGATCACCGGCTGCACCTTGGCTCCGCGCTCGTTCCAGAACGGCGCCAGCTCGGGACTCTCGGCGATCTTGCGGTTGAGCACCGCCTGCGCCTGGCTCAGATACTCGCCCAGGTTGGGAATGCTGGCGTACAGCACGGTGGACGCGGGCAGCCGGTTCAGCAGATCGCTTTGGTAGCGCAGGTCGGGCAGATGAATCCGCTCCAGACTGGCACGCAAGTCGGACAGCAGCGCGTAATAACGGTCGCGGTTGCGGCTCCAGGCGATGTCGTCCCGCACCGGTTCGGGATCCATCCCGGCGCCGGTGACGGTTTGATCGCCGCGGTGCAGCACCTGTTCGCCGCTCCCTTGCGCCACGTGCACTTCGCCCTGCACCACGGAAACGCGCGAGCCTTTCACACCGGCGCTGACGCCGAAGATGGTCCCGGTCACCGCTACGCGGCAATCGCCGGTATCTACAAACAAGTGGCCTTTATGGCGTTTGGCGGCTTCCACCATCACGCTGCCGCGGCCCAACCGAATCGTCAGATCATTGGCGGAAGCGGTAGTGAAGAGACTCGACCGCTCGCGCAGTTCCAGCGACGATCCGTCGGCCAGGCGCAGCAGGGCATCGGAATCCTTGGCCGTACGAATCTCCACGCCCTCCGGCAAGTTCTGTCCGGCGGCCAGCGGGCGGAGTACGCCATCGGCCGCCACTTGATACAGCACGCCGCTGACCGCTTCCACTCTGGCCCGGCCGCCGGGCGCGCCCGAGCGATCGACCACAGTCCAGACACCGACTCCGGCCGCAATCACCACCACCGCCGCGGCCGCCCAGCGAGCCGCGTTAGAGTTCCACCTGGCAGGCCGCGCCACCGGACGCGCCGCCGGCATAGTCACCACTTTTCCTTCGTAGATGTGCCGGCAGGCGACGCACGAATGCAGGTGATCCTCCACCAGCATGGCGCGCCCTTGCGGCAAACGCCCCGCGCGGTAATCGGCGAGCAACGCTTGAAAGCCAGCGCAGCCGCGGATGGGCTCGCCGCTCAATTGGCCGGCCGCTTCCGACAGCCGCGCCCACACGCGGTTCGCGGCAGCCTCGACCACCGCCGGATCGACCGCCTCGTCGCGAATTTCCGACAATGCTTGTTCCAGAGCCGGGTCCTGGAAGCTGTTTTCCGGTATCATGCCTCGCCTCCCTGGTAAACGCGGTATTCCTTTTCCAGCCGGTCGCGAGTCCGCGAAATGGTGACCGCGACGCTGCCCGGCGTGGTGTTGAACAACCGCGCAATTTCGGGATTGTCTTTTCCTTCGAAAAACCGTAACGCAAACATCTGCGCGATGCGCGGATTCAGCCGCGCCAGCGCACCGCGCAGCCAATCGCGAATTTCGCTCGAGGCCTGCAAGCGGTCCGGCCGGCGATGCGCAGGCTCCGCCAGCACGGGCTCCAATTCATCCAGCGGAATATTCCGGATGCCCTGCCGCGAGCGGACGATATCGAGCGCCGCGTTCACCGCCGCGCGCCGCAGGAAACTCGGCATGTTCTCCACCGCGTCGGCCGCGGCGTCGCGTTTGAGCAACCGCAGGAAAACCGTTTGCAGTGCGTCTTCGGCGTCGCTCGCGTTGCCGGTCACGCGGTAGGCCGCGCGAAACACGGCGGCATGGCTCTCGCGGAATACACGTTCCAAATTGTCTACCGAGAAGCCGACGGATTCGGGCGGTGGGGCCATTAACGTATTCATCCTAACAGGCTCTCTGCTCAAAGGGACGCACAGAAGCACCGCGATTTAGCACGACGGCTGCTCAAAATCGACATAAGTAGGGTATTTCGGGACTCTTGGCAATAATAACCTCACGTGCGGGGTTCAAGCGGCGCAAAGGCGGGGTGCGCTATCGGCCGTCAGACAATCTTAGGAATCCGCAGCGAGTTACAGTGACCTTGGGCGGCTCAAAAGCGAATCGGAACGCCCTCCCTGCCATAAAAAAGCCCCGTGCCGGGGAAGGCGCGGGGCTTAGGTCTACTACAATCTGTCTCGGAGGATGACAGAGTAACCAGATCTTAACACTCATCCTTGCCTAAATCAATCCTAATTCGAGCAAAAACCGTGTTACAGACCTCGTTAACACCTTTGGCGGTGAGCTGTTATACAACTCGGCCTTTAAGCCAAGGTGGGCGTGCGAAGTCGGGCCGCGAAATCGAATGGCGCGACGAGATAGCCGGCGCGCGTCCCCCGTCAGGCCTTTGCGGCGCCGGCCGACATGGCTTTCAGCGCAGTGGCTTCATCGTCGTAGGCAATGAAAACGGTGTAGAGCTTGGTGATGGTGAGCAGTTCCTTGACCTTGCCCTGCGCGTGCAACAGCCTGACGTCGCCGCCCAGATTGGTCACCGTGGCATAGCTTCCGACGATCTCGCCGAGGCCGGCGCTATCCAGATATGTCACGTCTTTCAGGTTGAGCAGGATGTTCTTTTGGCCCGAGCCGACCAGGTCCTTAATCGTATCGCGTACCACTCCGGAGCCATCCCCCAAAACGATCCTGCCGGCCAGATCCACGATGGCCACGTTGCCGGCCTTTCGAACGGTTGCCTTTGCGCTCATTGTGCCCTCCAGCCGACTATTGTACACGTAGCATGGCCGCAAGTGCCGAACGGTGCGTCAATCGCCGCCGAGCAAATGCAGCTTGATGCGCCGGCGGTGCGGCGCGGCGCGATGCTCAAACAGGTAGATGCCTTGCCAGTTACCGAGCGCCATGCGGCCCCGTTCCACCGGCACGGAAAGCTGCGCCAGCGTGAGCGCCGCGCGGATGTGGGCCGGCATGTCATCCGGCCCCTCCACAGTGTGACGATACAGCCGGTTGTCCTCCTCGACCAGCCGGTTGAAGAACTCATTCAGATCGTGGACCACGTCCGGGTCGGCGTTTTCCTGGATGATGAGCGAGGCCGAGGTGTGCTGCACGAATACGGTCAGCAGGCCGGTGCTTGCGCCGAGTCCCTCCAGCCAGTCCTCGATCGCGCCGGTGATCTCATACAGCCCCTTGCCGCGCGTCGGCACCTCGATCTGGTGCAGGAACTGCGCCAGCGGCACGTTATTCGACCGTCACGCTCTTGGCCAGGTTGCGCGGTTGATCCACGTCGCAACCGCGCCGCACGGCGATGTGATACGCCAGCAATTGCAGCGGCACGATTTCGAGAATCGGGCTCAACAGGGCGAGCGACGGCGGAATCTCGATGATGTGGTCCGCCATCTTGGGCACCTGTTCGTCGCCCTGCGTTATCAGGGCCACCACGATTCCTTCGCGCGCTTTGACTTCCTGAATATTGGAGACCGTCTTCTCATAGAGCAGGCGGCTCTCCTCGCTCGAGGCATCGCGGGTGGCCAGCACCACCACCGGCAGTTTTTCGTCGATCAAGGCGTTGGGGCCGTGCTTCATTTCGCCGGCCGGGTAGCCCTCGGCGTGAATGTAGGAGATTTCCTTCAGCTTCAGCGCGCCTTCGAGTGCGATGGGGAAATGCTGGCCGCGACCGAGGAAAAGGAAATCGGTGGCGCGGTGGAGTTCCCGCCCCAGCGCTTCGTAGATCGCGTCGTGCGCCAGCACGGTCTCCAGCTTGCCGGGAATTCGCAGCGCCTCCTGCATCAGGCAGCGCGAGGTGCTCTCGTCCAGACGCCCGTTGGACTGCCCCAGGTACATCGCCAGGATGAACAGCGCGCTCAACTGGCAGGTGAAGGCCTTGGTGGATGCTACGCCAATTTCCGGCCCCGCATGCGTGTAGATGGTGCCGGCGGCTTCGCGCGTGATCATCGAGCCCACTACGTTGCAGATGGCCAGCGTTTTCGATCCCCGCTGTTTGGCATGGCGCTGCGCGGCCAGCGTATCGGCGGTTTCGCCGGATTGCGAGATCACCACGGTCAGCGTGTCTTCGAGGACGATCGGATCGCGATAACGGAACTCGCTCCCATAGTCGACCTCGACCGGAATGCGCGCCAGTTTCTCGATCATGAACTTGCCGGCCAGTCCCGCGTGCCAACTGGTGCCGCAAGCGATAATCTTCACCTGCCGGAAGCCGGCGAATTCGGCCGGCTGAATGTCCATTTCATCGAGAAAGATGCGCCCGGTCTCCTGCCCCACGCGGCCCATCATGGTGTCGCGTACGGCGCGCGGCTGCTCGAAGATTTCCTTGAGCATGAAATGCTTGTAGCCGCCTTTTTCCGCCATGATGGGGTCCCAGAGCACGTGGGTAACCTGGCGGTTGACGGGCCGGCCCTGGAAATCGCTCAACCGCACGCCGGCCGGCGTGAGGACCGCCATGTCGCCATCGGCCAGGAAAAACATGTCGCGCGTGTGGCTGAGGATGGCGGGCACGTCGGAGGCCACGAAGTATTCGTTGTCGCCGATGCCGATGACCACCGGTGGGCCGTTGCGCGCGGCGACGATCTTCTCCGGATCGGCGCGCGAAATCACGGCCAGCGCGAAGACGCCGGCGAGTTCCGCCACCGCCGCCCGCACCGCTTCTTCCAGGTTGCCGCTGAAGTGCTTCTCGATCAGGTGGGCGATGATCTCGGTGTCGGTCTCGGTGCGGAACACGTGGCCTTCGGCTTCGAGTTGATGCTTGAGCGTCAGGTAGTTCTCCACGATGCCGTTGTGCACCACCACCAACTCGCCCTTGCAATCGCTGTGCGGGTGAGCGTTCTCTTCGGTGGGGCGGCCATGCGTCGCCCACCGCGTGTGGCCGATGCCGAACGAGCCATCCACCGGGCTCAGCCGGATGGTATCTTCCAGGTTGCGCAGTTTGCCCTTGGCGCGGCGCACGGCCAGGTTGTGATCCTCGCCATACACCGCCAGCCCAGCCGAATCATAACCGCGGTATTCCAGCCGCTTCAGTCCCTCCAAAATGATCGGCACCGCCTTGCGGTGCCCCACATAACCGACGATTCCACACATAAAACCATTATAGGGAAGTCGCGAGGAAATACTCGCGGCTGGGGCGCCAAGAAGAATTGAATGAGCCCGATGGAAAGAATTTATGGCCGGCAAATCGCGCGCGCCGGCATTTGGCTTCAACTCCGAGAGCAGTTTCCTCGAATCCGCACCCGAGGCTCGCCGTTCATGAGCCGGGAACTGTCGTCTTCGCCTCTTCGCGCAGTGCGGCGATCCGGTTCTGCAACGTCCGCAGGCTGATCCCCAACATCACGGCGGCGAGTTTGCGATTGACGAGCGCGTGATCGAGGGTGAGTTTAAGTATTTGAAAATATGGAGCCACCCGCCGGGG
>PLOR01000115.1 GCA_003142185.1 Bryobacterales bacterium
CCCCGGCCGCACCACAAAGCCTCCTGAAAGGGAGAAGCCGTGCGTACCCCTGCGTTCGGATTCGTGCGAATTCACTGGGAGTGGAGAGTTTCGCCATTTCTGTGTCGCACACCCCACTGCCGTCCGCCAGGAGGGATAAGAGCCGCCTAGAATAAAGATGGATCGCCAATATGACTCTGGCCGAACAACTTGCTTTGCAGACGCGCGAAGGCGATTTGTACGAATCGCTGGGGGGGAGTCGAATTCGCTGCTACGCCTGCGGCCACTGCTGCCCGATCTCTTCCGGGTTTGCCGGCGTCTGCAAAGTCAGGTTCAATCGCGGCGGCAAGTTGATGGTTCCCTATGGCTACGTCAACGCCCTGCACTGCGATCCGATCGAAAAGAAGCCCTTCTACCATGCCCTCCCCGGGACGCGCGCGCTCAGTTTCGGCTTGCTCGGCTGCGACTTGCATTGCGGCTACTGCCAGAACTGGGTGAGTTCACAGGCGCTGCGCGATGTCCGCTCCTCGCTCGATTTTCGCGAGATATCGCCGGCCGAAATTGTCGGGCTGGCGCTGCGGCAGAACGCGTCATCGATCATCAGCACCTACAATGAGCCGCTGATCACCAGCGAATGGGCGGTGGCCGTGTTCCGCGAAGCCCGCCGTGCCGGCCTCACTACCGGATATGTCTCGAACGGGAACGCCACTCCGCAGGTGCTGGAGTATCTGCGCCCCTGGGTGGATCTCTACAAAGTGGATCTCAAGAGCTTCGACGACCGCCGGTATCACGAGTTAGGCGGTCGCCTCGCGCCGATCCTCGATTCCATCGCGCGCATCCACAGCATGGGGTTCTGGCTGGAGGTCGTCACGCTGGTCGTACCGGGGTTCAACGATTCGGATGCGGAACTAGGAGCGCTGGCGGGTTTCCTAGCCGGCATATCTCCGGACATTCCCTGGCACGTCACCGCATTCTACCCGACCTATAAGATGACCGGGCCGGGCGCCACCACCGCTCGCATGCTGGAGCGTGCCGCATCGATCGGGCGCGCCGCCGGACTGCGCTACGTTTATGCGGGGAACCTCCCGGGCAGCGTCGGCGAACTCGAAAACACGAACTGCCCGAATTGTCGAACTTTGCTGGTGGAGCGGTCCGGCTTCGAAGTCTTCCAAAATAGATTGACGGCAGACGGCGCCTGCCCGGATTGCCAATCGGCGATTCCGGGCTTTTGGCGTCCCGGCCCGCGGCGAGCGCGCGAGAACTTCGCGACGATCCAAGAACAATGTGATTGACCGCATGGCTTCCTTACACGCAACACCATTTTCCGGCTCGTGGTATCCAGGGCGGCGCGCTGAGCTGGAGGCGCTCCTGGAGCGGCTCTTCGATGGTTCGCTGAAGAGGACCGGCCCCAGCCTGCTTTCGCGCCCGCTGGCATTCGTCGTTCCGCATGCGGGCCTGGATTACTCGGGCACGGTTGCCGCGTCGGCTTACCGCCATTTGCAAGCTGCGAAACCCGAACGAGTATTCATCCTCGGATTCACCCATAGCGGCGGCCGGCCGGGGGTCTCGATTCCCGATATCGATGCGTTCGAGACTCCGCTCGGTGAAGTCAAGATCGATCGGGCGGCCGCGCGGGAGATGGCGTCCGGCGGGCAATTCGCGATGGTCGCCGAAAGCCAGGTGTGCGATCACTCGGTTGAGATCCAGCTCCCGCTGTTGCAAAAGGCCGTGCGCGGCGTGCCGGTGGTTCCGCTGTATGTGGGTCATCTGGATAACACCGAGCGACACGCGGCTGCGCAAGCCCTGGCGCAACAGATCAGGCCAGGTGACGTCTTATTGGCCAGCTCCGACCTGACTCACTATGGCAAGAGTTTCAATTATGAGCCATTTCCCGCCGGTCCGGACGTGGATCGGCGTCTGTTCGAGCTCGATTCGCGGGTCATCGATGCGGCCGGCAGTCTTGCCCCCACCCTGTTCCTCGACACGTTGCACGAACTCCACTCCACGGTTTGTGGGTACCAACCGGTCGCCCTGCTGCTCGAAACCCTCGGCCTCTTGCCGGGCGAAGAGGTGTTTCAGCAGACGCTGGACTACCAGACCTCGGCCGAGATCACCGGCGATTTCGAGCACGTTGTCAGCTACGGATCTCTCGGCTACTTTCGCGCCGATTCCTTCCGCCTGGATGAGCAAGCCCAGCGAGCGCTGCTCAAGAGCGCGCGGGAGACCCTCCAGCATCTGTCTGCGACTGGCGAGCGCCAGGCAATTCCGCCGCCGGCGGCCAGCCCGATGCTGATGCGGCGTGCGCCCGCCTTCGTAAGTCTGCATTGCGGCCGGGAGTTATTTGGCTGCATTGGCCGGGTGACTGCGGAAACGCCGCTGGCGGAAGCGGTACCCAACCTGACACTGGACGCGGCGCTTGACGACCCACGTTTCGCCCCGCGTGCCCGCGTGCCGGACGGGATAGCGATCGAGATCTCAGTGTTAACACCGATGAAGCGAATTCAGGACTGGAGAGCGTTTCAGCTTGGACGGCACGGTGCGTATCTCGAGTCCGGCAGCCGCAGCGGATTGCTGCTGCCGCAGGTCGCCAGTCACGGCGACTATACCCAGACCAGCTTCCTGGAAACTCTATCTCGAAAAGCCGGCCTTCGCCCCAGCGCGTACCAGGATTCGCAATCACGCTTGTCCGTATTCCAGGCGCAAGTGTTCGGAGATGGTTGTTGAGGCTCTGTCGAGTGGGCAGTGGGCAGTCTTCGGGTAGCGCGTCAACCGACCGGAGGAGCGCGCTCGGTTCAGATCAACACTATCTGCGAGGTTCCGACTGACGAAGGCGCGGCTAAGCCGTCTTCGCCGGAGCGGTTTCACCACAGATTCTTTAGCGAGTCCGCTCCCCGTCGCCGCGTAAGCCCAAGTTCATCACGGCTAGGCTTCGGCGTGCAGCGTTAAACAAGCAGGCCTGGGTTGCGATACCATACGGAATCGAACCTGCCATGGCGGCCACTTCGGGCAAACGGGATTCCGAGCGAGCAGACTACGCCTCCGCACGGAAGCCTCAAGAAGAGGCACTGGAGAGCCACCGTCATCTCCTGGGCGAGGAGCATCCGGATACGCTGACCGCGATGGCTGGCCTCGCCGCGACGCTGTTCAAACAGGGCGATCCGGCGGGCGCGCGGAAGCTCGAAGAGCAGGTGCTGTCGACCCGTCGCCGTGTGTTGGGCGAGGAGCATCCGGATACGCTGATGGCAATGAGCAATGTCGCCGTGACGCTCCGAGCGCATGGCGATCTGGCGGGCGCGCGGAAGCTCAACGAGCAGGTGCTGTCGACCCGCCGCCGTCTGCTGGGCGAGGAGCATCCGGATACGCTGACCGCGATGGCTGGCCTCGCCGCGACGCTGTACAAGCAGGGCGATCTGGCGGGCGCACGGGAGCTTCAGGAGCGGGCGCTGGCGGAATGCCGTCGTGTGCTGGGCCCGGAACATCCGAACACGCTGGCCGTGACAAACAATTTAGCCGCGACGCTGTACGAACTGGGCGATCTGGCGGGCGCGCGGAAGCTCGAAGAGCAGCTGCTGTCGACCCGCCGCCGTCTGTTGGGCGAGGGGCATCCGGATACGCTGACCGCGATGGCCAGCCTCTCCGCGATGCTGTGCGAGCAGGGCGATCTGGCGGGCGCGCGCGAAGTTCAGGAGCAGGTGCTGGAGGCGCGCCGCCGCCTATTGGGCGAGGAGCATCCGAGCACGCTGAGGGCAGTGAACGATCTCGCCGCCACGCTGTACGCGCAGGGCGATCTGGTGCGAGCGCGGAAGCTTCAGGAGCAAGTGCTGGAGGAAAGACGCCGTCTGTTGGGCGGGGAGCACCCGGACACGCTCAGCACGATGAACCTTCTTGCTCTGACGCTCTACCGACAGGGCGATCTAGTGGGCGCGTGGAAGCTTCAGGAGCAGGTGCTGGAGGCGCGCCGCCGTCTGTTGGGCAAGAAGCATCCAAGCACGCTGAGGGCGATGAGCGAGTTGGCTCGGATGAAACCGAGAACCTTGAAGCACTGGCTGCAGTTCCTGTTTCGCAAATAGCGATACTCCGCTGGCTCAGCTCGACGCAGCGCTAACCTGCGCGCCAGCGAGACCGGGCCTTACACTCCCGAATTAATCCCCGCGATCGCTTCGGCAATCTCGCGGCCCGGATATTCGTAATCCACCAGCTTGCCGGAAATGAAATTCTCGTACGCGCTGAGGTCGAAATGGCCGTGGCCGCTGAGGCCGAAGAGGATGACTTTGCCCTTACCCTCTTCCTTGGCGGCCAGCGCTTCGTCGATCGCGCCGCGAATGGCGTGCGCGCTCTCGGGCGCGGGCAGGATGCCCTCGGTGCGCGCAAACTGGATGGCCGCCTCGAACACAGGGAGCTGCGTGTAGGCCTTGGCCTCGATGTGCCCCAGCTTTACCAGATGACTGATCAGCGGCGAAGCTCCGTGGTAGCGCAATCCGCCGGCGTGGATCCCCGGCGGCATAAAATCGTGGCCCAGCGTGAACATCTTGACCAGCGGCGTGAGCTTGGCCGTGTCGCCGTAGTCGTACGTGAACTTGCCCTTCGTCAGGGTGGGACAGGCGGAAGGCTCGATGGCGACGATGCGCGGGCCCTTGCCGGTGAAGCGGTCGAGCACATAGGGCAGCGCCAGGCCGCCGAAATTGCTGCCGCCGCCAAAGCAGGCGATCACCACGTCCGCTTCCTCGCCCGCCATCTGCATTTGCAGCTTGGCTTCCTGACCAATCACGGTTTGGTGCATCAGCACGTGATTGAGCACGCTGCCCAATGAGTAGTTGGTGTCCGCGTGGGTCGCGGCGTCTTCCACCGCTTCACTGATGGCGATGCCCAGGCTGCCGGGCGAATCCGGATGCGCGGCCAGTACCCCGCGGCCGGCATTGGTTTGTTCGCTCGGGCTGGCAAACACCTCCGCGCCCCACACGTGCATCATCATGCGGCGGTATGGTTTTTGATCGTAGCTCACGCGCACCATGTAGACCGTGCATTCCATGCCGAACATCTGGCAGGCCAGCGCTAGCGCGCTGCCCCACTGCCCCGCCCCGGTTTCCGTGGCCAGGCGGCGGATGCCGGCGCGCTTGTTGTAATAAGCCTGCGCCACCGCCGTGTTGGGCTTATGACTGCCGGCCGGGCTGGTGCCCTCGTACTTGTAATAGATGTGCGCCGGCGTATCGAGCGCCTTCTCCAGGCGCCGCGCGCGATAGAGAGGCGTGGCGCGCCACAGGCGATAGATGTCCATCACCTCGCCCGGAATATCGATCTCCGGCTTCGGGGAGAACTCCTGCTCGATCAGTTCCATCGGAAAGATCGGCGCCAGATCTTGCGGCGTCAGCGGCTGATGAGTGCCCGGATGCAGAGGCGGGGCGAGCGGCTCCGGGAGCGATGGCAGCACGTTCACCCAGACCGCGGGGATCTGGCTGTCGGTAAGAAGGAATTTGGAGGCTTCAGACATGGAAGGCTTATTGTAATACGAGTGTGGGGCGGACGCCCCACCGTAGTCATAGCGCCGGCGGTCTTTGCCGCCGGCAGGTTGACAGGCGAAAGCGCCTGTCCCACTTTGCTGCGGGCGAGTGGGGCAGGCGCTTCCGCCTGCCAACCGATTCTTCACAACTCCGCAAGACGCTGGGAAAGCGACGAACGCCGAAAAGCCCGGAACGGGGCGGAAGATCCGCGGCGCCCCGCCCCACCGCTCGATTTGGTTACCATGTGACTTCATGTTCGATTGGAAGCAAGATCCGCACCGCCGGCTCAACCCGTTAACGGGCGAATGGGTGCTCGTATCGCCGCATCGCACCCAGCGGCCCTGGCAGGGGCAGGTAGAAGAGACCGACCACACGGCGCAACCCGAATACGACCCGAGTTGTTATCTTTGCCCTGGCAATGAGCGCGCTGGCGGCGCGCGCAATCCGCGTTACACATCCACCTTCGTTTTCGATAACGACTTCGCCGCCCTCCGCCCCGATACGCCGCCGGACCGCTTCGATGAGGAAGGGCTGCTGGTGGCGCAAGGCGAGCCGGGCATCTGCCGTGTGGTGTGCTTCTCGCCCAAACACGATCTCACCATCGCCCACATGGAACCCGGCGATCTACGCCACGTCGTCGACACCTGGGCCGGGCAATACCGCGAGCTGGGCGCGCGCGAATCCATCCGCTACGTGCAGATCTTCGAGAATCGCGGCGCCATGATGGGCTGCAGCAACGCGCATCCTCATTGCCAGATCTGGTGCAATTCACACTTGCCGAACGAGGTCGCCAAGGAACAGGCCGCGCAACTGGCATGGCGCGAGGCGCGCGCGCGGTGCCTCATCTGCGACTATGCGGCGCTCGAAGCCGGGCGCCGGGAACGGCTGGTGGACGAAAACGCAAGCTGGATGGCGGTGGTGCCGTTTTGGGCGGTGTGGCCGTTCGAGACGATGGTGATGCCCCGGCGTCACATCGGCGCCATCGATGGCTTGGATGACGCCGAGCGCAACGGCCTGGCCGACATCCTGAAACGCCTGACCGCGCGCTACGACCGCCTCTTTGCGGTTCCCTTCCCCTACAGCATGGGCTTTCACCAGAGTCCGACCGATGGCGAGACGCACCCGGAGTGGCATATGCACCTGCATTTCCATCCTCCGTTGCTGCGCTCGGCCACCGTGCGCAAATTCCTGGTCGGATATGAATTGCTGGCTACCCCGCAGCGCGACCTCACGCCCGAAGCCGCCGCCGAGCGCCTGCGCGCAGTGTAGCTTCCGTGGCGCGGGCTGTCAGCCTGCTGAGCCGAGAGTCGTCTCGGCTTTTCTTTCTGACTGCCGGGAATACCAAGACACGTCGGCAGGAATGCCGACGCGGCACGCAGGAGTGCGTGCGCCACAGTTTCTACTGCACTGCCCCATGCATCGCTTGCTTGGCGAATTCGCCGGATGCGTTCAGCGTGTAGTTCCAGTCGCTAATCAGCGTCGGACCCCACTCCGGGTCGAAGCACCACACCATCCAACTGATGCCCTTGCTCTCCAGGTATTTGATGATCGACGGCCCGTACGGAACTTGCCCAGCGACTCCCGCAGCCGGCTCCGAGAATCCGCCGAATTCGGTGGCGACCACGGGGTAAGTGGCGGCGGCGAAACCGAAGTCCTCTTCCCATTTGGGCTCCCACGGGCGCTGCCGCTTGTTGGCATAAGGATGAACCACGTAGCCGATGCCCTCGGCGGCAATCGGGCTGAGGATCAGCGGAGTCAGATCGTACGCCCAATCGAATCCGGCCACCAGCGGTATCGCTTTCGCATTGTTCGCGCGGATGATGGCGATGATATTTTCGTTGATCTTCTTCCAGTCGTCCCAGGAGACCGGGCCGAGCTGGTTGCGAAACGTGGTCGGCTCGTTGAAAAGTTCAAAGAACGCCACCGTGTTGTGGCCGGCGAAATGGCGCGCCATGATGCGCCAGAATTCGTACGTCTCCTGGAGCGAAGTATCGTACATCGGGTCTTGAAAAACGCCAGTCGTGAGATTGCCGATGGAGTGCCAGTCGAGATCCACATACATCCCCAGGTCGGTCGACCATTCGACGGCCTGGTCCAGCAGCTTGAGATATTCAGCCGGCGTTCGCTCGCGCCAGGCGATAGGGTGGACGGGGATGCGCACCACGTGGGTTCCCATCTCAGCCACTTTGACGAAGTGCTCGCGGTTCCAGTGGCCCTGCATTTCGAGCTTGTCCGGATCGGAGATGGAAAGGCCGCGGAACAGCACCGTCGCGCCCTGCGGGTCGACGAACTTGTTGCCCTTGACGGAAATCAACGGTAGCTTCTTGGCGTTGGCGGTGTAAGGACGGACGCCGGCGCCGGTATCGTGCCACCAGGTGTGCGTGCGCGCCGCGGGAACGGTCTGCGCCTGTGCCGCAGCGGCAATGAGCGCGGCGCCGAGCGAAATCCGGATGGCGGTGTATTTGCTTGAGAATCGCATAGGGATCAGATTGCTATTCATAGCTCATTGCTTGATGAAGCGAAAGGGGGGGCGGGCTTAATTTGCCTGCCGCAAAACCAAAGCGGGCGCGCCAAGCTGATACGCTGGTCTTTTGGACGAGATGACTATGGATGCCGACGAACTGCGGGCGCTGCGCAGGAAGCAACACGATTTCACCGACCAGCTTCGCGAGATCGGCTGGTACCACAGCTTCGAGTTGCCCGATGGGACATTAATCAACGGCTACATGAGCCTGGAATGGGAGCGCGAGCGCTGGTCCCGCTTTCCCATCCCAGCCGATCTCACCGGCAAGCGCGTGCTCGATATCGGCGCCTGGGACGGTTGGTTCAGTTTCGAAGCCGAGCGCCGCGGCGCCGCTGTGACATCCGTCGATTGCCAGGAGCAGGCGAACTATCTGTACCTGCACCGCAAGCTCGGGTCCAAGGCCGACTACCGCAACCTCGACCTTTTCGAATTGCCCTGGGTTGACTTGGGCAAGTTCGACATTGTTTTTTGTTTAGGCGTGCTCTATCACTTGCGGCATCCGTTATGGGGCCTGGAGATCCTCTGCGGCCTCTCGACCGAGCTCGTCATCGTCGAAACCTTCGTCACCGATGGCGCCAACTGGCAAGATCACGTGAACGACATTCCGCGCATGGAGTTCTACGAGACCACCGAGCTCAACGGCAATTTCGACAACTGGAACGGCCCGACGGTCGGTTGCGTTCTGGCGATGTGCCGCGCGGCCGGATTCGCGCGGGTGGAACTGATCGCGGCCGATCCCGAGAACGCCGTGGTAGCGTGTTTTCGCAAGTGGCCGCCGGAACCCGCCGAACCGGCCCAGGAGCCGCCGGAACTGCTGGCGGCAATCAATCCAACAACTCAGGGCGTCAACTTCAATTCCAGGCGCGACCACGATATCGACTGCTGGTTCCGCACCAACTCGGCGATTCCATCGAAAGAGGAGTTGCTGCTCGATGTCGGAGAGTTCGGCGCTGCCGCGACACTGGTCGCTCCAGACAGCGGAATCTACTGGGCCAAATTCACCCTCCCTCCCGGCTTGAAAACGGGCTGGAACGATGTGCGGCTGCGCCTCCCCAACAGCCGTTTCAGCGCCGCGCAGCGCATCGCCATCGATATGCCGCGGTCGGCTGAGCGCATTGTGATCGCCGGCGTTCGCGATTCGCTTCACTCGGAAGCCGACTGCGTGAATGTCACCGAAAGCGGTTACCTTTCGTGCTGGGTGAAAGGCCTCCCGGAGAACGCCGACCGGGGTAACCTCCGGCTGTGGCTGGGCGACGCGCGCATGGCCATCACGTTCGCCGGCGAGCCCATCGAAGGGCGCCGGCAAATCAACGCCAAGGCGCCGCAGGATTGCCCGAAAGGCGAGCTGCCCTTGCGCGTGGAATGCGCCGGCGTGATGTCGGAACCGGTGGCCGTGAAAGTGACTTGAGGGCGGATCGGTCAATTCCGGCAAAATCGCCCAAATTATTACCGAAAACAAAGCACTTAACCTCTGTTTTTTGGGAGATTCGCCCAAAATGACCGCTGCTCATCGACCCTGTCCGTGGGACAGATCGTGCCCACGGGCTGGCGTTAAGTTATTGAAAAAACTCAAAACCGGTGCCAAAAAGTGGGCCAATCGTGCCCACGGGGCCTCGCTGAAGCAAAATGAAGTGGTTGGGCCAAACTGCCTGCTTCACAATCTCACTGTGCCACAAGAGGGTGGGCGGGAGGCGCATTCCGAGCGCTGGAATATTGTGTAAGATTATTGGATAAAATAGCTTAGCAAAATTTTGGGAAGTGGTGAATGAAGGCGCCGGCAATCCGGAGCCTCCAACCAAACGAACGGGCGATTTCTTCACTCGTGCGCCGGGCCGTTCGTGGCCTGGCTGAGGCAACCCTCCCGGCTGTAAGCTGGGATTGTGAGGGGATGCGAGTGATGCGTGGCTGGCGGCCCTGCTTGATTTTGTTGCTGGGGGTTTTGATCGTGCTGGCGGCGGGCGCGTGGGACGGCGTGGAAGGCCGCAACAACGCGGCTGTAAACGCGCCTGGTGGAGAGGCTACAATCAGAATCGACTATCCGCAGGATGGATCGATCTTCCCGCCCGATATCCCGCCGCCGGAGTTCCTCTGGCGGGACAGCGCGGAACGTTTCCTCTTTTGGCAGATCGAAATCTCATTCGCCGATCATGCGTGGACGGTTTATGGAGTTTCCCACGGCGAGCACCCCCGCATTGGCAAAATCGATCTGGATTGCGTCGCCAGCACCAACGCACCGCCCACGCTGACGCCCGAAATAGCGGCGGCGCATGCCTGGAGGCCGGACGCGGCGACGTGGCGGACCATCCAGCGGCATTCGGTCGCAAGTGCTGCGACGGTGACCGTCCTCGGCTTTCGTGGCAACGGCGGAGGCCAGCCGGTGTCGCGCGGCAGCATCACCATCCGCACCTCGAAGGATGCGGTGGGCGCGCCGATCTTCTATCGCGACGTGCCGCTGATGCCCTCGGAGCTGGAGAAAGGCGTGATCAAACCGCTGGCCGCGCAGGCCCTGCCGCTGGTCGCCTGGAGAGTTCGCAACGTCGGCGAATCGAGCAGCCGCGTGGTGATGGAGAACCTGCCGGTGTGCGCCAATTGCCATTCGTTTTCGGCGGACGGCAAGACGATGGGAATGGATTTGGACGGGCTACAGGGCAATCGCGGAATGTACTTTCTGGCGCAGGTGGCGCCCGAGATGGCGGTCCGCAAGACAGACGTGATTCAGTGGAGCTCGCCCGAGGGCAAGCTGAAGGGGAACATCCGGATCGGCTTCATGTCGCGGGTTTCGCCGGACGGGCAGT
This sequence comes from Bryobacterales bacterium, assembly GCA_003142185.1. Taxonomy (GTDB): domain Bacteria; phylum Acidobacteriota; class Terriglobia; order Bryobacterales; family Bryobacteraceae; genus Bog-375. Next base: position 10,797 of record PLOR01000115.1, read on the forward strand.
ACGTGGCGACCACGGTCAACCCGGCGGCGATGTCGGCATCCACAGGAGCGCCTCCGAGCAACTATTATGTGGCCAATTTCAAGGACTACCGGTTCCTCCAGGTATTCTATCCGACGCGCGGGATTCTGAGCTGGTTCAGCCGCGCGACGGGAGTGCTGCGGCCGCTCCCCGGCGCCGACGATCCGCGATTCGTGCAGATGGGCGGCGTCTGGAGTCCCGACGGCCAGTATCTGGTATTCGCGCGTGCCGCGGCCACCGACCCCAATCCACCGGGTGTGCCGCTGGCTAAATTCGCCAACGATCCGAACGAGCTGCAAATCCAGTACGACCTGTACCGGATTCCGTTTCACAACGGCGCGGGAGGCGTGGCGGAACCGATTGCGGGCGCGTCGCAAAACGGCATGAGCAACACGTTTCCCAAGGTGTCGCCGGACGGGCGATGGATCGTGTTCGTCGAGTGCCGCAACGGGCAGCTCATGCGTCCCGACAGCCAGTTGTATATCGTTCCCGCGGCCGGCGGCGTGGCGCGGCGGATGCGGTGCAATACGGCGCGGATGAATTCGTGGCACAGCTTTTCGCCCAACGGGCGCTGGCTGGTGTTTTCGTCGAAGGCGCGGTCGCCCTACACGCAGATGTATCTCACCCACATCGACGCAGACGGCAACGACAGCCCGGCCATTCTGATCGAGAACACAACCGCGGCCAACCGAGCGGTGAACCTGCCGGAATTTGTGAACATTGCGCCAGATGGGTTGCGGCGGATCGGCGGCCCGGTGATCGACTATTACAAGCTGGTGGACGGCGCAACCTACCTGCAAAAGACGGGGTCGTACCAAGCGTCCGCCGCGAAGTGGAGGCAGGCGCTGGAATTGAACCCCGACGACGAATTCGCGGAGCGCAAGCTGGGAGCGCTGTTGTTGATGATGGGCCACCGGGAAGAATCCGCGGCGCATTTGCGGAAGGCGAACGAGATCGAGCTCCGCGCGGCGCTGGAGACGGATCCCGCGTCCGCGCGGGCGCACAACGATCTCGGCACCCTGCTGGCCGAGACAGGGCGCGTGCAGGAAGCCGTGGCGCAATTCGAGAGAGCGGCCACGCTGAAACCGGATTACGCCGTTGCGCGGACGGGCTTGGGTAGCGCGCTCGCCAAGCTGGGAAAGCTGGACGAGGCGACGGTCGAACTGCACAAGGCGATCGAATCGGACGCGCGGTATGCACCGGCCCACTATGAGCTGGGGCTGGTGCTGAGCCAGCGCGGGGACGTGCAGGGAGCGATGGCCGAATGGCGGAGCGCGATCGAGATCGACCCGAAATACGCGGAAGCACATGACAGCCTGGGCGACGCGCTCGATGCGCAAGGGCGAACGGCGGAGGCTCTGGCACACTGGCGCGCCGCGATCGAGCTCGAACCGAACGACGCGCAGGCGTTGCGCCGGGCGGCGTGGGTGCTGGCGACCTCGCCCGATGCGACCATCCGGAACGGCGACGACGCGCTCCAGTTCGCCGTGCGGGCGGTGGAGCTCTCGGGCGGAAAAGACGCGTGGGTGCTCGACACGCTGGCCGCCGCCTACGCCGAGAAGGGCCAATTCACCGACGCCGCGCTGACCGCGCGTAGGGCGCAGGCGCGCGCCATCGAAGAGAAACAGCCCGCGCTGGCGGACGAAATCAGAAGCAGAATTGCGTTGTATGAGGCGGGAAGGGCGTTTCGGGAGGGGGAAGGAGCGGGCGCGCGGGAGTGAGACGGCGGCTGTTTGAGGTTGATGTCCCACCAGCGGACTTCCGGCCGAGCCCTTGTGCACTTCAGCGAGTCGCGCGTTAGACGTCAGCTTGCCAGTCGCCAACTTTCTTGGAAAGCCAGTTTCCGCTATCCCCACTGTATTGCCCCAGGCATCCAGCTTGTGCATCGTTTGCGCTCTCGCGTGCCATCGCCTACGCTGGATGGAGGCAAGGTGTCCTTGCGCTCACGAGAATCGGATTCAGTCAAAACCGCTGCAGAACTGTTCTCAGCCTCGTTCGAGGGTGACTACGAAGATGAGCAGCCGTGGGACGCGGTTGGTGTGCTTCGCCGACGCAACAGCGACGAAGTATTCCAATTGGCTGCGGCGTACTGTCGGTCTGATATGTCGATTCACCGCGCACGAGCTCTGGATGTTCTGGCTCAACTGGGAGCCGGACGACCCCTCTCGGAGCGACCCCACTTCAGCGAGAGTGTTGCCCTTGCGGTCGCGCGCCTTCGTGACGAGGATCCGCTTGTTGTCCATTCCGCTGCTTGGGCGCTTGCCCACCTGAACGACAGCATAGCGGTTGCAGCCCTGATCGAAATCAGGAAGCATCACGACCCTGACGTCCGGCAGGCGGTAGCTGTTGGAATGGCTAATAGCCAGCGGGCCGAAGCCATCTCCACGCTAATGGAGCTGATGGAAGACGGCAGTGACGAGGTCCGAAACTGGGCGACATTTGAACTGGGAATGGCTTACGTCGATGATAGGTCCCAGCTCGGCACTTTGGATTCAAGTGAAATCCGCGATGCCTTGAGCAAACGGCTGAACGATTCATTCTCCGAGGTGCGTGCGGAGGCGATCTGGGGGCTCGCGAGACGCAGGGATCGAACCGGGCTGCGACTCCTCTTGGAACTTCTGGACGGCGAAGAGCGAGCCAACGGCGACGAGATGACTGCTGCCGAAATCCTTGACCGGGAATACGACGCTCCGGTTGAAGACTTACGGAAGGGCCTGCAAAGTCTGATAGACGCCACCTAGTTCCTGTGAAACGGGGTTACCCGAAACTGGCAATCCACATGCGCGAGAAAGCCGTCATTGCTGACTTGTCCCGTCCGTTGGCCGGGAACACCTGTTCGCGCATGGGCGCCGGGCGTCGGCACGAGTGCCGACGCGGCACGCACGAGTGCGTGCGCCACGTCAGAATAGGCTAGTTATATCCTGACACGCCCTTCAGATCGGCTTTGTCGCAGGCGTAAATCAGAATGTTGGTGTCAAGGGCGATCATGAAGCTCGTCCCGAGACGGTAAAGGCTCACGGGAGAAGAAACTCATCCCCTCGATCCCAGCCATGAACCGCCGCAGGGCCGCAGGCCTTTCTGGGCGATCATCGTCGTCGAGCGCCTCAACGATCAATCGCACACGCTGGGCCTCACGCAGCACCAGTCCCTCGCTGGGCTTGAGAACGCCGTTTGTGTAGACAGCCTCCGTGAACTGAGTCATTCCATCAAGCCCTCTGTCATTAGATTAGCTCGCGCAGCCCGACGCATCAAGTTTCGGCCGCAAGTCCCCTACCGGTCAATGGTTGCCATCATGCGCTGGTTGTAGCGCGGGCCGGACACGGCTTCGGGAGAGAGTGCGTGATCGAGCCGAGCTATATCATCCGGCTCCAGTTTTAGCGACACGGCGGCGGTATTTTCTTCCAGATAGGTTCTACGCTTGGTGCCTGGAATAGGCACGATGTCCTCACCCTTCTGCAATAGCCAAGCTAATGCCACCTGCCCGGGTTTCGCGTTCGTTCGTTCCGCGATTTTCTGAACGGCCGACGCGGCGCGCACGTTGGCATCGTAATTCTCGCCCTGAAAACGGGGGTCGCCGCGGCGAAAATCGCCTTCGGGATATTCTTCCGCGCGTCTGGCCGTCCCGGTGAGGAAGCCGCGGCCTAACGGACTGAACGGCACCAGGCCGATGCCAAGCTCGCGCAGCACGGGGATGATCCGCGGCTCCAGATTGCGCTCCCACAGGGAGTACTCGCTTTGCAGCGCCGTCACGGGGTGGGTTGCATGGGCGCGCCGGATATTCTCTTCACCCGCTTCCGAAAGACCGAAATAGCGCACCTTACCGGCGCGCACGAGGTCCGCGACCGCTCCCGCGACGTCTTCAATCGGGACATGGGGATCGACCCGGTGCTGGTAGAGCAGGTCGATGTGATCCGTTTGCAGGCGCCGCAGCGAACCCTCGACCGCCTCGCGGATATGGCCGGGCCGGCTATCGGTTCCCGCGATTGTGCCGTTCTCGATGCGAAAGCCAAACTTGGTGGCAATCACGGCCCGCTCGCGGCGCCCCTTTAACGCTCGTCCGACGAGCTCTTCATTGAGGAACGGGCCATAGACCTCGGCAGTGTCGAAAAAAACCAGTCCGAGTTCGAGTGCACGGTGGATGGTGGCGATGGACTCGGTGTCGTCCGGCACGCCGTAGGACTGGCTCATTCCCATGCATCCGAGTCCAAGCGCGGACACTCGCAGGCCGCGGCTGCCCAATTTTCGGTGAGGAATCATAATCCTAATTATCGTATGCTCGATGTGCGGATCGGGACTTCGGGCGCGCCTATGGCCGCTCTTCTACGCCCACCTTGCCGGCGAAGCTGCGGTAGGCGTAAACGAAATACGCGGCGGTCAGCAGCATGCCGGGGATGAACCAAACCAGGCCGACGCGCAGGCCATAAGGCGCGGCCGAGGCATTGGCGATGGTCAGCGAGAGCTCGGGATCGCCATTCGAAGGGAGCACGCACGGATACAAGCCGAAGGCCACGCTCACCAGCATCGCAGCGAGAAACAGGGACGAAGCGAGAAAGGCCGCCCGCTCCCGCAACCGATAGTTCATCACCGCCGCGGTGAGCAAGGCCGCGATGGCGACGAACGGGAACACCCAGCCCCACGGCCGCGCGACGAAACTCGCCTGCAAGCGCGGCTGCACGCGAAAACTGGCCACCGTGAGCAGGTTCATCAAAACCAGCACGCCCCACCAGACGCGGCCAGCCACGCGGCGCGCCCGCACTTCGATTTCGCCCGCGGTCTTGAGCGCCACCCAGAGCGCACCGTGCAGCGCCAGCACGGCCAGCACGGTCACGCCGGCCAGCACGGTGTACCAATCCAGAATGCCGGGGGACTGACCCGGCGTCCAATCGGTCCACAGCGGCAGGAAGAATTCGCCCGACGCATCGAGCGGCACGCCGCGCACCACGTTGCCCAGCGCCGCACCGAAGAAGATGGCGAGCAGCGCGCTCGCGATGGCGAAACCGGCGTCCCAGAGCGGGTGCCAGACGGGGCTTTCCACGTGGTTGCGGAACTCAATCGAGACGCCGCGCAGGATCAGCAGCCACAGCACCATCATCAACGGCAGATAGAAGCCGCTGAAACTGGACGCGTAGAGCGCCGGGAAAGCGAAGTAGAGGGTGCCGCCGGCGGCCAGCAGCCACACTTCGTTGCCATCCCACACAGGGCCGATGGTCGAGAACACCACGCAGCGCTCGGCGTCGGTGCGCGCGACGAGAAAGTGTACGATCCCAGCGCCGAAATCGAAACCGTCGAAAATCACGTAGGCCACCAGCATGCAGGCGACCAGCCAGAACCAGATCGTTTCCATAATGACTCCTCAAACCGCGGCCGCGCGCTCGGGCCCCTCTTCGATTTCACGATAGACCAGGAACAGGAACAGGATCGAGAGAATGGTGTAGATCCCCAGAAACCCGATCAGCGTAAACAGCGCGTTGCCGGAGGAAACTTGCGCCGAGACTCCCGCCGGCGTGCGCATCACGCCATAGATGAGCCAAGGCTGGCGCCCCACTTCGGCGGTGATCCAACCGGCGGTGTTGGCGATGTACGGGAATGGCAGCATCATCATGAGCAGCCAGAGCAATGGGCGCGAACGGTAGAGCGCGCCGCGCCAGAGACGGAACGCCGCGATGGCCAGCACGGCGAGAAAGATGGTGCCCAGCCCGACCATGATGTGGTAGCTGTAATAAACCAGTGGCACGCTGTCCGGCCAGTTCTGCGGCGGGAACGAATCGAGTCCTTTCACCTCGGCTTTCCAACTTTGATACGTCAGGAAGCTGAGCGCGCGCGGGACGACGAGCGGATTGTCAAGCCGCCGGCGGTCCATGTCGGGCTGGCCTAGGATGGCGAGCGGCGCGCCCTGTTCGGTGGTGAAGAGGCCTTCCATGGCAGCCAGGGTCACGGGCTGGTGCCAGGCGATGTTGCGGCCCTGCCCGTCGCCGGAGGGAAAGAGCATGAGGACGGTGGCGAGGATGCCGGCAATCACGCCCAGGCGGACGAAGGTGCGGCCGTGCTCCTGGTGGCTGCCGGTGAGCAGATAGAACGCGCCCACCGCGGCCATCGCGACGCCGGCCGTCACCACCGAGCCGGCCATGGTGTGGATGTATTGCCAGCCGAGCCACGGATTCAGCAGCAGGCTCCAGAAGCTGGTGAGGACCATCTCGCCATGGGCGCCGATGGCGTAGCCGGTCGGATGCTGCATCCAGGCATCGGTGGCAACGATGAAGAATCCTGAAAGCCACGAGCCGAGGAACACCAGCAGGGCGGTGAACCAGTGCGCCTTCGGGCCCAGGCGCTTTTCCCCATATAGGAATGCGCCGAGAAAACTCGATTCCAGGAAGAAGGAGAAGACGCCCTCCATGGCCAGCGTCTGGCCGATCACGCCGCCGGCGGATTTGGCGAAGCGCGACCAGTTAGTGCCGAACTGAAACTCCATCGGGATGCCCGTCACCACGCCCATGGCGAAATTGATGGCGAAAATCTTGGCCCAGAACCGGGCGGCGCTCGCGTAGTGCGGGTTGCCGGTGCGGAGCGCCATGGTCTTCAGAATCAGAATCAGCAAAGCGAGCCCCATGGTGAGTTGGGGAAAGAGATAGTGGAAGGTGACGGTGAATGCGAAGTGCAGACGATGAATGGTAAGCGCGTCCATAAGACTCCGGGGCGGGTCCGCGGCCGGCGTGGGCACGCGCGGCGGGACCGCAACCTTCCATGCAGTTTATCTCGCGGCGCGGGACAGCGGGTGTGCGCGAAGATAGTCAGGTAGGGCATGCTTTAGCTTGCCCAATTCAGGATTCACACAAATGCCGGCGGACGAAGAGTACATGCGGGAAGCACTACGGCTGGCGGCGCACGGAGCGTCGCTCGGCGAAGTCCCGGTGGGCGCGGTAGTGGTGGTGGGCGGCGCCATCGCGGGGCGCGGTTGGAATTGCCCGATTGAGCGCCACGACCCGACGGCTCACGCGGAGATCATCGCGTTGCGCGAAGCGGCCGCGGCAGCCGGCAATTACCGATTAGCGGGGGCGACGCTATACTGCACGCTGGAACCGTGTGTAATGTGCGCGGGCGCGCTGGTGGCGGCACGGGTGGAGCGCCTGGTGTTCGGCACGCGCGATCTGCGGTTCGGCGGCGTGCGCAGCAAATTCCGCATCGCCGATTCCGGCACGTTGAACCACACGGTGGAAGTTGTGGAAGGCGTGCTGGCGGTGGAATGCGTGGAACTGCTGCGCGAGTTTTTTGGGGAGCGACGGTAGAGCCTGAATTCCGAAGCTGGACGCCTTGTATCAGGGCACGGCTTGAGCCGTGCCGCCGACAAGGGTACGGACCGGGGACATGGGTGACCCTTTAGCCCGAGGACATGGGTGACAGT
>PLOR01000103.1 GCA_003142185.1 Bryobacterales bacterium
CCGCACCCCATCCGTCAGGAAGAGCTAAGAGCGACGTTCAACCCCGGCAATGGATGGCACATCGTCGCCATCGAACCGGACCGGATTCAGACGAGATACCACGACGACGGCGCACCGGCCTGGTTCGCGACAATCAAACGGATCTAGATTGCGGGGACTGGTCGGCCCGGTGAGAGATACTCGTGCCGTCACTCATGACTCAATTGGTGAAAAATCGCCGAATCACTCATCGACCATCGATACCAATGCAAGCCATGAGCGGGAGCGCATAACGCCAGTTCTGGACGGTTAACGCACGACTCGGAAACTGCGCGGACTCGGGCGCTCTTGGCCCCAAGTCCCGTTCTGGGACGTTAGCCGGGGGCCTTCCGGTTCGCTATCCAGTGCCGCCAGATATTGGCTTAAAGAACGGCGTGTCTTCATCCCGCCGCACCCTGCCACCTATGCCTTGTGAAATCGGGGAATTTAACCGGGGCGCTGCCGCGGGCTACCGATTCTTCGCTCAACGGGCCGGGGGCGCTCCAGGCGGCTGCATCATAGACATCGATATCGGGGGCGGTGCCTTCCTTCATGCACTCGATCAAGCGCCAGGCCATCACGAAATCCATGCCGCCGTGGCCGCCTTTCTCGAGTGCCAGCGCACCCAACTTGGTCCAGTATGGGTGCTCGAATTTGGGCTTGTACGGGTCGATAGATGCGAATTCCTCTTTGGGCGAGCCATCGACGTAAATGCGCGGCGGGTAATCGCGGAAGATGCCTTTGGTGCCGGCCACCAGGTTGATGCGGTCGTAGGGCTGCGGCGTCGAGGTGTTGTGTTCGAGCGTGATCACCTTGCCCCGCGCGGTGCGGATGAGGCTGATGTTGAGGTCGCCGCAGCGGTAGATTTCTTTCTGCCGCGGATCGTCCGCGGCCAGGTGCGTTTTGCGGTACTCGGGGAGAGAGGCGACCGGCGAGCTCATCGACACCAGCGTGTCGAAACGGTCGCCGCGGTTGATGTCGAGATAGTGCGCCACCGGGCCCAGACCGTGCGTGGGGTAGAGATTGCCGTTCCGGTCCAGGTGCTCGAAGCGCCGCCACAAACCCTCGCCCTCGTTCGAGAACAGGATTTCGCGCAGGTCGTGGTTATAGGCGCAGGCGGCGTGGGTGATTTCGCCGAACAGGCCGGCGCGCACCATGTTCCACACCATCATTTCGTTGTAACCGTAGCAGCAGTTTTCGAGCTGAATGCAATGACGGCGCGTAGCTTCCGAAGTATCGACCAGCGCCCAGCAATCGTCGATGGTGCGGGCGGCGGGAACTTCCACCGCGACGTGTTTGCCCTGCTTCATGCCGGCCAGCGCCATCGGCACGTGCCAGATCCACGGAGTGGCGATGATGACGAGGTCAAGATCGTCGCGCCCTACCAGCTTTTCGTACGCATGATCGCCTTCGTGATAGAGCTCGGGCGCAGGCTTGCCCGATTGGAGCAGGCGCGCTTTCGCTTTTTCGGTTTTCTCGGGCACCACGTCGCAGAGAGCCAGGATTTCGACATCCGGGATGGCGGTGAACTCATCGATGAGGGAATTGCCGCGGCCGCCGATGCCGATGAAGCCGAGCCGCACTTTGGCACGGACCTCGAAGCGCATGCCGGCTACGCTTTGCCCGGCCGGGCCTGCATCCTGGGTAGCGCGCGCCAGTCCCGCGCCGAGCGAGGCCAGCCCGGCGAGGCGCAGCAGGTCGCGGCGGGAAGCCGCCAGATCGTGGTCGTCCATGGTTACCTCCAGATTCGTTGGATCACGCGAATGAGCGCGCTTCCGCTGGCCAGGCAAATGACGAGCAGGAAGAGCGCGTAACCGGTTCGCCCATACAGAAAATTACCGACCGTAAACAGCGCGGACCAGATGAGCGTGCAGCCGAGGAACCAGCCGGCGAGGGCGAGCGGCACGTGAGCGGCGTCGGCCGCGGCCTCTTCGGCGCCAACACCGGCGATGGCGCGGATGGCCTTCCAGCCGGGGCCGGGCGGGTGCACTTTGCGGTAGAAGCTAATCAGCACTTCGGGATCCGTGCGCGGCCCGAGGTAGGCAGTGAGTATCCAGCAGACGGTGGTGCAGGCGACGGTGATCAGCAACTGCCGCGTGGTGCCCAGGGCGATGCCGCTTTTCACCAGGACGAGAAAGAGGATCGAGATGCCGAAGGAGCTGGCCATGGCCACGATTTCGCACCACGCCGTAACGCGCCACCAATACCAGCGCAGCAGATACAACAGGCCGGTGCCGGCGCCGACTTGCAGGATGAGGCTGAAAGCGTCTTTGGCGGTATCGAGTAGGAAAACCGTTGCCGATGAGAGTACGAACAGCAGAACAGTGGCGGCACGGCCGGCGGTCACATAGTGGTGTTCGGTGGCCGTGCGGTTTATGAAGCGGCGGTAGAAATCATGCACCAGGTAAGACGCGCCCCAGTTCAAGTGGGTGAGGATGGTGGAGGAATTGGCTGCTATCAGCCCGCCCAGCATCAGCCCCAGCCAGCCGGCCGGCAGGAAGCGCAGCATGGCGGGATAGGCGATGTCATGGCCGATCAGCGACGGGTCAAGGTGCGGAAAGGCGCGCTGGATATCGGCCAGTTGCGGGTATACGACGAGCGATGCGAGGCCGACCAGTATCCACGGCCAGGGGCGTAGCACGTAATGCGCGACGTTGAAGAACAGGGTTCCGGCGAGCGCGTCCTTTTCGGTTTTCGAGGCCAGCATGCGCTGCGCGATGTAGCTGCCGCCGCCGGGTTCCGCGCCGGGATACCAGACGGCCCACCACTGCACGGCGATGGGCATGATGAAGACGGCCACCGCCAGATCCCAGTTGCTGGTGAAATCGGGCAGCATGTTGAGATAGTGCAAACCGCCGGGCCCGCGGACGTGGGAGAGCTTGTCCACCAGGCCCGACATGCCGCCCACCTGCGGCAGGGTGACTGCGAAATAGGCGGCGGCGATGACGGCAGCCATTTTGATGAAGAACTGAATCATATCGATGACCAGCACTCCCCAAAGGCCGGAATGGGCGGCGAACACGACGTTGAGCAGGCCGACCGCCAGCAGTGTTTCCCAACGGCTGAAACCGAACAGCACCGCGGCGATCTTGCAGGCGGCCAGGTTCACGGTGGCCATGATGATGCAATTGAAGAACAGGCCGAGGTAGAGGGCGCGGAAGCCGCGCACGGCGCTGGCGGCCTTGCCGGAGTAGCGGAGCTCGTAGAATTCCAGGTCGGTGAGGACGCCGGAGCGGCGCCACAGCCGCGCGTAGAAGAAAACCGTGGCCACGCCGGTGAGGGTGAAGGCCCACCACTGCCAATTGCCGGCCACTCCCTGGGTGCGGACGAAGTTGGCCACCAGGTTGGGGGTGTCGCTCGAAAAGGTGGTGGCCACCATGGAAAGGCCGGCCAGCCACCACGGAACGGAGCGGCCGGAGGCGAAGAATTCCGCGGTACTTTTGCCGGAGCGCTTGCTGACGAACAGGGCGGGCGCGAAACAGATGGCGACCGAGGCAAGCGCAATGATCCAGTCGATCGCGTGCAGTTGCATGGGTATCTAAATGAGTCTACGACGATTCAACTGAGGCTCGCGAAAAAATGCGCCCGCAAGCGGGCGTTGGCAAGCTAAAGCATGCCCCACCCCGGTAGCCGACTTTACTTTGATAGCTCGGGGATGCTAGCCTAAGTGTCTCATAATGCGTACAGTTGACTTGATCCAGCGCAAGCGCGACGGGGCCGAGCTGACCCCTGAGGAAATTGAATTTCTGGTGGATGGCTACACCTCCGGCGAGATACCGGACTACCAGATGTCCGCGTTTCTCATGGCCGTGTTCTATTCGGGCATGACCGACCGCGAAGTCAGCCGCCTGACCGAGTGCATGTTGCGATCCGGTGAAACGGCGGACCTTTCCGCCATTCCCGGCATCAAGGTGGACAAGCATTCCACTGGCGGGGTGGGCGACAAGACCAGCCTGGTGGTGGCGCCATTGGCCGCCGCCGCAGGCGTGGTGGTGCCGATGATGTCGGGCAGGGCGCTGGGCCACACGGGCGGCACGCTGGACAAGCTGGAATCGATTCCCGGCTTCCGCACCGACCTCTCGAGCGACGAGTTTCAACGGCAGCTTGCCGAACTGGGCCTGTGTTTCATCGGACAGACCGACCAGTTCGCGCCGGCCGACCGCAAGCTTTACGCGCTGCGCGACGTCACCGGCACGGTGGAATCGATTCCGCTGATTGCCTCTTCGATCATGTCGAAGAAACTGGCGGAGGGCGTGGATGCGCTGGTGCTGGATGTGAAGGTGGGCAGCGGCGCGTTCATGAAGAAGCAGGTGGATGCGCGCCGGCTGGCGCAAACCATGGTGGGCATCGCCCGCCCCATGGACAAGAAGGTCCAGGCGCTGATTACCGACATGAGCCAGCCGCTGGGCTACGCGGTGGGCAACGCGCTGGAAGTGATGGAAGCGTCGCAGACGCTGCAGAACGCCGGCCCGGCCGACCTGACGAAGCTCTGCCTGGAACTGGCCGCGCGCATGATTTTCCTCGGCAAGCAGGCGGCTACCCTCGAAGAAGCGCGCCTGGTCGCCGAAAGACACCTGGTGGATGGCTCGGCTTACAAGAAGTTCAAGGACGTGGTGGCCGCGCAGGGCGGCAATCCGCAAGCGCTGGATAATTTCGTGCTGCTGCCGAACGCCACCGGTGCGCGCGAAATCGCTTCGCCGCGCGCCGGCTACGTAAGCTTGATCGACGCCGAGGACATTGGCATCGCGGCCAACATGATTGGCGCCGGCCGGGACAAGAAGGAGGACGCGATCGACCCCGCCGTCGGCATCATCCTGGAAGTCAAGGCTGGCGAAAAGGTGGAAGCCGGCAGCATCCTATGCCGGCTGTATTACACCAAGGAAGATCGCGTGGAAGAAGCCGCCGAAAAAGTGGAGGATGCTTTCCACATCTCCGCGCAGCGGCCCGAAGAGCGCGAATTGATACTCGAGGTCGTCGGATAGAAATGGGCCGCTTCACCGGTCTGCTCGGGCTGGTGGCCATTCTCGGTGTAGCTTGGCTGTTCTCCAATAACAAGCGCGCCATCAAACCGCGCATCGTGGCCTGGGGTTTGGGCCTGCAGATCGTCTTCGCGGTGCTGGTGCTGAAGACCGATCTCGGCAAAGTGTTCCAGGCAATCGGCGTCGGCGTAAACGCCATGCTGGGCTATACCGAGGCCGGCAGCGAGTTCGTCTTCGGCCCGATGGGGAAATCGAGCGGCGGGTTCGGCGTGGTGTTCGCGTTTCAGGTTCTGCCGATCATCATTTTCATCGCGTCGTTCTTCTCCATCCTGTATTACCTGGGCATCATGCAATGGATCGTACGCGGCATGGCGATCGGGATGCAAAAGGTGATGGGCGTGAGCGGCGCCGAATCGCTGAACGTGGCGGCCAGCATCTTCATGGGGCAGACCGAAGCGCCCCTCACCATTCGCCCGTTCCTGGCCGGCCTCACCGAATCGGAGTTGTTCACGGTGATGGCCAGCGGGATGGCTCACGTCTCGGGTTCGGTGATGGCGGCCTATGTGAAGATCGCCGGCGTCTCGATCACGCATCTGCTCACGGCGGTGATCATGACCGCGCCCGCCACCATCATGCTATCCAAGATTCTGGTGCCGGAAACGGGCCATCCGGTCACCGCGGGCAGGGTGGACCTGAAAGTGGAAAAGACCGCCGTGAACGTGATCGATGCGGCGGCGCAGGGCGCGGGCGACGGTCTCCACCTGGCGCTGAATGTGGCCGGCATGCTGATCGCCTTTCTGGCGCTGATCGCCATGATCAATGGCATTCTGGGCGGCATTCACGGGCTGCGGTGGATGAACTGGCTGCCGGCGTCGCTCGAGCAGATTTTCGGCGTGGTATTCGCGCCGGTGGCGTACCTGCTGGGCGTGCCGTGGAAAGATGCGCCCGCCATCGGCAACCTGCTGGGCACGCGGCTGGTGCTCAATGAATTCGTCGCGTTTCTCAAGCTGGGCCCGATGAAGGCCGGCCTGGACCCACGCTCCTTCGTCATCGCCACTTACGCGCTGTGCGGTTTCGCTAATTTCAGCTCGATCGCCATCCAGATCGGCGGCATTGGCGCGCTGGCGCCGAGCCGGAAGTCCGATCTGGCGCGCCTCGGCCTGCGCGCGGTGGCGGCCGGGACGATGGCCAACTTCATGTCGGCCTGCATTGCGGGAATGATTTTATGATTACGGAAGCCAAATCTCTGCTGATTAGCCGCACCGCCCTTCGCCCGGCCATCGGCGTGGTGTTGGGCAGCGGCCTGGGAGCGTTCGCCGACGAATTGAGCGATCGCACCGTTATCCCCTACGCCGAAATTCCCGGCTGGCCCGTCTCCACCGCCGTCGGCCACGCGAGCACGCTGGTAGTGGGCAACCTGGGCGCGCTGCCGGTCGCCGTGATGTCGGGACGGCCCCATTTATATGAAGGATATTCGCCGGCGCAGGTGGTCTTCCCGGTGAACGTGCTGCACGCATTCGGCGTGCGGTCGATGGTTTTCACCAACGCCGCGGGCGGCATTCACGGTTCGCTCGAGCCAGGCGAGCTGGTGCTGATCTCGGACCACATCAACCTGCAGGGATCGAACCCGCTGACCGGCCCCAACGAAGACTTGCTCGGCCCTCGTTTTCCGGACATGTCGGAAGCTTATTCGCGCCATTATCGCGAGCTCGCCAAGAGCGTGGCCGCGGAGTTGTGCATCTTCATGCCCGAAGGCGTCTATGCCGGCATGCTGGGCCCCAGCTACGAAACGCCCGCCGAGATTCGATTTTTGCGCACCATCGGCGCCGATGTGGTGGGCATGTCCACGGTGGCCGAAGTGATCGCCGCCAATCACATGGGAATGAAAGTGCTGGCGGTTTCCTGCATCACCAACATGGCGGCCGGGCTCAGCGACCGGAAGATCAGCCACGAGGAAGTGCTCGAAACGGGCGCGGCGGTTCGCGATACCCTGGTGAAGTTCCTGCGCATGGTGCTGCCGCGTTTGGAACAGGATGAATTGTAGACAAAGGTGGGGCAGGCCATCGTCTTTTGTGGCCTGCCGATGGAAGACAGGCGACAAAAACCGATCGCCTGTCCTACCAGCACAGCATTTTCGGAATCGCCGATGAACGATCCACTCCTCGACGCCGCGCTCGGTGCGCGCCAGCACGCCTTCGCGCCTTACTCGAAATTCCAGGTTGGCGCCGCGATTGAAGACTCGTCGGGCCACATCCACACCGGCTGCAATGTGGAGAACGCGACTTACGGCCTCACTGTATGCGCCGAGCGCGTGGCAGTGTTCAAGGCCATTTCCGAGGGCGTGCGCCAGTTCCGCCGCGTCGCCGTAGCCGCCGATACCGACGTTCTCACGCCGCCCTGCGGCGCGTGCCGGCAGATCCTTTGGGAATTTTGCGGCGACGTGGAGATCGTGCTGGTCAACCCGCGCGGCAAAATCGAAACTTATCAAATGCGGGATCTCTTCCCCAAGCCATTCGATGCTTCGTATCTGTAGCTTCTTTTTATTCGTCTTCGCGCTCTCGGCGGAACAAGCCGACTGGATCTGGAGCGCGCGTTACGTCATCACCGAGGACGCAACGCATCGCGTGATCGAAAACGGCGCCGTAGCGGTGCGCGGCGCGCGCATTCTCGCCGTCGGCCCGCGCGCCGAAATCGATGCACGATTCACGGGCGTGCGGCGCCTGGACCGCCCCGACGCCATCCTCGCGCCGGGCCTGATCGACACACACACACACGCAGCCATGTCGCTGTTTCGCGGCATCGCCAATGACCTGCGGCTGCAGGATTGGCTGGAAAAGTTCATCTTCCCCGCCGAAGCCAAGAATGTTACGCCCGATTTCGTGCGCTGGGGCACGCGCCTTGGGTGCCTGGAAATGCTGCTCGGCGGCACAACCACGTTCACCGACATGTACTATTTCGAGGACGTGGTAGCCGAAGCGGCCAAAGAGGCGGGGATGCGCGGCGTGCTGGGCGAAACCATCATCGGCTTCCCGGTACCCGACAACAAAACGCCCGCCGACGCGCTGCGCTTCACCGAACGCTACCTGGCGCGATTTGCGGGCGACCCGCTGATCGTTCCCGCCGTGGCGCCGCACGCGCTGTACACCAATTCCGACGAAACCCTAAAGGCCGCGCGCGCCCTCGCCAACCGCTTTCACGCGCCGCTGGTGATCCATGTCGCCGAAACCAGGAAAGAAGTCGACGACGAACTGGCCAAGCGGCACACTACGCCGGTAGGGACGCTCGACCGCCTGGGCATCTTCAACGGCCGCACGGTAGCCGCGCACTGCGTCTGGGTGACGGAAGCGGACATGGCGATTCTGAAGGCGCGCGATGTCGGCGTGGCGCACTGCCCCTCGAGCAACATGATGCTGGCGAGCGGCGTGGCGCCGGTGGTGCGCATGCTGGCGCTGGGCATCCACGTTGGCTTAGGGCCGGACGGTCCGGCGGGCAGCAACAACGACTTCAACCTGTTCGAGGAAATGGACCTGGCCGCCAAGCTGCAGAAGGTTACCGCGCGAGATCCGCAGGCGCTTTCCGCGGCCACCGCGCTCGACATGGCCACCATCGGCGGCGCGCGCGTGCTCGGCATGGAAAAGGAAATCGGCTCGCTCGAAACGGGCAAACTCGCCGACATGATCGTGGTCCGCCTGGACCGCCCCAACGCCGTGCCCCTCTACGATCCGATCTCGCAAATGGTTTACGCGCTCAAAGCCGACGACGTTCGCGACGTAATGGTGAACGGCAAACCGGTGGTTCGCGACGGCAGCATCCTCACTTTGAACGAGCCGCAGATTCTCGAAAAGGCCCGTGAGTACAGAGACAAGATACGCGCTTCGTTGCGGTAGGCCGGACGATCGGTTTTTGTCGTCCGCTAAAGTGTTGAGCTTGGGCAAAGCGTGACAGACCACAAAAGGCGATGGTCTGTCCTACTACCACTTACCGCGCGAGAATCTTTAGGTCTTGCGTGGTTTTTTCGCCGGCGTGGATGGTAACGATCTCGGTGACGGGGGCATACGCATCCCACTCGTCCCCGCCTTGCAGGATGCCGTTTATATCGTCCTGCGCAATCACAGCCAGCTTGTACGTACCGGGGATCACGGGATTGACCGAATAGCTTCCGTCGGCGCCGATGCTGCTGGACTGGAACCCCGTTCCGCCGCCGGATTCCTGGCCGTCCGGCATCAGCACCACCACCAGGCCGGCAGTGGATGCTCCGTCAGACTGCACCGTTCCCGAAACGGAGCCGAACTGCGTGCTGATGACGATGGTGAGCGTGGCGCCCGCCGCGCCGCCGCTGAGATCGAGGATCTGGCCGGCGATTTCGGACCGGCCCAGGAGCATCGATTTCACGTACCCACGGCCGGCGTTCCAATTTACGTGATACCGGCCGGGCAGGACTTTCTCAAGCGTGAAAGCGCCGGCCGCATCGACCTGCCCGTTGGCGCCCCCGTTGGTTGTATCGATCCCTTGCAGAAACACATGAGGGGTGTTGCGGCGGGGCGGTTGCGTTTCTTCCGCCGGCGCCGCCGGCTTGGCGTCGTCGCTCTCGTATTCCACTTGACCGGTGAGATCGGCGGCCGCGATCATGCGCAGCTCGATGCCGTCGATGTTGGAGTCACCCACCACAACTTCGACCGGTGCCGCGGCCATCTGGCCGGTGGGGCTGTTCCATTGCGCGCCGATGCGATACGGGCCGGGAGCCAGCCGCCACAGCGCAAACGTCCCGTCCTTCTTCACTGGTGCGCCGGTGCTCCAGCCGCTGTTCATGGCGAAGCTAAAGCCGAAGCCGCGGGAGTGGTCGGGCTTTTGCCGGACCATCAGATACACGTTCTCGGCGCCTTGCGGGAGGCCCGTCACTTTGCCGGTGACGCGCACGACGGGCGTGCGCACCAGGCGAATCTCGTTGCCGGCGGATTCGGTTCCGGCCTCGACGCTGACCTTCGCGCCGCTCGCCGCATCGAGCGCGCTTGGGTAGTAGGTCTGGCTATAATGCGCCTCCAGCGTGCCGTCGGTGCGGATCTCGGGCGGAGTTCCCGGTTCGTCGGGCATCGCTTTAATCCGGTATTTGCCTGGCGACAGCCCGCCGATGCGAAACTTGCCCTGCGCGTCCGACTGCGAACCTTGCCCGCCGCGGCCGGACTCGGCGCTCACGTTGCAGTTCTCCATCGGCTCACCATCGGCGTCCACCACCGTGCCTGCAATCGATCCGGTTGGAGTCAGCTTCACGGTCACGTCGTCCTTGTGGTCGCCGGGCTTGAGTGTGAGCCCGTTCGGACCGCGCTGGCTGAAGGTGAAGGTGAAGCCCAAACGGTTGGCCTGGACGTAGTAGTTGCCTCCGGGCAGACCGGTGATGGAGAACTTGCCTTCCGCGGTAGTCATCGCGCCATAGCTCTGTTGCTTGCCGTTGGCATAGCCGCCAATCGTCACGTGGGCGCGCAGCACCGGTTCGCCGGTGACCGCATTCAGCACCACGCCCTCCACGCTGGCGGAGTTCGGATCGGCGGGCGGCCCGCTTTGGGCGAAACCCGCAGCCGAAGCCGCCAGGAGGAGAATCAGCCAATGTGGCGCACGCACTCCTCGGTGCCGCGCTGGCACTCCTTCCGACGCCCGGCGCCGAAGGGCGAAGACGCGTCGAGATGAGTCTCGACGCTCGACGCAAGAGTGCGTGCGCCACGGACCCAACCTACTGCGAGGGCTTCGCATCGGCATCCTCCTTCCCGACCAGCTTCAGGTCCTTCACTTTGCGGTCGCCTTCTTTGATCTCAATTTCTTCCGCCGAGGCTGCCAGCTTCTTGACCATTTCCAGAACGTCGGCTCCCCATTCGTCGAACGCCAGCAGCCTGTATTTGCCGGGGCGAATCCCTTGGAAACGGTAGGTCCCATCCTCGGCCATCTTGAGAGAGCGGTCCAGCTTGATCTCCTTCGGGTCTGCGACCAGAGCAACCATCGCCGGCATGGCGCCTAGCGGCTCGCCGTCCTTATCCAGCAGCCTGCCCGAAACCTGGCCGCCGTTGCGGCTGACCACGATCTTCAGCGACGATCCCTGCGCGACGCGCGAAAGATCCAATTCGTCGTCGGGCGTCTCCACGCCATCCAGGCGGACCGATTTCAGATAGCCGTTTTCCGGCATCGGCGTCACCTTCACGCCGTAAGTGCCCGGCGCGATATTGGCGATGCGGAACGCGCCGCTTTGGTCCGCCTCGGCGGAAGGGGGCGGTTCTCCAAAAGAGCCGAATGGCGACAGTTCGAGGCTGACGGAAAGCTTCTCCGTGCCCGGGCTCCCCGGCATCTCCAGCTTCCCGGTCAATTCTCCGCCCGGAGCCAGCACCAGGTTCAGGTTGGTCACATCGGCGCCTTCCAGGTGGACGTCCATCGGCTGGCTATAGAGGTTGGTCTTGTCGTTCCGGTGCCAGGCGAGCAGCCGGTATGTGCCTGGCTGGAGGTTGGTGAGCAGGAAGTGGCCGTCCCGGTCGGAGCCGGAACCGCTGGCAAGACCCATGTGCCGCGGATCGTCGCCCTGCAGGAGCATCACCGTGGTGCCGCCAGCCGCGTCCGTCGCGCCGGTCACCACGCCGCCGATGCTGGCGCCGCGCACCTGCCGCACCAGGTGGATTTCCAGGCCGGTCAACTCGGCGCCCGCCGCCGCTTCCACCAGCACGGCTTTTCCCTTGACAGCCGAGCTGGGGTAATAGGTCTCTCCGTATATCGCGTCGATACTTCCATCGGTGCGAATTTCCGGCACCTGGTTCATGCCGCGGCCACCCGGTTCCGCGACGAGGTAATACTTGCCCGGCGCAACGCTCATGTGGAACTCGCCTCGCTCATCGCCGTTAGCCCAGCGGCCGAAGGACACGGCCCGCTCGGATTCGGCGTCCGCGCGAACACCGGCTTGCACCGGGTCGCCGTTGTCGTCTATTATCCGGCCGGAAATGGTCGCGCCCTGGGCCATTTCGATCTTGAAATCAGCGAGGTGCTGGCCGGCCTTGAGCGACACACGCGGAACGAGTCCTTGGCCCTTCGGTGGCATGTAGAAGAAGCCGTGCTGCCGTGCTTCGGCGGAATAGGTCCCGGCGGGCAGGCTGGCGATGGAGAAGTGGCCGGCGGCGTTGCTGATGGCGCCGTATGGCTGCCCTTCCGCCGCGGAGGACATGCTGAGGAAGCGGACATGCACGCCGGCCATGGGTCGCCCGGTTGCCTGGTTGACTACTACGCCTTCGATGGCAGCCGTTTGCGCGCCCAGACACGCGCAACAGGCCAGCAGCAGCGCCGCGCGATGCATCAATTTCGAATATACCGCAGCCGCCGCGGGCTGTCAGCGGCTCGCATGATTCTGCGGGGGGCCGTATTCGGCCTTGTGCTAAAATCATCTCGGCTTATCCGGCCCGGGAACGTAGCCCGCCGCTGAGTCCTGGTTTGTCGCCGAACAGCCGGTCCGGAACTTGCCCGAAAGAGCCGCCCAACCGCATGATCCTCTTCTTCTTCTTTTTCTTCTTTTCGGGCTTTTGTAGCCTGGTCTACCAGGTTGTGTGGCTGCGTGTCGCGATGGCCGGCTTCGGCGTCACCACGCCGCTCATTTCCATTGTTCTTTCCGTGTTCATGGCCGGCCTGGCGTTAGGAAGCTGGGCCGGGGGCAGGCTGGTGAAAGGTCTGGCGCGCAGGCCTGCACGCTTTTTTCTGGGTCTGTACGGCGGGGTAGAGCTTCTCATCGGGGTTTCGGGGGTGGTGGTGGCCCCGCTGCTTCGGCAGGGCCACGCGCTGCTTGGGGTGCAAACGGCGTGGGATTCGTCAGCTTACTATCTGGTCTCGGCGGGCTGGATCGCGCTGGTGATGCTGCCTTTCTGCGCCTTGATGGGCGCTACTTTTCCGGTAGCTATGGCCGGCATCCGGGCCGCCTTTCCGGATCGTTCCTCGCGTTCGTTCAGCTATCTGTACGTCGCCAATGTGGTGGGGGCGGCAACCGGCGTGATCGCTTCCGCGTTCGTGCTCATCGAGCTGATGGGCTTCGCGAGGACGCAGTGGACCGCGGCGGCTTTGAACGCTCTGATCGGCGCCTCCGCCTTCGTGGCGTCCAGACGTGTTGCTTCCACCAGCGGTGTTGCGCCTGCGCCGCTCGCCCCCACCAGCCCGGTTTCCGGCGATGTCATGATTCTGCCGCTGCTGTTCACGACGGGCTTGGCCAGCCTGGCGATGGAGGTGGTGTGGACGCGGCAGTTTATCCCGTTCCTGGGCCCGGTGGTTTACTCGTTTGCCGCCATGCTGGCCGTGTACCTGGTTGCTACGGCCCTCGGCAGCCGGATCTATCGTGCCACGATCCGGCGCCGCGGCGCCGCCATCCCGGCCTGGAACCAAGTGGTGGTTGTGGCAGGCGCCGCCGCTCTCCTTCCCCTGTTCGCGGCGGATCCCCGTATGATGATGCACAACCAGTATTGGTATCTGCTGTTTGGCTCCATACGTGTGGCTACGGGCATTGGGCCATTCTGCGCCGCTCTCGGTTTTCTTACGCCGATGCTGGTGGACCGCTGGTCGTGCGGGGATCCGAACCGCGCGGGCAGGGCTTACGCCATCAACGCGATCGGTTGCATCGTAGGTCCGCTGCTGGCCGGTTTTGTGTTGCTGCCCAACCTGGGCGAGCGGTGGACGCTGATCGTGCTGGCGCTGCCGCTGTTTGCCTTCGGCTGCCGGCGCCAAACCGGCGTCCCTGACGGCGCACCCCAGCGCCGGCCCGCCCGGCTCCTGGTGTTGGCGCTGGCTGTCGCCCTGCTGGTCGTAGCGGTCACCAGAGATTTCGAAACCTTTTTCCCGGGTGCCCGTGTTCGCCGCGACTACACGGCGACCGTGATCGCCTATGGCTCGGGCATGGGGAAGCAGTTGCTGGTGAACGGCGTCGGCATTACGCAGTTGACGCCAATCACGAAAATGATGGCGCATCTCCCACTGGCGTCCCTGCCGGCGCCGCCGCGGCGGACCCTCGTTCTCTGCTTCGGAATGGGAACCTCGTACCGCTCCGCGATGTCTTGGGGCACTCCCGTGACCGTGGTCGAACTGGTGCCGAGCGTGCCTCCTCTGCTCAGTTACTTTCACCGCGACGGCGACGAGTTGCTGCGGTCGCCGCGTTCCACGGTTGTGATCGACGATGCCCGGCGATTCCTCGAGCGTACCCGGGACACCTTCGATGCGATCATCATTGATCCCCCGCCGCCCGTCGAAGCCGCCGGATCCAGCTTGCTGTATTCCACGGAGTTCTATCGCGCGCTCGCCCACCGGCTTTCCCCCGGAGGCATTCTGCAACAGTGGCTGCCCGCGGCGGATCCCGCTGTGGTTTCCTCGTTCGCAAAGGCACTGGGCCAGACATTCCCGGAGGTTCGCTGTTTCGGGTCGGCCCCGGAATACGGTCATCATTTTCTGGCCAGCTTCTCACCCATCGAGAAGCGTACCGCCGCCGAGCTTGCCGCGCGTGTTCCTACTGCCGCGGGGCGGGATTTTCTGGAGTGGGGACCGGAGACGAACGTCGAAGCAGAGTTTCAGGACACGCTCCGCAATGAATTGCCGCTGGAGCGGTTGATCGCCCCCGATCCCGGCGTGCCTGTGCTCACCGACGACCGGCCGGTCAACGAATACTATCTCCTGCGCGACCTCGCGCAGCGGGTTCGGTAAACCGGATACTTCTTTACAAGCGGTAGCGCCGGCGGTCTTGCCGCCGGTGTCTTGTGCCTTACGGGCGCTTGACCACGGCCGCCATTCGGAACACGCCGCCAGACCGGTGCGGAAAAACACCGGCGCTACGGTTTACCCTCCGCGCGCCACGTCCTGGTAAATCTCGAGCACCTCGCGGGCGGAGCGCTCCCAACTGAAGCGGGCGGCTTGCGCGCGTCCGCGGCGGATCAGTTCGGCGCGCAGCGGCTCGTCGGTCAGCACCTCGCGGATGCCGCGGGCGATATCGAAAACGTTTCCCGGGTTCACCAGCATGGCTGCGTCTCCCGCCACTTCAGGCAGCGAACTCACGTTGGAGGTAACCACCGGAGTGCCGCAGGCCATCGCTTCGAGCGGCGGCAAGCCGAAACCTTCATGGCGCGAAGGGAAGACGAACGCGGCCGCCGATTCGTAGAAACAGCGCAGCGTGTCGAACGGCACGAAGCCGAGGAAGCGCACGGCGTGCTCCATCTTGCTCTTGAGCACGGCCTGCCGCACTGCCGGATACTGCGAGATGGTGTCGCCGATGATCACCAGGCGCAGGTCGCCATAGACCGGGTGCGCCGCCAGTTGCTCGCGCAACACGGCAAAGGCTTCCACCAGCCGCGGGATGTTCTTGTGATGGCGGATGGCGCCCGCGTATAGCAGGAACGGGCGGTCGATCTGGTAACGCTCCATGATGCGGCGGCGCTCTTCCTCGCCGGCGGCCGGATCGCGTCCGAGAAAGCCCGGATCGGGGGCGTTGTAGACGCGCGTGATGCGGCCAGGAGGCACGTCCAAGAGGTTCTCGACATCACGCTTGGTGGCCTCGGAAACCGCGATCACCCGGCTGGCGCGGGTGAGGCCGCGGCGGAAACGGAAGCGGCGCAGATACATGTGCACGGCGGAAAGCTTCCGCTCGTCATAGAACAGGTTCACCATGTCGTGGATGGTCACCACGTAGGGCCGGATCATCAGCAGCGGCACGCGGTTCAGCGGAATGTGCACCAGGTCCGGCTTGAGACGCCGCAGAAAAAGGGGAAACAGCAAGTGATCCGAGTAGGCGTGATCGTCCCCCGCGTAGATGGCGATGCGGAAGTTATCCGGCAGCGTTCCCCACACGCGCGCCTCGCCGGGACCGGTGACCACGGTGTAGTGGTTCGCGGCATCGATCCGGCTGAGCGCGTGAACCAGGCTTCGGATGTAGGTTCCGATGCCGAAGTCCCGCACCCGGCGCCCGTCGATGACGATGTCCAGCGCCATGACTGGAAAGTTGGCGGGCCCGAAAAGGCCTAGCCCACTTGCACCGCGCTTTCCGGCAGCACGGCGGAGTTCTCCGCCGGTCTCCGCTTCTTCCACGGATACAGCGGGAAGCGGGCCGTCAGCGCTTCGACTTGTTGCCGCACACGCGCGATGGTCACTTCGTTGTCGATGTGGCCCAGCACTTCGCCGATGAGAGCGCCGACCTCGCGCATCTCGGCCTCGCGGAAGCCGCGCGTGGTCACCGCGGGCGAGCCGAGCCGGATACCGCTCGGGTTCAGCGGCGGGTTGGTGTCGAACGGAATGGCGTTCTTGTTTACGGTGATGTGCGCACGGTCCAGCGTCTTTTCGGCTTCCTTGCCGCGCACACCCTTGGAGAAAACATCCACCAGCATCAGGTGCGTGTCGGTGCCGCCGGAGACGACGCGGAAACCGGCGTCCTGGATGCTTGCGGCTAGCGCGCGGGCATTGGCCAGAACCTGCTTCTGGTACTCGACAAATTCTGGAGCCATGGCCTCGCGCAGGCAGACCGCCTTGGCGGCGATGACGTGCACCAGCGGGCCGCCTTGCACGCCGGGGAAAACCAGCTTGTCGATGGCGGCGGCGAATTTCTGTTTGCAGAGGATCATGCCGGCGCGCGGCCCGCGCAGCGTCTTGTGGGTGGTCGAGGTTACGATGTCGGCCCACTGGCACGGGTTGGGATGCAGGCGCGCGGCCACCAGTCCCGCAATGTGCGCCATATCCACGAGCAAGATCGCTTCGACCGCGTCGGCGATCTGGCGGAAGCGCGCGAAATCGAGCGTCCGCGGGTAGGCGCTGGCGCCCGCGATGATCATCTTCGGCTTGTGCTCGCGCGCCAGCCGCTCCACCTCGTCGTAATCGATGCGCTCGTCTTCCTGGCGCACGCTGTAGGGCACCACGTGGTAGGTCTTGCCGGAAAAATTGAGCGGGTGGCCGTGCGTCAGGTGGCCGCCGTGGGCCAGGTTCAAACCCATGATGGTGTCGCCGGGCGCCAGCACGGCGGCATAGGCGGCCTGGTTGGCCTGCGAGCCGGAGTGCGGCTGCACGTTGGCGTGCTCGGCGCCGAACAATTCGCGGGCGCGATCTCGAGCCAGGTTCTCGACGATATCGGCGTTCTCGCAGCCGCCGTAGTAGCGCTTGCCGGGATAGCCTTCGGCGTACTTATTGGTGAACACGCTCGAGGTGGCTTCGAGCACCGCCTCGGAGGTGAAGTTCTCGCTGGCGATCAGCTCGATCTGCGCGTCCTGCCGCTCCACTTCCAGTTGGATCGCCCGATAGACTTCCGGGTCCACCTCGGCTAACGGCCGCTTCATTTGTTGTGCTGGCGTCATGACTATCGAAATTCTCCGTTCCTGCTTACGGCCGCTCGCGGCCGGGCGCCTGTTCCAACTGTGCGATCTTGGCCACGCGGCGCGCGTGGCGGCCTCCGGCAAAATCGGTGTGCAGAAAGATGCGGGTCAGATTGTTCGCCTGCTCCTCGTCTACATACCGGGCGCCCAAGGTCAGCACGTTGGCATCGTTGTGCTCGCGGGTCAGCCGCACTTCGTCCTCGGAAACGGCCGGCGCCGCGCGCACGCCCGCGATTTTGTTCGCCGCCATGGCCATGCCGATGCCGGTGGAGCAGACCAGGATACCGCGGTCGGCGCGCCCGGCGGCAACTTCGCGCGCCACCGGCTGCGCATAATCCGGGTAATCGCACGATTCCGCGCTGGCCGGGCCGAAATCGGTTACTTCGTGCCCCTCACTGGCCAGAGTCTGCCGTAGCTTTTCTTTCAAGACAAATCCGGCGTGATCCGCGGCGATAGCGATTCTCATTTGGAAAGACTTCAATTTTACCATGCTAAGATCAAGGTTTACCCCTCTCAAACTATGCTCTGGAGCAAGCTGTTTATTCCCACGCTGCGCGAGGTGCCCGCCGAGGCCGAAGTTGCCAGCCACCAGTTGCTGTTACGCGCCGGATATATTCGCCAGCTCTCCGCCGGTATCTACAGCTTCCTGTTTCTGGCGCAGCGGTCGCTGCTGAAGATTCAGAACATCGTGCGCCAGGAAATGGACGCAATGGGCGCGCAGGAGTTTTCTCTCCCCGCCCTGAATCCAGCCGAAGTGTGGCAGGAATCCGGCCGCTGGGACGTGATGGGCGACAATCTGTTCCGCTTCAAGGACCGTTTCGGCCGCGACATGTGCCTCGCCATGACACACGAGGAAGTCATGACCGCGATCGCGCGCGGCGAGCTGCGCAGCTACAAACAACTTCCGCAGATCTGGTACCAGATCCAGACCAAGTTCCGCGATGAGCCGCGGCCGAAATCCGGCCTGCTGCGCGTCCGCGAATTCATGATGAAGGATTCCTACACCTTCGACATGGATCAGGCCGGCCTGGATGCGGCTTACGACAAGCACTACAAGACTTACGGCCGCATCTTCGACCGCTGCGGCCTGGCGTACACGGCCGTGGAAGCGCACTCGGGGGCGATGGGCGGCAGCCAGTCGCACGAGTTCATGGTGGCGTCGGAAGCCGGTGAGGACTTCGTGGCGCGCTGCCCGAACTGCGGCTATTCCGCCAACCTGGAAAAAGCGGCTTCGGTTCCCGCCGCGCCGGCCGCCGCCGATCCCGCCGGCGACCTTAGCCCGGAGGAGTTCCACACGCCCGGCCGCAAGACCATCGCCGAAGTGGCCGCCTTCACGGGCCTGCCCGAGACCTCGCAAATGAAAAGCCTGGTGGTGGTGGCCGACGGCAAGCCGGTGCTGATCCTGTTGCGCGGCGATCACCAGTTGAGCGAAACCAAGGCGGGCGCCATCGTGAACGATCCCGAGTTCCGCCCGGCACAGCCCGAGGAGATTCGCCAGTGGTTCGGCGCCGATGCCGGATCGCTCGGGCCGGTGGGCCTGCGGAACATGCCCATCTTGGCCGACCGGGCGCTCGAAGGGCGCCGCAACATGATCGCCGGCGCCAACAAGAACGATTACCACCTGCGCCAGGTGACGCTCGGCGAGGATTTCCAGGCCGAGTTCCACGACCTGCGCCAGGTGGTCGCGGGCGACGCGTGCGCGCGCTGCGGCGGCACGCTGGCGGTGGTCAAGTGCGTCGAAATCGCGCATATCTTCAAGCTCGGCTATAAGTATTCCGAGCCGATGGGGCTGCGCGTGCTCAACGCCGACGGCAAGGAAGTCACGCCCATCATGGGCTCCTACGGCATCGGCATCGGGCGCATCCTTAGCGGCGTCATCGAGCTCAATCACGACAAGGACGGGATGGTGCTGCCGCCTTCGATTGCGCCCTTCGAGCTGATCGTGACGCCCGCCAATAACGCCGACCCGGCGCAAAGGGAGACCGCGCACGCGATCTACCAGGAATCGCTCGGGCTGGGCATCGACACCCTGCTCGACGACCGCGACGAGCGGCCCGGCGTGAAGTTCAAGGACGCGGACCTGATCGGCGTGCCGTTCCGCGTAGTGGTCGGCAAGAAGCTCGCCCAGGGCAAAGTGGAACTGGTGGAGCGCAGTACCCGCGCCGCCATCGACGTCGCCTCGGGCGAAGCCGCCCGCGCGGTTCTCAAACGCTTGGGCCGTTGAGGTGGAGCGTGCTTCCCGCAATGGAGGGTGATTCCCGTTAGCCCATAAGGGCTACCACGCTGAACTGTTACAACTGCTAACATGTTGTTTGCAAAACTGGTTAGTCCGCTTTCCGCGAAGAGGCTCAGGCTATCATGTCTGTGTCGATAAATCCGGTTTGCGACACAGGTTGAGCAACCTCTGCTCCCCCGCAGGCGTCTGATAGAAGATTGCGCCTTAAATGGAAGGTTAGGACCAAAGCTAATGAAGATCGCGGTTTTAGGTGGTGACGGCTACTGTGGATGGGCGACCGCGCTGCACCTGTCGCGGCAGGGCCATTCCGTGGCAATTGTCGATAACTTCCTGCGGCGGCAGTGGGACCGGGACTTGGGAGTGGAAACGCTGACGCCGATCCGCACCCTGGCCGACCGCATCGAAGCGTGGAAGCGCCACACCGGCAACCCAATCGAAGTCTTCGAGGGCGACGTCACCGATTACGGGTTTCTTTCTTCCATGTTCCGCGAATTCCAGCCGGAAGCGCTGGTGCATTTTGCCGAACAGCGCTCCGCGCCCTATTCGATGATCGACCGCCAGCACGCCATCTTCACCCAGTCCAACAACGTGCTGGGCACGCTGAACGTGCTGTTCGCGATCAAAGAGCTGCAGCCCGAATGCCACCTGGTGAAGCTGGGCACGATGGGTGAATATGGCACGCCCAATATCGATATCGAAGAGGGCTACATCACCATCGAGCACAACGGCCGCAAAGACGTGCTGCCGTATCCCAAGCAGGCGGGCTCTTTCTACCATCTGTCGAAGGTGCACGACAGCCACAATATGCTGTTTGCCTGCCGCGTTTGGGGACTGCGCGCCACCGACCTCAACCAGGGCGTGGTGTACGGAACTGTGACCGGCGAGACGGCGCTGGACGACGCGCTGATCAACCGGTTCGATTACGACGAAGTCTTCGGCACCGTGCTGAACCGTTTCTGCGTGCAGGCGGCCGTCGGCTTCCCGCTGACGGTCTACGGCAAGGGCGGGCAAACCCGCGGCTACCTGGACATTCGCGACACTGTCCGCTGCGTCGAGCTGGCTTGCCTGAACCCGGCGGCCAAGGGCGAATGTCGCGTGTTTAACCAATTCACCGAGCAGTTCTCGGTGCTGGAGCTGGCGCACATGGTCCAGGCGGCCGGCCGGAAACTGTCGCTCAAGGTCGATATCCAGCACTTGCCGGACCCGCGCGTCGAGGCCGAACAGCATTACTACAATGCCCGGCACTCCAAGCTGGCCGATCTCGGCCTCCAGCCGCACCTGCTGTCAGAATCGTTGCTCGATTCGCTGATGAACATCGCCGTACGCTACCGCGAACGCATCGACGAATCGCTCTTCCTGCCGCGCGTCAACTGGCGCGAGCCAGTCAACCGACGGCAGCCCGCCAAAGAAGAGATGGTCCTGACCGGGGGAGTGCTGGAACCGTAGCGGCGGCGCTCATGCGTTTTCTCCCGGGGCGCGTCGGAGCCGCGACCACAGGGAGCGGTCGGCGGCTGGGCCTTGACGGCACCCCCATCGCATCCGCTCACTTCGCGAATCGTTGTCATCCGGATTCCGAAGTTGGATGCCTTGTATCAGGGCACGGCTTGAGCCGTGCCGCCGACAACGCACATTCTGAGGGCTTTAGCCCCTGTCCGCTGCTCAAGGGCTAAAGCCCGTCAACATCACACCGTTCCGGCACGGCTGAAGCCGTGCCCTGATACAAGACCTGTTTTTTCTTGGTCCTCCGCTGTTCATACGCTGTTCCTTGCGTCTATAAGACGCGCGGCTCCACGGCCATCAGTTGCTGAAACTCCGGCGTTTGACGCAGCGTGGCGAAATCGGAGTCTTCCGACCACGATGCTTTGCGATCCTTGTAGCCTTCCTCAAGCGACCGTCGCAGGTATCGAATCGCTAACTCGTTGCGCCCCTGCCGCGCGTAGAGCCTCGCCATGTCGAAATGAAAGCGCGCGCGCTCCTCCACATTGCGTTCCGACAGGATCTGCCCAACGGCCCCGCGGTCCTCGAAGACGTCGGGGTCCAGCCGCAGCGCCGTTTGGAAGCTGAGGTTGGCCTTCTCATAGTTCTTGCGCGCGAACCAGGCCATGCCCAGATTCATATGGACCGAAGCCGTGCGCGCCGAATCGGTCCCTTCCATTCTGAGCGCCTTGTGGTACCAGGATATGGCCCGGCGATAGTTTTTCTGGGAGTATTCGATCGAGCCCAGATTGTTGGCCGCCTCCATATAAGCGGGTCTAAGGCGCAAGGCCTCCAGATACGCCTTGCGGGCATTCCCCAGCCGCCCCAACTGATGGTAGGCGATGCCCATTTTATTGTGCAACGTTGCGTCGTTCGACGGCCCTTGAGCGTAGGTCTCCAGAGCCTCGCGGTAGTTTCTATGCAGCATCTTGAGGTCGCCTAATTCCTCGGGAGAAGCGGCGGACTGCAGGGTTTCATTCAATGTGGCTGCGGCAAGCTGGACAGGCGCAGCCGGGGAGCCCAAGCCATCCGCGGACCGCTCCGCATTCTGCGCCCTCGCGATTTGGCCCAACGCCGAGATTTCAAACAGCGCGAGGATTGCCGCTAACAGCCTCGGCGCTGCGAGGCGCCCTGGCGCGCCGTGCCCGAACCGAACGGACATTGACGTTCTGGAACACGCTGATTTCTTCATTGGTAAGAACTCCTTGAGTGAAAGTTGGGGAATCGGCGGGGCGATGAGGCGCCTCCCCCTGATCATGAGCCGCCCTCCGCCCCGTGGAAACGTCAGCGGTGAAGACAACAAGCGGATTCCCCTTTGTATGTAGCTTACGGTCTCAGTTGTACGATGTATAGAGCCATATTATTGAATTCCTTTGGACCATTAGCAGCCACCGGAAGCTCCTCCGCCTGGCTCCGGATCAACTCTCGGCTCGTACGGCGGATGAGGCTTCTGGAGGGGTCCGAGCCCAACCCCAGGAGGCATCCCGGAGCGATCTTGCGATGGCCCAAGCCGAACCCGCCAGCGCCGTCGCCACGAACAGCATGGTCCATTTCAGCCGGCTGGCGGGTTCTGAGGCAACGCCCGGAAGGTGAACCAGGAGCACGAACAGACTGATCATGATTGCCTCCATGGTCGCCGCCAGGCGGGGAAAAATCGCGAACAGAATGGCGACACCCGCGGCGAAATGCCCCGCGCCCGTCAAGTAGGCAAAGCCTAAGCGGTCGGGAAGCCACGCTGGCACCATGCTGGCCGTGCCCTCCGCATACACGAAGTGCGACAGGCCTAACTCGAGGCACGAAACGGCGAACAGAAACCTGGCAATGCGCATGCCGCCGGCGAACTTCAAACTCAACCTGTCTCCCGGTCCCGCCAGCGAAACGAAGAGTATCCAGCCTCCGCACGTCAGCCAGGAGTTCTCGGCGAAGCCCATCCAACTGCCAACATTTAAAGGAGCCTGAACGGCGCGCGGGGCTTGCAGCAATAGCACCCAGCTCAGCATATAGATCGTCATGACCAGAGCGGAGGTCCTGGCGGTGGGCTTCACAAGCATGCCGATGCCGCCTGCCAGCAAGAGGACGCCGGAGACGTGGGCGAGGCTTTCCCGCCAGGGGACCCACGCCGGCACGGGCTGCCACACAAACGCGAAATCGCCGGAGAAAAGGCTGAGAACGCCGAGACCCGCCAGGCCGGCGGCAAAGAGAAGATGATCGAGCCCTAACACACGCATCGTTGCAACTCCTTGACATATCGATGACGACACGAAGCCGCCGCATGCGGCCCCAGACAGGGAGCGCGCGTCGCCACTCTCGAAAGATATCGCCTGGCTTGGTACTATGGGCAGAGCCATATTGCGAGGTTTTTTTGGACCACCTGACGGGGAGCGGGATCGGTGCCTAAAGGCGTCAGCGCTCTCGAACTCACTCTCAACGAACGGCCTCCGGGTATCGCACTGACACGCTGGCTTCACGAAGAACTGCGCCACGCCGTTCTCGACGGCCGGCTGCGGCCTGGAACGCGTCTTCCCGCCAGCCGGGATTTCGCGCGTCAGTACGGCGTCTCGCGGGGAACCGCGGTCACTGTTTTTGAGCAACTACTGAGTGAAGGCTACTTGCGGAGCCAGGTCGGCGCGGGCACTTGGATCAACGAACGATTGCCCGAGAATCTCTTCGGCGCCAAGCGGCCGCCAGTCGCTGTAGTGAGCCGCCCGGCGCGCCTGAGTAAGCTAAAGTTCCCGCACCCGGCGCGCCCGTTCCGCGCGCATGAACCCGCCATCGCGGAGTTCCCGGTCGAGGTCTGGGCGCGCATCGCAAGCCGGCGTTTGCGGCGCGTCACCTCTGCCCTGTTGGCAGGCGGTGACGCGCGCGGATACGGCCCGCTCTGCACTGCCATTGCCGAGTATCTGGGCTCATCGCGTGGCGTGAATTGTTCGCCGGAACAGGTGGTGATCGTGTCCGGCGTCCAACAGGCGCTCGACCTGCTGGCCCGTCTTCTTCTGAAGCCTGGTGACGCTGTCTGGATGGAGGATCCCGGATACTTCGGAGCCATCACGGCCTTCACCAATGTTGGCGCCAGGATCATCCCCGTGCCTGTCGACGAGCACGGCATCTCGGTTTCCAAGGGCAAACAACTGTGTGCGCGCGCCAAGGGGGCGTACCTGACTCCGGCGCACCAATTCCCGCTGGGAATGACGATGCCACTGGAGCGGCGTCTGGCCATCCTGCGGTGGGCGCACGATGCCAGGGCTTTCCTGATCGAAGACGACTATGACAGCGAGTTCCGCTTTCAAGGGCGGCCGGTGCCTTCGCTCCAGGGCTTAGACAAAGGCGAGAGCGTGATTCTTCTCGGTACCTTCAACAAACTTTTGTTCCCTTCGTTGCGTTTGGGTTATGTGGTCCTGCCTCCCGCCCTGGTAGATCCGTTCCTCGCCTTCCGTTATGGGACCGACCTGCATCCCGCCGGCCTCGACCAGTCGATTCTCTGCGACTTCATCGTCGAGGGACACATGGGACGCCATATCCGCCGTATGCGCGAGCTCTATGCCGCCAGACTGGCTGCTCTCCAGGCCGGGGGCCAGCGATACTTAGGCGGATTGCTCGATATCTCCCCCATCCAAGTGGGACTCTACACGGCGAGTTTCCTGCGGAATGGCATGACCTCTAGGGAGGCGGAGACGAGAGCGACAGCCCACGGCATCGAAACCATGGCGCTCAGCCGCTTCACACTGAAGCGCAACGACGTGCAGGGCTTGCTGCTGGGCTTCGCCGCGTTCGATGAGCGCCAGATCCGCCGCGGTCTCGAGGGCTTGGCCGCCGCGCTGGATCGAAAGCAAGGCGAAGCCGCCGGTTGAAAGTCGCTCAGCCGCACCGCCGGAAAGCCGAGTGAATACCAGTTACCATCTTGCTTGGTGTAATCATGCTTTTCCGTGGATAAGAAGATGGAGCCTTCCAACAACGGCGGACACATGCCCGGCAATCGCGCTTCCATCTATCTGATCGTTCTACTGGCGGCCGCGGCGGTCTATTGCGGCACGATGATTTCGCCGCCCTCGTTGATGGACGATGTGGACGCGGTGCAGGCGCAGATCGCCCGCAACATGCTGCGGTCAGGCGACTGGGTGACGGCGCGGCTGGACGGCATCCCCTACCTGGAAAAAGCGCCGCTCATTTACTGGCTGATCGGTGGCTGTTTCAAGCTCTTCGGAACGTACGATTGGGTGGCGCGGATTCCGGTGGCGCTCGCCGCGGTGCTGCTCTGCTGGATCACCGCGGCGTTCGGCGGGTGGGCGTTCGGCCGCCGCGCCGGAACCCTGGCCGGCGTGGTGATAGCCACATCGGCGGGCCTGTTCCTGTTCACCCGTATTCTGATTCCTGACGTGATGCTGACCGCCGTGATCGCGCTCGCGATGTGGGCGTTTCTGCGCGCCTTGGACGAGCGGGAACCGCATCCCCGCCGCTGGGCCATCGCGCTGGCCGCCAGCCTGGGCGTGGGGATGCTGCTCAAGAGCACGGTGGGCGTTCTGTTTCCGGTGGCGGCGGCTTTGATTTATCTCGGCGTCACTGGACAGTTGTTTTCGCGCGCGGTGTGGAGGCGGCTGCACCCGTTCTCCGGCGCAGCGGTGGCGCTCGTCATCGCCGCCCCGTGGCACGTGCTGGCGACGCTGCGCAATCCGCCCTATTTCGATTTCACGCTGCGCAGTCTTCCCGGCCAATACCACGGCTTTCTGTGGTTCTATTTCATGAATGAGCAGGTGCTGCGGTTTCTGAACCTGCGCTACCCGCGCGATTACGATACGGTGCCGCTCGCATACTTCTGGCTGTTTCATCTGCTCTGGCTGTTTCCCTGGAGCGTGTACTTTCCGGCGGTGGCGAAGCTGCGGTTCCGGCCGGTGGATCGTGCCGGGCGGGCGCGTCTGCTGGCGCTCTGCTGGATCGGCTTCGTGCTGGTCTTCTTCAGCTTCTCGACCACCCAGGAGTATTATTCGATGCCGTGCTATCCCGCGCTGGCATTGCTGCTGGGGGCTGCCATGGCCGAGGGCGGCGCGTGGGTCAAACGGGGAACGCGGGTGCTCCAGGTGCTGGCCGGAGCGGCGGGCACGGTGGCGCTGGTGCTGGCCTGGTTGGTGCGCAACACGCCCACGCCGGGCGATATCTCGGTAGCGCTGTCGCAGAATCCCGGCGCTTACAAATTGTCGCTCGGCCACATGGAAGACCTCACGCTGTCTTCGCTGGCCTATCTGCGGCTGCCGCTGGTACTGGCGGGCCTGGCGTTTCTGCTGGGCGCGTTTCTCGCCCCCGCGCTCGTGCGCTTCGGCCGAATCGGGAAAGACACGGCGGCCTTTCTCGCGGCCACGCTGATGATGATTGTCTTCTTTCATGCGGCGCGGCTGGCGATGGTGGCTTTCGATCCGTACCTATCGTCGCGTCCGCTGGCCCAAGCGTTGTTGCGCGCGCCCCAGGGCAAGCTGGTGGTGGAGGGCCACGACTACCCGTTTTCTTCCGTCATCTTTTACGCCGACCGCGACGCGCTGCTGTTGAACGGACGCCGCCAGAACCTGGTGTACGGCTCTTACGCCCCCGGTGCTCCCGACGTGTTTCTCGACGACGCCGGTTGGAAGGCTCTCTGGCTGACGGGAGAGCGGTGTTATCTGGTGACCAAGGAAGCTCAGCGCCCGCGCCTGGAACGCCTGGTAGGCCCGGCCGCGTTACACGTGGTCGCCGCGAGCGGCGGCAAGCTGCTGCTGTCGAACCAGGGGCCGGGACCGGAGTAGGACCAACCGACGGGAGCGGTGACTCTGCGGCGTTTCAGTATTATCCGATTTTACGCCGACCGCGACGCGCTGCTGTTGAACGGACGCCGCCAGAACCTGGTGTACGGCTCGTGAGGTTGGCGCTCGGCTTCAAGCTCTGAGGCGCGAACCTCCCGGCCGCCAGGCACGCGGCGGCCAGCAGCGCGCACATCACGGGGAACCAATCGCCGTGACGGGTGTAGAACGTCTGGCCGGTTTCGTAGTTGAAACGAACGCTGGAGGTCACCTCGGTAAACAACGGCAGCGTGGACCGGACGCGGCCGGCGGGGTCGATGGCGGCGGTGATGCCGTCGTTGGCGGCGCGCAGAATCCAGCGGCGGTTTTCGGCGGCGCGCATGCGCACGATTTCCAGGTGCTGCCAGCGTGCGGCGGTCTTGCCGAACCAGCCGTCGTTGGAAATGGTGAACAGGACTTGGGCACCGTTGGCTGCAAAGCGGCGCACGAAGTTGGGGAACACCGATTCGTAGCAGATGAACACGCCGATTTTGTGATCGCCCACGGGCGAAACCAAGATGCCGCGCCCAGCGGCGAAATCGCCCGCTTGCTTGGAGATCTTTTCCGTCAACGCGCCGAGCGGCCAGGGCACGAACTCGCCGAACGGCACCAGGTTCACCTTGTCATAACGGCTGACAGGGAACCCCTCCGGCGATACCAGCGTGGCCGAATTGAGCGGCGCGCCGGCGGGCGTACGCGCCACCGTTCCCATCAGCAGGTAAGCGCGGGTGGAACGCGCCAAACCGGCCGCCGCGGCGCGAAAGCCCGGGTCTTCATCGTAAAGGAACGGCGCCGGCACTTCCGGCCACACCACGATGGAGGGCGGATGGGCACTGTCGATGGCCGCGGCGTGCGCCGTGTCTTCGGCCATCGCGCGTGTGGCGCGATCCACCGATTCGGCGGTCCACTCTTCGGTTTCCGAGAGGTTCGGCTGCACCAGCAATGCGCTTTCGCGTCCGTGCTGGGTGTCCGGCAACGCCGGGAGAAGGAACAGGACGAGGAGCGCCGCCATCCACGCCAGCTCCCGCCGCGGCCGTCCCAACAGCCGCAGCGCCAGCGCCGCCGACATCATCACGAACGCGAATGAAACGCCGTACACGCCCGTGTACGGGGCCAGGCGCATGGGCAGGCTCATCCCGATCGCAGCGTTGCCCAGCGCCAGCCAGGCGAAGCCGAAAAACCCGTGCGTCGATTCCACCGCGACCCACAGCGCAGCCACTGCCGGCGTGGCCCACCAGCGGCCGATCAGGAATCCGGCCAGCAGCGCAAACACCGCCATGTGCAGTCCCTTAATCAGGGCCAACAGAGTGAACACGGCCCAGGCGGCGCCATCGCCCATCCCGCCGTAGACCGCCAGCGTGAACTGAATCCAGTGGCAGACTCCGAACCAGTAGACGATGCCGGAAACCCAGCCCAGCAGGAAACGCCTCCATGGCCTGGGTTCGCGCGCCACCGCCACCAACAGCGGGGCCAGCGCTAGCGCCGCCAGCCAGGCGAAATCGAAGCTGGGGAAGGCCAGCACCAGGAGGCCCGCCGTAGCCAGCGCCAGCAGCCAGTTCAGCACGGGTCGCGCTGCGCCTGTTCGCTGACCGCGTCCGCCATATAAGAGCTGCGCACCAGTGGGCCGCTGAACACCATCTTGAATCCAAGCGCCATGCCGTAGGCGCGGTAGCTTTCAAATTGTTCGAGCGCGACGTATTCCGCCACCGGCAGATTGCGGCGCGTGGGCTGCAAGTATTGTCCGATGGTGGCCACATCGGCGCCCGCCTGCCGCAAGTCGCCGAGCAGCGAGTGGACTTCGTCCGCCGTCTCACCCAGCCCCACCATGAAACCGGATTTGGTCAGTACCGCCGCCGGCGCATGAGTCCGCGCAAAGCGCAGCACGCCGAGCGACTGCCGGTAGTCCGCCTGCGGCCGCACCCGTCCATATAGCCGCGGCACGGTCTCCATATTGTGATTGAAAACATGCGGACCGGCATCGAGGACGCGCGCGACCGCATCCAGGTCGCCGCAGAAATCCGGTGTCAGCACTTCCACGCGCGCTTCCGGCAGCGCGCGCCGCACCTCGCGCACGGTCTCGGCGAAATGATGGGAACCGCCGTCTTCCAGGTCATCGCGGTTGACGCTGGTGATGACCACGTAGCGGAGGCCCATTTCGGCGGCCATGCGCGCCACGTTGGCCGGCTCGGCCGGGTCGAGGTGCGTGTCCTGCCGCCGCGGATTGAGTTTGGGGACTGAGCAAAAACCGCAGCCGCGCGTGCAGCGGCTGCCCAGAATCATGAAAGTGGCGGCCGAACGGTGGAAGCACTCGTGGATGTTGGGGCAGCGCGCCGATTCGCACACGGTGTGCAGATTCCGCTGCCGCAGCCCGCTCTTGAGCCGGTGCAGCGATTCATGATGCGTGCGCGGCTTGCGCGCCCACTCCGGCAGCCGTGGCCGCGGCGCAGCGATCTGCACCAGGTCTGTTGCGGCCTCGAGAGGCGCGTCGATCGACGGCGCGACGTGGCGCTCTTCGACCGCTCCCTCTCGGTCGCCGCTCGGTTCGGAAAACACGGATGAACATGAATCGAAAACAGGTGTCTTATCCGTGTTCATCTGTGTTCATCCGTGGCTTGCAATGAGTTCTTTAACGTCGGGCGGCCGATTGCCGGCTACTTCTTGATGGGATGAAATCCGGCGTCTTCCAGTTCGGTCTTCGCCTTGCTCATCGCCGTCACGTCGCTATACGGGCCCACCAGCACGCGCGTCAGGTTGTTCCGCCCGGGCGCCATCAGCGCTGGAAACCCCTTGCCCTTGAGGGTGCGAACCACCATTTCGGCATCCACCTGTTTGAGCGCCATCACCTGCCAATAAGAGCCGGCCGCAAGCTCGTCGGATCCGGCGGCGGGGGCCGCGGCGCCGCCTTCCGGAGCCGCTGTTGCCGGAGCGTTGGGTGCCTCCTGGCCGGCGGCGGAATTGGCATCGGGGGGCGTTTGCGCCGGCGTTTCCACTCCGGCGGCCGGAAGCTGCGCCGCCGGCTGCTGCGACGTCACCGGCTGCGGGCGATCGCTCGACGGCGTCGCGCCCGCGTCTGACAACTTGGCCGAGCGCGGCGAATTCTGGCCCACCACGTACCCGAGGGCAAAAAACACCGCGAACAGCAGAACCACGATAAACAGGCCGCTCAGAAGCTGCCCGTTGCCCAGCACCAACTCGAATTCACCCGTCTCGCCGTCTCGCCTCATTTACACCACACTTGTTTTGCCGCTGACGCTCGCCATCGAACCGAACCGCCGCGCGGGGCCGGCGTTCCTTCACCCCCCACGCAATCGGCTACGCCGATTTGGAGCCGCCCGCTGCGGCCTCCGGCGGCGTGCCCGCCCGATCCAGCGCGCGCCCCAGAGATGCAATTATATCCAGTGGCAGGGGGAATACGATGGTCGTATTCTTCTCCGTGCCGATTTCCACCAGCGTTTGCAGGTAGCGCAACTGGATGGCCGCCGGCTGCTTCTGAATCACTTCCGCCGCCATGGCCAGCTTGGTGGACGCCGTATACTCGCCTTCCGCGTGGATGATTTTGGCGCGCCGCTCGCGCTCGGCCTCGGCCTGCCGCGCAATGGCGCGGATCATCTGCTCGGCCAGGTCCACCTGCTTGACTTCCACCATGGTCACCTTCACGCCCCAGGTGGAGGTGTGCTGGTCCAGGATGGATTGCAGCCGCACGTTCAGTTTTTCCCGCTGGCTCAGCAGTTCGTCCAGTTCCACTTCGCCCAGCACGCTGCGCAGCGTGGTCTGCGCCAGTTGCGAAGTGGCATACAGGAAATTGGAAACCTCGATGATCGCCAGGCGCGGTTCCAGCACGCGAAAATACACCACGGCATTCACCTTCACGGTGACGTTGTCGCGCGTCACCACGTCCTGCGCCGGCACTTCCAGCGTGTCGATGCGCAGGGAGACGCGAACGATGCGGTCGAGGGGCGCAAACACGAGAATGATGCCGGGCCCCTTGGGCTCCGCGAGCACGCGCCCCAACCGGAAGATTACGCCGCGCTCGTACTCGCGCAGGATTTTGATGGAGCTCAGCAGGTATAGCACAATCAGGATAATCGCAATCGTCGACACATCGAACATGTTCAGCCTCCAACCTCATCCGCGACCGGCTCCACGGTAAGCGTCAATTGCCGGATCGCGGTCACCCGCACCCGCGCGCCCGCTGGCACGTTTTGGAGCGCCACCGCGTTCCAATATTCTCCATGCACGAATACCTTGCCGGCCGGCGCCAGGTCGGTCACGGCCGAACCGGTCTCGCCGATCATTCCCTGTTCTCCGGTCACCACCTTGTTGCGCCGCGCGCGCACGGCGAGCGACACCAGCGCCGCCGTAATGAGGGAAAACGGCAGCGCCAACCCGATGGCCGTGGTCCAATGGATGCGCAGTTCCGGCAGCGGGCTATCGATCAGCATCACCGCGCCCAGCACCATCGAAACCGCGCCGCCCACCGCCAGCACGCCGTGCGCCGCGAACTTGGCCTCCAGCGCAAACAGCGTGAACGATACCAGCAGCAGCGCCGCGCCCAGCCAGTTGATGGGCAGCACCGAAATCGCCGAAAGGCCGAGCAGCACCAGGATGGCTCCGACCACGCCGGGCGCGATCAGCCCTGGCGAGGAGAACTCCACGTAAATCGCCAGCGCGCCGATCACCAGCAGCACCAGCGCGATGTTGGGATCGGCGATGGCGGAGATGATGCTCTGCCGCCAGGTCTTCTGGTAGATCTCGACCACGGCGCCCCGCAAATCGAGCGTCTCGGTGCGCCCGTCGAACCGCGTCACCGTGCGGCCATCGAGCGCGGCCAGCAGGGCCGGCGTATCCGTGGCCACCAGGTCGATCAGATGATTGTCGAGCGCCTCTTTCTCGGTGAACGACTTGCTCTGGCGTACCGCGGTTTCCGCCAGCGCGCTGTTGCGCCCCCGCTTGGTGGTGATGCTGCGCATGTACGCAGCGGCGTCGTTCTCCACTTTCTCTTTCATCAGCGCATCCATTTCGCCGGTCATCAGCACCGGATGCGCCGCGCCGGTGTTGGTGCCCGGCGCCATGGCCGCCACATCGCCCGATTCGAGAAGAAAGAAACCCGCCGAAGCCGCCCTTCCGCCGCTGGGAGCCACATAGGTCGCCACCGGAACCGGCGAAGAAACGATCTCCTGGATCGTCTCGCGCATGGCATCCATCAATCCGCCCGGCGTATTCAGACGAATGACGATCAGAGCGGCGTTTTCCTGCCGCGCCTGCGCAATGGCGCCGGCTATGATTTCCGTCGTGATGGGATGCACCATCCCGTCCACATCCGCGATCACAACCTTCGGTGCCGCCGCCCACGCGTGCGCGGCGGCGAATCCGGCCGAGACCGCGAGAATGAGGCTTGCGCGCAATCTGTTCTCACTATACCGCCTGCGCTCACTCGCTGCGCGGCGCACGCTTTGTCCGACAGGTAAATCAATGACTTACAGCACTCACCCGTGGCGGAAAGCACCAGTGTAATTAAACTAATAGAAACTTCCGATAGCGGCTCGCTGTCGGGTCGGGTAAAATAGGAGTTAGTCGTATTAACTGCTGGAAAGAACAAATGCCTACAAAGCGTACAAAAGAAAACGATATCGCTATCCCCGTTGCGTCCGCCCCTGTGCGCCGCAAATCCGCCGCCTCGCCTCACGCCAAACACGATCTGAAGAGGTCTGCTGCCCCTGCTGCGCCGGAAACCGAAACCGCCGTGGAAGTGGTCACCGTGACAACTGCATATGCGCCGGCCGCGGACGAAATCGCGGCTCTGGCTTACACTTACTGGGCTGGACGCGGCTGCCAGGGCGGTTCGCCTGAAGAAGACTGGTTGCGCGCCGAGCAGGAGCTGCGCGCCAAGGCTTTCGCTTAACTCCCGGGATTTGATCGACGGATTACGGCGAGGCGGGCACCTGCTGGCACCAATCGGGGAGCCCTTGCGAGATTTTATTCCGTTGCTTGGTTACACCCGAGTTACTTGTACTTTCGCATCACCGCCAACAGGCGGCCTTGAATCTGCACGTCTCGCGCCGGCACCAGGATCGGTTTCAGCGTTGAATTTGCCGGTTGCAGGCGGATGATGCCGCCCGGCTCGCGATAGAACCGCTTCAGCGTGGTCTCATTTCCGCCCACCAGCGCCACCACGATGTCGCCGTCGCGTGCTTCCTGTGTCCGCTCGATCAGGATCATATCGCCATCGCAGATATGGTCTTCGATCATGGAATCGCCGCGGACCTCCAGAGCATAGGTGTTGCCGTTGCCGGCGAAGTCGGCGAAATGCAACTCTTCCCTTTGTTCCATGGCTTCCACTGGCGCGCCCGCCGCGATGCGGCCCAGCAGCGGCACACCCACCCGCGTGCGCTGCCGCTCCTGCATGAACTTGGGCGCCAGCTCCAATGAGCGGCTTTGGTTGAAGCCGCGCTTCAGGTAGCCCTTGTGTTCGAGCGCGGTGATGTGCTTGTGCACGGTTGCGAGCGATGCCAATTGCAAACCGTGCGCGATTTCTTCGTAGCTCGGGCAATATCCCTGCTCATCCCTGAAATCGGCAATCAGATCGAGCAACTGTCGTTGCCGTTTGGTCAGCGCCATAAGCGAATCTCGTCCCTATTATGGGCGAAGAAAAAGGGAAAAGCAAGGGAAAGTCGTGGCGCTGGCTGTCAAACCTTTCTGGAGAACAGGATCGCGCCTAACTGTGGTAGACCGGCGCGTTGCCGGGTTTCCATTTGATGTTGCAGCCGATGCTTGGCTTCTGCTGGGCGCCGACCGCGCGGCCGAGGAGCGCGGCATCGATGGCCGCCCGCAAATCCCGGCCCGTCACCGGCACGCCGTTGCCCGGCCGCGCATCGTCGAATTGGCCCCGGTAGACCAGCTTGCGGCTTGCATCGAACAGGAAGAAATCGGGCGTGCAGGCAGCCTGATATGCCTTGGCGACTTGCTGCGTTTCGTCGTAGCAATAGGAAAACCAGAAGCCCAGCTCGCGCGCCATCAGGCGCAGCCCATCGGGCCCATCGTCCGGATACAGGCTCGCGTCATTGGAAGAGATGGCGACGATATCGAGCTCCGTGCCTGCGTAATCGGTAGCCAGCGCCGCCAAGCCCTGCCCAATATGCTGCACGTATGGGCAATGCCGGCAGAGGAACATCACCAGCAGCCCCTTGTGCGTGAAGCTGTCGAGCCGCACCGTGCGATGGCTTACAACGTCTGTCAGTTCGAAATCCGGCGCGGCGGTGCCGAGCCCCAGCATGGTAGATTCTTTGGCAGCCATTTCACCCTCTACCGTACCGTACCACGCAAGGCGCGGAACCGTCGCGCGGCATCGGTGCTAAAGCAAACTAGGGAACTTTCCGCGGCCTCGCGCGAATTACAGCAGAGGGGAAGACTCCGAGCCAAGCGGCAAGTTGGCGAAACGGGAACGCCGGGAACGCATCTAATTGAGAGAGGCCCCTGTTTAAGAAGAGAATGCCACTGAGACGCTTGGGATCCCTGGTTATTTTGGCGCTTTTTGCCGCCCTGGTTTGCAGTGTGCCGTCGCTCGGGCAAAGCGCACCGCAGGCGGCGCCATCACCGTCGCCCGCGGCTGCGGACGCGTCCCCTGTGCAACCCGCCGCGCCGCCACCAGTGCAGGCGCCGGAAGACAAGCGCATTTTCGGCGTGCTTCCCAACAACCGCACCACCGAAGATTCCATCCCCTTTCACAGCATCACGGCAAAACAAAAAGTCACGATTGCGTTTAAGGATTCTTTCGATTGGCCGGTAT
This sequence comes from Bryobacterales bacterium, assembly GCA_003142185.1. GTDB lineage: Bacteria > Acidobacteriota > Terriglobia > Bryobacterales > Bryobacteraceae > Bog-375. The sequence continues at coordinate 34,638 of PLOR01000103.1, forward strand.
TTCCGACCGCCGCGTTATTCGCCACGCTCTACCAGATTGAAAACCAGAATCCGTCGTTCGGTCAAGGCATGCAAGGATACGCCAAGCGATTCGGCACCGCTTACGGCGACCAGATGATCGGCAACATGATGACCGAAGGGCTCGTCCCCGCCGTGTTTCACCAGGATCCGCGCTACTTCCGCTTAGGGTCGGGATCCAAGCTGCACCGGGCACTGTATGCGATCGAGCAGATCGAGGTGGCCCGCATGGATTCCGGCCGCCGCACCTTCAATTTTTCCGAATGGGGTGGCAACTCGATTGCCGTAGCCATCTCGAACGCATATTACCCCGATACGCGCGAGTGGAGCGACAACCTGGAAAGGCTGCTTGTGGCGTGCGGCACGGACACATTTTCCAACGTCCTCAAGGAATTCTGGCCGGACGTCAAGCGCAAATTCAAGAAGCACCACGACCAGGACCCGCTGCTCTCCACCGGCGTCCGATAGCGCCGCATCGGCGGGGTCTGGCCTGATATGATAGGCGACTGCCATGCCCGATCTCGCTTCCGAGCTTGCTCCAATGTCCGACGCGGTCACCAACTCCATCCGCGTTGAAGTCATGTCGCGGCACTCACCCGAGAACTCACGGCCGCAGAAGGGCTATTGGGTCTTCCAGTACACGGTCCGGATAACCAATCGGGGATCGGAGACGGTTCAACTGCTCAGCCGGCATTGGATCATCACGGACGCCTCGGAGCACACTGAAGAAGTCAAAGGCCCCGGCGTCGTCGGCGAGCAGCCTATGCTGGCGCCGGGCGAATCGTTCCAATACTCGTCGTGGTGCCCCCTCAAAACGCCACTGGGCAAGATGCGGGGCACCTATCGGATGGCCCGCGCCGGGGGGGCTCAGTTCGATATTAAGATCGCACCCTTCGCGCTGAAGGCCGCCTACACCGTCAACTGACAAAGCCGCGTCCGTGCGCGGGTTCCCCTCGTGGCCCTGTCGTTAACAAGTCAAGTT
>PLOR01000052.1 GCA_003142185.1 Bryobacterales bacterium
CTATTCGCACGAGTGTTCGGAGCCCGTGGCAGAACGGAATCGCGGAGCGATGGGTGGGCAGTGCTCGCCGCGAGATGCTCGATCACGTGATCCCTCTGAATGAGCAGCATCTGCGGCGGCTTGGGCGTGCGTATCTGGCCTATTATCACGACGACCGAACCCACATCGGACTGGAGAAGGCGACGCCCGCGGGGCGGCCGACCGAAGCACGCCCGACGGGCACGGGCGAAATTCTAGCCTTGCCTCGGGTCGGCGGTCTGCACCATCGGTACACGTGGTCAGCAGCGGCCTGATCATCTTGGCAACTACATCGGGAGCAATGCCATGGGCCATCAATCGAGGGGCCGATTGCGCTACCTCTCGCCGGGGGCAGCGCAAGAGCCCGATCGCAAACTCACCGGCCGTCGGTATCCGACCTCGCAAGTGCCGGACTGGGATGCATGCCGGTTGCGACCGAACGATCCGAACGCGAATTTCAGTTTTTGATGACCCACAGTCTGTGGCGCCGCCGCTTGTGAAAGCATTGCCTCACCTTCCCTGGTTGGGTTGGAGGAATCTTCCGCAAGTTGCGCCTTGGGCGCCGGCCTGGCGAACAGCCTCTACTCCCTATCATAATCCGCTCGTGCTTTTCTGTACACACTAATCTGTGCGCGAGATCGCCGGATAAGGGCTGATTGATTGCACGGTCCGCAGCTTGGCGACCGGGTGTACACTAAATACGATCTGAAACTCGATAATCGTTGCTCTTGATTGGTGAAGATGTCTGATTCGAGAACAAACCATTCGTTCACGAGGCCAAAATGAGAAGATTTCTTGCAGTCTTTCTTTCCTGCTCGATTCTGATTTATGCTCAGGGCAACACGTTCACGAAGGTCCGCTATAACGGCGGTTCAGTTCCGTCGAAGGTTGATCCAAAGAGCTGGGATAACAAGCTTACAGTCACGTCGGATTCAATTCTCCTTGAGTTGAAGGACAAGAAGGACATCCAGCGAGTGGAAATACCTGCGAAATCAGTAACATCGCTCAGTTATGGCCAGGAGGCTCACCGGCGGGTCGGGACGATGGTGGCGTTGGCAATTCTTGTCGCGCCGGTAGCGCTATTTGGTCTTTTGCACAAAACCAGACTCCACTATATCGGCATCCAATACTCTACGCAGGACGGCAAGTCTGCCGGAATCCTTCTGCAGGGCGACAAGGACAATTACCGAGCGATGCTGGTCGCCCTTCAAGGCGTGACGGGCGCTCCCGTATCGGTCGGCGATAAAGACAGGGAGTTTATACCTGTTGGCGTCAGAACTGCCGTCACCAGTGAATCCGAAGGAGGCAAGAACGCCCCCGAGGTTCCTGCGACGACCTCTCCAGTGGCCGCTGATGCAACAGGGACGGTCATTCTGAGCACGAATCCGGACGGAGCTGATGTCTACGTTGACGACCATTTTTACGGAAACAGCCCTGCGACACTCAAATTGAAGCCAGGTACCCACACAATTCGAGTGTCGATGAAGGGCTACAAAGACTGGTCTAAGGAAATATCGTCTGATGCGGGTGCCGCGGCGCGTTTGACAGCTGCTCTCGAAAAACTGAACTAGGCCTTTGGCCGCTTAGAAACGTTGAATCAGGCGTCTCGGAACGCCTCCTCGAACTTCGATCTTCTCGATCCCTCCGTCCTTGAGTCCTTGAGTTGATCGAGCTGACGCATCAGCCGCTGGATTTCAGACGAGAGTTTGAAATCGGGCAATTCGCCTTCTGGCCGCGGGGCTTCCTCAATATCGAGCCGGACTTCCGACAGCACCGTGGGGGCAGGGTCCCAGACCGGTTCCGCATTTCGCACCCGCAAGTCGAGGATCTGGCCGAAGTTCACGTCCTGACAAAGGCGCACCAGCGCTTGTCGAGCGTACGAAAGGTCTGAAAGTCGTGTGGGCCTGAGCACAATGGATCTCCTGGTTGTATCTGGACTGCGGGCGGGGCCCGTGCGGGAACCGCAGGCGCCCACCTAAAGCGCGCTATCGTTCCCTCTGGATGCACGGTTCAATCGAAGAACACGTCGGGGCGGCCACCCTTGAACGCTACTCCTTGGGGGAGTTCGGCCCCGCAGCACTGGAGGCCGTCGTTGAGAGCCATCTCCTGATCTGCGCTGCCTGCCGTGATCGGCTTGCGGCAATCGAACCGTTCAACACGGTTCACTTCACACTGGACGGTCCCATCTACTCGCGAATCACCCAAATCCAGGATCGTTCATTTGCCGCACGCCATTGGGGCCGCCAGATGGAAGGCGGACGCCGCTTCCAGGATCTCCCCACCGCCTGCCAATATTTGTTCGATTCGTTCGCGCAGATGTTCCCCGAGCACACGTGCGGTGAAGCGTGCAGCGGCCCGGCGACACCGAGCATGGAAAACCACGCATAGGATTTCGTAACCTCTGCGGGATTCCGAAGATACGGGGCTGCCATATGACATTCATGATGCCCTGGCTACATCGTGGACCACATCGTTGCGTTCAAGCGCGGCGGACCCCACCAGCATCTCAACATGCTGTGTCAGACGAATCGCGGGAGCGAAGACCAAGGGCCGCATCGAATAGTGGGGCGCAGCAAGCAAGTCAAATCTCGATGGCCCCCGTCATGGACTCGAATTGGGCTTGGCTGAAACCCACGTCGGGCACGCCCGTGGGATCGGCTGCCTGATGGCGTTCATGACGGCGGCGGAAGTAGTCTCCAACGACGGTCGGAAACCAGGAGAAGTGCCGTGGGCCGTTCCTGGTCGCCGGCCTTAGTCCGCGTTCCTCCCGCAGGTAGGAGAGACACCGCAACACCTTGTCCTCGGTGGCGCCCTCCGCAGCATCCATCACGTCCACAACTTCACGCAGACTGGGGTAGATTTCTTCATCTTCGGGCCCGGTCATCATGTACAGTGCAAGCGCCTCGCAAAGAGCGCGATTCGCGACTGGATGCCGCATCGCTGGGGTCAACGTGTAAACAATACCCTCGGCTGAGCGATTCGTGGCTGGATAGTCTAAGTCGCAGTTGTCTTCAACGTGACTCTCTTCAACGCCAAACACTCGAAAGTTCAACCAAGCTCGGCCTGCGGACACTCTCATCCGTGGCCGATTGTGCGCCAGAAATCGTCCCGAGGTCACGTGCCCGCCGAAGAGTGTGCCCAGTCTCGCAGCTGCTTTCCCCGGGGCCGACCCAAGGGCCTATTCCCCCAAAAGCCGATCCCGGACCAGCCATTGTTATGGTTTGTGTGTAATAATTCGCCCGGTAGGCAAACTACTTGACACAAAACAAAATCAAAGTTATGCTTTATGCTTGGAAGATCGCTTGTCAGGCAATCTATTGAACACAAAAGAGAAGCCTCGGAAGACCGTCGGCAACCAGATGGCGTCGCTTCTAAGCGCTCTCTATGATCGCGCACAAACCACCTTCACTTTGGCGGATGCGGTCGAGATCACGGGATTGCGGCCAGCACTGGCCAGCAGCCTCCTCCATAAAGCCGCCCAGCGCGGGCTGGTCTCGCACTTGAAGCGTGGTGTCTTTGTGTTGGTTCCGCCAGAATTGGGAAGCGCTACTGACTACTCGGGGAACCCGTACCTGGTCGCACGGCGCCTCGCTGGCGACGCGCCCAATTTCATCTCGCACGCTTCCGCGATGGAAATCCACCGCATGGTCACCCAGCCGCAGTTCGTGATCTTCACATCGAGCACAAAACGCATTCCGAACCGCACCCTGGAAGGGACGGAATTCCGGTTCGTTCTCATCAAGCCAAACCATTTCTTCGGCACGACCAAACACTGGGTGACCAAACAGGAATCTGTGGAAATCAGCGATCTCGAAAGGACGGTGATCGACGGACTCCGGCAGCCGGAATACTGCGGCGGCGTGACGGAGGTGGCGAAAGCTCTATGGATGCGTCGGCAGGATATGCAACCAAGCAAGCTCGTCGATTACGCCCTGCGTTTGGGCGTCGGAGCAGTCACACGCCGCCTTGGATACCTGCTTGAATTATCTGGCACCGCGCCCGAAGTGGAGTTGGCAAGATTACGGCGAGTTCTCACGTTAACTTATCTTCCACTCGATCCAGTCCTCCCGCGGGAAGGTCCGCACGTCGCGCGCTGGCGCCTGCAGCTCAACATCTCTCCAGAAGAACTCGAAGGAGTCCGCACGACCTGAAGTGATTCCACAGCGAAACATCTCGCTGCTGTCGAACCGCCTGGCAGCCGGCGGCGGCCGCCGCATCCGCGAGGATGTGCTCGAACGCGACTACTGTCTGGCATGGTTTCTGGCGGTGCTTTCGCAGTCGGACCTCAAGCCTGCTCTGGGATTCAAGGGCGGAACGGCCCTGAAGCGTTGCTATTTCGACGACTACCGGTTCTCGGAAGATCTCGATTTCACACTGCTCGAAGAGATACCTTTCGAGGAAATCCTCCGTCGGCTGGACGCCGTTTACCGAGGAGTGCGTGAAGGCTCCGGAATCTCGTTCGCGTTTGACCGTCAGGACCGCCAGCAACACACCAACAGTCACACGTTTTATCTCACGTACGTTGGCCCGCTGCCTGCCGGTAACGGCGTCAAAGTGGACATCACCGTCCGCGAGCGTTTGATGTTTCCACTCGAGGATCGGGCCGTTCACCGCGGCTATGCCGAGTTCACCGATGTTCCCGAGAACCGATTGGTCCGCGTCTATTCACTCGAAGAGGTCGTAACCGAGAAAGTGATCGCCTTGATGGATCGAGCCCGGAATGAACCGCGAGATCTCTATGACCTCTGGCATTTGACATCCAATGAAGGGATCGCACTGGATCATTTGAGCGACGCAATCTGCCGAAAACTGGAATTTCGCGACCGGGATTGCCAGAACATCGAAAACGCGATTCTCCAGAAGGAGACCCGTCTGAAAGCTCTTTGGTCGGCTCGTCTGGCCTACCAGATGACCCATTTGCCGCGGTTTGAGGAGGTTTTTCGTGCTGTGCGTCGAACACTCAGACAGGCAAACCTGCCTTGGAGGTTTTACATCGGGCCGTCCTCAAGCGGAAATCGACTCAAAAATGCCAATCTACGGTATGCCCACTGGTATGCCCACGACACGCATAGACGGATAGATATGCACTACGCGGCTGGCCTGGCCTGTTCCCTGCAAGTGATTGTAATATATAAATTTATACACATCCGTATCAACCCGGCTATATCCGTCCTAAGTCGTTGATTCCGCATGACTCTCTGGCTACGAACCAGAAGGTCGGGTGTTCGAGTCACCCCGGGCGCACCATTAAAATCAGCCACTTAGCTCCTAACTCGCAGCTGAATCTGGCGATCTGGCGAGCAAAAGTGGGGGGGCAAATGGGTGGGCTGTTTCTGGGTTGAGCGCTTCCAGGAGCATTGTTGAGGACCTGTAACTTATTGATTCTTGGGTACCGTCAGGGATGATTCGAACACCTGATCTTCTGGTGTTCGGCCAGAAGATCGGGCACAGACCTCCGGCGATTGTGTCAAATTCGTGCCGATACCCGCTGCCCCGACTTTACACGCGCGCTTTCGCGGTTCCCTGTTTCTTCATCGATCGCCGCACCCGCTCGGCGATGAATCTCGCGAACGGCTCGATTTTCATTTCGATGCTGGCGCGATCCAGCGCTGCCAAATAGCCATTCCTATCCTCAACCTTGATAACCGTCCACGGATAGCCACCCGAGGCCAGCATCGCGTTCATCAAGAAGCGCGCCATTCGCCCGTTGCCGTCCGGGTAGGGATGGATATACCCGAACAGCCAGTGCCCCAGCACGGCGCGGGCGCCCGGCTCGGGTTCATGCTCTAGCAGATCGAACAGCGCTGGCATAGCATCGCGAACCGCTTCCCAACGCGGCGGCACATACCGCGACGTGCGCAGATAGACCGCGTCATTCCGATAACCCGCGAGCGCCCCGGCCTGAATCAAGCCAGCCGTTACACAGGGCTGGAACAATTCGCGGTACCACTCCTTGTGAGCCGCGCGCGCCAGGACACCGGCGTTGCCTCCTGCGATCACCCCGCCCACGGTTTCCTTCACTTTCCGGAAAGCCTGCCAGTAGCCGCGCGCCGCCAGTGCATCACGGCTCTGGCGGTCGTCGTCGTGATGATCCAGGTCCCAGTCTCCCCGCTGCACTCTCTCGATCAGCGCTGCCGTGACGCTGTACCCCTCGATTGACAGCGAGTGGTAGGCGTCGCTCTTGTACATATCGTCCACCAAGCGCAGATACTTCCCCCTGTTTCGCGGCAGGCCCGGCGCTTTCGGGAACGTTTCGACGATCACGCCCCGCATGGATTCCCACATCGCCTGCATGCGCCCGATAATCGGCGCATTGACGGCTATTAAAACGCCGAATGTCCGTTCCGGTGCGAACGGATCGGTTTCGCGCACGTCGTATCCTGCGATCTTCATCGTCCTGACGATCTCGTCGGCGATCTGCGGGCGGCCGATGCGGCGGAACGCTCCGGCTATCTGCCCAGCTTTTGCCGAGTGGCCACCGTTGAGGAGAATCCGCAGCAAATCCGATGCTTCGCGAATCCCCGACAGCACGACCTGAGTCTCGATGGGATTTCGGGTGAAGAACGTCTGTGGAACCTTCACTAGTGCTGCGGTGGGAGAGTACAGCCTCAGCCCGTCCTTGATCGAGACCTCCGCCCCGGGCGGCATCTTCGGCCGTTTGAGGTCATAAAGGGATGTGCCGAAGAGCAGGTTCGTGGTGTGGTTGTTGCCCTTCGGGCTGTAGACCACCACCTGTGCTGGAATGACGGTATTCTGCGCATGCAGAAGAAGCGACTGTTCGGGAGAGAGGTGCCACGCATCGTCAAACCGATCCAGGCAGTAGCTTGCACAGAATTCCCAGAAGGACGCATACCATGGCGTGTTGTCGCCCTCCTGTGCGCGCGGGCTGGAAGACATCAGCCAGCCCTTCATCACCTCCTGGAGGAAGCCGTTGCGAAGCAGCCGCTCCCGGTGTTCGCGGCTCAGCCCGCGCGAGCGGAAAACGCGGCGCCCACCCTTCTGAAGCTCCTGAAGCGTGGCGAGCGATTTCGCCAGTTTTTCGTTCGGCTTAGCCATTATGCTGCCTCGATTACGCCCTGGTTTTGCTACAAGCTTATTGTGCCGTGTCTATACAAGCATATCATGCAGTGCGATTACAAGCACTTTATGATGCCCAAGGGCAAGCCAATTACGCTATATTCCCTGAAGCCCCGAAGAACCAGCCCCTGGCGCTCAACCCCTGCGGCACCTTGCCCTTTTGCCTCGCTGACCAGCTTGCATGGTCGTCAGCGCGCCAGTCGTGACCACTTCCCCCACTTTCCTGCCGTCGATGTAAAGTGCCGGAGACCGGCTGAGAGGGCACAGAATAAGGCGGATAGGTATATACTGACCAGAAGCCGGGAGTCCATTTGGAAACTCCGAGCAGAAAATGGTTCAGGCATCGTCGCCGTCCCTCGTGACACACGCCCCGCTTACGCAGCCCGCCGAAACCACGCCAGCGCGCCTCCTTTCCCTCGATGCCTTTCGCGGCGCCACGATCGCGCTGATGATACTGGTGAATACGCCCGGCGGGCCCAACGCCTACGGCCCACTGAATCACAGCGAGTGGAACGGCTGGACAATCACCGATACGGTGTTTCCCGCGTTCCTATGGATCGTCGGGGTGGCAATTACGCTATCGCTCGGCAAGCGGATCGCGGCCGGCGTTCCTAAGTCGCGCCTGTTTCTTCAGGTGTTGCGGCGAGCGGCGGTCATCTTTGGCCTGGGTCTCATTGTCTATGCCGCGCCTGATTTCAATTTGTCCACGCAACGCCTGCTTGGCGTACTCCAGCGAATCGCGATCTGCTACCTGATCGCATCCGCGATTTATCTGACCACGCGCTGGCGCGTCCAGGTGGTCTCGATCATCGGACTGCTGGTCTCCTATTGGCTGATCATGATGCTGCTGCCGGTGCCGGGCTATGGCGCTGGCGATTTGGCAACTGGCCACAACATTGCCAACTACGTGGATCGTGTCGTACTGGGCGCGCATAATTATGCGGGTACAAAGGATTGGGATCCGGAAGGCCTCATCAGCACTTTGCCCTCGATCGCCACCGCGCTGCTCGGCGTCATGGCCGGGCACATTCTGAAATTGAAGCGCGATCTGTCCGAGCGCACCACATGGCTGTACCTGGCCGGCAGCATTCTCATCGCCGTAGGGCTCATCTGCAACACCTGGCTGCCTATCAATAAGAAACTTTGGACAAGTTCATTCAGCCTGTTCATGGGCGGCATGGATTTCGTCATCTTCGCCGGTTTCGTGTGGCTGATCGATGGGCGGGGCTACCAGCGGTATGTGCGGCCGCTCGTCATTATGGGCATGAATGCCATTGCCGTGTATCTGGCTTCCGAGTTATTGGAAGAGGTGCTGAGCCTGATCCATGTCGGCGGCCCGGCAAGTCCGAGCGTTCATGAGTGGATCTACCAGACCCTCTTCGCGCCGCTGGCCTCCCCCCGGAACGCATCCCTCGCCTACGCCATCTGCTATGTGCTGCTGATGTACGGGATTGCTTACGGCATGTACAAAAAGCGCTGGTTTCTGAAAGCGTAGACCGAGCGCGGCGGCTTCCGGTGCGCTGCGAATCGCTTTGCCGATGGACGCCGCGGGCTGTCGAGGTCGTCGGCAGTGTGAGCGCGCAGGTGATCGCATGTCGTTGACCTTTTGACGAGCGTGATACCACCGGCGGGCGTCCGTTTGCAATTATCTGCCACACGATGGCTCAGAGGTTCTTCCGAGGGGAAAATCCGATCGGCAAGAGGATGCGTCAGGTGGCCCCGACCGGCAGAATCCGTGGAATGGAGATTACTGTTAATACTGGTACCAATAAGAAGGCCAGTGGTACGGGCGCATGTGCGGTCTGATCCGCAATGCGCGGCCTGACTCGACTTACTGCCCTATCCACGGGCCTAATACCGATGAACAGCTCAATACTGGCTGATGGCAGGCACCAAGTCCATCAAGAATCACCACTAGACGACCTGGTACTCTCAAGTCTTTCTGCAAGAATGAGATCTTTGTATCCTAGGTACTGTAATGCACTGCGAACATAGAGACGGACTGGCAAGCCAATACTTGCGGGTTCTCGATCTCGTGGACCGCGCGAAGCACAGGCTCCTCACCTCCGCAACTCAGACCAACGTCGAGTGCGCCAAGACGGAGCTGCGCCGGGTGGAAGATTACCGGCATGATGTGCTGCGCGAAATCGCCGAGCATTGCGAAGGCCACGGCTGTGGCACGCAGAAATTGGAAAAAATCTGCGGGCTTGAGCTGGTTTCCCGCGAAGTGGTTACCCACGAAGTGGTTTTCCGCGAAGAAGAGGAAGTGGTTTCCCGCGAAGAAGTGGCTTCCCGCGAAATGGTAGCGTAGGCGCGACCTAGACCGCCGGACTCTCAAGGCGCCACGATTGACACTGGTCCCGTGAGCGGCTGTCAAAGGATGCGCCCTTAAGCGGGTGTTGGCAGGCTCCCCAGAAACCCACCCCTAACCCGTCCTGCGGCGCTTGCCGCGCCTGCTGGCGGCATTCCTCCTGGCGCCGGAAGTTGCGCTTTGGCGCGCCGTCCGCGCGCACCACGGCCGAAGAGTTAGACTGGAGGCACGTCGCCGACGGGTTCTTCGATCTCTACGTTCAACTCCACGCCTTGGTTCTCAAGGGCGCATCGCAGCTAGAGCTCGCACCCGCGTTCCATTCCACACCCGGCGACCGATGGGGATACGAGATGCGATGGCTAATCATCCAAAACCAACGGTTGCGGGTTCGAGCAGGCGCATGACGCGGCGTGCATGGGCAAGGCTGGCGGCGGGCGCGGCACTGTTGGCGGCGGCCCGGTCGAAGGCTCACGCCGACGGCCTGTCATGGGATACGCCGGCCCGTGGCGGCCCGGGCACCGAGCGCAAGTACCGTGTGGATGCGCAGGTAGTGTTGTTTTCCGTACCGCTGGTACGGCGCTCCGGGGTAGGGGCGGCCACGGCCGCATGGCGAGAATTGAGCGAGGCGGACGGCACGACGCGGGTTCTCGAGTTCGCCGCATACTCGCTTCCCGAGCGCGCGGCCGGGTTGAACCGCCTTGGGTTCATCGAGGAGAGGATCAAGTTGGCCGAAGCCGGCATGGCCGAAGCCATCTATTTCGGTCTAATGACGGCATCGGCTGAAGAGAGCGCCGAAGAAGCTCGAAAAGCGCTCCACTCCACTGCCAGCCAGGTGGCGTACACGGCGGTAGACGCTCATATCCAGAGTCATTCGATGGAGACTGCGACCGCTCATTTCACGGCGCCGTCAGCGCTTTCCGCAAGGCACCGCACACAGTTAGAGCAGATGGCCCGCCAGGCTCTCACTGCGGCTCCGCGCAAGTCGGTCGACCTCTCTCCCGGCGTTCAGACGCCGCCTCCCTTTCTCGAAGCCTTAGCCGAATTACTCCGGCAGCCGAACGGCGGCGAGGGCCGGTACATTTACAACGGGCGCCTCTACCGCCTGTGGCTGCGGCGCGCAGCCGACCCGAAGGCCAGCGAGCATTTTCGCGGCCTGGCATCGGGCGCGGTCATCGCAGTGACTGGAAAATTGCAGCGCGCCGCCGGCGGTAAACCGATCGACTTCCGGCTCTGGGTGGAAGAATCCGCTGCACATCCGGTCCCGCTGCGGATTGAGTATCAGCCCAAGTCGTACCTGCGGCTGGCATTCGAAGCGGAGGCGTGAATGGCCAGGCCCACGATCAGGCGAGGCGCCTATTCGACGCCAGCACTGCGCGCGGCAACGCGGGTGACGCTCGACCAGTCGAGATCGGCTTGTCCGTGTGCCATGGCCGAGAGTAAATGATCGCGGATGAGGCTGGCGAGCGGCATCGGAGCGGCGAACTCGTCGGCCGTTTCGAGCAACAGGCGGACGTCTTTGAGCCCCAGGCGTAACGCAAATCCGGCCGGTTCGAATTTTTCGTCGGCGACCAAACGTCCGTAGTTCGCATAGACCGGCGAGCCGAACAACGTACTCATAACTTCCAGGAAGGCGTGGGGCGGGACGCCGGCCTTGCGCAAGGTGGCGAAGGCCTCGCCGAACGCCTCCAGCATGGCGGCGATCATGAAATTCCCGCATAGCTTGGCGGCATTGGCCTGCGAAGGATCGGAGCCAACGACAAATGTCTGGCGGCCGATGGCGTCGAACAGGGGCCCGCAGCGCTCCACCAACTCCGGCGGCCCGGCGGCGACCACCAGGAGATTCTTGCTTTCGGCGGCTTCCGGACGGCCGAAGACGGGGGCGCTCAAATATTTCTGCCCGCGCCGTTGGTGTTCGGCGGCGAGACGCCTGGCGAGTGCGGTGCCGATGGTGCTGCACGAAATGTGGATCGCACCGGCTGGAAGCGCGGAGGCGATGGCGTTCTCGCCGAAAACGATCTGTTCGACCGCACGGTCGTCAGCGACCATGGTCATGACGGCCTCCGATTCGCGACAGGCGCCGCCCGGAGAGTCGGCAATGCGGACGCCATCGGCGACCAAGGCCTCCGCCTTATCCCGGCTGCGGTTGAAGACAACCACAGCATGGCCGGCGCGAAGCAAGTTGCGCACCATGCCGGAACCCATACGGCCGAGTCCGATGAAACCAATATTCATAACCGTAAGGATAATTGAACGGGCCGAGGAACGGGCGCGGTGTGCGCGGAAGTACGCTCGCGCCTCGCTACCTGGACTTATCCATGGCAGCGCGAATCGCCGTTCATTTGGGGTTGATCCACTTCCAGTTGCGGATTTCCGGCAAGTCTTCGCCGTGCTTGTCGATGTATTGCTTGTGTTCGATGAGCTTGTCCTGCATCCTCTGCTTCAGGTAGGCCCCCTTGGACCCCAAATGCGGCAGCCGATCGATCACGTCCTGCACCAGGTGGAACCGGTCGAGATCGTTCTGCACCCTGATGTCAAAGGCCGTCGTAATTGTGCCCTCTTCCACATAGCCGCGGACGTGCAGGTTGCGGTTGGTCCGGCGGTATGTCAACCGGTGAACCAGCCAAGGGTATCCATGAAAGCCAAAGATGATGTGCTTGTCTTTGGTGAAGAGCGAATCGTAGTCCGTATCATCCAGGCCATGCGGGTGCTCGCTGCTCGACTGCAGCTTCATCAAATCGACGACATTGATCACCCGGATCTTCAGATCCGGCAGGTGCTCGCGGAGGATGGAAACGGCGGCCAGAATCTCCAGCGTGGGCGTGTCTCCGCAGCAGGCCATCACCACGTC
>PLOR01000065.1 GCA_003142185.1 Bryobacterales bacterium
AGGGAATGGCAGGCTTCGTTCATTCCGCAAGAGGCCAACCGGGCAACGATTCAACAGTATTCCCTTGACATCGGCCGGCCTTCTCATGGAAGCCCCTGTCTGCCGGCCAGGGGCTAAAGCCCATCAGCTTCATCCCGTTCCGGCACGGCTCAAGCCGTGCCCTGATACAAGACTTGCTTTTTCTCGGTCCTCCGCCGTGGAAATGCAACTTCGCCGAAGCTGACTTCGGAATCCAGGTTAAGAACCATGACCGCCAGAGCGGTGGCGCAGTTACTACCGCGGCACGAGTTGCCTGACGCGCCACATCCCGCTCGATTCGCCGGGCATTCGAGTATTGCCGGCACGAACCGCCGAGACTTCCTTCAGAATCTGGATCGCCAGTTGTTCGATGGAGTCGAGAGCTTCGGTATTGTTGCGCATTCCGTCGGCGGGGAGCGCGGCGAGCCGTAAAGCGATCTCGGCAGCCTGCTTCGCGAGTTGGTCCAAGTGGGTTCCTGAGGGCGGCCCGGGGCCGTCTGATAGCATCATATCTTCCGCGTCCGCCCGGACAAATCATATCTTTGGTTAGCAATTCTCAACGCCGCCATAAAATTTACATGGCTGGAGATGACCACGAATGGGTTGCCGCGGAGTCCAGGTAGCCCTGTAAAGCGCAACCAGCAGGTTGCTTTTTCTTCCGCGCCGGGCTAATATGCAACCTGGAGGTTGCTTAAGATGAACGACCGCATCGAGAAGCGCATGGAACTTGCGGCGCCGGTTTCGCGGGTCTGGCGCGCACTGACGGACTACCGTGAGTTTGGGGAGTGGTTTCGCGTGAAACTGGATGGCCCATTCGTAGCGGGTCAGGTCTCGCGGGGCCCCATAACCCACCCTGGCTACGAGCATGTAATATGGGAGGCCGTCGTGCAGAAGATGGAGCCGGAACGGCTCTTTTCCTTCACCTGGCACCCTTATTCCGTCGATCCCAAAACGGACTATTCGAAGGAAACGCCCACGCTCGTCGAATTCAAGCTGGAGAAGACCGCCGGCGGCACGCTGCTTCTGCTCACGGAGTCCGGCTTCGACAAGATCCCGAGCGACCGCCGCGCGGAAGCATTCCGCAGGAATGACGGCGGTTGGACGGAGCAAATGAAGAACATTGAATGCCATGTCGCACAAAGGCCATAGCGGCATTGCCGGCAAGCGGAGGGCTCATGCACCTGTCTTCGCCGCGCTCGGCGACGAGACGCGGCTATCGCTGGTTGCGAAGCTCTCCGTGGGGCGGCGCTGTTCGATATCCCAGTTGGCCGGGGGCTCCAAGCTGACCCGGCAGGCCATCACCAAGCATCTTCGGGTACTCGAGGGCGCCGGAATTGTGCGCGGCGTCCGTGCCGGCCGCGAGATGCTATTCGAATTCGATCCGCAGCCGATGGAAGCGATTCAGACATACCTCGATCTCGTTTCCGAGCAGTGGGATCAGGCACTGGCCAGGCTGAAGTCGTTTGTCGAAGACTGAGGGCCCGGAGTTTACGTGACTACCCTCAAATGAGGGTATGGCTACACCCTCATTTTTGCCTATTATTCGCGCGAATAATAGCGTACGATCATTTATAGCATATGTAGCATATATATCATATGTAGCGTATGTAGCGGATACGGCGGACGCAGCGTCTAATTGAACAGGGAGGACATGGACAGCATGCCAACTGCGACGGATGGGGATCGGCGGCAGGTTCCAATTTCGGACCCCGACCGCAAGGAGATCGAGCAACTGTACGAGGCCTTTCGGCGCGGAAAGGCCAAGTTGGTTAGTCCGAGCGGAGAAGCCCGGCTCCTGCCCGACTCTCTGCACTCGTTTCTAGTCGAACTGATTGGACTTCTCAACGAAGGAAAGTCCGTGATGATTGTCCAAGGCCAGGCTAAGTTAACCACTATGGAGGCAGCGACGCTGCTGGGGGTATCGCGGCAGTTTTTGGTGAATATGCTTGAGAAGGGGGAGATCGCTCACCACATGGTGGGGACTCATCGGCGGGTTTATGCTCAGGACCTCTTCCAGTACAAGGCGCAAAGGGACGCGTCTCGTCACAAGGCCCTCCGTGAACTAACGCAAGCTGAGGCCAAGGAGGGACTTTACGACCTGGAGCCTTCCTCTGTCGATGAAGATTAGCCAATATGTAGCAGTTTTGGACACGTGCGTGCTCGCTCCAATGCCCATAGCAGACACCCTGCTCAGGTTGGCAGAGGAGCCGGCTTTTTTCACACCAAAGTGGTCGCCACACATCATCGAGGAACTACAGAGAACGCTCAAGGGAAAACTCGGCCGTTCGCAAGCGCAAACTGAGCGCAGGATCGAAACAATGAAGCTGTTCTTTCCCGATGCGATGGTCGCCGGTTATGAGGGCTTGATTGCTTCGATGACGAACGATCCCAAGGATCGACACGTGGTGGCTGCCGCGGTCCGCTGCGGAGCGCATGCGATTGTGAGCGACAACGTGAAGCACTTCCCCAAGGAATCGTTGGCAGCTTACGGCCTTGAGTGTTTGACGGCGGATGGTTTTCTGGTGCATCAGTATCACTTGAACCCCGACGCGTTCATCGAAGTCCTCGTGCAGCAGGCCAGTGACATCGGATGTAGCCTGTCACAATTGATTTCGAAACACGTTCCTTCACTTTCGACGCTTATCATCGCACGCTAACCTATCGGGGAGGGCACAGATACATCTCCAAGAACCGCGGGACGCATGCTGATCCACGCGCACTCGGCTATCGGCGCTACCATGAGCTTACCCGAGCATGGAGATCCGTTCCGACCTCACGCCTGCCGCGCTGGCGGGCAAGCTGCGCCGGCTGTTCGATCTTTCGGCGCAAAAAATCCAATCTCTCGAAAAGACCTGGCAGGCGTCGCAGGGTTCGCCCGTCTTCACCGTCGACGGCCGCTACACTAGCCGCGGCTGGACGGAATGGACGCAGGGGTTCCAGCTCGGCTCGCCCATCCTGCAATTCGACGCCACGGGCGTTCGCGAGTTTCTCGATATCGGCCGCGCACGCACAGTCGAGCTGATGGCGATTCATGTCAGCCACACCGGCGTCCACGACCATGGCTTCCAGAATCTCAGCACTTACGGCAATCTGCTGCGCCTGATGAACGAAGGCCGCATCGCGGAGGATGCCTGGGAGCGCCGTTTTTACGAGCTGGCGCTCAAGGTTTCCGGCGCCGTGCAGGCGGCGCGCTGGTCGCCCACGGCCGATGGCGGCGGATACATCTATTCCTTCAACGGTCCCCACTCGTTGTTCGTGGACACCATCCGCTCCTTGCGCATTCTGGCGGTGGCGCACCAATTGGGGCACGCGCTCAAGGGCGAGAACGACCGTCGCATTTCGCTGCTCGACCGGCTGATGGACCACGCCCGCGCCACGGCGAAATATTCGGTCTATTATGGCGAGGGCCGCGACGCTTACGACGTGCGCGGACGCGTGGCGCACGAGAGCATCTTCAATCCCAACGACGGCAATTACCGCTGCCCCAACTCGCAGCAGGGTTATTCGCCGTTCAGCACCTGGACGCGAGGCCTGGCGTGGGCCATGTGCGGCTTCGCCGAACAGTTGGAATTCTTCGCGACCCTGGAACGCCATGCCGAGTTCCGCGCAACGATGGAAAAGGCGGCGCGGGCAACGTGCGATTTCTGGATCGCCAATACGCCGCTCGATGGCATCCCCTATTGGGATACGGGCGCTCCCGGCCTGGCCCAACTCGGGGCTTGGCGCGAGCGGCCCGCCGACCCGTTCAATGCGCATGAGCCGGTCGACAGCTCCGCCGCCGCCATTGCCGTGCAAGGGCTGCTGCGCCTCGGCCGCTATCTGAAAGACGACTGCTACTGGAACGCCGGGCTCACCGTCGCCAATGCGCTGTTCGACGAGCCGTATCTCAGCCTGGACGCCAACCACCAAGGCCTGATTCTGCACTCCGTGTATCACCGGCCGAACGGTTGGTGCGCCGGCCCAGGCGAATCCTCGATGTGGGGCGATTATCACGCGCGCGAAGCCGCCCTCTATCTGCTGCGGCTCGTGGAAGGCCGCCCGTATTTGAAATTCTGGTAGGGTGGGACTGTTTCCTCACAATCCCCGAGACGCAGGGCTAGCTATAGCTAGCGGACGTGGAACAGGGCCGACGATCCCGCGCTGGCGACCGCGTCCAGGTCCCAAGCCAGCGGGTGGGCCAACATGTCCGCGCCGATGAGGCCTTCGCCGCGCTGTGCGACCGGAGCGAGGATGTAGCCGAAACCGTCGCTCCGCAGGGCCGCGACTGCCTCCGGACGCCGGGGCACCGCGGAACTGGCCACGGTGGGCGGGGAATTCGCCGCCAGGCACCAGTCGTCGTTGGTTGGCTTGACCCAGATTTCCAGCGGCACGCCTTCACACGGCGCGTCTGACACCAGGGCTACGGCATCGGCGATCGCGGGGTGCGCAAAATCGATTTCGAACGTCATGCCGGCCTCGATCGGCTGCCACGTGCGCCAGCGGGTGGCGTAGTTGTGGTCCAAGGCCAGCGGCGCCTCCCAGGGATTGGGCTGGGCAATCAGGGTCCAATCCGCGGCCACCGGAACGCGTTTCCCCTTCGAGTAAATCTCCACCTCCGCGATATCGAATTCGCCTTCGTCCGCGGCGGGCAGGCGGAAGCGGAGACCCATCAGCGGTTCGGCGGGCCAATGGCCGCGGTGCTGGTACATCGGGTTCGCATAGAAGGCGCGGTGGAGAGCGTCGGCGATGCGCTCGCCTTGGGCCGATTGCCAGCTCACGGTCACGGCGCGCGGCAGGTATGCATTCGCCACTGGTTGCAAGGAGAAGATGCGCGCGTCCACCGGAGTGTGCTGGTCCACCATTCGCGCCACCTGGTATTCCGGTACGGTGCGCGCCAGGTAACCGGCCTGGGGCTCGATGCGCAGAGCGGCGGCCAGCGGAAAACCGTGCAGGCGAAAGGTGTAATCCGGCTGCCAGAGATTGAGCGCCTGCGGCCAGCAGATGATCGCCTGGAGAGCCACCGCGGCCCACGCCAAGCGCCCACGCCAAGGGCGCGCCAGCGCGGCGCCCAGTGCCAGTCCGGCCACCGCCGCGGAGGGCATCAGAAAGCGCGCGCCTTGGTTGAAATACCATGGCAGCGCGAGCAGCAGGGCCGCCGCCATCACCAGTCTCGCGGCCCGACTCCGCCATGCCAGCAGCCCCAATGGCAGCGCCAGCAGGAGTGGGCCGAAGGTTCCGGAGAAACCGTCGCCGAAAGCCAGTTGCCACGGCGCGTCGAGCGGCGCCACGTGCCCCCAGTCGGCCATATTCTGCGCCCAAACGCGTTCCGCCATCAGATGAAAATAAGGGTTCGGAAACAGGGCGTTGCCGAGGGGCGCCAGCGGATTGCCCGACATCACCCAGTTGCGCGCCAGCCACGCCGCCACGGCCGGCACTGCGCCCGCCGCTAGCAGCGCCAGCCCGCGCCACCGCCGGGCGCCCCCCCATACGGCGACCGGGAGCGCTGCGCCCGCCAGCACGATTGCGTCCGGCATCTTGATGGCGTAGCAGAATCCCGCCGCCAGGCCCGCCGCTGCCAGGTACCACGCTTGGCCCGTGTCCCGCCACACCAGCAACAGGTAAAACGCCGCCAGCGTAAAGAACACCAGCGCGGCTTCGTTGTACGACGTGGTGCCGGTTATGCCCGTCACCGGAGCGCAGAAGTAGAACACCGCCGCCACCAGCGAGGCGCGGTCCGGCAACCCGAGGCGCCTGCCGACGCGTAGCAAAAGGGTGGGCGTGGCGGCCAGAAAGCCGAATTCCACCAGCTTGGCCGCCGAATGGCGCCCGAACGCAAAGGCCATGGTGAAGAGCATCTCGATGCCGTGCGGCAGCGCGTCGTTGAAAGAGATGCGATCCGGGAACCGGCCCAGCCGCGTGTATTCGAAAGGCAGGCCGAGATGATACGTGATGCCGTCCGGGGAAATCTCCGGCGCCATCGCGTTCACCAGATACCAGACGCCGTAAGCAACGAAGATCACGCACGCGGCGATGCGGCCATTGCGGCCGAGCGGCTCGAGCGCCCGGTCCCGCAGACGGATGGGGTGAAGGAATGGCAGGACGGCCAGCGGCGCCAGGCCCACCACCAGAAAAGCGGGCTTCCAAGCCAGGTGCAAAACCAACAGCAGGAAAACCAGCAGACTCTCGAAGGCCGCGCCCACCGCCAGCGCAATTTCGGGAGGAGTGGCCAGGCGGCGCAGCAGGATGACGCCCCAGGCGTAAGCCGCGGCCAGCGGCAGCGCCGCGCCAAAGAGAATCGCGAACACCAGCATGGCGGCGCTCTAGAGCAGCACTGTATCGATCCGCGCTTCTTCAGGCGCGCTGCGCGGAGTGCGAGCCGCCTCCGGCGCGGCGCCCGGTTCGGCGCCGAGAAAGCGCAGCAACTCGCGTTCGGAGCCACCGAAGAAGCTGGCCAACAGCTCGCGGATGGCGGTGCGGCGCATTTCGTCGCGCGGCGTGCGCGGCGCATACACGTAAGCGCGTCCCGCCTTGTGCCGGTCCAGCTTGCCTTTGCGCACCAGGCGATCGAGCACGGTCATGATGGTGGTGTACGCCAGTGGCCGGCGGGCGGTGACGATCTCCCGCACCTGCTTGACGTTTCCCTCGCCGAGCGTCCACAGGGCGTTGAGGCATTCCAGTTCGAGCGGCGGCGGGACATCGCGGGCGGTTTTGGGCATCACTTTTCCTGGCCGGGCGCGGCGGGCTGTACGGCCTGCCGCAGTTTGGCGGCAAACGGCGAATCGGGCTTCGGCACAAACGCCGGGTGCGCCGGCGGCGCATCCGGTTTGGAGGGCGTCTCAGGCGCCGCCTCGCTTTCGGCCGCGGCCGGTGCGCCAGCCCGCGGCGGCGGCGGGTTTAAGAACCGGTCCATCTTCAGCGCGGGCCGCTCCAGTGCCGGATTGAAGGTGGTGAAACAGCCCTCCACCTGGCGGTCGTTTTCAATCAGCGCCCGCATCGCTTCCATCTTCGAATCCATGTCGTCCAGGTAATGCAGCAGCAGCGCCTCGGGGAATTGCGGCAGCTTGGGCGAGCCGAATTCCAGATGGCCATGATGGCTGAGGACCATGTGTTCGACCAGCGTGCGCAGAGTGGGCGGAAAGTCCGGCAGCGCGCGGAGCTTGTCGCCCACCATGCGCACCCCGATATTAATGTGGCCGATCAACTGGCCTTCGGGAGAATAGGAAAAACCGCGTTCGTAATTCAGCTCGTAAATCTTGCCGATATCGTGGAGCACCACGCCCGCCAGCAACAGGTCGAGGTCCGCCCGGTAGTGCGCGGCGGTGATGCGAGCCAGGGCGCACAACGAAAGCACGTGCTCGATGAGGCCGCCCAGGAAGGCGTGGTGGATCTGCTTGGCGGCCGGCGCCAGGCGGTAACGCCGCCCGATGTCTTCGTCGTCCAGCATGGCGTTGAGCAAGGCTCGCAAGTGCGGGTTGCCGATCGAGTTCACCACCGCGCGCAGCTCGATCCACATCTCCTGCGGGTCGCGCTTGGAAGAAGGAAAATAGTCGGCGAACTCGATTTCACCTTCTTCCATGCGGCGGATTTTGTGTATAGTCAACTGCGGCCGGTTGTGGAAGACCTGGATCAGCCCTTTCACTTTGACGAAATCGTCGCGCTCGAAGGTCTCCACAACCTCGGCCACGTTGTCCCACATTTTGGCGTCCAGGTCGCCCGTGCGGTCACCCAGGAGCAGCGAAAGATAGAGCTCGCCGGTCCTTTTTTGGCGGATTTCCTTGGAATGCACCAGAAAGCTGCCGGTGATCACCTTGCTGGGTTCGAGCTCGTTGACGTAAGGCGACTTCATGGTTTGACCGGCACGGCGGCGGGCGCGTCAGGCGTTGCGGGCGGAACTGGCGTTGCGGGCGCGTCGGGTGTTGCGGGCGCAGCCGGCGTTGCGCGCTCGCCCAGCCTGGACGTGTCGATGTTGGGCGTGGTGCCCTTGGTGGCCGTGGTTCCCGGAATGGGGACGAACAGGAAGTGCTTGTGCCTCTTGTGTGTGGCGGCGACTTCTTCCTTGGTGGTGGTCTGCGGCTTCAATTGCGCGATGTCGTGCCAGTGGGTGTCCTTGCCGGGCGCGGCGCCGGTATCCACGTAGCCTTCCTTGACTTCGAGGAACGCGTCCAGCCGCAGTTTGGTGAGGTAGACGCGGACCTTGGTCTCGAGTTGCGGTTCGGTCAGTATCTGTTGAATCCGCTCCTTGACTTCGTCGAACGAGGCTTGCCCCGCCTCATAGCGCTCGTCGATGCGCAGAATCACCAAGCCCTGTGCGATCTTGATCGGGTCGGAAACCGAGCCCTTCTTCTCCTTGAACGCGAACTCTTCGATTGGCGGCAGCGACATGCCTTTTTCGCGCGGCGGCAGGGAGCCGCCCCCGTTGGCTGTTTCCTTGTCGTCGGAAAAAGCGGCAACCAGTTCGGTGAACTTCTCGCCCTTGCGCGCCCGCGCCGCCACATCCTTGGCCTTGGTTTCGGCGGCCGCCGCCTGCTCCGGCGTCTTGCCTTCGGTCGAGATCAGGATCTGGCTCAGGAAGACCTGCGCCTTGCGCACGAACTCCGCCGGGTGCGCATCATAGTATTTGCGCAGCTCGGGCTCGGGAATGGCCATGCGCGCGCCGATCTCCTGGCCGATCAGTTGATGCCACAGCATTTCGTTCGTCATCTTCTGCTTCAACTCTTCAAACGGCATGCCCGAGTTGTCGCGGACGTAGTCGTGGAATTTGTCGGGGTCGGTGATCTTGGCCATCACCTGCATTTCGGCCAGCCGTTTGGCCACCTCGCCATCCACGCTGATGTTCAGGTCCTTGGCCTTCTGCACCATCAGCAACTGGTCGATCTTGTCCCGCAGGAAGTTCTTGCCTTCCTCCTGTTCGGCCGAGGTGAGCTCGACTCCGCTCAGGTGCCGATCCCGGCGCAGAAAGGCTTCCAGTTCCCTCCGCTGCTCGTCCAATTCGCCGCGAGTGACGATATCCCCATTTACTTTGGCGGCAATTTCTTCCACCACGCGGATATCCGCGGCAACCGCCATCGGCAAGGCTGCCATTATGACTACTACAAACCTGCGAATCATAGCTGTTAAGGCTCCATTCTACCATCGTGGAGAGGCCCGGCTTGGCCTGTAAAGGTAGGACAGACCATGGTTTTTTGTGGTCTGTCACCCCTGGCAAGGCACAACACCGTGACAGACGACAAAAACCGATCGTCTGTCCTACCCCGGCGGACGCATTTGCTCCAGCCTGGCATCGAGGAAGGCGAGGATCTCCCGCGCCGATGGCTGTCCATCCAGGGGGAGTAGCAATACGCCTGCCGGAGTGAACTGGGCGCCGGGAGTTTTCGCGACCAGGTGCATGAGCCGCGCCGGATCCACCCGTGTTTCGCGGTGGAACTTGATACTTAAGACGTTATGGCGGCGGTCGATGCTCTCGATGCCTAACTGCTGGGCAGCCGTTTTGATGGCGGAGTACGCCAGCAAGGTGCGGACTGCCTCCGGCACTGTGCCGAAGCGGTCCTCCAGTTCCTTTTCGGCACGCTCGCGCCCGGCTGGGTCGCTCGCGCTGGCGATCTGGCGGTACGCGCGCAACCGCTGGTTCTCGTCGGGAATATAGTCGGGCGGAATCCGTATGTCCAAGCCGAGATTCACCGACGAGTGGATTTCCGGCACCACTTCCTCGCCCTTCAATTCGCGCACGGTTTCATCCAGCAGCCGCACATAAGTGTCGTAGCCGACCGAGTTGATGTGGCCGTGCTGCTCGCCGCCCAGTAAATTGCCCGCGCCGCGGAGTTCCAGATCCAGCGCGGCGATTTTGAATCCAGCGCCTAAGTCGCTGAATTCCTTGAGTGCCGCTAGCCGCTTGCGGGCAATCTCGCTCAGCTCCGTATCGGGTGGAATGAGCAGGTATGCATACGCGCGCCGGTTCCACCGGCCCACACGGCCACGCAACTGGTAGAGCTCGCTCAAGCCATAGCGCTCGGCGTTCTCTATAATCATAGTATTTGCACGTGGAATGTCGAGGCCGTTTTCTATTATTGTAGTACAGACTAGGATGTCGAACTCGTGCCGCATGAATTTCAGCATGGTTCGCTCCAACTCCGCCTCCGCCATTTGGCCATGGCCGACGCCGATGCGCGCATTGGGAACCAGTTCCTGGATGCTGGCAGCTCGCTCCCAGATGGAATCCACGCGATTGTGCAGGAAGTAGACCTGGCCGCCCCGGCCCAATTCGAGTTCCAGCGCCGCGCGGATCAGTTCCGGCTGAAACGGAGCGACCACGGTGTGAATGGCGAGCCGGTCTTTGGGTGGAGTTTCGATCACCGACATGTCGCGCAATCCCAGCAACGACATATGTAGTGTTCTGGGGATGGGAGTAGCGCTCATGGCGATAACATCCACCTGCTTTTTCAATTGCTTGAGCCGTTCTTTGTGTTTGACGCCAAAGCGTTGCTCTTCATCCACGATGACCAGACCCAGGTCGCGAAACTCGACGTCTTGCGACAGCAGCCGGTGGGTCCCGATCGCAATATCCACTTTGCCTTCGGCCAGATCCGCCAGGCCGGCCTTGAGTTCCTTGGGTGAGCGGAAGCGGCTGAACATTTCGACCCGCACCGGAAACGGCTGGAAGCGGCGCTTGAAGGTTTCGAGATGCTGAAATGCTAAAACTGTAGTAGGAGCCAGCATGGCAACCTGCCGCCCATCGCCGAGGGCTTTGAAGGCGGCCCGCATTACCACCTCGGTCTTGCCGTAGCCCACGTCGCCGCAAAGCAGGCGATCCATCGGGTGGGGGCCTTCCATATCGCGCTTGATGTCGCGAATGGCGGTTAGTTGATCCCGGGTCTCGGTGAAATCGAAAGCGTCCTCGAATTCTCGCTGCCAGTTGCTGTCGGCGGAAAACGAAAACCCGTCGGCCATTTTGCGCGTGGCGTAGAGCTTCAACAGCTCGTCCGCCATGTCGCGCATCTTGGCCTTGATGCGGGATTTGGTTTTGGTCCAAGTGGCGCCGCCCATGCGGTCGAGGGCGGGTTTGCCTTCGCCGGCGCCGCGGAAACGCTCGACCAGGTCCATGCGCGCCAGCGGGACGTAGAGTTTGGCTCCGGCGGCGTATTCGAGCAGCATGTAGTCGCCCTTGGCGTCGCCCAGGGCGATCTCGCGCAGACCCAGGAACTGGGCTACGCCGTGGTCGGCGTGTACCACGAAGTCGCCGGGCTTGAGATCGATCAGATCGGCGGAGAACGCCCCCAGCGCCGGCTTGCCGGCGGGAGCCTGGGCGACCAGTTCGGAAGCTTCAAAGAGATCCTCGGAACCGAAGACGACCAGTTTCGAATCCTGGAATGCCGTGCCGCGCCGGATCAGCCCTTTGACGAGGTGAATGCTGGCCACCGAGCCGGACATGTAGACGCGCTCCGCGAGATAGGCCGGAGTGGACTCAAACTGCTCCACGCCGAGCTGGTAAGCCACTCCATACTCGTTGAGGACGTCAGCCAGCCTTTCTACTTCACCTGTAGCAGGCGCAAAGAAAGCCACCCGGTTCCCCGACTCCACCAGCGTACGCGCTTCGGCGATGGCCACCTGGACGTTGCCGTGAAAGCGCTGCGAGGGCCGGGTCGATATGTGGGCCGACGCGCCCACGCCAATTTCCAGTTCCTCCATCACGAGTTGCGGCAGCGCCTGGGCCGACTGCTGGAACTCCTCCCAGCGGTAGAAAATGCTGCCGGGAGCGTAGACCGGCGAGGGCTCGATCTGCTCCAGACGCTTCCAGAGCCGCTCGGCGGCGCTGCGCACCTGGCCCGGTTCGTCCCAGATAACGAGCGGCTTGTCGGCCAGGGTGAGGACCGCTCCGGTTTTCGCGCGCACCATCGCCGATAGCGGCTCCCAACCGGCAAACGGCTCTCCGGCGGGCGGCAGTTCGCGCTCGGGCGTGTCGGCCTGCTGCATCAGGTCGCGCAACTCGATTAGAAGCTGGCGCGATTTCTGGAATTCGGTGAGCGGCAACAGGGTGCAGTCGTCGATTTTCAGTACGGAGCGCTGCGATTCCACGTCGAACCGGCGAATCGATTCCACTGAATCGCCAAACAGGTCGATGCGTACCGGTTTGGCGGCTTCGGGAGAGAAGGCGTCTAGAATACCGCCGCGCACCGAGAATTCCCCCACCATTTCCACCGGCTCGCGCCGCTCATAGCCGACGCTTTCCAGATGCGCGACCACTTCTTCCAAAGGCAGCTCGTCGCCCACCCTCAGCCGCAGGGCGAGCTGCCGGTAGTAGTCGCCGGGCTCGATGCGCAGCAGGGCCGAAGCCACCGGCAGCACCGTGATGGGCGCGCGGCCGGTAGCCAGCCGCCACAACCCGACCGCACGCGCCTCCAGGATCTCGGCATGCGGGGAGAGCTTTTGCAGCGGTAGAACATCCAGCGCCGGAAGCAATTGCGGGCCGTCACGATCCTCGGTGGTCAACAATCGGAAGAACGTCTCGACGGCTTCCGACAGCGCCTCGGCTTCCTGATTGCCATCTACGACAATTATTAGAGGACGGCCTATGGTCTGCCAGAGCAGAACCGAGTACACGGCCTTGGCGGTGCTGGTTAAGCCAGATAAACTGGCCGTGCCATCGCCGGCGAGCTTGCGGACTACCTCGGCGAAGCTGGGGTGGCGTCCCAGCTCCAGAAACAGATCTCGAATCGCGGGGTGGGTCAAGGGTGGTGTCCGGCGGCGATCAATTTTACTATATTAGTAGTAGAATAGTCCGATTCGAGAGGCAAAGTGACGACTTTGCCTCCTGCCGCCTCCACTTCCTCGCGGCCGGCCACAAAATGGGACCAGTCGGCGCCTTTGACCAGCACGTCGGGCAGAACGGCGGCGATCAGGGCGCGGGGCGTCTCCTCATCGAAAAGCGTGACGGCATCGACGGCTTGGAGAGCCAGCGCCAGTCCGACGCGCTCGTTCTCGGGAATTATTGGGCGCGCAGGCCCCTTCATGCGGCAAGTGCCGTCGTCGGAGTTAAGGGCCAAAATGAGCACGTCACCCAGCGACCGCGCCGCCTCGAGGGTCTTGATGTGCCCGGGATGCAGCAGATCGTAGCATCCATTGGTGAAAACGACAGTCTTACCTTCCTGCCGCCAGCGCTGGCGCTGCTCGATAAGCTCGGCGTGATTGTAGAACCGGCCCAAGATCTTAAACATAGTGTAACAACGCTAGTGGGGCAGGTCCCCGACCACACCTGTCCAAATTAGCGTGGAATGACCGCAATTGGACAGGCCAAGCCTTTGATTCCACATATCCGGCTGCCAGACCTGAAAACCAGGTTGGCTAGCCCGATCAGATGCTGTCCGAATTGCGACCCGGCCAGCGGCGCACTGTTTCTGAGGCAGAACAGGGCCGAACCACGCTCTGGCGGCGCTTTCGAGGCATCCTTCACGGCGGCTCGGCTGAACCGCTGGCGTTTTGCTGTCCAAATTGGCTTTTCGAAAAACCTAATTTGGACAGGTGTGGTCCCCGACCTGCCAACATTAGGGGCCGGCGAGTTGGCAGGTCGGGGACCTGCCCCACTACCCTGTGGCATCATGAACCCATGGATTCGTCTTCGGTTCAGGCTTACGAGACTTCAGCACGCGTGGCCGCCTACGATGCCGACATGGACCTGATGCATCCCAACCGGCACAAGATGGTTGAGGTGATCATGGCGGCGCTGGCGGCGTCGACGCCCGATCCGCGGTTGGTGGTGGACTTGGGCACAGGCACCGGGTTCCTGCTGGACCGGCTGTTGCGCCGGTTCCCCAATTGCCGCGCCGTGGCCATCGATGGCTCTCAGCAAATGTTGTCCACGGCCAAATCAAGATTGGGGAGTTTGGCGGAGCGTGTGGAGTTCGTGATCGGGGACCTGCGCCAGGCGGAAACGTTTGGGGCGGAGATCGAGTCCGCCGATGCGGTGGTTTCGGCCTACGCTCTGCATCATCTCAATCTGCAAGAGAAGGCGGAGTTGATGGAACGCTGCCGCGCGCGGCTGAAAGAAGACGGCTGGTTCCTCAACGCCGATCTAGTGGTGTCGGAGGACGAGTTTCTGGAAGCTCTCACGCAACAAATGCGAGTTGCGGGAATCGTGGATCGCGCCGAGGGCCGGGACCCTCGATTTCGCACGGCGACCGACACGCGCCGTTTCATTGACGAACTCCAACGCAACGAATGCGACCAGCCGCAGACGGAAGCTGACGACCTTCGAATCATGCGCGGGTGTGGTTACCGGCACGTCTCGCTGCTCTGGAAGGACACGCGAGAAGTGGTCTGCGGCGGTATTCGCTAGGTCTGCCGGGCCCCAGGGGCTTCCATGAGAAGGCCGGCCGATGTCAAGGGAATACTGTTCAGGAGTTTCCTCATATTTTG
>PLOR01000072.1 GCA_003142185.1 Bryobacterales bacterium
TCAAAATCTGAGGAAACTCCTATAGCGTTCGCCCTTGGCGTTGATCAGGCTAAAGGTGTGGCTGGAGAAGCCGTGCATATGGCGGTAGCCATCGGGAGTGCCTCGGTCGGAGAAGAGAATTGTGACCTGGTGGAGCGATTCGGGGGAGAGGGACCAGAAATCCCACATGACCGTTGGCTCGCGCAGGTTCGTCGCGGGGATGCGCTTCTGGGAGTGGATGAAGTCGCTGAACTTGAGCGGGTCGCGGACGAAGAAGATGGGAGTGTTGTTGCCGGTCATGTCCCAGTTGCCTTCCTCCGTATAGAACTTAATGGAGAATCCGCGGGGGTCGCGGGCGGTGTCGGCCGAGCCCTTTTCGCCGGCCACGGTGGAGAAGCGGGCTAATACGTCTGTCTGCTTGCCGATCTGGCTGAAGAGCTTGGCGCTTGTGTATTTGGCGATGTCGCCGGTAACGGTGAACCTGCCGTGCGCGCCGGCTCCCTTAGCATGTACGACGCGTTCCGGGATGCGCTCGCGATTGAACTGGGCCATCTTCTCGAAAAGAAGATAATCTTCCATCAGGACCGGGCCCCGGGGACCCGCGGTGACGGAGTTCTGGTTGTCGCCGACGGGGCGGCCGGACGATGTGGTCATCAATGGACAGGATGTTGGTTCGGGTTTGTCTGTTTTCATAAGAATACCTTGCGATCAATTTCAAGGTACATCCCTTGGAGGCACTCCGCAAGAAGCGTGAGTGCTCCCGTTCGCGTCGCGCTCGATGAGCATTGGTAGCGGACCAGCAAGGATCGAAGGATGGCGGCCGGGTGTATACTGAACACGACCTGGGAGTCCAAAATGGAATCCCGGAAGTATGAGGTGTCCGATGCGAAAGCTTTACACAATCTGTTTGACGTTCGCGCTGCTCTGTGCGGTCGCGTATGCAGCCAAGAAGTATCCAATGACTGCGGCGTCTATCGTTCCAGGTGCTCGGGCCGAGGTTGCGATCAGCAAGGACAAGAACGGCAACACGAGGCTGAAGATGACAGTTCGGCATCTCGCCAATCTTGCGAATCTGACGCCACGCGCAGCCGCGTATGTTGTTTGGTTGCAGGAACGGGGCGGAAACTCCGAGAATCAAGGCCAACTGAAAATGGATAAGAACCTAAAGGCGACCTTCGAAACCGTCACTCCGTTGAAGAGTTTCGATGTGTTTGTTACCGCCGAGCAGGAACTTAGAGCAAAAGCTCCAAGCGGCTCGGAAGTCCTGAGGGCGACCATTCAGCCGTAAGAGATGCAGCGCATGAAGCATGGCCTGCTGGCGGATGTCATGCACGGGAAGCTGCTGGAACTCTTTTCCGGAACCGCAGCCGCTTCCCTCGCGCGGTCAGCCATTTCTCCGGCAGCGCCAACCGTTTGAGCGCCGTCAGCACATGGTGCGTCATCACGGCGGCCGCGTTTATCCTTCCCGGGGAACCGGCAGCAGGGCCATGCGATACCATCACGAAGGGAACTCGTCGCCTCAATCGGCGAGATTTGGCCAGAATACAGCAAGTTTTTCCAGGAGATCGGGCATGAAGAAGCTGATGCTGTTGATTATTGCCCTCGCTGTGTTGCCGGGAGGCGCGTTGTTCGCCCAGGATATAACCGGCACTTGGCAGGGCACGTTACTGGCTGGCAAACAAGAACTGCGGACGGTGGTCAAGGTTTCGAAGGCCGATGGGGGCGGCCTGAAAGCCGTCTTTTACAGCATCGACCAATCAGGGCAGGGCGTCGCTGGCGCGGTCACTGTGCAAGGTTCGACTGTAAAAATATCGATCCCTGGAATAGGCGGCACATATGAGGGAAAGGTGAATGCGGACGGCGCCTCGATCACAGGCATCTGGACCCAGGGAGGCTCACCGATACCCCTGAACCTGAAGCATGTCACCGACGAGACGGCGTGGCCGATTCCGGAGCCTCCGGTACGGCTGAAGCCGATGGCGGCGGATGCCAATCCGGTGTTTGAAGTGGCCACCATCAAGCCGAGCAGTCCTGAAACGCAGGGCAAAGGTTTTATGGTGCGCGGCCGTAATTTTTCCACGATCAATACGTCTCTGAGCGATCTCATCACGTTCGCCTATGGGCTTCATGCACGGCAGATCACGGGAGGGCCGGCCTGGATCGAATCGGAGAAGTACGATCTGAGTGCCAAGCCCGACGGGGAGGGTCAGCCCAACGATAAACAGTGGAAGACCATGGTGCAGAAGTTGCTGACGGATCGCTTCCGGCTCACCTTCCATCGCGACAAGAAAGAGCTTTCCGTGTTCGCGATCGTGGTTGGAAAGAATGGACCAAAGCTCACCAAGAGCGTCGGCGATCCGAACGGCCTTCCCGGCCTGTTTTTCCGAGGACTC
Source organism: Bryobacterales bacterium (assembly GCA_003142185.1). Lineage (GTDB taxonomy): Bacteria > Acidobacteriota > Terriglobia > Bryobacterales > Bryobacteraceae > Bog-375. The sequence continues at coordinate 2,373 of PLOR01000072.1, forward strand.
GGGGTGTTGCCCGCCAGGAATGCAACCATGGCGGACTTTGCCGGCGCGATGCAGACCGCCGTCCTGGATCGGCCGGTGGTGGATCAAACCGGGCTCTCGGGAAGGTTCGACTTCGAGTTGAAATGGACGCCCGATGAGACTCAGTTCGGCGGCCTTGGGGTTAGGGTCCCGGCCCCGAGCGACGATCCCGCGGCGCCTCCGGATCTGTTCACCGCAATCCAGCAGCAACTGGGGTTGAAGCTGCAACCTACCAAGGCGCCCGTCGAGGTCCTCGTCGTTGACCGCGTAGAAAAGCCTTCCGAGAATTGAAGGATCTGGCGCAAGGCGCGCTAACCTGCGCAGCGGCCGCGCCAATCCGGTCACGACGCGGGTGCGGGACATAGAAGTTGAGGCCGAGGACGCGCGAGTCAGCCCGTCAGGGCGAAAGAGAGTAGCCCAGCGCGCGAGCGCTGGGGCCAGCCGTGAACCCATCCAGCCCCGGAACGGGGCGAAAGAGACCGCGTGCCCGCTAGCGGGCGTGGCCGTTCTCTTCCGCCCCGTTCCGGGGCTAGGCGTCTCGATGCCGGATTCCCAGCGCTCACGCGCTGGGCTACTCTCTTTCGCCCCTGGCGGGGCTCCTCCGCAGTCTTCTCAGGGTGCCAGGCGTAAGTCGTACGCTCAGAAACTCGCTGTTCCCTGGCGAATCAGCGATGCTCCACTCTGATGTCCCGCACCCTCACGACGCCACCCATCCTATCCGCTGTGGAGAAATCGGATATGCTTGTACTGATTGCTCAACGATCTCTATAAATTGTTGCCGCCGGAAGGCGTCAAGATTCTGCTGGTCCTGTTTCTTGCCTTCCTGACCGGGTTGGAGCGTGAGGAGCGCCGCACCGGCACCGGACAGTTCTCGTTCGGCGGCGTGCGCACCTATCCTCTCATCGGCCTCATCGCCTATGGCATCTCCCTCCTGGCGGGAGGAGAAATTCTGCCGGTGACCCTGGGCTTCGCGGTGGTGGCAGGCTTCCTGATGCTGTCGTACCGCAACAAGCTGCAATCCGGAACGGCCGGCGTGACCTCCGAGATGTCGGCGCTGACCACTTACATAGCAGCCGCGCTGGTGTATCGCGAACAGTTCTGGATCGCCACCACTCTGACCGTGGCCAGCATGTTGCTGCTGGAGTTGAAGAGCGCGCTGGAAGGCCTCACCCAGCGTGTCGCACCGGAAGAGATCCTCACCTTCACCAAGTTTCTGCTGGTCACGGCGGTGATTCTGCCGGTGCTTCCCAACCGCGAATTTGGAGCGTTCGCCATCAATCCGGCCAAGGTCTGGCTGGTGGTGGTGGCGGTGAGCACCGTCTCCTACGGCAGTTACGTGATCCAGAAGGTCACCAAGGGACAGGGCGGTGTGATGCTGGCGGCATTGCTGGGAGGCGCCTATTCTTCCACGGTGACTACGGTGGTCCTGGCCAAGCGCGCCAAACGGGAGAATCGGCCGCACCTGTTCTCCGGAGTCACCCTGGTCGCCTCCGGCATGATGTATCTGCGGCTGGCCGGCCTGGTGATGATCTTCAACCGAAGCCTGATCACCCTTCTGGGAGTGCCGTTTCTGGTCCTTGCGGGAGCCAGCATCGCGTCCGGGTGGTTGTGGAGCCGGGTTCCCGATGCCAAGGCGGGAGACGTCGCGCGTGAGTTCGAGCCAAAGAACCCCTTGGAACTGCGCGCAGCCCTGGGCTTCGCGGTGCTCTTCGTCACCATGCTGGTGGCCACCCACCTGGTGGTGACTTACCTCGGCAAGGCGGGGGTGTACTCGCTGGCGGCCCTGATGGGCGTGACGGACGTGGATCCGTTCATCATGGGAATGACGCAGGCCGGCGGCGGCAGCGCACCATTGGGCGTGGCGGCGGCGGCGATTCTGATTGCCGCCTCCAGCAATAACCTGGTCAAAGGCATTTACTCCTTCTCCTTGAGCGACCGCAAGACCGGCGTGCTGAGTTTGAGCCTGCTGGGCGCCCTGGCGGTGGCGGGGCTCACGCCGCTGCTGTGGCTGGCGCAGTAAGCACCCGTTGTCTGCCAATATCGGCAACCATTCGGCTACCCCGAGGCCCCCGACGTCGAGTTGCGCGCCCGCTAAATTCAACCGCAGCATAGCGCCCCGTCGATATCGCCTCGGCACAAGCGATCGTGCCGTCCCCCGGAACTTTTCTTCGCGAGCCCGATCCACCAGGCGACATAGTACCTTTCCAGTACCGATTTGTCCGGCATCCGGCTAGAAATCCGCAGATGGTGCCTATAACATTTGTCGTATGGCCTCCGGAACGGCGGATTCAATATTGGCTGATCTGTACGCCTATTTTTCGATGTGGTGGGCGCAGCGGACTGAACGTCGGCTTGCGCTGCGACGGTACCGGCTGGAGCTGAGAGCAGCGCGACGCCTCTGAACAGCCAATGCTCCTTCGCGGCGGCTCGCGGTGAAATGCCGTATTGGGAATCACGGCGCCGCGTCAAGTCGATGGGGGTCCTCGCCGGAAACATCGCTGCGCAAAGCTGAACCGCGCGTTGTCAGTACAGGCTCGGGCGCGTGGAGGCGCCCAGAAGCGAGCCATCCATGGCGGAGGTTGTGTGAGTGCCTTCCCGGCCGCCAAACGAAAACAGCAGCCGGACCATCGGAAATGCTCCCGCGCGCAGCGTCAGCCCCACCGAATAGCTATGGCGCAGATGCGTGAAATCGAGATCGCTCCGCCGCAGCGCGACTTTTCCTTCGTCCACCATCGCTGTAAATCCGAGCGGGCCGTAAATCGAATGTTCGAAGGCCGCTTGCAACAGCAGATCGTTCGGCCCGCGAAAGCGATAGTCCTGGTAGCTCGGGAGTGCCGAATTGCCGTCGATATCCGAGCCGCCCAGCGTCGGCTGAAAGTAGAAGGGCACCACGTGCCCCGCCGGCGTGATCGACTGGTTCATCAGGAACCGCGCTGTGAAACTGCCCTCCAGGTTACGGGTCACGGCGGGGCAGGTATGCTCGCCTGCGCTCACCGAGCAGTCGTCGGGCCCGTTGAAGCCGTTCCGCGCCAGCGCACGGGTCCGCCGGTAGATCGGGAACTGGTGGGACAGATCGGTAGTCCAGCGTTCGAACGAATACGTGGAATCGCCTGGCGCCTCGTATTCTTTGAACATCACGGAATAATTCAGCCGGACGTGGCCGCCGGCGAAAGACGGAGCGATGTGCACTCCTTCACCGAACTGCGCAAACGCCGGTTGGCTACCCAACCCGGGCGCCGTGGCCGGCGAGTATAGTTGTTCGATGGACGGGCTGGACTGGCCGGTGCTCGGGCGAATGTCCACGAAGCGGCCATTGGCCTCCGCGTAAAGCGATATGTGCCACTGCTGCAGAACGGGCCAAGTCGCGTTCACTGCGGCGATGGTTTCGCGCATTCCGAAGTAGGAGCGAGCCGTATCGCCGGTGTCAGGACCCATACCGAAATAGTCCAGCGTTTTCAGGGAAATGTTCTGCACCAGTAAGTGAAATACCGGATCCTCGCGGACCGTGAGGTTGGACGCGCCCGCGCCGGTTCCGCCCGGTTTGACCACGATGCGGCTGTGGCGATCCCAAATCGCCGTCATGTACGCGCCCGCGCGCCAGGATGCGTTGGTGGAGACGATCGCATCCACATCCCAACTCAGACGCCAGGATTCGTTGGGCGTCCAATGCGCCACGAACGCCGGCCCAAGACCGAAGCCGTCCTGCGCAGCGATGCTGCCGGCGGCGATGTGCATGGGATGGTCCGTAAACAGGGTGTAGGCGCAACTGCCCAATGATTTGAAGTTGAAGCTCGAGCAATCCTGCTCGATCGCCGCGCCCTCACGGCGGAAATCGGAGCCCAACTGGGTCTCCTGCGCGTGAGCGCCGGCCGAGAGTGCGAGGCAGGCAATGAAAACGGGGATGCTGGTCTTTCGCATCTCTACACTCCTCCGGGAGGCCGATGGAGCTGCACGGTCATGCGCCGGATGTACTCGGCCGCCTGGCCCTCTGTGGTGATCGAGTCAATGGGGATGCCCGTCTGCCGCTCGGGCGGGAGATCCTTCTCCAAGTCGCGAAAATGCTTCACCTGGCTCTGCAGCAAGGAACTCTTCGAGAGCGGCCGGTTCGGCTGGTAAGAACTGCGTGCCGGTTTCGGAACGCGGATCACTGGCGGCTGTGCCATCTAGGTATCTCCTATTCGAACTCGATGGTCGGGCAGTCTGAATCGGGCCGCATTTCATCGGTCAGCAAGTCGAGAAAGGTTTGCGCGGCCTTCTCGCGCGGGGTGCGGTTGTCGTAATTGCCGATGAAGTGCTGCGTAATGGTCGCGGGAATGGAAGCGTGCTCGAACACGCGCCCGTTTGCCGGATCTTCCGGGCCTGGCACCACGGTTCCTTTGGCAATCCAGGGCGAAACAAGAATCGAGGGCACGCGCACGCCCAGCCGGTCGAAGGCGAACGGCATGTTGTTAGTGTCCGCGAGCGGCGCATGGAATCCATCCGGGATGCAGGCCGGCGGCGGCACGTGATCGTAAATCCCGCCGTGCTCATCGTAGGTGATCAGCAGCGCGGTGCTTTGCCAGAGATCCGGATTTTGGCGGATGGCGTCGTAGATCGACGCGATGAAGACTTCGCCCGCTTGCACGTCGTGATCCGGATGCTGGTCCGACGCCAGCAATTCTCCGCCGTCGTCTCCGGGGTGATCGCTGTAGTTGGGCTCGACGAAACTATAGTCGGGCAGCGCGTTATTCTTGCAGTCCTCCAGGAACTGCTGGTAGGTGCCAAAGATCTGCGGCTGGTTTTTTAGCAGATTGACCACTTCCTGCGTGGAACTTGACGGATCGAAATAATAGAGCTTGGTGGTGCGTCCGGCCGCGAGCATCCGCTCGTAGATGCTCTCGGAGGCGTCCTTAACGTAGAAAATATCCAGGTTCACCTGACCGAACGAAGTTCCGTAGTGAGCGAAGGCGCGGTTGCAGACCGTGGGACCCGGGATGGAAGAGAACCAGCCATTGAACACGGCGTAGCTTTGCGCCAGCGTGTGCAGCACGGGAAGCTTGCCGGGCGCAAAGCAGTACATGATCTTATGGGAGTGCGCGACGTTGTGCTGCTGGTCCCAGTAGCTCTGCACGAAGCCCTGCATTGCGGCAACCGCCGGCGGCCCCGGAGTGCCGAAAAACAGTTGCTTCTGCACCGCGGGGAAGGAATGGTCGGGGTCGGGATCGAGCTGGCTCTGGAACTCGGCCTGCGGCGCGACTTGGGCCGGTTCGTTGGCCGTGTCCGGATTGGTCTCATTGCCGGCGAGGCCGTTGATTCGGGCATCTTCGGCGTGGAGAGCCCCCAACATATGATCAAAGGAGCGGTTCTCCATCATGAGTACAACGACGTGCTTGAGATTGTCCAGTCCAGCTGACACAGGCCCCCCCAGGAGAAACAAGTTATTGGAAGTATATCACCGGTTTCTTCGTCCACAAGGGTGTAATGCGGCAGGGGGTACTGTGGCCAAAGTCACACTTACCGCAAAGGCGAGCAGTAGGAAGGGCGAACCTAATCTCTATCTCACAATAGCGGGCACGCTTGCCCTCCGTCGTCATCCCATCTTGCGAGCGCCAGCCGATCGTGCTGGCGCACTCCTAAATGGTCATAGTATTTGCACCAGGCAATCGTGCGGCAAGCGTGACAGTCTCTAAGCGATTGGGAGTGGCAGGCGAATAGCAGACACCGGCCCTCCCTGGCAGACGTCGCGTTGTTGCGCACCAGCCACCAGTCGACCGATGGCGGCATCGAAGGATCTTCCGGGAAGCACATGGTTCATCAGTAGAAAAGCCGGGCCTGCATCGTGAGGCGAGGTTTTTTGGGGGGGCAGACCGCAGTCCGGTTCCCGCCGTCCAAACAGTAGCATCCGTGCCTCGCCGGCTCGACCCTAGGATTCAAACAACTGGCTAAGAAATAAGGACATAGAATCGTTGGTCGGGTGGGAATCCATGTTGACATCGCGGCATGATGGTGTGGATAAGTACAGGATTGCTGCGCGCTCTGTTCCAGCTACTTCGAATTTCCGATCGATCCGCTTTTCCGCTTGCATGATGTTGGACCTTTCCGCGCACCGCGCCAGCCGGAGCGGCCTTTGGCACGGGGCATTCGAGGGAATCGCGACGGTCACTGGCCTAGAAGTCTTCGATGTGGAAGCCATGGCTGCGCGCGGCCGGGACCTCATCACCGAAGCGTATTCGAGGGGAAATTGTGTGATCGTCGGCCTGGGAGGTCAATGCGTGCTGCAACACATGAAGGACGTCCTTCATGTTTTCATTTACGCTCCGTGGCGGGATCGAATCGCCCGTGTCCAGAAACGGGTGGCGGCTGCCGCCGACATCGACCGTCTGATCCGAATGACCGATCGGCAGCGCGCCGACTACATCCGGATGTATTTCGGGTGCAATTGGAACGATCCGCACCAATATCACATGCTGATCAGTTCGGAATTCGGCGAGGATTGCGTCACCCGGATGATCGTAGACGCCATTAAACGCGGAGACGACCATGCGCCTGAGTCTAGTGGGGTTCGGCAAAGTTGACGCTGTTTATGCACGGTGGGGACAGCACGCCCGCACCTGCGCCGGCCGAGAAAGCAGACACTGGTGAGCCGTAAACGCCCATGGACATGTATCAACATGACAGCGCCACGATGTTCCAGTTCGTGCTGAGGGGAGACCTAATCGGGATCGAGTGCAGGACCTGGAGCACGCTTGGACCTGCGAGGGTGCAGTATGGGGATCGCCGATTCGCCGCGTCCATATCATGAAAGACGGAACCATTCAGCCGTAGAGTGCATACGATCTAGCGGCGAGCGGGAACTGCGGCCTCAGTCTGTTCTCGTGTTTTTGACCAACGACTGGAACAACGCGGAGGAGTCCGTGACTGTCCCCCATGCAGATAAGGAGATCCGATGAAGATCAGTATCCTGAGAAAACTCACCCCGATTGTGCTTTCCGCATTGGCTCTCTCGCCGGTGTGCCTTGCGCAATCGCAGATTGCCGGTGATTGGCTGGGAACGCTGACTACCGGGGGGCCCCAACTTCACTTGGCCCTGCACATAGTCGCAGGCAAGGACGGAAGCCTCACGGCGACATTGGACAGCGTCGATCAGGGCGCCAACGGCATCCCAGTGAGCGCGATCTCGCTCAAGGATTCCAAGCTAAGCCTGACCGTCGATGCCGTTCATGGGACTTACGAAGGCAACGTTAACAAAGAAGCAACGGAAATCGCAGGCACCTGGTCGCAGGGCCAATCGCTAGAACTCAATTTCAAGCGTGCGCCCGCGCAATCCGCAGCCAATGCCGCACCGGCACAACCAATAAAGGCCGGTCTGGACGGACTGGACGACTTCATCACGCAGGCCATGAAGGATTGGAAGGTGCCGGGACTGGCTATCGCAGTCGTGCAGGGCGACAAAGTAGTTCTCAAAAAGGGCTACGGCTACCGCGATCTGGAGAAACAGTTGCCGGCCACGCCGAATACTCTCTTCGCGATCGGCTCGATCACCAAGTCCTTCACCGTGACAACATTGGGCATGGAGATGGACGAAGGCAAAGTCGATTGGGACAAGCCGGTCCGCGATTATCTGCCCACCTTCAAGCTGTACGAACCGGTGCTCACCGAGCAGATGACCATCCGGGATCTGATTACGCATCGCTCCGGTCTTCCGCGGCATGATTTTATCTGGTACACGTCGGACTTCCCGCGCGAGGATCTGTTGCGCCGCTTGCAGTATCTGGAGCCCAGCAAGCCGCTGCGCACGACATTCCAGTACAACAACCTGATGTTCATGACGGCGGGCTATATTGCGGGCCAGTTGAACGGCACCAGTTGGGAGGATGCGATCACGCAGCGCATCTTCAAGCCGCTGGAAATGACCGGCACGAATTTCTCGGAGCTGGACACCCAGAACAGCGCCGACTTTGCCCAGCCTTATCGCAAGGGCAGTGACTTGAAGGCCGAATTGAGACGCATCCCCTTCGACGCACAATGCCCGAACCGCTGCGCCATGGGTCCGGCCGGCGAAATTAACTCGAACGTCGAGGATATGAGCAAGTATCTGCTCTTCCACATGAACCACGGCAAGGTCGCGGGCAAACAACTGCTTTCCGAAAACAACTCTGTGCAGATGCAAAACCCGCAAATGGTCATTCAAGGTGCGCCTGCCTATAAAGAACTCGGTGAAGCCAGTTATGGAATGGGTTTCTTCCTTTCTTCTTACCGCGGGCACAAGGAGGTGGAGCATGGCGGGAACATCGACGGCTTCAGCGCGGAGCTGGCGTTTCTTCCGTCCGACCAAATTGGCATTGTCGTCCTGACCAATCTGGACGGGAACCCGCTGCCCGGAATCGTCGCCAACAACGTCTTCGACCGGCTGCTCGGCCTCGATCAGATTCCATGGAACCAGCGTGGGCTGGCCGCTGAAACGGGAGGAAAGAAATCCGAGCAGGAGGCGAAAGACAAGGGCTACACACCACGAAAACTGGGAACCCATCCGTCTCACGATTTGAAGGATTATGCCGGCGATTACTCCAACCCCGGCTATGGGACTGTTTCCATTGCACCCGACGGCGACAAATTCAAGGTGACACTCAACAAGGTGACGCGCTCGCTGGAGCACTATCACTATGATGTGTTCCAGGTGCCGGCTGACCCGCTCGATAATCTTGAAAAGATGAAAGTCGTCTTCCTCACCGACATGGACGGAGACATCTCCAGTCTCTCCATGCCGCTGCAACCCGACGTGAAGGACATCGTCTTTATCCGCGTGCCCGACCGGCAGCTCACCCAGCGCAGCTTCATCGAGGCGTTCGCCGGCGACTATGAGATTCAGGGATCTCCGGTGCCGCTGAAAGTCTCGCTCCGCGGTGAGAACTCCCTCATCGTCAGCGTTCCCGGACAACCCGATTACAAACTGAATCCTAAGCGCGGCACTACCTTCCAGCTCGCCGACATTCCCGGCATCACCATCGAGTTCAAACGGGACGCCGCAGGAAAAGTGAGCGAGGCGGCCCTCAACCAACTTGGCACGGTCNNCAAACGCCCTAAGACGAGGGGCGAATGGTCCAGGCTGTGGGTATCTCCCACAAAATGCTGAAACCCCATCTTCGCCGTGCAGTTTGCGGCGAAGATGTGAGTTGCCGCCAACTCGGCTTAGTTGACGACGGCCCCAGTCGAAAGTAGGAACCTGGAAGATTCCGGGGCGGCGCTGAGGGCAAGCCATGCGTGATTGATCGCTACAATGTTCTTTATGCACCTGCCCGCGAGGGGAACCAGTATCGCCGTTTGCTGCGTTTTAGGAGCCGCGATGCTGCTCGCTCAACAGGATTGGAGGACCGTGGTCAACCTGCCGGGGGTGGACTTCTCCGGCATGTCGCCGGTGAAGACCCGCGCGCTGCTGCGCCTACTCCGCAACCACGACTGCGCCTGCGGATGCGGCATGAAGGTGGCCGAGTGCCGCATCAAGGACCCGAACTGCGCGTGGAGCAAGGGTCTGGCCGCTACGATGGGGGATGCAATTCGCGCGGGCAAGGACGAGAACGAGGCCATCGAAGCCGCGAAGGTATCGAAATGGGCCCGGGGGCCGCAGCCTCCCAAGCTTCTGGATGACCCAGTGACCATTCCCACCGCCGGGTCGCCTGTCCGCGGTCCCGAGGGCGCAGTGCTGACCCTGGTGGAATTCTCCGACTTTCAATGTCCCTACTGTTGGATCGCAGTGGCCAAACTGAATGCGTTACTGGAAGCATATCCGGGGGCGATCAAGCTAATCTTCAAGCAGTTTCCTTTGGATATGCACTCACAGGCTGCTTTGGCCGCTGCCGCCGCCATCGCCGCCCATCAGCAGGGAAGATTCTGGCCTGTGCATGATGCCCTCTTTGCTCACCGCCGCGAGTTGTCCCGTCCCGTGATCCTGGCCCTGGCCCGAACTGCCGGCCTCGATATGCAGCGTTTCGAGGCAGACCTCGATTCCGCGAAAACTAAGGCCACCATCGCGCGAGACATGGAGGACGGCGACCGCGCGGGCGTGGAGGGCACCCCCTCGGTATTCCTCAACGGTCGAAAATACAACGGCGCGCTGGACCTGCCGGCGATGCGGAAGGTCATCGACGAGGAACTGAAGAAAGCCAGGTAGCGGGCCGGAGGTGCATCTGCTTTACAGTTTCGGCCGCGGCGTCGCCCGCTCGGAATGTGGCCCGCTGAAGGCGGATCGCGATCGGTTTGGCGACCGCGTTATTTCGGGTTATCGGTAGGTGCAGCGTGACAAGACGTTATCCTCTGAGTCTCCGCTCTGCTATTATTTTCAGCCGGAGGCCCTGCCCGGGGATTGGCGGCAACTTGGCGTCCTGGCGCTCGCAGTCTTTCTGGCAAACCCGGGCTAGGCATCCATCGCGCGTGTCGCTCAGTGCCTGCGTGGTTTGGAGGAGTTCTGCGTCGCCGGCTCGATGATGCGGAAGTTGCCGCTGCAATGCAGCATGCTCATGATGTAGAGCATGCCGTCGAAGTAGCGCTGCTCGCCCCTGGGCATCGGCGTGTTCCATAGCTCTTCGACGAATGCCTTCGAGACAGGACCCGGTGTCGCCGCTAGGCCACCCACGGCCGCCGCCGCCAGCATGCCCGTCGAGTGACGAGTCGAAATCGGCTTGCCATCCGTGTAGCGATCCGCAAACGTGCTGATGCCCTGGCCGTGAAGGAACGTCTGGAGGCGGTCGCTCAGCACGATCTGTTGCGGGTCCTTCCGCCACCAGGCGTAGTCCACCGCCCAGTTGCTCACACTCCGCCAGGAGTCGTAGCCGAACGCTGCCGGCGCGCCATTGAACCCCGTCATCTGCGTTTCATCGAAGTAGGCCGTGTCGGGAGTCAATCCGGTCTCCGGACCCGTGATCTTCTGGAACAGGTCGCGGCTCACGTCGGCGGCCTTGGCCCAGAAGGCGCGGTCTTCCGGCGGACCCCAGCGCGCCCAGAGCTCGTAGAACGCCGGCAGGTGATAGGAGGGATCGGTGAACGCCATGTCCGCATTGGGGACGAAGCGGATCATGAAGTGATCCTCGTCCACCATCGGTCCGATGGAGATGCTGCGGGCCTCCCACGGCGCCCGGGGTGCGGGGCCCGGCGCGGGACCGCCCTTGGCCGCCAGAGCCTTCAACCGGGCGGCGTTATTGGGACTCGGCCACGGCTTGTTCGGCTGGATGAAGGGGGGATCTTCGGGATGAATGCGGAAGGGCCCAGCGGCGGTCAGCACGGGGTGATGACGCATGCCGCGCAGGATCTTATCGGCCTCGGCCTGATAGTCGTAGATGCCCTTGCCGTTGCCCCAGCGATGCGAGGCGAAATAGAGAGCCATCACGTAGTACTCTTCGCCATCGGGCGCCGCACCGGTGGCGCGGGGGGTACCGTCAGTATTCATCGACCAGGCGAAGTAGCCCACCGAGGGGTTCTTCGGATCCGTGATGAGCATGTAGGTCTTGGACCAGTTCCAGATGGCATCGAACTCGCGCTTTTTGTCCATTTGCACGGCGATCATCAATCCGTAGCTCATACCCTCCGAGCGGGCGTCGTTGTTGGCCCAGTCGGTGATGTAGGCGAGCGGTCCGTTCTCGCTGGCGCCGGTTTCGAAGTAGACGCGCTCTTCCTGCCCGTCGCCGTGGAAAAACTCGCGGAAGGCCTCGTTGAGCTTGGCCTTGGTCTCGGCGGGCGAATGACCGTTTTCGGCGAAGAGATCGCGGTACTGGCGCGTCTTGTAAGCGCCATTGCCGTCGCCGGGTATGCTCTTGATTTCGCCGAGTGGCGCGTTGTCGTGCGGCTTGGGCGGATTCCAAGCTGGCGCCTTCGTTGCGGGAGCCTCTTCCTGCGCGGCAGCACAGAGCGCGAAGGCCAATGGGAAGCCGAGGACCAGAAGAAGGTTGTAGCGGCGCTGAGGAGCCAACACGAGAACCACCTGTTAAGCGAAATGATTGAGCAGCTGCGCATAGGGTACTTCTCTGCCGCTACCACTATACCGGCACTGAGCCAAAGGCGCACGACGATGTCAGTTATCATCGGACGCTATGCCGGCAGCGCGTCAAAACGGTGGACCTCCGGTTCCGATCCCCCCGCAAAGCCTGTTTCCAGTTTCCGGAAAGGCGTCAACTGTCCGGAATCGGCCACGCCGGTCCCATCTTCGCCCGGAAGGCCGGGTTCAGGGGCCGTGTCTCGTACAGAGTACGAACGGATTCAAACATGCTTCAGCGCGCCCCATGATGACCAAGTACACGTTTTGCGCGTCTGTGACCTTGTTGCTGCCGCTCTGCGCTCAGGATCAAGAGGCCGTGGTTTCTAAAGACACGATTTTGGTGCACACAGTGGAACGCGGCAACATGCCTCTCCGGGAACGGGCCTCTGGCTCGATCACCTCGTTGGACCCTCCCAGAGTTGTGCTAAGACTGGCGGGCGAAAACGCTGCGCGGTGTGAAGTTGGCCAGAAAGCCATGGTTCAGGTCGATCCGCCCAAGGTGATTACGGGAAAAGTGGTCAAGGACTCGCAAGCCCAGAACGAAAGCGGGCGCTGTGAGATCGAGCTTACTGATCCGCTCCCCGCCAGCGCGACGATTGGCAAGAACGTTGGCGGACTCATCGACGTTGCAGAGTTGCATGATGTGGTGTTTCTCGGCAGACCGGCCGATTCCTCGCCAAACAGCGTGGCGACGATCTTCGTCGTTGAAGCGGGTAATGATTCCGCGCGGCGCGTTACAGTGCGCTATGGCAAGATTTCTGGCCCCCTCATTCAAGTAGTTGAGGGAATCTCGGCGGGCGACCGCGTGATCGTCACGGATATGTCGAAGTGGGCAAAGTACGAGCGAGTGCGTCTTCAATGATGACCGGGGATTGCCGGGCCATGGCGGTCTCTCCGGGCTTTCGGCCGGACCATGTGCTGACGTGGCAAATCTCGGTGCCGTGGAACAGATACCCGGACTGGCCGGCTCGCCTAGCATTCAACGAGAGGCTGTTGCAGGACCTATCCCGCCAACCCGGAGTTTCGGCCGCCGGAGTGGTCAACAATGTGCCCTTGAGCGGTAACAGCGGAAAAAGTGCCGCCACGGTAAAGGGCCACGTTCGCCTGCCTGGCGAATCGCCCCGTGGATATTACTCTTATGGAGTCGATGGCGACTACTTTGCCGCGATGGGCTTCTCCCTGCGGGAAGGACGTTTCCTCACGGCGGACGATTCGCTCCGGTCATCGCGGGTCTGCGTCGTGGACGAGGACTTCGCGCGGTATTACTGGCCGCACGCCAGCGCTCTTGGCCGACACCTTTTCGAGGGCGGCGAACCGACAACGGATGCCCAATCGTTCACCGTGGTCGGTGTGGTCGGTGCTGTGAAACAAGGGGGACTGACCGACCAGACCGCCCAAGGGGCGATTTACTATCCTTACGCCTTGAGCGGGGACGACCGCCTTTTCATTGTCGTCCGCACCGGCCTGCGACCGGAATCGCTCGGGCTGGCGCTGCAAAAACTGGTTCGGCAAATCGACCCCGAACTGCCTGTGAACGACCTCCGGTCGATGGATACCCGCATCGCCGACAGCCTGGTGGAGCAACGCTCACCCGCATTGCTTGCGGGTATCTTTTCGCTGATCGCGGTCCTGCTGATCGCGGTCGGCACTTATGGTGTCTTGAGTTACGCCGTGACGCAACGCCGCCGCGAGATCGGCGTGCGCATGGCATTGGGGGCGCGGCCGGAGCAGATACGCGGCCAGTTTCTGGCTCTCGCCCCACGCCTGCTGGTGGCCGGCACGGTAGTCGGCATCATCGGAGCGTGGCTGACTGGCCGAGCCATGCGGACGCTCCTCTTTCAAGTGCCACCTCTTCACGTTGCGACCACTGCCGCGGCCGTCGGCATCATCGGCGTGGTTTCCCTTGTAGCCTGTCTACTGCCGGCTCACCGCGCCGCTCGGATGTCCCCAGTGGAGGCCCTAGCCGACTTGTAGTGAATCGGCTCGGCCCTGCGGATGCCTTGGGGAAGACGAACCAGGGCAGGGACTGGAGAGGTTAAGTCCGCAGTAGTCGCGAAGGGTTTACCGATCCGCGGTCAGCGGCGCGAACTCGTTTCGGGTCGGTTCCCGGCGGTCCGCCTTGACCGCAGCAAGCTACCGATAACGAACCATAAAGTTTCCATATCCTATCGGCTTTCGGGCGGTCCGAAGATGCGGCGGGGAACGTCGCCTGGGACTGGGTGAGGACGGCTTAATAGGGGCTCCGGCCGACCCAGATGCCTGGCGGATCGTAGTCGCAAACCCAAACCTCGCGTCCTCTTCCTTGCGCCACTGCGCATCCCACTTCTTTGGTGGCGCCCCAGACGATCTGCGTGTAGTGCCCACAAACGCTGCGACATCTGTTCGAGTTGTAGTCGTAGTCCCAAGATTCCGCGGCCCAGGCGTTGACCGCCTGCGCGGCCGATGCGGTCGCGCCTGAGATCTCGAACAGGTTCTCGCCGTAGGTCGAGTTCGGGCGGTGGACGAATTGCTTGCGCGCCAAGAGACTGTCGGCCCAATCTTGCGAACGTGCGGCCAACCGATCGGACCACGCCAGAGGAGCGATTCCCACCCGAGCTCGCACGGCGTTGTGGGCGGCGAGCATGTCGCGTGCCAACGAAGATGGCGCGATGGCTTGTCGCCCTTCGCCAAAACGCCGCCATTGCGCGCCGCCGGTTCCGGCAAGCACGATCAGAAGCCAGAACGTGTGTCGCATGCTTCGATACGGTTATCGATTATACCGCTGCGGCTGCGGATACTGCTGCTGATTGGGATCGTAGTTCTGCTGCGGTGGTGGATACGCCCGTTGATTGGAATTGTAGTTCTGTTGCGGGGGCGAATATTGCCGTTGGCCGGAATGGTAGTTGGGGCTAGGGACCAAAACTGACCCACCCATGCTCTCCAAAAGTGACCCAGGCATTCGGCATTCTGACCTGATCGCGGAACGCTTCGGGTTTCGCATTATGGCGCACGCGATTGGGAATGCGAATCGCTCGGTGCGCGCGGAGCGTCCGTTCTCCTTTATCGAAAACAACTTCCTGGCCGGCCGCACGTCACCAGTTGGGACGACGGGCGTCACAGGGCCCCGCTCCAGTCGCCACCAAACACCCCGGCACAAGGGGCTACGGAAGTCAGCAGTGGTCCCCTTTTCCTCCGCCTTGGCGGGAGACTTTCACTCCGCCCTTGACAATGGCCAATTATTGAGTTTCAATTTGGAAGGCTGATCAATGCCATAGGAAAGTCTGCTTAATTGCCAAACCCTGGGTTATACTCGACGACGTTCTGAAGACGGACACAGGAGGAAAAAGCATGTTTCACTTAGTCTGGTATGTTCTTATTGGGCTAATCTCGGGGGTTATCGCGAAATCGGTGATGCACGTGCACATAACGATCTTCTGGACGATCGTGCTCGGTATCATCGGATCGATCATCGGCGGCGGCGTTACCCACATGTTTTCGCGCCCGACAAACGAACGATATCATCCCGCCGGCCTCATTTTTTCCACACTGGGCGCGATCCTGGTTCTCTATATTTGCTATAAGCTGAAGATTCATTTTCCCCAGGTCGGGCTCATCGAACGCTAACCTCGTATTCCGATGGGACGGTCACGTCTCGGGCTTATGGGCCACTGGCCTGCCTTTTTCACGCCCTTTAACGAGCCATCCGACGAGGGACCGGAGAGGTGGGACTCCCCGGCGGAGACATTTTAGCGGACACGCAGCGCCACGATGTAGGCCGCCGGCTTGCCCAGATAGTTGCCGATAATGGTAGACAACGCTGCGCCTCACGACCCCGGCGGCGCCTACCGGGGACACGGCGCTTCGGCATCGTCGTTCCGCCGAACCACCACCCCTAACAAGCGACCTACTGGGCGACAGTTCCCGTCGGCGCTTGGGCTGTTTCCATTGCCGTGACCTTCTTCGCGACGGTCTTCTTCAGGGGCGCATTTTCTTCGCCGCTACCTTTTTGGCGGCAGCTTTCTTCGTGGTCGGCGCGGCCTTCTTTGCGGCTGAGAGTCGCGCCTTGGCCGCTTTCGCCAGCGGCCAACGTTTCTTGGTGGCGGCGATGATCCTCTTCATTCCTTCTTCGCTGATCCGGCGCTTTGCTCTCGGAACCTTCTGAACCTCTGTCCTGGCTGGCGCTGACGGCTCAGATTCGCCCCGGATTCTTGCCCATCGCTTCCGCTGCGCCTCGGCAACAGCTCTCCTGCCGGCGGCGCTCATCCTTCGCCGTTTACGCTTCGGAGACTCTGGCGTGGCGGCGATCTCAGCGGGGCCACCCATCAGCATCGCTCGGAGTTCGGCAATCTGTTGGTCTATGCGCTTCCTCTGCCCTTCATAGCCTTCGATGGCTGCGGCGATGATCTCATTCGTAAGTTTTGTCGGCACGTGAGTGTTCGTCTCTGATACAACTCCTTCAAAATCATCTTGGCACACAAAAGCTGAAAAACCCTTCAGTCGGGCCAAGCTCCCACTCCAGATCACCGCTCGCGCCCGCTGGTTGTGCCGATAATGAATATTGACGCTCGCGTGGAACGGAGCGCCATTCATGCCTGGATGGGGTCCCTTCCACCTATCTGCCGAGAACGCCCTCATCTTCACGGACACACGTGGTGCGCGCCGCTTCGATCCGCAACTGCCCTCACTGGTCAGCGTAAAGCTTCACCAGCCGGTAGAGAAACGTCCGCCCGTCATAAACCGACTTCACACGGATACGCTCGTTCAGCCCGTGGATGTTTCCGCCATCAGGGTCCTGGAAGAAACCGGTGATCCCACTCTGCGCCGCGCTGCCGCTGCCGTTTCCCCAGCGGCAGGCGCAGAACTTTATGTTTAGCGCTTACCGGAAGGCGGCGGGATAGGTCCCGACGCGATTCAGGCTGTTTCCGGCCTGTTTCCCGGTGGGAACGAT
>PLOR01000086.1:0-2646 GCA_003142185.1 Bryobacterales bacterium
CGCGCGCGTCCAGATCGGGCTTCTTTTCCGGCCAGTCGTTTTCACCCTTGGCGACTTCGCTCGCGACCGGCGTCAGGTCGAAGGTGCGTATTGTCTGGTAATCGCGGCTCATCTGGTCGAGCCGCTGCGGCAACTCGCGCTTCAGCTCAACCCAATGGGCGGCGTCTTTCTGGATATCGGTGGTCCCGCTCACCGCGGACGTGCGCACGCCGCGCTCCTCGGCCAGCAGCGATTCCACCTTCTGCCGGTCCTGCCGGCGATTCTGCTTTTCAAGCAGCGACAGCTCGTCCATCGCGCGCTGCGCATCGCCAAGCCGCGACTCCGATAGCGCCAGCCCCGCGGGCCACTGGATGGCGGCGGGGATGGTGTGGAACAGCGCGCTCTCCGAAGCCACTTCGCCGGTTACTTCCGACGTCGCTTGGGCGACCTGTTGTTGCGCGCTCGCGAGTGCCGCGCGTTCACCGTCGATTTGTTGGCGCAGGTTGCGCGGCAGGTTGTCGAAACCGGCGGTGAGCACCACCCCGATCGACACTGTCAGCAATACCGCGAGGAATTTGAGTCCGGATCGATTCATCGAATGCCGCCACCTTTCCGGATGCGGCGTGGCTGCCGCCGGTCCCAAACCGGCGCGGTCAGCTCTTGGTTCCCCGGTAGATCGTCACGTCGGCGGCGGGGATTCCCCTGTAACGCGTGACGGCGAACGGCTCGGCCTGCTCTTTGCGGAGGGAGATCACCCCGGCTCCGTTCTGCTCCTGAAATTCCCAACAGTAAAATCCCGCCGGTTGCGGCTGGTCGCTACGCGTCGACTGGACCTCCCGGCTCATCCTGTACATCCAGACCTTGCCGTCGAAATCGAACGAATCGCCGGTGTTCTGGCGCTCGTCCATTTGCGCGAGGTCTTCTTCGCTTAGCCCCAAATCTTCGAGCGTAGGCTGGCGCGCCTCGGTCGAGATGGTGACCGCCCCGTCGCCGCTTGCGTCCACCCGCATCGCCACCCGTCGCTCGCGATATGCGCCGCTCAACTCGAACCAGTTGTGCTGACCGGCTTGAAACCAGGTGCAGCGGTCGGAGTTGAAATCGAGGTCGGTCATGTTGTCGCCCGCGCCGGCGATGGAAATCACGTCGCCGGCGCGCGCTTGCGATGGCTTCAAATTGGCCAGGTCTTCCGCTGGCGCTGCGGCGGGCGCAACGGCGTGAGGTGTCTTGAAAAGTTTCATCAGCACAACCACCAGCAAAGCAACCAGAACGCCGGTCAGCGTGAATGTGATCGGGCCCATCCCGGTTTACGCCTTGGCCTTCTCGCCGGCCTGCGCGCCGGTTGTGACCGGCGGGCTGCCGCTGCCCAGTTCCTTGGGAATATAAGGCGGCGGCGTGGGCGCTTTGGCAGCCTGCCGCTCCGCTTTGAGCGCGGCCAGGTCGGCATCCACGCCGTGGCCGCTCAGCTCGGCAAATTGCTTTTCCAGATCCTCGTCCTTGCCGGTCGAGGCCAGTTCGTCGAACGCCTTGGCGGTGGCCTCTTCCTTCGAGACCGTGTCCTCGAAGCGGTTGAGCTGGGCGAAAGCGTTATCGGCGCTGCCTACGCCTGCCATGGCTTCGGCCACCTTGCGTTGCGCGGCGGCGGCGTTCTTGCGCGCCACCAGCGTGGTGGCGGTTCGCTCGCCCTCGTCGATTTTGCGCTTCAGCTCGCCCACCTGGCTTTTCAGCTTCTCGCTGGTTTGTTGTGCCGCATCGACGGACTGCTGCATGGACGCAATCTGCCGGTCGCATTCAGCCTTCTTGGCCAGCGCCTTCTTGGCCAGGTCTTCGTTGCCGGCGTCCAGCGCCTGGCCCGCCCGGTCTTTCCAGTCCTGCGCCTGCCGCACGTACTTCTGGTATTCGGCGTCCAGGCGGTTGTAGTTGCTCATGGCCACGGCCGAAGCGCGCACCACGTTGTTCAACTCGTTCCGCATGTCCAACACCGTCTGATTTACGGTGGCTTCGAAAGTGGCGTCCTCAATGGCATCGACGCCCGAATTGGCCTGGCCGCGCGCCACGCGGCCCACTCTCGATAAGAAATCGCCTAGAAATGGCATCGTGTTCCTCGCTTACGAACTCAAACCGCTCAGCACCTTGCGGGCTGTCATCACATCCACCAGCAGGAAATGGACGCAGGAGAGGACCTCGTCCTCGTCCTCCGGTCCTCCGTCCTCCAGTTTGCAGAAGTTGTTCAGGGTCACGGCCAGCTTGCCGTTGCCCGCATCATAAAGCTGAAAATACGAGGTGGAAATGCCGTTGCCGGCGGCCAGCATGCTCGCCATGATTTCCGGCGTGATGGCCGCCTTGGGCGCCACCGTGCACACCAGCGAAAGGAACAGGATGTCGCCCTGGAGCACCGCTCGCGCGGTGACTCCGCTTTCGACCTCCCGGATGGTCAGTGTATCGGGCGCTGGCTCGGAGACTTCGTAACCTTTCTCCGCCAGAAGCGCGTGGATGGGGCCCAGAAGCGGGCTGGTTGTGGCTGTCATAAGATCTCGATGATAATACGCGGGCGCGCCCGCCAAAGTTCCGTCGACCGAGGTGGGGCAGGCGCTTCCGCCTGCCAACCCCTCGGGATGCCAGTTGGCAGGCGGAAGCGCCTGCCCCACCTTAGTTCACCCATGGCCCGCG
>PLOR01000086.1:2720-10194 GCA_003142185.1 Bryobacterales bacterium
CCGAAGATCGCCCCGCTGGCGCCCAACGTAACCACGCCCCAGTAACCCAGCAGAATGTTGACCACCAGCACGCACACGCCTGCCGCGATGCCGCAGTAGAAGTAATACTTCAGGAACCGGCGCGTGCCCCAGTCCCGCTCGAGCTGTATCCCGAACATCCACAGCGTGAGCATGTTGAACAACACATGCGTGATGCCCGCATGCAGAAACATGTAGGTGACAAGCTGCCACACGAACAGGTTTCGCACCGCGGCCTCCGCCGAAAGCGCCAGCACCAGCATGATCTGCCGCTGCAGTTGGAGGGGGCACAGATAGGTCAGCACGAAAATGATCGTGTTGACGATCAACAGCCACTTCACGCCGGGCGGGAAGTAGTCGCTGATGACGATGCGGCCGGACCGGTAACCGGTGTAGCGAGCCATGGCGTATCTCTGAATGTCCAGAATACCAGATGAGTTACTGCGCGCTCGCTCACGCGATCATGGATCGCTTGCCGTCATCGCGCTTGCCGTAGCGCGCCAACAGGCGCGAGCAAACCTGCAACAGAACCGCAATCACCATCCACACTTGCCAGTGGGAGAACATGCCGGATGCGATGGGGAAGATGCCGGTCCAGTTCAGATCGGCTGCGATGCGCCACAACGCCAGCACCGACGCCAGAAACGCTCCCGGAGTCAACAACGAGGATACCGCCAGCGCCATCCGCTTGTTCCTGCGGCGCGCCCTGCCCACTTGCAACCCCTTGCCGAACCGGATCCTCACTTGCATGGTTTCCGCGTGCGCCCCCCGCACGCCCGTCGCCGGAGTCGCCTCCCGCGCAACTACCAATCTAACAGCAATTGCGTTAGATTAGAGGCCATCATGCACCGTTTCAATACCGCAGTTTTCGGCACCGGATTCGTCGGCCGCGTCCACCTGGAAGGCATTCGCCGCCTCGGCTTCGTTCACGTCTACGCCATCGGCGAGAGCAACGCCGAAAAGGCCAGGAAACTAGGCGAAGAGTTTCACGTCGACAAGACCGACTCCGACTATCACAAGATCCTGGAAGATCCCGCCGTGGATGCTGTCCATGTATGCACCCCCAACATCCTGCACTTCCCCATGGTCCGCGACGCGCTGCAGGCCGGCAAGCACGTGATTTGCGAGAAGCCGCTGTCCACTTCGGTGGAGCAAGCCGCCCAACTGGTAGCCCTCGCCCGCCAGACCGGCCGCCGCAATTGCACCTTTCACAATCTCCGCTTCTATCCCCTGGTGCAGCAGATGCGCCGCATGCGCGAAGCAGGCGACCTGGGCGAAATCCTGGTGGTGCAGGGCACATATTCCCAGGACTGGCTGCTCTATGACACCGATTGGAATTGGCGCCTGGACTCCAAGGCCAACGGCCGCTCGCGCTGCCTGGCCGACATCGGCTCCCACTTCTGCGACATGGCCGAGCACGTGACCGGCGCGCGCATCACGTCGCTGTGCGCGGACATGCAGACCTTTCACAAAACGCGCAAGCGCCCCAAGGGTCCGGTCGAAACCTTCGCCGGAAAAACCCTCGCGCCGGAAGATTACCAGGAAGTGGAGATCGATACGGAAGATTACGGCGGCGTCATTTTTCGCATGGGTGATCGCACCCGCGGCGCTTTCACCGTCAGCCAAGTATCGGCCGGCCGCAAGAACGGGCTCAGCATCGAGATCTACGGCAGCAAGGCCGGTGTCGCCTGGAACCAGGAGCGCCCCGATGAGCTGTGGATCGGCCACCGCAACACGCCCAACCAGATCATCATCAAGGATCCGTCATTGCTCAAGGAAGCCGCGCGCCCGTACGCCGATCTTCCCGGCGGCCACAGCGAAGGTTACGACGATACCTTCAAGCAGGTCTTCCGCCGCTTCTACCAATCGATTGACGATCCCTCCGCCGAGCCCCAATACCCGCAGTTCGCCGACGGTCTCCGCCAATTGCAGATCCTCGAAGCCGAGCTCGCCAGCGCCGATCGCCGCGCCTGGGTTGACGTGCCCGCCTTCCAGCCGGGGTAGGGCATGCTTTAGCTTGCCCTGAGAACATGAGAAGAGTGAGAATTCGGGCAAGCTAAAGCGTGCCCTACCTCGGAAACGCGTCGATCTCGGCTATCTCCTCCGCGCCCAAGCGGAACTCCAGCGCGCCCAGCACCCCGTGCGCCTGCGCCGCGGAGCGCATCCCTACAATCGCCGCCGTGACCGCCGGGTTGCGCAGCGTCCACGCAATCGCCACCTCGCCGGCCGACCGTCCGTGCCGCGCGCCGATGCGCTTCATCAGCTCCCCTAGTTCCAGGTTGCGCCCCAAGTGCGGTTCCTGAAACGCCAGCGCGTTGCGGCGGAAATCGTCGGGCGCGAAACCAGCTACTCGCTCGCGCGTCATCTTGCCCGTCAGCAGGCCCGATTTCATTGGCGAATAAACAATCACTCCGATGTTGTGCTGCTGGCAATAGGGCAGCAGTTCGCGCTCCACTTCCGGCGAAATCGCCGAATACGGCGGCTGCAGCGATGCGACCGGCGCGATTCGCCGGCATCGCTCCATCTGCGCGGCGTTGAAGTTGGAAACCCCGATCCACCGCACCTTGCCTTCTTCGCGAAGTTTGGCGAGCGTCGTCCATCCTTCTTCGACGTCCGCATCCGGCTCGGGCCAGTGGATCTGGTACAGATCGATCGTCTCCACTTTCAGCCGCCGCAGGCTGGCTTCGCACTCGCGCCGCACCGAATCCGCCTTCAGGCTCCCTGAGATCTCCCTTTTCTCGTTCCACACCCGTTGGCATTTGGTGAACACGTACGGCCGGTTGGCGCGGCCCTCCAGCGCCCGCGCCACCACTTCTTCGGAATGCCCCAGCCCGTAGATCGCCGCCGTGTCAATCCAGTTCACGCCGGCGTCGAGCGCGGCGTGGATCGCCGCAATCGATTCCGCATCGTCCTGCGGCCCCCAGGAAAATTGCCATCCGCCGCCTCCCATCGCCCACGCGCCCACGCCCATCGGCGTGATCTCCAGATCGCTCGTTCCCAGCCGTTTCTTGACCATGCTTTCAATTCTAATCCGCTCCTTCGCCGCCGTGAAATAATCGTTACTGAGATCGCACAATCCATGGACGCCTCGCCTCTGCTGGCGCGCATCGCCGAACTGATCGAGCGGCACTCGCTCGAAGCCATCCTGGTGGGAAACGCCGCCGCGGCGCTGGCCGGCGCGCCCGTCACCACCATCGATTTCGATTTCCTCTTTCGAAAGACGCCCGTCAACCTGCGCAAGCTGAAAGCCATCGCCGCCGAACTGGAGGCGGTCATCCTCACGCCTTATTACCCGGTGAGCGGCCTTTACCGCATCAGCCGTGACGCCGATGGATTGCAACTCGATTTCATGACGGTGATCGATGGCATCCGCTCGTTCGAGGCCCTGCGCAGCCGCGCGCGCGTGGTCCAGTTTGGCGATGCCCGCCTGCTGGTCGCGGGCCTCGCTGGTATCAAAGGCAAGAAGGCTGCCGGCCGGCCCAGCGATGTGGCGGCACTTCCGGCGCGCCGAAGACGCTTGCCGAAACCGCGCATCACCCGCAAGGCCCGCCTCGCCGCTCTCAAGAAAGAAAGTGACGCGGCCCTGCGCGACCAGATCCGGCGGTTGCTCGCGCTGCCCATGGAACGCCGCACGCATTTCCTCCGCAAACGAATCGGCTTCCGCATGTCCTGCCTGTAATCGACCTATACTATGTGGACGTGAGAGCGACTCTGTGCGTCCTATTCCTGGCCGGTGTTCCCCTGATAGCCGCCGCCATTCACCCGCGGCAACTGCGCTTGGAATATCGCGACAACCCGTTGGGTATCGATGTCGCTGCGCCGCGCTTCAGTTGGCTCGCGGCGCCAGCCAATGCAAAAGCCCGCGGTCTGCGCCAGACCGCTTACCGCATCCTGGTCGGTTCGAGCGAGAGCGCGCTCCGCGCCGGCTCGGGCGATCTGTGGGACTCGGGGCGCGTGGCTTCAGCCGACTCGGCGCAAATCGTCTATGCCGGCAAGCCGCTCGTCTCCCGCGCCGCCGCTTTCTGGAAGGTGCAGGTGTGGGACCAGCGCGGCAAGGCCAGTGAATGGAGCTCGCCGGCCGAGTGGAGCATGGGGCTGTTGCGGCCCGAGGATTGGCAGTCTAAATGGATCGGCCGCGACGAGCCCGCGGGCTCCGAGGCTCCCGATCGCCGTCTGCCGGCGCGCTACCTGCGCACCGAGTTTGCAGTTGACAAGGCCGTCCGACGCGCCATGGTCTACTACTCCGGCCTGGGCACTTCCGAGCTTTACCTGAACGGCGCCAAAGTGGGCGACCACGTGCTCTCGCCCGGCCTCACCGATTACGATAAGCGCGCGCTCTACCTCACCTTCGATGTCACCCGCCAACTGGCCGCCGGGAAGAACGCCATCGGGTTGATTCTCGGCAACGGCCGGTTCTACGCACCGCGCGCCGAACGGACCCGCAATTTCGGTTTTCCCAAAGCGATTCTACGGCTCGATATCGAATATGAGGATGGCTCGATCTCCGCGGTCGTCACCGGCCCGGAGTGGAAGCTTTCCACTCACGGCCCAATTCTCGCCAACAACGAATACGATGGCGAAGAGTACGATGCCCGCCGCGAGCTCGCCGGTTGGGACCGCGCCGGCTTCGACGATTCCGCCTGGGAAGCCGCGCAGGTGGTCACCGCGCCCGCTGGAGCGCTGGCGGCGCAGATGGCCAATCCGTTGCGCGTAGTGCAATCGCTCAATCCGGTCAGCGTCAAGATGGTGCGGCCCGGCGTTTGGATTTACGATATGGGCCAGAACATGGTCGGCTGGTGCCACTTGATCGTCAGCGGTCCCAAAGGCACGCAGGTTCAATTGCGTCATGCCGAGACTTTGGCACCCGATGGCTCACTTTATGTCGCCAATCTGCGCACCGCGCGCGCCACCGATATCTACACGCTCCGGGGCGAAGGCTCCGAGGTGTATGAGCCGCGCTTCACCTATCACGGCTTTCGCTACGTCGAACTGACCGGCTGGCCCGGCGACGCCGCGCCCACCGCAGCCGCGCTCGTAGGCCGCGTGGTCCATGACGACATGCAGGCGGTCGCCGATTTCTCCAGCTCCAGCGAGATGCTGAATCAGATTCACCACAACGTGTTTTGGGGCATCCGCGGCAATTATCGCAGCATTCCCACCGATTGCCCGCAGCGCGACGAGCGCCAGGGCTGGCTCGGCGACCGTTCGCAGGTGAGCCGCAGCGAATCCTACATGTTCGACATCGCCGCGTTCTATACCAAGTGGGAGCAGGATCTGGCCGACTCGCAGCGCGCCGATGGCAGCATCCCCGACGTGGCGCCCAACTACTGGCCTCTCTATAACGACGACATCACCTGGCCCGGCACCTTCCTCTTCGTGCCCGGTATGTTGTACGACCAGTATGGCGACCGGCGCGTGCTGGAGCGCGCTTATCCGGCCATCAAGAAATGGATCGAGCACGAGCGCGGCTACTTGCAGGACGGCCTCATGCCCAAGGACATGTACGCCGATTGGTGCGTGCCGCCGGAAGATCCCAAGCTGATCCATTCCAAAGATCCCGCTCGCGTCACCAATCGCACACTGATCGCGACGGCATATTACTATCACTTGCTGCGCCTCGCGGCGCGCTATGCCCGCATGCTCGATCAACCCGCGGACGCCACCGGCTATGAAGCGCTCGCCGAACAGGTGAACGCGGCGTTCCAGAAGCGCTTCCTGAAGCCCGCCACCGGCGTCTATGACAACGCCACACAGACGTCGAGCATTCTGCCGCTGTTCTTCAATCTGGCGCCGGCCGAAAATCGCGCCGCCTTGCTCGCCAGCCTGGTGAACAATATCGTAAAGGTGACCGACGGCCACGTCGGCACTGGCCTGGTGGGCGCGCAGTTCCTCATGCGCACGCTTACCGATAACGGCCGCTCCGATCTGGCCTATGAGATCGCCACCCAGCCCACTTATCCCGGCTGGGGCTACATGGTCTCGAAGGGCGCCACCACGGTGTGGGAGCTGTGGAACGGCGATACCGCCGACCCGGCCATGAACTCCGGCAATCATGTGATGCAGATCGGCGACCTGGCCGTTTGGATGTACGAGTACCTGGCCGGCATTCGCCCCGATCCGGCCAATCCCGGTTTCCGCCACGTTCTCATCCATCCATATCCCGCCGGCGATTTGACCTTCGTCAAAGCGTCCCACGAATCGCTCTATGGGAAGATCGCAGCTTCGTGGAAGCGGGATGGCGGCGCATTCACGCTGTCGGTTTCGATTCCGCCCAACACGTCAGCGACCGTGTGGATGCCGGCCAAAGACGCCGCGTCCGTCACCGAATCCGGCCGCCCCGTGGCGCACGCCCGCGGCGTAAAGTTCCTGCGCACCGAGGGCGATTCCGCGCTGTTCGAAATCGAATCCGGCGATTACATGTTCCAGACGAAGTAGCACTGTGGCGCACGCACTCGTGCGTGCCGCGTCGGCACTCGTGCCGACGCAGGGCGCCGCGAGCGCGAAGAAGCGAGAAAAGTCTCGACGCGGCACGCACGAGTGCGTGGCGCCACGCCTGCCAACCTAATCGAACACCACCGTCTTGTTGCCGTAGCTCAACACGCGGTGTTCCAGGTGCCAGCGCACGGCGCGGGAAAGCACAATTCTCTCCAGGTCGCGGCCTTTTTCGACCAGGTCCGCCACTTCGTCGCGATGCGAAATCCGCACCACGTCCTGCTCGATGATGGGGCCATCGTCCAGCACTTCGGTGACGTAATGGCTGGTGGCGCCGATCAGTTTCACGCCTCGCGCAAACGCCGCGTGGTACGGTTTGGCGCCCATGAAGGCCGGCAGAAACGAATGGTGCACGTTGATGATGCGCTCCGGGTACTGCGCCACGAATTCCGGGGGCAGGATTTGCATGTACCGCGCCAGCACCACCAGGTCGATCTCGGCGTCGCGCAGCAGACGGAGTTGCTCGGCCTCCGCCGCGGCTTTCTCCTCGGCGTTCACCGGCACGTGGCGGAACTGGGCGCCATAGAACTGCGCCAGCGGCGCTGCCTCCACATGGTTGCTGACGATCAACGGAATCACGCAGTTCAACTCGCCGGTCTGCTGGCGGTGCAGCAGGTCCACCAGGCAATGTAGGTACTGGGAAACGAAAATCGCCACGCGCGGACGCTGCGCCATCAGCGCCAGCCGCCAGCGGAGCTTCAGCTCATCCGCGATGCGGCTGAATTCTGCCCGGAATTGATCCAGCGCGAACCCTTCTAGCATCCATTCCACGCGCATGAAGAAGAGGCCCGCTTCGTGGTCCTGGTGCTGGTCGGCATGGGTAATATTCGCGCCGTGACGATAAAGCGCGCTGGCCACGCCCGCCACCAGCCCCTTGCGGTCCGGACAATCGATGAGCAATACCGCCGTATCTCGCATGTTCGACCAGCTTAACGCCAATACGCCGGGGTAGGACAGACGATCG
>PLOR01000108.1 GCA_003142185.1 Bryobacterales bacterium
TCGCGGCGGAACCGGTCGGCGGCATGCCGGATCCCGATGTACTCGGCGAATCCGAAGGCGAAGCGGGTGGAATTCCGGCCGCCGGACACAGCGGCGAACCCGTACCTGGCGTTCGCAGCGATGCTGATGGCGGGGCTGGACGGGGTCTTGAACAAGCTGAACCCGGGCGAGCCGTTGGACAAGGACATCTACGACCTGTCGCCGGAAGAGATGAAGGCGGTGCCGTCGATGCCGGGATCGCTGGACGAGGCGCTGGACTGCCTGGAAGAGGATCACGCGTTTCTGCTGCGCGGGGACGTATTCAGCGAAGAGCTGCTCCAGACGTACATCGACTACAAGCGCAAGAACGAAGCCGAAGCCGTCCGGTTGCGCCCGCACCCGTACGAATTCGCGCTGTACTACGACGTTTAGGCGTCAGCGATTTTGAGCCACGGATGAACACGGATCAACACGGATAAAAAACCGAGAGTCAAAAACAAGATTCTTTCTTATCCGTGTTGATCTGTGTCATTCGTGGCTTTGTTTTTTGCGGCTGCCAAAGTCCCCGTTGCCTCGTGCGGTGCTTTGTCGTAAAGTAAACCGAACGGAGGATTTATGGCTTTTTGTACCATCTGCGGCGCCAAGGTCAACGGCGCATTCTGTACCCAATGCGGAACACCAGTTAGCGCGGCCGGGCAGCAACCGCCCGCGCAGGCGCCTCCGCCGGTTCAGGCGCCCCCCCCAGTTCAGGCGCCTGGCTACCAGGCGTCACCCGTCGCCCCGCTGCCGCCCGCCATGCCGGCACAACGCAAGACCAGCCCCATCGTTTGGATACTGGTCATCATTCTCGGCCTGTTTGTGCTGGGCGCCGTCGGCGTGGTCGGCGTTGGCATGTTCGTAGTGCATAAGGTGCACCAGGCCGGCATCGATCCGGATCTGTGGCATCGCAATCCCGGCCTGGCCGCCAGCAAGATGATGGCCGCGTTCAACCCGAACCTGGAGCTAGTGCGCATCAACGAAGGCGACAACACTATCACTATGCGCGACAAGCGTTCCGGCCATGAAGTGACCATGTCCTTCAACGATGTCCAGCAGGGCCGCTTTCACATGAACATGCGCGGCGACAATGGCGCCAGCGTGGATATCGGCGGCGACGCGAGCAAGCTGCCGTCGTGGATTCCGGCGTATCCCGGCGCCAAACCCGAGGTCGCCTTCACCGGATCGAGCGATCAGGGTGAGGGCGGCACTTTCACCTTCAAGACGCCCGATTCTCCGCAGGACGTGATGAAGTTCTATCAGGACCAAATCAACGGCCTAGGGCTGAAGACCTACATGGTGGCAAACACTTCCGACGGAGGCACGATTGGCGCTTCCGAGCAAAACGGCCGCAGCCTGAACGTGACCGTCGGCGCCAGCGGCGGGCAGACCAATGTCACCGTGATCTACGGGCGGAAGTAGGGGGCAGGGCGAGCTTGGTTGCTGAACCGGAAACCGCTCTCACCAGCTCTGCCGTTGGGGTACGCAGTTCGGCGTTGATGTCCTACTTAGCCGCCGCCTCCCCCGAGTCTCATCCGTGGCCGAGGTACATCAGCCAGCCGATACCGAAGAGCGCCAGCAGGAAGCAGACGAAAGTGTAGACGCCGTAATGCAGGCGGTCGCGGTCGGTATTCTTGGTGACCACGCCCAGCACCACGGAAACCAGCACCGAAAACAGGAACGCCGCTTCGAAGTGCGAGAGGTTCATCTTGGGCATCAGCTTTTCCTCCCGCGGGCGATTTCGAAAGCGTCCGCTATCGCCAGCAGGTTCAACAGGCCGGCGGTCACCAGGAACTTGGTTCCGTAATCGTGGACGGCCCCGGCGACATCGGGCTGCGCGTAGCCCAGCCAAACCGACATCAGGTAGAGGATGCCGCTCGCAACGTTGCCCACCCAGCCGCCCCAGTTGATCAGCACGGTCAGCAGATCGTCGCCTTGCGGCGTGAACATGGTCCCCCGCATCATCAGCCCGCATAAGAACATGGTGGTGATGGCGGCCAGCAGCAGCACGCCGCGGCCGGTCCGCTTGAGCAGCAGATGGCCGCCGCCCGGCACCAGCCAGCCCAGCGCCACCGCGGGCGCCCAGACGCGAATGCTCACGGGCTCTTTCTCGGCCTTTTCTTCGGTCTTTTCCTTCGCCATAGGGTTTCTTTGAGTGTAACAGTTCGGGCTCGTCCCTCGGCACGCCGGCACTGTCTCCATGCAGGCTCCGCGGCTCTCGCCCAATGGCGGCCGTGGCGGCAAGACCGCCGGCGTTACGGCACCTCTCACGAAAATGTGGAAACTCCAGGCGTCGGCAGGAGTGCCGACGCGGCACGCAAAAGTGCGTGCGCCACGTTGCCCGTCAGACAATGTGAAGCTTTTATTGCGTTGGCCGCAGGCAGGACGCTACTGTAGTTCGCCGGTTGAGCGGAAGGCGAAGCGGCCCGCGACCAGGTTGCCTTTGGCGAGGTAATCGCGGATGGCGCCACGGTTGGGGCCGGCGCGGTTGGCCGCATCGGTCAGGCAGCGCACGGCATCGGCCAGCGTAGTCCCAGCATCCAGGCGGAAGATCCAGGGGACGTTGGTGGACGTCAGCGTGCGGTCGGCGGAAATGCCGATCACCGGGATAAACGTCTTGACCGCGATCTGCTCGGCTAGGTGGGCGGAAGCGCGGTCGGTGGCGACCAGGCCGAGCACACTGGGATCGTACACCAGCTTGATCAGTTCATCCGAGGCTTTGCCCCACGCCTGTTCGGAGGACACGCCGACCACGCTAAGCCCGGCTGCACTGAGGCGCGCGGCCAGAGGCTCTGCGCCGGGTCCGAAGATGCCAATCTTGCGCGCGCCGGCCGGCGCATCTGCCAGCTTGGGCCCGACGTACTCCACGCCGAGCTCGCCGACTTTGGCGTACGGCGCATCCATCGTGTAGCGCCGCCAGGTGAACTTGCCGTCCTTCACTTTGCCCAAGTAGAGCGGCGCCACGTTCTTGGCGTTGGGATCGAACACCATTTCGCCGGTAACGCCTTTATAGCGCTCGAGGCTGTAGAGCGCATCGCGGATCTGGCCGCGGTTCAGCCCGGCGCGGCAAATCGCGTCGAGCAGGATGTTCATGGTATCGAAGCCCAGGGCGGAGAACGAGTCCACGTTGGCCTGATAACGGGCCGTGAATCGCTTCTGGAAATCGAGCCAGAGCGGATCGTCGCGATCGGGATTGTACGGGTAGACCACTTCCAATCCCTCCGCCGCATTGCCCGCATTAGCGAACAGGCCGTCGCCCAACACGCGCCAGGCGCCGAAGACCGGCTGCTTCATGCCCATCTGCTGCATCTGTTTGAGGATGGTGCCGGCGGCCGGAGCATCGGCCCAGAGCACAATCGCATCCACGCGCGAGTCGTTGATCACCTGCAGCTCACGAGTGAAACTCTGGTCGCCGGGCATGTATTTCTGTTCGATCACCACCGGATGGCCGAGGCGGCGAGAGGCATCCTTGAACTTGATAATTCCGAAACGGCCATACCGCTCGTTGACGCGGAGCAAGCCGACGCGCTTGTATCCGAGATCGGTGTAAATCCTGCGGGCCAGCGTGTAGCCCTGCACGCGATCGTCCTGGATGCTGGTGAGAATCCAGGGAATGAGGGTTTCGGGTATGGTCGGGTCGGTGGCAGCGCTGTTCACGATGGGCAGCTCGGAGCGCAGGGAAACGCGCAACGCGATGTGGGTGGAGTCGCCGCTGATGGAGCCGAGCATCGCCCACACCTTGTCGTCGTATTCCATCTTGACGATCTCGTTGCTTGACGCGCCCCACGTTGCGCCATCGTTGTGGATCTTGAGATGGAACGGCTTGCCGCCGTAGCCGCCGCGCGCGTTAGCCTCGTCAATCGCCATCTGCGCGCCATTGAGCATGGCCGTGCCGAGCGCAATATCCTTGTGCTGATAGATCGGGCCCAGGAAACCGATGGCGACTTCGGAAACATCCGACGGCTTCAGCGTGGTCACGTCGGCGGCGGCGCCGTTGTAATCCGGCGTCTTGGTGTAGTTCTCGTAATAGGGCCGAGTGAACTTGGAAAACGGCTTCAGATCGTCGGGAGTGTTGGCGTAGGATTCTGCGCTGCGGCTCTTCGGCGGGCCAGGCGGATTCGCGCCGCAGGAGCAGGTGCCGGATTGCGCCCACCCGAGCGAACTCGCCAGCAAGATCGTCAAAACCACGGCCGGAAAGCGGCGGCCGCCAAGGCTGCCAGCCGCGCCGGCCGGCAGCCCGCACCACATTCCCGTCGCAACCATCTGCTTACTCCTTCGGTTTCGGAACGAACATTGCGATCGCTTCAATCTCGATCAGCAATTCGGGGCGGCATAGAATGGCCTGGATGCCGGTCGAGGCCGGCAGCGGGTCGAGACCCTGCTCGCGGAAAAATGCCGTGCGCCCTTCGTTAAAGGCGGCATAGTCGCGCTCGATGTCGCGCAGGTAGCAGGTGGTGCGGACGATGTCCTTCCAGGTGGCGCCTTCGGCGGCCAGCAACCCGGTGATGTTGTGATAAGTGCGGCGGAGCTGCGCGTCGAAGTCGCCGATGTGCACGCTAACTCCCTGCTCGTCGATGCTGGCGGTGCCGGAAATCAAAAGGATCACCAGGTTATCGAGGTCAATGCGCAAGCCGCGCGAAAATGAGCTGGGCTTTTCGTAATCGTAGGCCTCGTTGAGAACCGAGTGTTCGGTAATGGCCTTGGTCTTCACTTGCGTGGTCTTGCCGATCCGGTCCAACGTATCGAGTATTGTCATGGTTTACTTGTCTCCCGGTTTCATGCGGATTCCGTGGCTTAGGCCTTTGGCCGTGGCCACCCAGATATCGTCATTCTGAAAATCGATGCCAAAAGTGTAGTGAAAGGCCGGCGCAGTGGTGACAGCCACATGGGTAACTGTGCCAGCGGCGTCGCGCACCAGCATTTCGGGCGCGTGAGTATCGAGCGCGGGCCTATAAGTGGCCCATTGGACGCCATCGTAGTATGCCAGCCCCTTGTCGGTTGAGAACCAGGTCCGCGTTCCATCCACGGTTTTCACCTGGTTCAAAAAATTGCTGGGAAGGCCGCTATCTTTCTCTAAAAAGTTACGCCAGTTACGGCCGTCATAGCGGCTGGCGCCGAAGTAAGTGGCGGCCCAGAGGATCTTATTGACATAACTGACTGAGGTGGTGATTTCGTGAATCAGCCCCTGGTCCTTGAAAAGTACGATCTCGTTTTCGTTGTCGGGATCGTCATATTTCAGCCAGCGTTCGGTCTTGACGTCGTACTCCAGCACCCCACTCCCCCATACGGCATAGTATACCTTGTCTTCCGCGGCGGTCACATTGTAGGTCCAGATCTCGTACATGGGCGTGTTGCGCTCATTGAAGATGCTCCACTGGTTGGTGCGTGTGTCGAGGCGCGCGCCGCCGGCGGCGGTGGCCACCCACACCAGGTCGCCCTGCACGGTGACGCCGTAAACCACGTCGTTGGGCAGGCCGCTATTGAGCTGGGTGAAGGAATCGATGCGGCCGGCCGAGTAGCGGCTCAGGCCGCCCATGGTGGCGATCCAGAGCGTGTGCGTCTTCTTGTCCAGCGCCAGGTAGAGCACGGCGCGGTGCGCCAGGCCATCGGCGGTGGTGAACACGCGCCATTTGCCGTTCTCGTAAAGCGCCAGCCCGTTATCGGTGCCCGCCCAGATACGGCCGCCATCCACGCAAACGCTGTAGACGCGATTGTCGGGCAGTCCGTTGGCGGTGGTGAAATTCTCCCAGCGAAACCGCGGCAGATCCTGAGCGAACAGCGCCGAGGCGGCCAGGAATGCGGCAATGATGGTGGCTCTCATAAGGTTTTCAAATACTCGATGAGATCGTTCAACTCATCCTTGGCGAGATCGTTGGTGACGCCGTGCTGGTCCTTGGGATTAAAGATGGTCCAGATCTCTTCGAACGTGTGTGCCGAGCCATCGTGGAGATACGGCGCGCTGTTGACTACGTTGGTCAGCTCCGGAGTATCGATCAGCGGCGAGCGATCGGTCGGCTTACCGGTGCCGACATCGGCGACGAGCTGATTGGTGTAGTATTTGCCGGAATGGCAAACGAAACACTGCGACCCTTCGGGAATCGGCGTGCCGTCTTTGCGGTTGGTTCGGAGGAAGATAGCCTTGCCGCGCTCCTGCGCCGGCGTCAATTCTCCATCGGGAGCGCGATAGCGATTGGGGCGCAGCGGAATAGCCTTGATATAACTCACCAGGTCTTCCAGGTCGTCGCCGCGAAAACCTTGCGAGCGGAAGAAATAGCGCTCCGTGCGCGGACCGCATTCGGTCTGTAGATCCGGATTCTGGCCATTCCACTTGAACGGCGAGGTGTCGGCGATGTCTTCGAGCGCGCGGTTGTCGACGATGTCGATGCCGAAGCCGTCCGGTTCCAGGTCCCAGTTGAGACCATCGAAGGTGGAATCGAGATGGCAGTTCGCGCAACCGAAACTGTTGCCGAAAGCTACCGCCGAAGAATAAAAGAGGCGTTCCCCGCGGCGTTCCGCGGTCAGTGTGGCTGGGGCGCCGAGTGCGATGCTACCGGTAACCGCCATGCGGGCGGTATCGATAATCGAAATGCTGTCATCCAGGCGATTGGCCACCCACAGAGTCGCCCCATCTGAAGAGAGCGCGATGTTGCGCGGGTTGCGGCCCACCGGAATGCGTGCGATCACGTAACGCGAGGCCGCCGAAAGATCGTTAGCCATGCGCGCGGCGGAGGGCGAGCGCGCCGCCGCCACCAGGCGCGCCAGATCGAGCACAGCGACTTCGTTCGAGCCGCTGGCGGAAACGTACGCACGCTTCTTATCCGGAGCGATAGCCACGCCGAACGGCAGCGAGAAGTAATCTTCGATGGCGTCGAGCGGGAGTTGCACCACGCCGCCGATATCCTCGCCGAAGACCGCCAGCGAGTCGCCGAACGCCCAGCCGTGTTCCACGTGCGCCAGCGGCACCAAGTTCCTGGGGCGCAGCAGAGCCGCCAGGCCGAGCCGCCCGTCGCGCGAAAGGGCCACATGGAAAACCCCCGCGGCGTCCGGCAGCGAGATGCGATTGGTGACAATCTGACTGCGCGTGTCGATCTCGGTAATCTCCGACCGGGTCGGCGT
Source organism: Bryobacterales bacterium (assembly GCA_003142185.1). Taxonomy (GTDB): domain Bacteria; phylum Acidobacteriota; class Terriglobia; order Bryobacterales; family Bryobacteraceae; genus Bog-375. Next base: position 7,132 of record PLOR01000108.1, read on the forward strand.
GCGGAACTGGCCCAGCATAGGGTAGATGTGAGTGACGTAAATGCGCGAGCCATCGGCCGAGGCTGCGGCATAACTAGCGCCATGGGCGGAGATCAAGCGGCGCGTAATGGCGCCGCTGGCAAGGTCCACCACGGCCACGTCATCGCTCAGCCGGTTGGCGACGTAGAGCGTGCCGCGGCCATCGAACGCGATTCCGGTCGGCTCGAAACCGGCCGGCAGGGTGCGCAGCGGCTGCATCGTCGCGGCGTCGATTTCGCTGATCGTGTCCGCCCACGAATTAGTGACATAGAGGCGCGCGCCATCGGGCGTGATGGCGATGCCGCGCGGCACTTTTCCAACCGGGACGCGGCCGGCGATGGCGCGCTTGGCGGTATCGATGGCGACCACTTCGCCGGTGCCGCTCAGCACCGCGTAGAGGCGCGTGCCGTCTGGCGATATGACCAGATCATCGGGACTGGGATAGCGGGTCTGCGCGGCGGCCATCGCGGCGAAAACGAGGCAGGCGAGAATCGAAGCGCACCGTGGCGCACGCACTCGTGCGTGCCGCGTCGAGACTTTTCTCGACGTGTCTTCGTTCTGGAGCGCCAGGCGTCGGCACGATTGCCGACGCGGCACGCACGAGTGCGTGCGCCACGTTTGCCTTTGCATCCCCATTTCCATCCCTACTTCTCCGTAATCGTAAACACTTGACCGGCCGGAATGTTTTCCACCACCTGACGTATGCCGCTCGGCCACACGACGGTGATCTTGTCCGCCTTGGTGGCCGCGCCGAGGCCGAAATGCAAACGCCAGTCGTCCTGACTGAGGTAGCCGGAACCGGCCGTGCGCTCGGCCCGCTGTTTGACGCCGCCGGCTTCCACCTCGACCACCGCGCCGATACCATCGCGATTGCTCTTGGTGCCCACCAAGTTGACCTTCAACCAATGGCCCACCGGCGTGGTGACGTTGTGCAGCAGCGTGCCCGGAGCGCCCAGGTTCACCATAAAGGCATCCACGCGCCCGTCGGTATCGTAGTCGGCGAAGCACGCGCCGCGGCCCACGCTCTTGGTCGCCAAGATCTGCCCTGCGCCGGTGGACACATCCTCGAACTTGCCTCCGCCCAGATTCTTGAAAACCGAATGCTCTTGCGGGATCAGGTGAATCAGTCCGCCGTGCGTGATGAAAATATCGCGCAGCCCGCTGTTGTCGAAGTCATAAGCGCCCGTGCCCCAGCTTGTATATTGCGCAGCTTGCTGCGAAATACCGGCTTGCTGGGTGATATCGACGAACGGCAGTTTGCCGGTGTTGCGCAGCAGGCGGTTGTACTTGGAATCGCTCACCCAGAGGTCCACTTTTCCGGTGTTATCGGCGTCGAAGAACACGGGGCCCATGGCCGAAGTGGATTCGCCATTCTGGCCGAACGCAGCGCCGGCTTCCGTCGCGATCTCCTCGAAGGTGCCGTTTCCCTTGTTGTGAAACAGGAAGTTTTCGGTCTTATCGTTGGCGACGTAGATATCGGGGTAGCCATCGCCATCGTAGTCGCCCGCGGTGACGCCCATGGTGCGGCCCTTGAATGCCGCAATGCCGGATTTCTCGCTGACGTCGACGAAGGTGCCCTTGCACGTATTGTGAAACAACAGGTTGCTGTCGGCTCCGTAGTCGAGCGGCCCCGGGTAGTTATCGGCCGGGTAGTAAGCACGGTAAGTCGGGTCGAACTTCACATAGCGGCCGATGAATAGATCGATGCAGCCATCGCGGTCGTAATCGAGCCACGTGGCGCCGATCGCCCATCCCTTCACGCCGCCGAGCCCGGCCTTGACCGTGACGTCCTCGAAGGTTCCGTCGCCCTTGTTGCGATAGAGCGTCACCTTGCCGTAGCTGGTGACGAGTAAGTCGGTGTAGCCATCGTTATCGAAGTCGGCGGCGATGGCGGAGAAGCTGAAGCTGTCGCCGGCGAGACCCGCCTTTTCGGTGACGTCGGTGAAGTGCCCGTTGCCATCGTTGCGGTACAGGTGATTGTGCGGCGTTTCGGCGGGCGGCTTGCGCAGCGGGTAGGGATGGATGCCGGGCCCCAGCGGACGGCCGCTCACCACGAACAGATCGGGCTTGCCATCGTTATTGAAATCGAACCAGAGGCAGCCGGCGCCGGTGCTTTCGAGCAGCGATCCCAGCTTTTCGGCGCCAAACGAATGCGTGAAGGTAATGCCGGACTGCGGCGTAGCATCGTCAAAACGGATGGCGCCAGCGGCGGTTGGCTGGGCCAGCGCCAAGCCGGCCGCCAAGCAAAAAACAGAAACGAATGATGCCGTTCTCATGATCATTTAGTTTGTCCTGGGATGGCCGTCATGTTGACTGGCACCGTGGTGCGATTGAGAATTTCGGGCACCCGGTTTTCAGGCGACCGTTCCGGGCCGGCGTGGCAGCCCACACAGATGCGTTGTTCGCTGGGGCGCATCCAGAACCAGTTCTTTTCCGCCCGCGTCACCGCGCCGGAGCGGCCCACCAGCTCCATGCGCAGCGGCCGGTCGGCCGGCACTTGCACGTAGAACGAGCCATCCGATTCAACCACCGTCTGGCCGAGCAGCAGAGCGGAACCGGCGGCGTCCTGCGTAAAGACGCGGACCGTCGCGATGTCGCCCGCAATCGGCGTTTTCGATTCATGCGCGTTGAGACACAGCAGATTCCCGGTGGTGCGTGTGGGCACGCGCGCCGAAGGAAAATCGCGCGGCGGCACGCGGCTCGAAACCACCACCGGCTCGACGGCATTGCCGGGCTCGGCGGGATTCAGCTCCACGCGCTGACCGCTCGACCTGGTCCAATCGTATAGATGAAATGGCCGCGCCGCGCTGCTGCGCAGCGGGATCAGCCAGCGGTCCACCGAAACCTCCGCGCCCGGTCCCGCCGCTTCCAGATTGGGCTGTGGCACGCCGGTCTGCTCGGCCAGGGGGGGCGTGAAACGCGCCAGGCGCTTGCCCACGTTGAAGATCACGTCTCCCGAGGCAACCTGGCGCGCGTTGGCGCGTTGCGGGCCGTGATCGCAGCGAATGGTCTCGACGCCGGTGCCGTCCGGATAAACCGTCCACAGGTCGCCGCTGGTCTCGAACAATATCCGCCCGTCGTGCAACACGTCGTCGGTAAGGTACCAGCCCGGAACAAAGGTCAGCGTCTCGGGCGTCGCCGCGCCCACCAGCGGAACGATCTGGATTTCCGAGCCTCGCGCAAAAACCCGGGTGTAAACGACGCGGCCATCCGGCAAGTAGAGCGGGCGAATGCAATCGGTATCGGCCGTGGTCAACTGCCGCGGTGCGCCGCCAGCAACAGCGGTTTCCCAAATCTGCCAGGGCCCCGCGGCGGTGGGCTTGCCGGCGAACAGGATGCGCAATCCATCGAAGGAGATGGCCGGGTCGGTGGAAGCGTAGAAATCGGCGGCGAGCTTTCGCTGCCCTTGCGCCGTGACCAACATCACCGCGGCGCCCGCCGGGAAACGCTCGCGGCCGCTCCGCCATGCCGCGCTATCGTATTGAGGAGCAGCGACATACGCGTAATCCGGCGTGCCAGGACGGTCCGCCGCCGCGCCAAACAGAGCGAGAGCCAGACCAGCCGTAGTAGCGAGCTTCCCCATGTATTTTCATATTAGGGGAATAAAGCCTTTTTATCAGTAATAGGAAAATACTAGCCCCGTGGGGCCGGTCCCCGACCGGCCAGCGCCACCGGCGCTAAAATATAGTCGAATATGCAATTACCTCGCCTATTGCTGGTCCGCCAGGATCTTCCGGATCGGCAGATTCCCGACGTGGCGGCCGAAGTTCGCCGCCAGCTCGCCGCCGCTCGATTCGCCGCACGCCTGAAACCGGGCGACCGCGTGGCCATCGGAGTCGGCAGCCGCGGCATCCACAACATCGCCACCATCGTTCGCTCGGTCGTCCAGTATTGGAAGGACGCTGGCGTCGAGCCGTTCATCTTTCCGGCCATGGGAAGCCACGGCGCCGCTTCCGCCGCGGGCCAGGCCGACGTGCTGGCCCATTACGGCATCACCGAATCCGGCGTCGGCTGCCCCATCGTCAGCCAGTTGGAAGTGGTGTCGCTGGGCAAAACCGCCGACGGCATCGAAGCCTTCATGGACCGCACGGCGTACGAAGCGAGCGGCGTCATGCTGGTGGGCCGCGTCAAGTGGCACACCGATTTCGCGGGCAGAATCGAAAGCGGCCTGTTCAAGATGATGGCGATCGGTCTCGGCAAGTTCGCCGGCGCGCAGCGCTACCACGCCTACGCATACCGGCTCGGCCTGGAGTACGTGATTCGCAGCGTCGGCCGGCAGGTGCTGGCATCGGGAAAGATTTTGGGCGGCCTCGCCATCCTCGAGGACGCGCATCACCACACCGCCAAACTCGACGCCGTTCCGGTGGAAGAAATGGAAATCCGCGAAGAGGCCAATCTGGAGCTGGTGAAATCCTGGATGGCGCACCTCCCCACAGATGCGGACATCCTCATCCTCGACGAAATCGGCAAGAACATTTCCGGCGCGGGCATGGATACCAAGGTGGTCAACCGCGGCATACAAGGCCAGTACAATCCCTGGCCCGGCCCCAAGTTCGAACGGATTTTCGTGCGCGATCTAAGCGAGCTGACCTATAACAGCGGCGTCGGCATGGGCCTGGGCGACGTGGTCACGGACCGGCTGGTCAACCGCGTCGACTGGGAGCCCACCTGGGTAAATTCGCTCACCGCCAACACACCTTCCGCCATCCGCACGCCGATTCATTTTCCGACCGACCGCGAAGCCATCGAGCGGATCACGCCCACCGTCGGCAAAATCGACCTGCGGGAAGTGACCTACGCCTGGATTCGCAACACCATGGAACTCGGCCGCTTCGCGCTCAGCGAACAACTGCGCTCCGAAATCGAGAAAAACCCCGCGCTCGAGATCGAATCCACCGTCGAATTCGAATTCGACGGCGAGAACAATCTCATCAGCCCCTTCGCCCCCGTTCCCGAAGCCAGCGGCACGTCTTAATGGTGGGGCGGGCAAGTCTTGCGGTCAGCGAGCCAGGTCTCGGACCGGCAGATTCAATTTTACCGACCGCTCCCTATGGTCGCGGCTCCGATCGGAGCCACGGCCGTAAGGGAGTTGGTTCAAGGTAAGAGCACTACATCACACGGTCGAAGACCTAACCTGCCGCTGCCCGCAGCCGCTTGACGCCGTCTCCGCAGAGCACGGCCGCATGCTTGGACTCCGGCTGCAAGCCACCCAACGCAGCTTCGATGGCGGCCGGCTGGAACGCCGCCAGTTCGCCGCGGCGCTTCCCCAGCAGCCACTCGGTCAAGGCTGAACCGGCGGCGATGGATGCGGTGCAGCCGCGCACTTTGTAGCGCACCTCCACCACGCGTTCTTCCGCGAAGCGCGCCGACAACCGCAGGATGTCGCCGCACGCGGGATTGGAAACCTCGACCGTGACCGCCGGCGCCGGCAACTCTCCCACGTTGCGCGGATTCTGAAAGTGATCGAGCAACCGCTCCGAGTACATAGCCGGTGACCTTATTATGCACGCTATCAGGCGCAATGGAACTCGGGCAGACCGCGCGCCGTTACAATGTCTATCGATGCCTGAATTCGACGTGGTGGGCGTGGGCCTCAATGCCACCGATACGCTGTTGATGGTGCCGCACTTTCCGGCCTATGCCGGCAAGGTGCCGTTCGATGCGGAAGTGATGAGCCCCGGCGGACAGGTTGCCAGCGCCATGGTGGCGTGCGCGCGGCTGGGGCTGCGGGCGAAATATATCGGCACCGTGGGCGACGATGAGCGCGGCCGCATCCAGATGGAAAGCCTGCGCTCCACCGGCGTCAACCTGGACCACGTACAACTGCGGAAGGGCTGCCCCAACCAATCGGCTTACATCATCGTCGATCGATCGACCGGCGAGCGGACGGTCTTGTGGCGGCGCGACGACTGCCTGCGCATCGACCCCGGCGAGATCGCCGACGATCAGATCACCGGCGCGCGCCTGTTGCACATCGATGGCCACGATACACCCGCGGTGGCCCATGCCGCCGCCATCGCGCGCCGCCACGGCATTCCGGTCACGGTGGACGTGGACACCATTTACCACGGTTTTGACCGTGTGCTGCCGAACGTGGATTACCTGGTGGCCAGCTCCGAATTCCCCGGCAACTGGACCGGCATCCGCGACCCGTTCGAGGCGCTGGAAAGCCTGCAAATCGAATATGGCATGAAGGTGGCGGCGATGACGCTCGGCGCCCACGGAGCGCTGGCGCGCACTGGGGGCCACTTCATTTACGCGGCGGCCTACGTCGTCGATTGCGTCGATACCACCGGCGCGGGAGACGTGTTTCACGGGGCGTTCTGCTATGCTGTTTTGCAAGGGATGACGATGCCTGCCGCTCTCGATTTCTCGAACGCCATGGCCGCTCTCAACTGCACCGCGATGGGCGCCCGCGGCGGGATTCGCGGCCTCGACGAAATCCGCCTGCTGATGGCGCGCGGCGAACGGCGCTCCAATCCCGATTTTGCCGCGCGCGCGCAGGCTTCCGGCTCTCCGGCGGTTTAAATGTTCCCGCTACGCGACACACAGCCGAGCTATTCCAAGCCCGTGGTCACGGTCCTGCTGATCGTGGTCAACATTCTGGTTTTCTTGTTCGAGTTTTCGCTCGACCCGTATACTCGCAATGCTTTCATCTCCGCCTACGGCCTGGTGCCGGACCATTTCGCGGTAACCAACATTTTCACTTCGATGTTTCTGCATGCCGGCTGGCTGCACGTGCTCGGCAACATGTGGTTCCTGTGGATTTTCGGCGACAACATCGAGGACATTCTGGGCCACGGCAAGTTTCTGCTGTTTTATTTGATGTGCGGCGTGGCGGCGGCACTGACGCAGGTTCTCTTCGACCCAACCTCGCGCGTGCCCATGGTGGGCGCGTCCGGCGCCATCGCCGGCGTGATGGGCGCCTACATGGTGAAATTCCCGCGCGCCCGCATCGTGACCTTCGTTTTCATCTTTTTCTTTATCACTACGTTCGACGTTCCCGCCTGGGCGATGCTGATCTACTGGTTCGTGCTGCAACTATTCGGCGGTTTCGACAGCATCGCGGCCTCGCAGTATTCCCACGGCGGCGGCACGGCGTTTCTGGCTCATGTGGGCGGGTTCATCGCCGGCATGGTTCTCATCTTTCTGCTTGGTACGCGGCAACCTTATTCCCGCCGCCGCGACCTATCCTGGTAAATGAGATTACGATGATGCGCGCTCGACTTGACTCTGACACGGGCAAGCTAAAGCATGCCCTACCATCGGCACGCGCGGCATTGGTGGGGCATGCTTTAGCTTGCCAACGCCCGCTTGCGGGCGCGTCTTTTTCCACGGAGGTGCCCCATTCCCGATGAAAACAGCGGCGCGCGCGTGAGCCTGGACGTGCTGGCCATCGCCGCCCATCCCGACGACGTGGAACAGACCTGCGGCGGCACGCTCATCCGCATGGCGGAGATGGGCTACCGCACCGGTGTGCTCGACCTCACCGCCGGCGATATGGGTTCGCGCGGCACGCCCGAGGAGCGCGTGGCCGAATCGCAGACCGCGGCGCGGCACCTGCTGCTGGCCTGGCGCGGCAACCAGCACATGCCCGACGCGCGGCTGGAAAACACGCTCACCGCGCGCATGACGCTGGCGGTGAAAATTCGAGAGTTAAAGCCGCGGGTGGTGATTCTGCCGTACTGGGAAGCGCGCCACCCCGACCATTACCGCGCGAGTGAAATCGGCTTCGAAGCCTGCTTCCTGGCCGGGTTGAAGAAGCTCGAGGAGTATTCCGAGCCGCACCGCCCGCAGAAGATTCTCTATTCGAGCCTGTACGCCGACGTGAAGCCGTCCTTCATCGTCGATATCAGCGCTCAATTCGAGCGCCGCATGGCAGCCCTGCTGAGTTACAGCTCGCAATATGGCGCGGCCGACGCAGGCGGCCTGTTTCCCGACGAACCGGAGATCCGCGAGCGTCTGGGCGCCATCGCCCGCTTCTACGGCAACCTGATCGGCGTGAGATACGGCGAACCATTTGTAGTCAAAGAAGCCATGCGGGTGGATGACATCGTAGCCATGCCGGTAAGGTCGATCTAACGGAACTTGATGAGTAATTGCGCATCCGCTCCGTTGAAGAACCGCCCCAAATCCTTGATTCCATTATGGCGGCCATCGGGTCCTTTATCCCCATGGGTGGGCCGGAGGCCCATGGAGACTCCGGGGGCGTGTCCTACCGGCGGCGAACACTCGCGGACAGTTCCTCGGCTGCCCGGCGGATGCTCTTGGCCGCATCCATCAATGCCTGGTCCTTGTTCGCCCACAGCGTTATTGCCTTTCCATCCTTGGGCACGGCTTGTAGGTGCGAGAATGGAGCCTTTTCCCAATCACAAGGCCGCACAATCACCGGTATGACGTGTGCCTCCTGGCGCTGGTGCCGCTCCAGCGCGCGCGTCATTTCCTTGTGGTAACAGTAATCCGAGCCAAGAAAGTCGGGGCTAATCAGCAAGAGAATCAGGTCCGCTAGGTTAAGGTATCTGTCGACGGCTCCGCCGAAATCATCTCCAGCGACTATCTCTCGATCATGCCAACTGTGAATTATCCCCATGTGCTTCAGCGTACTCAGGTGCTGATCCAATCTCCTTCGCCAGACCTCGTCGCGATGCGAGTACGAGATGAACACCGTCAACGCCTTGCCTTGCGCGGCTTCGATGTCGCCCGCGGAGCGTGACGCCGCGCCCCCGGCTTCTTGTCGCCCCTCTAAGCGCCCTCGGATCAGGTTGACCAGATCTGAACCCAGGAACGGCTTTCGCAGGACCGGAAAATCATGCTCCTCGCAAAGTGCCTCTTCTTCGGGGTCGAGGACCGATCCGGTCATTACGATCACCACCATCTGGGGAACTGACTGCAGGAGTTCTACGCCCAGTTCCGCGCCGCTGGCGTCGGGCAGCATGTAATCCAAGAGCGCCGCGTCGGGCTTCTTCTCCGCCACCAGCCGCCTGGCTTCTGTGGCCGACTCGGCCGCCTGCAGGTCCCAGCCTGCATCGGCCATGAGCCGCTCTAGGAAGCGGACGAGATCGCGGTTATCATCCACGAGGAGAACAGTCGGGCGGCCCATAGCTGTGAAGTTCAATTGTAAGCTACTGCTGAGGCGGCAACAGCGAGCGCCGTTGAAGCTTAGTTTACACCTCGACGGGGCGCCTACGCCCATTAAGCCGGCGCTACCCCGGCCGCCATACGCCCGCCGTTATAATGGCGCTGGTGACCCGTCGTTTCTCCGTTCCGGCGCGGCTCGGGCTGGCGCTGCTGCTCTTCTTTGCTCTCGACGCGCTGGCGTTTCGCACTGGTTGGTACGTTTCCATCCTCGAACCCAATTCCACTGCCGGGTTCCTCAGAACGTATCTCAACATCGAAAAACAACGCCCCATCGGCCGCTACCGGCAGGTGCTGGCGGTGGGCGATTCCCGCATGGGGCTCAAGACGCGTGTCGCCAACCTGGTCACCGGCAACACCGGCTGCGAGTTCGGCACCATCGCCGTGCCCGGCACCACGCCGCGCTGCTGGTATTACATGCTGCGCGAGGTGGATCCGCGCTGCGACCGTTACGACGCCATCCTGGTTCCGTTCGATAGCTATGACGACCGTGCCTGGGAGCGCCATGCCGATCGCGATCTGGACCTCAACTACTTGATGCCCCTGCTGCGCGTCACGGACCTGCCGCGGTTCGTCCTCTCGTACCCTAGCTGGACGAACCGCGGTCGCGCGGCGGAAGCAGTCCTCTTGAAAGGCCTCGTCTACCAGAACGACTTTCAGGCCTTTCTGGCGAGCCCGCGCACGCGCCTGCAATTCGTTCGTCTGCAAGAGGAGCACGCGCGGGAATGGTATTACGATGCCGCTTGGGACCGCCGCAGCCTGGCCGGCATGAGCGTGGATTGGAACGCGAAGACGGTCACTCTCCCCGTCTGGCTGCCGCCCGAGAAGCGCCGCGAGACCGAGCACATCCTGCTCGAAGATACAAAGCCCATTTCCGCCGACTACACGAGCTACCGGCGCCAGTGGCTGGGCGCCATCCTGGACCGTTACCGCGGCACGCGAACCCGGTTCATCTTCTTGCGGCTGCCGCGCGGGCCGGTGGTGCGCCCGGACCTCCCCCCGCCGGACCCCAATAGCATGGCTTGTCAGTTCGCCTCCGCCGGCCGCGCCATCCTTTTGCCGGAGCACACGTTCGATTCGCTCGAGCGCCCCGAACTATTCGGCGACGCGCTCCATCTGAACGAAGAAGGCGGCTATGAGTTCTCCATGATGCTGGCCGGCGAAATCGGCCGCCTGCTCGCCCCTGCGCAGGGTGCCCGCTGATGCTCTTCCATACCCCGCAATTCTTCGCGTTCTTCGTGGTGGTGCTGGTGCTGTTCTATGCGCTGCCCCGCCCAGCCCGCCGCTGGATTCTGCTTGCCGCCAGCTATTTCTTTTACATGTGTTGGAACGCGAAGTTCGTGCTGTTGATCGTCGCCCTCACGGCCATCGATTACACGGCCGCCATGTGGATGCGGCGTCTTCCCGCCGGAAGCAAACGCAAGGCCGCGCTGGTGATGAGCCTGGCCGCCAACCTCGGTTTTCTCGGCTTCTTCAAGTACTACAATTTCCTGGCCGGCAATCTGGCGTGGGTGATGGCCCGGCCATTCGATGCGTTCGCGCTGCACATCATCCTGCCGATGGGCATCAGCTTCCACACCTTCCAGAGCATGTCCTACGTGATCGATGTCTACCGCGGCGAGCAGGAAGTCATCACCAACGTCGTCGATTACGCGCTCTACATCGCGTTCTTCCCGCAACTGGTGGCCGGACCCATCGTGCGCGCGCGCCATTTCTTCGCCGATCTTTACGATTGGCGCGCGCCGGATGCGCGGGAAATTCTGCGCGGCACGCTGCTGGTGGTTTTCGGCCTGCTCAAGAAGCTCGCCATCGCCGACCAGTTCGCGCGCATCGCCGACGTTTTCTTCCGCGATCCCGCCGCGCATCCCGGGTACCTCGCGGCCTGGAGCGGCGTGATTGCGTTCTCGATCCAAATCTTTTTCGATTTCTCCGGCTACACCGATATGGCCATCGGCCTGGCGCAGATTCTCGGCTTTCATTTCCCCGAGAACTTCCGGCGCCCGTACCTGGCCCGCAGCATCACCGAGTTCTGGCGCCGCTGGCACATTTCGCTCTCCACCTGGCTGCGCGATTACCTGTATATCCCGCTCGGCGGCAATCGCCACGGGCGCTGGCAGACGTACCGCAATCTGATGCTCACCATGCTGCTGGGCGGCCTGTGGCACGGGGCGAGTTGGAACTTCGTCATCTGGGGCGGCTATCACGGCGCGCTGCTCTCGCTCGAGCGTATACTCGGCATCCGCGAGCGCCAGCGCTGGTCCATCTTCGATCCGCTGCGCGTCGCGCTCACTTTCGCTCTCGCCTCGATCAGTTGGATATTCTTCCGCGCGGCGACCCTCCGCGACAGCGTATACATTCTGCGGCGCCTGTGCAGCGGCGCGCACGGCCACATCCTGTGGTTGCACTGGCAGCTCTGGTTCGTGCTGGCGGCGCTGGTGCTGGCTGTGCTCGAAGAGAGCTACGGCTGGTTTGAGCGTCTGCCCGAAGCGCCGGCCTGGGTCTACGCTTCCGCCATCGCCGTGTGCCTGTTCTGCCTGGAGCTGATCGGCTTCAGCGGTCGCGCGGTGCCGTTTGTGTACTTTCAGTTTTAGGTAGGACAGACCATCGCCCTTCGTGGTCTGTCATGCCACACTAAAGCGCGATTGACAGACGACAAAAACCGATCGTCTGTCCTACCTATCACTCGACGCCAGGGGCAGGCGCTTCCGCCTTCCAACCGCTCCCTGACGGTCGCGGCCCTGATGCCCTGTCGGAGCCGCGACCAAAGGGAGCGGTCGTCGCCCCACTCTTCCCCTACAGCCAGTTCAAGTCCGCATAATGCTGGCCGGTCAGATGCAGGAACAGGGGCTCCAGCGCGCGGAATTCCTGGCCCTCATAACTGATCGAACCATCGTTGGCCAGCACCGTGATGTCACCCTGCCAGACCAGCTTGCCCGGCTTGGTGATGATGGCCACGGCGGTGCACAGCCGCTCCACGGTATCGAGCACGTGACTGGTGATGAACACGGTGCGGCCCTGCTCGGTAAAGCGGCGCAGCCACTGCTTCATCAGCGCGACGCCGGCCGGATCGATGCTCTCGAACGGCTCGTCGAGGAACAGCACTTCGGGCGAATGGATCACCGCCGCCGCGAAGGCCACACGCTTGCGCATGCCGGTCGAGAACTCGGCCAGCGTCTTGCGCGTGTCGGTCAGCTCCAGCGCCGCCAGCAGCTCGGTGACGCGCGTGCGGGTGGTGGTCTCATCCAGTCCGAACATGCGCGCCACGAAAGCCAGGAACTCGTGCGCGTAGAGCGGTTCGAACAGGCCGAGGGTTTCCGGCATCACTCCCATGCGCCGCTTGAGGTCCGCGCTCTCGGCGGTGAAACGCTCGCCCAGAATTTCCATTTCGCCCGCCGAAGGATCGAGCAGCCCGGTAAGGCAGCCGATGGTGGTGCTCTTGCCGGAACCGTTCGGCCCCAGGAAGCCGAACATGGAGCCTTTCGGAACGTCGAGCGAGAGGTCTTCCACCGCGACCACCTGCCCGTACTTCTTAACCAGGTTGCGCATCAGGATGGCGGCACTCATCGATTCAGGATCTCCCTTCCATAGTGGCGAGCAGGCGTTCGCGCCGGACGCGAAACCAGGCCGAGGCGCGATCGAGCGACATCCAATAAATGCCGGCGGCGGCGGCGGCGGCGGCCAGCGTCACCCACCAGTAACCGGACCAGAACACGTCCGGCCAGCGGTTGGCGGCCACGCGCGGCAGGAATACCAAGCTCAACATGGAGACAATCAGAACCACGTTGCCGGCGAACGAAAGGTCGTTGCCGAAGCTGCTGTAATAGTTGCCGCGGCGCGCCGCCAGCAGGCTGACCCAGAGGCCAGCGGCCAGATACAGGAACATGCCCGTCAGGCTGCACCCAGCCAGGAGCGGCATCATCAACGGATCGAAGGGGCCGCGGCTGACGAAGGGCCAGACCAGCAGACCGACCGCGATCAGCACCGCGTCCAGCAGGGCGAAGGTGTAGCTCGACGAGCGGAGCGCCACGGCCGGATCGGCGGGCAGCAGCAGGTAGCGGCGCAGCCCATTGCCCACATAGCCGAATTGATTGACCGCGAATTGGCCGGTGCCGATAAAACCGATGATCGTAAACGCGCCCATGGCGGAGGCGAACTCCACCTTTGCCCCATGCGCCATGCCGGGCTGCCGCGTGAACGCATAGATCATGAAACCCACCAGCGGCAGAGAGAGCGGGTACATCATGCGGAAGCGGTTGTTGCGCGAAAAGAAGCGCAGCCACTGGCCGATCAGGATGGCGTTTTGGGGGCCAAGGAAGGCGCCGACGCGTTCGTAACGGCTGGCCCACTGGAGCTTGCCGGATGTCGCCACGCGCGCCCGCGCCGGCCGCCGTTCGAGTGCTACCATCGCCGCGCCCAGCAGCGCCGTCCACAGCACGATCAGTCCCAGGCCCCACACGGCCGACAGATCGGCACGCGTCATGGCCAGCGCGGCGCCATATGGCGGCGTCCACTTTCCCCAAACCAGGTAGGGGTGGACAGCGTGCGGGTGCTGCTGGAGATACGGCATCAGGAAGCTGGGCCCCAGGCTGAGGGCCATGATCGCCATCATTAGCAGGGTCGAGCCGCCGCGCCGCGCCACCATCCGCTCCACGATGGTGCTCACCACGCGCGCCGTCACATAGTTGCAGACGTACAGCAGCAAGACCGCGATCGCGCCAAGCAAGAAGAACCCGGCGCCGTACAGGTATAGGCCGACCAGCAAGCCGAGATCGAGGCCCACCACCAGGTACCAGTAAGGATCGAGCATCGCCACAATGTGCCGCGCCAGCTCCCGTTCCCGCGCCCGCAGCGGGTAACGCCGCATTTCGCTTTCCGCGAAGATGGCGTTCATGCCGAACCCCAGAATCACGGTCCCGATGGTGGCGCACAGATACACGCCGAAAAGCGCTACGGCGGCGATCTCGGTAGCTTTCCCCGCGCGAACGGCGATTGCGCCGGCGCCCAGCCCTCCCGCGGCGAGCAGGGCGATTGTCACTATCAGCAGCAGGTAGCCGGACATGAACAGCGCAATCTTGCCGCTGCGCGAACGCGTCTTGGCCCAGATCAGCCGGTAGCGAAGCCTTAACAGGTTGCCCAGCAATTCGAGGTTCATGCGATTATTTCCGCGGCCGGATCACTTCTTCGTTCAAATACGGCCGCAGCGCCGCCGGAATCACCACGGTGCCGTCGCGCTGCTGGAAGTTCTCGATAATGGCGACCCAGGTGCGGCCCACCGCCAGGCCGCTTCCATTGAGCGTGTGTAAGTATTCGGCCTTCTTGCCGCCGCGAAAGCGAATGCTCGCGCGGCGCGCCTGGAACGCCTCGTAATTGGAGCAGGACGAAATCTCCTTGTAGCCGTTCTGTCCCGGCAGCCAGACTTCGATGTCGTAGGTCTTGGCCGAGGAAAACCCCATATCGCCGGTCGAAAGCACTATGGTGCGGAACGGCAGATCGAGACGCCGCAGAATGTCCTCGGCATCCGCCGTCAACTTCTCCAGCTCGTCGTAACTTGCCTCCGGACGGGTGAATTTCACCAGCTCCACTTTCTGAAACTGGTGGACTCGGATAATGCCACGCACGTCGCGTCCGTAGGAGCCCGCCTCGCTGCGGAAACACGGCGTGTAAGCGCACAGCTTCACCGGCAGCGCGTCGGCCTCCAGCGTTTCGCCCGCGTAGATATTGGTCACCGGCACTTCGGCCGTGGGAATCAGCCAGAGGTCCTGCCCTTCGCACTTGAAAAGGTCTTCCTGGAACTTGGGCAATTGGCCGGTGCCGAACAGGCTGCGCGAGTTCACCATAAACGGCGGCAGCACCTCGGTGTAGCCGTGCTCGCGGGTGTGCACGTCGAGCATGAAATTGATCAGCGCCCGCTCCAGTTTGGCGCCCATGTCCCAGTAAAGGGCGAACCGCGCGCCGGTGATCTTGGCGGCGCGCTCCAGGTCCAGGATGCCCAGCTCCGGCCCCAGGTCCCAGTGCGCCTTGGGAGCGAAATCGAATTGCCGCGGCTCGCCCACGCGGCGCACCTCGACGTTATCCGCTTCGCTTTTGCCCACCGGCACCGATTCATGCGGCAGGTTGGGGATGCCGGCCAGCAGCTCGCGAAAGCCGTCTTCGAAAGCCTTCTGCTCTTCTTCGAGCGCCGCCACGCGCGCCTTGGAAGCGCGGACGGCCTCTTGTTCGGCGGTGGTGTCGAGGCCCTGCCGCTTCATCTGCCCGATCTTCTGGCTCTGCGCATTGCTCTGCGCCTTGAGCTGCTCGGCTTCCGTGATCGCCGCCCGCCGCTTCCGGTCCAGTTCGCGGAATTGTTCGAGGCCGGCGCTGGCGCCGCGCGTGGCCAGGCGGGCCGCAACCGCATCAAGATTGTTACGGACGTATGCGAGATCGAGCATTTCCCTCCATGCTAACGCAGGCAGGGAGAGCTATTCTTCCTCTTCCTCGGTCTTAGTGGGTTCCAGGTCTTCGGCCTCGAATATCTGGCGGCAATCCAGACATTCCACGTAGTCCACGCCGTCTCTTCGGGCCAGGACCTTGGTGCGGGTGTGTGCGCAGGCGGGTTGCATAGGTAGGGGTAGATGAGAAATATTCTAACCGCCCGCGCCTGGTTGTCAAGCCCCCCCTAAGGTTATCTTGCTCAGGCGCTCTACCCGACTCCTCGGTGAACTGGAGTATCTCAGCTCGTACGTGAGAATGCTTCGCAAGAAAATCGAAGACGAACCGGGCCACGACCGGTCATTCCGGCTTCCGTTACAGCCGGTGTACGCGTGCTTGTCCGCGGTGATCGCGAACTGCCGCGCTACGGCTTCTTCGCCGGTTCCGGCGGCGGGGGCTCGTCGTTCTTGTTCTGGTTGGGGCGGCGCCCGAACTGGCGCGGAACGGGCTTGGCGCTGGCCAGCTCGGCGTAGGTCCGAAGGACTTTCTCTTTTTGGCCGGGATCGATCACCAGGTACCTGTGGCGGCCGTCCGCCGCGGGCGTGAAACTCGTGCGTCCATCTTCCAGCACGCCGATGGTGCCTGGCGCAGAGAGCTTGAAGTAACCATCCGGACGGACCGCGTAGAGCACCGCCGCCATGGACGGAGCCGCGGCATCGTACGGCATGGGCTCGGACGCGAGATAGGCGTCGACAATGGGATGAGACGGCGCCCAGTCGAAATCCTTCTCGATGCTCGATCCGGGAAAGGGCAGGCCATCGCCCACTTCCGTGCCCACGGCCACAATCGGAGTGGGCCACTGGGCCAGCAGACGTTTGGCCGCGGCCCCATCGGCCTTCACACGGAAGTCGACAGGCCCATCCGGATACGAACCGGCCGCCATCACCAGCACCTTCACCTTGCGCTTGATTAAGTCAAGGGCGCCCTCGAGGTCCATCAACTGCGCCAGGTCAGTGGCGGGCCCGGCCAGCACCACCACGCAGTTCGCATCGTACTGTGCGGTCAGGGCATTGCGGATCAGCACTGCCGGGTCGGCGGTGTCGTTCAGCTTATGAACGCCGCGCGGATAAGCGGGCAATCCGTCAGCCGTTTTCTTCTCCAGCACTGCGTCCAGAACAGCGGTGTCGCCGCTCAGGCTGCCGGTCTCGGCCATGCCGATGGGAGGCATCTCCCGCTCGAAGCCACGCGCGCCGGCGGCAGGAGGAGGACCGGCATAAAACCGCGCCAGCACATCGGCGAACGCTGCTGAGTTCAGATTCGACCGGGTGGTGCTATTGGAAACCAGCCGCGCTTCGCCCTTGCCTTCGAGGCCATAAAGCAACGCGAGCGCCAGCGCCGCATCCACGCCATTGCCCAAGTCGGAATCGAACACGATCCCGACCGGCGGCTTCGCTTCTCCTGGGAACGGCATAGCGTCCTGTCTCTAAGGTTCGTTAAGAAACTCACCGAGGGCCAATCGGTGAAATACAGGGCCTAAAGGCCGTGTTGAGCAAACCCGCCGGCACGGCTGAAGCCGTGCCCTGATACAAATCTCCGGAATCATGTTGCAAACCTGTGAGGCACGACGCTAGGCGAGATCCGCAAAGGTGAGTTGTCCCGTCGCATCGCCGAAGTGCTCCATTGAGTAAATCCCGCGCCGGCACGGCTGAAGGCGTGCCCTGATACAAATCTCCGGAATCATGTTGCAAACTTGTGAGGCACGACGCTAGGCGAGATCCGCAAAGGTGAGTTGTCCCGTCGCATCGCCGAAGTGCTCCATGTGGACGCCCATGCGTTCCATCATCGCCAGGTGCAGGTTGCACATCGGCGTTTCCCTACGATACACGATTCGCCGGCCGGTCTTGATGGTGCCTCGGGCGTTGCCGATCACCATCGTCGGCAGATCCTCGTGCAAGTGCCGGTTGCCATCGGAAAGGCCGGCGCCGTAAACCAGCATCATGTTATCGAGCAGCCGGCGGTCGCCTTCCCGGATCGACTTCAGCTTGGCGACCCATCCCGCCATCTGCGTCGCGTGATAGGTATTGATTTGCGTAACCTTCTCGATCAGCTCCGGCTTGTTCTGGTGGTGCGTGCAGGGGTGGTGGCCGTCGGAGATGCCCAACTCGCGATAGGGCCGCGAAGTGCCTTCGCGCGTCATCATGAAGGTGACCACGCGCGTCAGGTCCGCCTGGAACGCGATGGTGATCATGTCGCTCATCAACGTGAAGTGCTCGGCGAAATCGGCCGGCACGCCGTAGGGCTTTTCCATGTGCGGATCGATCTGAGCGTTGGTCTTCTCGGCGCGCTCGATCTGCCGCTCCACCTCGCGGATGGAGGAGAGATACTCGTCGAGCTTGCGGCGGTCGGTGGGACCGAGGGTGGCTTCGAGCTTGCGGGTGTCCTCGCCGACAAAATCGAGAATACTGCGGCGATAGTCCGCCTGCCGCGCTTGAGTCTCCGGGCTGAGAATCACGCCATTGCCAAAGAGGCGCTCAAACAGCGCCCGCGGATTGAGAATGGGCGGCAGCGGTTGGGTTTCGCTCTTCCACGCCAGGTTATTGGTGTAGGCGCAGGAGTAGCCGGAATCGCAGTCGCCGGCCTGCCGCGCGTCTTCCATGCCCACTTCGAGCGAAGGGAACCGCGTCTGGTCGGCCACGTGTCTGGCTACAATCTGGTCGCAGGAAACGCCGGCCCGGATATCCACGGTGGTTTTCTTGACCTGAATGCCGGTGAGGTACGACCCGGAGCAGCGGCCATGATCGCCCGCGCCATCGAGCAACGCGCGCCCGGTGTTGTGGGTGAGGTTGCCCAACATGAGGATATCGTCGCGGTGCGGCTCCATGGTCTTCAGGATGCGCGGCAACTCGCCCAGCCTGCCCTCGTGGGCGGGGTTCCACTGGTCCATGATGATGCCGTTGGGCACATAGGCGAATGCCATGCGGAGCGGCGGCCTGGCGGCGCGCGCGAGGGCCATCGCCGGAACCATGGCGTCCAGGAAAGGAAGACCTACCGCCGCGCCCATGCCGCGCAAAAAGGATCTTCGATGAAGCGCCTTCCGCGTGATATTCATTTCGAGGCCTCCTCCGTGTTCGCCGGTACCTGTGTTTGGATGAGTTCGCCGCGCCGCATCTGGAACGGCGCGCTGCGCACGATTTCGTAAATCGCGGTTTGGAACGGATATCCCTGGTCCGCCAGCCTGCCGGTGATTTGATCGATCGCGCGCCGGTCGTAGGGCGCGACGCCCCGCCCCAGCGCGTAGATCATGAGCTTCTCGACCAGCGAGCGAGCGAACTGCGGAACGAGCGAGACCAGCGCCGCGCGCATTTCCGCAGGCGTAGCGAAAGTCTTGCCGTTGGGCAGGGTGCCGCTCGAATCCACGGGGAACTTGCCGTCCAGGGTGCGCCATTTGCCGACGGCGTCGTAGTTCTCCAGGCCAAAGCCGAGCGGGTCCATTTTGGAGTGGCACGACGCGCAGACCGCGTTGGCGCGGTGCTTCTCCATTTGCTGGCGGAGGGAAAGCGAGGTTCCCACGGCGGCCTCGTCGAGCGGCGGAACGTCGGGCGGCGGCGGAGCCGGCGGCGTCCCCAGGATCTCCTGCAAAATGTACTTGCCGCGAATCACCACCGAGGTGCGCGTGGCGTAGCTCGAAACGGTGAGCACGCCCGCCTGGCCGAGCACGCCGCCGCGCTCGCCGGTGGTCAGGTCGATCTTGCGAAACTCAGGGCCTTTCACGCCCTCGATCCCGTAATGCCGGGCCAGCCGCTCGTTGAGAAACGTATAGCGGGAGTCCAGAAAATCCGCCATCGGCCGGTTCTCGCGCAGGATGTAATCGAAGAACAGGCTGGTCTCGGTGCGCATCGCGTCGCGCAACTCGGGATCCCATTCGGGGAACTTCTGCGGATCGGGTTTCACTACATCGAGGTTGCGGGTTTCCAGCCACTGGGCGGCGAAATTGCCGGCCAGCGCGGAGGCGCGCGGATCGGCCAGCATGCGCTTTACTTGCGAATCGAGCGCGGCGGGCGCGTGAAGCCTGCCGGCCTCGGCCGAGTCGAGCAACGCGTCGTCCGGCATGGAGCTCCACAGGAAGTAGCTCAGCCGCGAGGCCAGCTCCACGTCGGAGATTCGGTGCACCGCGGTGGGGTCGGTCGGGTTGGCGTCGTGTTCGATACGGAACAGAAAGTTCGGCGAGACCAGCATGGCCTGGAGCGCCAGTTGAATCCCCTGTTCCGCCGATTGGCCGTGAGCTTTGGCGATCGCGACGAACCTGACGAGCGACGCCACCTCGGCCTTGGACACCGGCCGGCGATAGGCGCGGCGCGCCAGGGCGCCGACAATCTTCTCCACGCAGGCCGGGCCGGAATTGGGGTCGCAGATCAGAATTCGGGCGCGGCTGGCGGGCGCGGCCTTCGGTTTGAAGGGACCCACGAACACCATGCCATCGATGAATTTGTTGTGCTTCCGGTTGTAGAGGTCGCGCGGCGCCAGGCCCTTCACAAAGTCGTCGTCGATGAAGCTGGCCCGGAAAACGTGGTCGCCTTCGGGCAGCGCGAGGCGCATCTCCTCTTCCGAGTAGGGATCGAAAAAGACCAGACCGGAAGGTTTCGTCTCCACCATCTTGCTGCCGACCAGCTTGCCGTCCATCCAGACACCGAGCATTACGGGCTTTGCGTCCGCGGGCCGTTCGCCCGGCAGAGCGAAGCGGACAACGTACTCGCCATCGAAATCGATCCGGTGGCTGGCTTCGACGGAGCTCGAATCCACCCGGCGGATGCGCTTGTCCTTGGCGGCGTATTCCACCGAGAAGGGCTTGGGCAGCGGATCGGCCGCCACGGCGCGCGAGGCGATCCGCTCGGCCGCAGCCAGATATTTTTCCATGAGCACCGGCGAGATGGTGAGGATGTCGCCAATGTTGTCGAAGCCCTCGCCGGAATCGTCGGTGGGGAAGTCTTTCTGCGCGCGAAACTCCACGCCCAGCAGGTCGCGAATCGTGTTGGCGTATTCGTTCCGGTTCAGGCGGTGGACGGTGACCCGGCCCGGGTCAAGCTTCGTGTTGAGGTCCGTCTTCGCGAATTCACCCTGGACGTATTGGACCAGGGCGTCGATCTGCGCCTGCGACCGTGGTATACCCTGGGGCGGCATCTCCCCGGCACGGAGCTTTTGAAGAATCAGCTCCCAGCCTTCCCGTTTGCTTGCGAGCGATGCCGGATCGAGAAACGCCGCGGCGTCAAAGCCGCCCGAGGCCAATTGGCGGTTGTGACAAAGGGAGCAAGTGTTGGCGAGAACGGGAGAGACAGCGTTTTCGAACGTCGCGGCACCAGGCCCCTCAGCCGCCTGCTGCGGGGATGCCGGCAACGTCGACATAGACGCGGCCAAGACTCCAGCCACGTAGACGGCGAAAACCCAGTTGCCACCTCGACGCATACCCTCCTCTTACTCCCGCGTTATCTAGATGCTACCACGGTGAAAAAAGATCCGGAGCGCATCAGAGCTTGAGCCGGAAAGGCGCCATCCCGGAACGCACAAACCCGGCGCGGGAATAGAACCGCATCGCGGAATGGTTGTCGCCATCCGTCAGCAGAGTGATGCGGGTACATCCGGCCGCCCGCGCTTCGGCTATCGCGTGGTTCAAGAGCCGCTCGCCAATGCCCCGCCCGCGCCGATCCGGATCGACAACCATGTCCTCCAGCCAGGCGGCCCGGCTTCCCTCCGCGGTGCTGACGGTGAAAAGTATGGTGACCATCCCGACGATGGCCCCCGATTGGCTTGCGCAGTAGACGCGGCCACACGCGGGATTGTCGAGGATGAGGCGCAGGCCGCGCCGTTGCCGTTCTGCGTCGGGCGCAAAGTCGGCTTCCTGCGCGAACAGTTCCGCCAACAGCGCGCAGAGCCGAGGAATGTCGTCGAGGCGCGCTTCCCGAATGCCGGCGCTTTCCATTCTTTCCCGGGGGCGGGCTAATCCTTCATCAACATTACTTCCGTCGATTTGATGATCGCCGTCACCGTGTCTCCTTTTTTCAGGCCCAGTTGCTCGGCGCTGCGGCGCGTGATCACGCTTTCGATCACGTTCTTGCCGACGCGCACCGAAACATGGGCCATTACCTCGCCCAAAAGAATCTCGGTGATACGTCCTGTAAGTTGATTACGAGCGGATATCGGCATGTTGATGCAGTCTCCTGTCCTGCGACAATTGTCGCGCGATTGCGGCCAGTTCGCGCGTGCTGACGCTGCCTTTTTTCGCCCTGGACAGGCGGCGCACCGCCGAAACGATTTCCGCGCAAAGCAACGCGGGTACGGAAATGCCGCCAGCCTGCAGACTGGCGCGCACGCCGGCCGACCCGGAATGCTTGCCGGTGACAAAGCCCTCCGGCGTGCGGCCGACTTCCTTGGCGGGAAACGGCTGGTAGGCAACGGGGTTCTTCAGCAGCGCGGCGGTGTGGATGCCGGATTCATGGCGGAACACGTCGGCGCCGGTGATCGGCTTGGCGCGGTGGATCGATCGGCGGGCGCGGTTGGCCACCAGCTCGCAGAGAGCGCTCAGGCGCGATGTGTCCACGCCGGAATCCCTGGCCAACGTGTGGCCGAGCGCCATGGCAACCTCTTCGAGCGCAGCATTGCCGGCCCGTTCTCCCAGGCCATTCACTGTGACGCTGACCGCATCGGCGCCGCCTTCGATGGCGGAAATCGTATTGGCCGTCGCCATGCCCAGATCGTTGTGGCCGTGGAATTCGAGCGCGAGGTGGCTGCCCGCAATCTTCCTCAGCCTGCGAAACGAGCGCCAGGCCTGGCGCGGGTTCCAGATACCGACGGTGTCGGCGACGCGCACGCGGCCCGCACCGGCATCCCTGGCGGCGAGGACGAATCGATCGAGCAGCGTCTTATCCGCGCGCGAAGCATCCTGCGCGCCCACGGAAACGTAGCGGAAACGGGCGCGCGCATACGAGACGAGTTCCGGAAGAGTGTTCCAGAGCCATTGCTCGTCCTTACCCAGAACGCCGAAGAGAATGCGTGACACCGGAAATGAGATGTGGACCGAATCGACCGCGCAACTCGCGGCATGATCGAGATCCTGAGCGGTAGCGCGGCACCATGCGGTAATCCGGCAGTCCAGGCGCAGATCGGCGATGGCGTGAAGATCGGCGCGCTCCTCTTCATCGATGGCGGGCGTTCCGGCTTCCAACTCCGGAATGCCCGCCGCGGCGATGGCGGCTGCGATCTCCAGCTTGTCGGCGCGCGAGAATACCACGCCGGGCGCTTGCTCGCCGTCGCGCAGCGTGCTGTCGATGAAATGTACTCGCGCGTATGCCATCAATGTTCAGGCCAGCAGAAGCGCTTCCGCCGGTTTGCCCTCTTCGAGCGCGTCCAGCATCTGGTCGATCCGCTCCTCGTCCATTTTTCCGTACCAGTGGCCTTCCGGGTAGACCACCACGACGGGCCCATGTTCACACAGCTTCAGGCAGCCGGCGGCCGATACGGTAACGCCGTCCAGGCCGCGATCCGATACTTCGGTTTCCAGGTACCCGACGAGCGCGCCCGAATCCTTTCGATGGCAAATGCCTTTGGGATCTCCCGCGACGCGGAAGCTCCCGCAAACGAAGACGTGATGTTTTGGTTTTTCCATGAGAGTCTCCTGTGTATCTATCCGCAGCCCGTTCCGGTGCCCGAGCAGCCGCCGCAGCCCTGGAACAGCTTCTGCATTCCGCGCGGGACCTGACCGGTCCGGTCCCACGCAACAATAGCGTCGGATGCCACACCGACCGCTTCGATGACGCGGATTCCGCGCTGCTCGAGAATCCGCCGCGGCGTCTTTCCGACCGCGCTGGTGAACACGGCCTTGCAATCGTCGAGCACGTCCGCCAGCCTTTCCCAGCGAGCCAGGCCGCCGCCGGCATCGGGGGCTTCGCGCGTTTCCACCAGCGCGGGCGGCCCGTCGGGTTGCGGCTCAAATACCCAGAAGAGGGAGGCTTCGCCGACGTGCTGGTTGATGAGCGCCCCTTCGTGGCTGGTCAGCGCGACGTACGGGCGCCGCTCGTTGGGGTTGGCCGGTCCGGCAGCGGTGGTTTGCAGCAGCTCGACCAGGCTGGCCGATTGCGGCGCGCCCAACAATCCCACGGCGTCGGCGCGGCAGCGCGTGCAGTGCAGCATCTGCGGCAGGAATTCCGCCGTGCGCCGGCGCAGCGCGGCCAGCTCGGCATGATCGAGTTCGCCGATCGATTCGAACGGCGTGCCGGCGACCGGATAGAGCGGAATCGCGTTCATGATGTTGGCGCCCAGCGCCGCCACTTCGCGGGCCACCGCGGGGGCGTGTTCGTCGTTGATGCCAGGCATGACGATGGTGTTGATCTTGACCGTGATGCCGTGCCGTTTGAGTTCCACAATCGCGAGGCGCTGCCGTTCGAGCAGCGCGGCGGCGCCGTCCACACCGCGCAGGATCCGGATGCCGGCGCGGACCCAGGCGTAAATCCGGGCGCCAATCGCGGCGTCCACCGCGTTCACCGTGAGGGTGACGTGGCTGACCTGGAGTTTCGCGAGTTCGGCGGCATGGGGGGCCACTTCCAGCCCATTGCTGGCCACGCACAACAGCATCTCCGGGTAGCGGTTGCGCACCAGCCGGAGAGTCTCCAGCGTCGGTTCCGGACTGGCGAACGGATCGCCCGGTCCGGCGATTCCCACCACGCGGATCTCCGGCGAGACCTCGAGCGCACGATCCAGGTAATAGACCGCCTGCTGCGGTGTGAGGACGGCGCTAGTCACTCCAGGCCGGCTTTCGTTAAGGCAATCGTACTTCCGGTCGCAGAAGTTGCACTGCACGTTGCACCGCGGCGCCACCGGCAGGTGAATCCGCGCGGCGGTTTCTCGCGCTGCCTCGTTGAAGCACGGGTGTTGTGTGAGATCCAGGGTCATCGCGCCTCCATCATTGATAGCTGTAGCCCACCGGAGAGCGCTCCTGCGCGCGCTCGATCAGGGTATTGGTCACCGCGTCGAACAACTGCTGCGCGCCGCGGTAGCCGAGATGCAGAATGCGCTGGCCGCCGATGCGATCGTGAATGGGGAAGCCAACGCGAATCAAGGGAAGGTCGAGCTCGCGGGCGACGCTGTAGCCTTTGCTGCTGCCGATCAGGAAATCCGGCGCCAGGCCGCGCGCCATCTCGCCCATGGTGGCGAAATCCATTCCCTCCTTGACGACGATGCCGTCGACGGCATCGCCTGCCACCGCCTTTACCGCTTCTTCCAGCCGCCCGCTCTCGCCGCCCGATGCACACAGCACCGGCTGCACGCCGATTTCCGCCAGAAATGCGGTGAGTCCCACAACCAGATCTTCCTCGCCGAATACGACAGCGCGGCGGCCGAAGACATACTTATGAGCGTCCACGTAAGAATCCACCAGGCGGCCGCGCTCTTTGGCGTGTTTTTCCGGAATCGGCCGGCCGGCCAGTTCAGACAACGCGGCGAAAAAGCGATCGCTTTCGAGCACGCCCACCGGCCAGCCGAGTTTGCGCCGCGCGACGCCGAACTTGCTTTCGAGCGACACTGCCGCGGTACCGGCGTCCGCCATGGTGCGGCCCATTTCCAGGCTGACGCGTGCGCGTCCCATGGCGCGGAGGCTTTCGACGGGCGTTCCGCCGGCGGGGATGTTCTGGTATTCTTCGAGCTGCGGCCCATCGAGCGTCTCCGAATAATCGGGCAGCAGAGTGGCCTCCAGTCCGAAATCGGCGAACACCTCCTTCAGGTAGCGCAAGTCGGCCGGTGACACCATGCCGGGGAACACATTGATGTGGCCCCGGACGGGTCCGCCCTGGGCCAATTGCTCGACCAGCGCTTTCACCGTGGCATGAAAACCATCTACATGAGTGCCGCGATAACTCGGCGTTGAAACGTGTACGGTACGGAACGGCACGTCGCCCTCGGGATGGAAATCGTGCAATAGGTGGCCCACGTCTTCGCCAATAGTCTCCGGCAGGCAGGTGGTCGCGATGCCGATCAGCTCCGGATGATACTGGCGCGCCAGGTTATTCAAGCCGCTGCGCAGGTTGTCGCCGCCGCCGAACACGGTGGTAGCTTCGCTGAAGCCGGACACGGCGATATCGACCGGCTCGCGAAAATGCGAAATCAAATAGCGGCGGATGTAAGTGGCGCAGCCTTGCGAGCCGTGCAGAAAGGGCACCGCGCCCGCGACGCCACGCAGCGCCAGACAGGCACCCAGTGGTGCGCACAACTTGCAGGCGTTGCGTGTGGCTGCCAGTGGTTCGATCGCGATCATGACCGGTCCCTCATCGCGCCGCGTGGAGTAAGTCTCCATACCGGGCTGGCCACCGTGTTATAAACCTCGCGCGCGAAATTCAACATGCCGGTGAAGCCGGCTAGCGGCTCTTTGCGTTCGTGATTGTGATCGCAGAAACCTACGCCCAACTTATAAGCGATGGGGCGCTCCTTTACGCCGCCGATGAATAGGTCTACCCGCTTTTCCTGCAGGAACGAAGACAGCTCCAGCGGGTTCGAGTCATCGACGATGATGGTCCCTTCGTCGCATAACTCGCGCAGTTCCTCGTAATCCTCGCGCAGTCCGGTCTGCGAACCCACCATCACGGTATCCATGCCTAACTGGCGCAGCGCGCGCACCAGCGAGAAGGCTTTGAACGCGCCGCCCACATACACTGCTGCCTTGCGCCCCTCCAGCTTGCGGCGATATTGCGCAATCTGCGGCATGATGGTGGATAACTCCTGGCTGACCAGCGCGGCGGTTCTTCCCACTATGCCGGGGGACTTATCGGCGAAGAATCCGGCGGTGTCGTATAGCGCTTGCGCCATGTCTTCTATGCCGAAATACGAAACTCGCTTGAAGGGGATGCCGCGCTTTTCCTGGAGTTGTTTGGCCAGGTGCATCATGGAGCCGGAGCACTGCACCAGATTGAGAGCGGCGCCGTGCGCGCGGCGGATATCGTCCACCCGGCCATCGCCGGTGATCGTCGCCACCACTTCGATGCCCATCTTTTCGAAATAGTCGCGAATGATCCACACTTCGCCGGCGAGGTTGAAATCGCCGAGGATGTTGACGCTGACCGGGCTAATGCCCTCGGTGGAACCCGTGCCGACGAGTTGCAGCAGCGCTTCGCAAGCCGCGCGATAACCGTCGCGCTTGGTGCCCTTGAAGCCTTCGGAATGGACCGGCAGCACGGGGATCCCCTTCAACGCGCTCACCTGGCGGCACACCGCTTCCACGTCGTCGCCGATGACGCCGACAATGCAAGTGGAATACACGAAGGCGGCTTTCGGGTGATGCAGGTCGATGAGCTGGCAGAGGGCTTTGGCGAGCTTTTTCTCGCCACCCTGGATCACGTCCATCTCGCGCAGGTCGGTCGAAAAACTCAGGCGGTGAAGTTGCGGGCCGGAAGAAAGGGCGCCGCGAATGTCCCAGGTGTAAGCGGCGCAACCGAGCGGACCGTGAACCAGGTGCAGCGCATCGGCAATCGGATACAGCACCACGCGCGANNCGATAGACCTGCGGCTTGCGTTCTTCCAGGATTTTCATGGTGATCTCCCCGTGTCCGGGTTACATGGTCAGTTCGAACGATTCCTCGGGCGCATTCCGGTCCTGACGGTCCATCACTGCGCTGAGAATCTTTTCGGCCAGCCGCATGGCGCCCATATACGCCACGGTCGGGAAATACGAGTGCCCGACGCGATCGAGAATGGGGAATCCGAAACGCACAAACGGAATGTCTTCGTCGCGCGCGATGTATTTCCCGTAGGTGTTGCCGATCAGCAGGTCCACGCCTTCCTTCTTGATCATCTGATGCAGAAGGAACATATCAGCCTGCGGCCCTTGCCGGATTTGCGCTTCGGGAACCGAATCGCCCAGCGCCTCGCGGATGCGCGTCTCGAAACGCTTGCCCGGCGTGCCGGTCACGATATAGACCGGACGCATGTCGAGCGTCACCAGAAACTCGGTGAGCGAAACCAGTTGGTCCGGATCGCCGAACAGAGCCACGCGTTTGCGGTAGAAGTACTGGTGCATGTCGGCGATCATGTCTACCAGGCGGCCGCGTTCGTCGGTGATGAACCCGGGCACGCGGATGCCGGAGCGATGGCGCAGCGCGTTGATGAAGCGGTCGGTGGCCACCAGGCCGATCGGCAGTTCCAGCACTTCGGAACGCACTTCGCACTTCTCTTCGAGCTTGAGCGCAGCGGCTTCCGAAGCGGTCGGGCCCAGCGCCAGCGTGGAGCGGCTATCGCCCGAATGCCGTATCTCTTCGATCGGAGCGCCGCCCCTGGGGTAGAACTCGTGCCGGCCTGTTTGCGGTGCGTCCATCACGTCGGAAGTATCGGGAAAGATATTACAGTTGACGCCCATGGCTCGCGAGAGGCGCCGCACTTCGCGCATGTCGCTCGGTTCCACCCAACCCGGTATGATGTTCACCTGGTTCCGCTTGCGGCCGCTGTTCTCGGCAAGGTAAGTGACTATGCCTTTCACCATGTTGGAAAAGCCGGTGACGTGCGAACCGATGTAACTCGGAGTGTTGGCGTGAATTACATGCTTGCCGGGCGGGACTTTGCCTTCCTCGCGTGCCTTGGAAATAATTTGCACGAGGTCATCGCCAATCGTCTCCGAAAGACACGTGGTATGAACGGCGATGATATCGGGGTTATACATCGCAAACATGTTAGTGATGGCCTGCAACAGGTTCGCCTGGCCGCCGAAGACGGCCGAGCCTTCCGTGAACGAACTGCTGCCTGCCATCACCGGTTCTTTGTAGTGCCGAGTCAGCGTGCTGCGATGATAGGCGCAGCATCCCTGAGACCCGTGGCTGTGCGGCAGGCAGTTATGCACGCCCAAGGCGGCATACAGCGCCCCGATTGGCTGACAGGTTTTGGCCGGATTGATGGTCAAAGCGGAACGTTCCATCACGTCCGCCGTTGTATGCCGCAGCAGCATCGCAGTCTCCTGTCTGATTGAAAAGGTGGGGCAGACGCTTTCGCCTGCCAATCGGTTTTCCTAACGATCCCGCGGCCGCAAGGGAGCAGTTATCCCTAGCTGGCGATCTCTTCCACTTCCAACTCTTCCTCGGTTTCCCACGGCGCCTGCACGTATTGCCAGATCCGGGTATTCACCATGCGGTCGATCTCGTTATAGAAGTTGATCGCGCCGCGGAAT
This sequence comes from Bryobacterales bacterium, assembly GCA_003142185.1. Lineage (GTDB taxonomy): Bacteria > Acidobacteriota > Terriglobia > Bryobacterales > Bryobacteraceae > Bog-375. The sequence continues at coordinate 35,882 of PLOR01000108.1, forward strand.
CCGGCGTACGGGCCGCCGTAATCATAGCTGTGAAGCTGCTTGCAGGGAATGCCGGCCTTTTGCACGGCGTATTTCTCTTTCACCCCGGCGCAGAAAATGTCGGGCTTGTAGATGTCCAGCAAGCGCTCCATTTCGAAGTGATAGAGGTCGTCGATGACCAGCGCTCCCTCCTCCATCTCCGGCATCATGCCCTGGTAACCCGCCACGTCAAGGCCGGCGGCTTCCAGTTGCACTAGCTCGTCCGGGCCCCGGCGCGGCAAGTAGCGTGTGTCGTCGGGAGTCACGTGCAGCTCTTCGATGTTCCGGCTGTCGGCGTCCACCTTGACGGTCGGCAACACGCGCCGGCCTTCGTAATCGTCGCGATGGCCGAACTCGTAACCGGCCGCCACGGTTTTCATTCCCATCTCCGCGAACAGCGTCTGGTAATGATGTGCACGCGAACCGCCCACGAACAACATGGCCGTCTTCCCTTCGCAGCGGGCCCGCACCGCAAACTGCGTTTTGAGAACGTCGGTCATTTCATCGGAGATGACCTTCTCAACCCGCTCGCTTAGCTCGGCATCGTTAAAGTACTGCGCAATGTGGCGCAAAGATTTCGCCGTACCCTCGGCGCCCACAAAGTTGACCTTGATCCATGGGATGCCGAACTTCTTTTCCATCATTTCGGCCACGTAGTTGATCGAGCGGTGGCACATGACGGCATTTAAATCCGCCATGTGCGAGTTAGCGAAGGCATCGTAAGTCGAATTGCCACTGAAGGTAGAAACCAGCGTGATGCCGCACCGCTCGAACAGGTCTTCAATGACGAACGCGTCGCCGCCGATGTTATACTCGCCCAACAGATTGATCTTGAACTTCTCCGGGCGCGGCGTTTCGTTGGTCCCCACCACGTGTTTGAAAAGCTGGTTGTTGGCGATGTGGTGGCCAGCCGACTGGCTCACGCCTTTGTATCCTTCGCAACTGAAGCCGAACACGTTGATGCCCAGCTTTTCCTTCATATCTCGCGCCACCGCGTGTACGTCGTCGCCGATCAATCCGACCGGGCACGTGGAAAAAATGGCGATCGCCTTGGGATGGAAAAGCTCGTACGCTTCTTCGATCGCCGCCCGGAGTTTCTTCTCTCCGCCGAAGACGATCTGCTCATCCTGCATATCCGTGCTCAGGCAATAAGGGATGTAGTTGGCGTCCTCCGGCCCTTCGGGGCGCGTCTGGTTGCGGCGCGTCAGCCAACTGTAGAAGCCACAGCCGATCGGTCCGTGCGTGATGCTGAGAATGTCACGCGTGGGCCCGATTACCACGCCCTTGCAACCGGCGTAGGTGCAGCCCCGCTGCGTGATGGCGCCCGGCGTGGTTCGCACATTGGCCTTGATCTCGGGAACCGAGCCGTCGGGACGGCGTTCGTTGACGACAATCTGTTCCGCCCGCTTGCGCGCGGATTTCTTCGGTAATGCGCTCAGCAACTCGTCTTTTACGGTGTGCGGATTCGGTTTCATCGTATCAGCTCCTTTATCGAGGTTCACGCAGCCAGACCGTAGTCCATCAGCAGATGCTCGAGAGTGTCCATTGTGAGGGGCTTCGGAATCACGAATTTTTGATTGGCGTCGATGGCGCGCGCCAGTTTCCGGTATTCGTCCGCTTGCGGGGCGTCCGATTTCCAGTCGATCACCGTCTTGCGGTTGATCTCGGCGCGCTGCACGTCGTTGTCGCGGGGCACGAAGTGAATCATCTGCGTACCGAGCTGAGCCGCCAGTTCTACGATCATTTCCCGTTCGTTGTCCACTTTGCGGCTGTTGCAGATGAGTCCTCCCAGACGCACGCCGCCGGCGTTGGCGAACTTCACGATTCCCTTGCAGATGTTGTTGGCCGCATACATGGCCATCATTTCGCCGGAACAGACGATGTAGATTTCCTGGGCCTTTCCCTCGCGAATGGGCATGGCGAATCCGCCGCACACCACGTCACCCAGGACGTCGTAAAAAACATAATCCAGGTTTTCGTTTTCGTGATACGCGCCCAATTGTTCGAGCAGGTTGATGGAAGTGATGATGCCGCGCCCGGCGCATCCCACGCCCGGTTCCGGCCCACCCGACTCGGTGCAGTAGGTGTTGCCGAAGCCGCGCAGGCGGATGTCCTCCAGAGCGACGTCCTCGCCTTCCTCACGCAACGTATCGAGAACGGTCTTTTGTGCCAAGCCTCCCAACAGCAGACGTGTGGAATCGGCCTTCGGGTCGCAGCCGACCACCATTACCTTTTTGCCCATTTCGGCCAGGGCCGCAACCGTGTTCTGTGTTGTGGTGGACTTGCCGATTCCGCCTTTACCGTAAATGGCAACTTTTCTCATGGTGGTTCTGTCTCCTGATGATGGATTCATGAACAGACCGGCTGCGGCCCGCCTGGTGGCCAAGCGGTCGGGGGACGCGGACGCGATCTGCGTAACTACCTGATGCCGGTGAACACGTTTTGCAAACGCGCGCAACGTGAAGACGGTGAGTGGCGGGGAGAGCCTGAACACTCCAAGACTGATGGCCGAAGCCGATCTAGACAACCCTGTCTATCAGTGTAAGTGCTTCTCGGAGAAGCGGTTCAGCTCTCAATTAGAAGAGTATCACAGGCGGCCAAACAAGACCAATCCAAAATATCTATTGGATTGATTGATAGTTACAGACCTTAAACACCCACAAACTTGTCAGACAGGTGGGCACGCGCTTTCGCGCCGAGTGGACTGGCTGGGGTCCGGGAGGGCAAAATGGGATGGGGCAAGCATTCTTCGCTTGGACCCGTGCCGCGCCAGCCCCGTCCAGGGCAGAATGTTAAAGATGTTCAACCCGGAAACGCTCCGTTACAATCGGTTCCTTTCACAGGCGGGTGAGCGAAACGTGGGCCTCCGGTTTGCCTCCGCGGTGGCTGGCCAGCCGGTTCTGGTAACCGGTGCGGGTGGCTATATTGGATCGGCTCTGGCGATGGCGCTTGCAGCAGCCGGTCCCGCCCGGCTAGTCCTGCTCGATTCCTCCGAACACAACCTGTTCGGAATCCAGCAGCGCCTGGAGGCTGCACAGGGACACCTCCCGCATGAAGCCATACTGGGTAGTGTGACGGACGCGGATTTGCTGAGCCGCCTGTTTAGCCGCTTTCGCCCGAACATCGTGTATCATGCGGCGGCTCTGAAGCACGTTCCCCTGCTGGAACTCAACCCGCTGGCCGCGGTGCGCAACAACGCGCTTGGCACTTATACGCTGGCGCGTGCGGCGCTCCAGCAAGATGTGCGAGCGCTGGTGTTGGTCTCCACGGACAAGGCGGCGAAGCCGCACAGCATCATGGGAGCCTCCAAGCGGCTGGCGGAACTGACTGTGGCCGCGCTCAGCGGGCCTCAGTGCCGGATGAACGCTGTGCGGTTAGGCAATGTCATCGGATCGACCGACAGCGTGGTCCCCATTTTTCGGGAGCAGATCGCAAGACGCGGACCGGTTACGGTGACCCATCCGGAAGTGAGCCGGTATTTCATGTCTCTCGGTGAGGCGGTCGAAGCGATCCTCGCCGCCGGCGCAGCGGAGTGTGCGGGCCGAATCCTGCTGCCGGCGCTGGGAGAACCGGAGCGCATTGCCGACCTGGCGCGCTTCCTCATCCGAGCGGCCGCGGACGGCTCCGGGAACGAGATCCCCATCCGGTTTATCGGTTTACGTCCGGGGGAGAAGATCAAGGAAGATCTAATCTTTCAGACAGAAGTCCGCGATGGATCGGCCATGGGTCCGTTGGACGTCATTCTGACACCAAGTCCGGCGCCGGCTGAACTGCACGGCCGAATGGAACAACTGGCCTGCCACGTCGCCACCGGCGATGTAGCGGAGCTGATTGGTACGATATCCGCAATGGTTCCGGAGTACAAGCCAAGCTCTCTCATCCTCGCTGCCATGGGCGCTGGCGGGAGCAGCGGAAGATGAAGCGCAAGATCGCCGCCGTCACTTCCTCGCGCGCCGACTACAGCCACCTGTATTGGCCGTTGCGCGAGCTTGCGTCACACCCCGAGGTGGATCTGAAGATCATCGCGCTGGGGTCCCATCTCTCTCCCGAGTTCGGTTGCACGGCAAGCGAGATCGAGAAAGACGGGTTCCCGATTGAGGCGCGGATCGAATGCCTCCTCAGTTCGGACAGCGATGTCGGCATGGCGAAAACGATCGGTGTGGCAACTCTCGGCCTGGCCGATTGCCTGGGGCAGATGCGCCCCGACCTGTTAATGCTCATTGCAGACCGCTACGAGATGCTGGCGCCCGCGTCGGTGGCGACTGCGCTGCGCATTCCACTCGTGCATATCGAAGGCGGAGAGATCAGCGAAGGTGTCATCGACGATGCCATCCGCAATGCGCTCACCAAGCTCAGCCACATTCACTTTACGTCTACGGAGCTGGCGCGAGCACGCGTCGTCGCCATGGGCGAGGAGGCTTGGCGCGTTCATCGCGCCGGCGCTCCTTCACTCGACCACTTGCGCCGCAGCCCGCCGATGAGCCGGGAGCAGGTGGAAGCGCGGCTCGATATCCATTTCACGCGCCCTACTGCCGTGATCGCATATCACCCCACGACCATCGCCCGCGACCCCACGCGGGAAGCGGACGCGCTGTTCGCCGCTCTCGAATCCATCCCGGCGCAGCTTCTGTTCTGCTATCCGAACTCGGACGCGGGCAGCCGGGCACTGATCGAGCGCACGAATTCCTTCATCCGCCGCCTGGGAAGCGGACGGGTGTTTGTCAATCTGGACCCGGTCCTCTATTGGAGTCTGTTGCGGTGCGTGGATCTTCTGCTGGGCAACTCCAGCAGCGGAATCATGGAGGCGGCATCCTTCGCGCTGCCGGCGGTCAACGTGGGGATGCGGCAGCGCGGCCGGGAACGGGCTCGCAATGTGCTCGATGCCGAAGCCGACGCCGCCTCCATTCTGGATCGCGTTGGCGTGGCGCTGACGGAGGACTTTCGGCGCTCGCTGTGGGGTATGGAAAACCCCTATGGCGACGGGCATGCGGCCGCAAGAATCGTCTCTGTGTTGACGTCCGCGCCGCTGGGCGAGGAACTTCTCATTAAGCGGGCGCCCGTCGTGGAATCGAAATGAGGATTCCGCTTTCGGCTCCCGATATTACCGAGGCCGATATCGAAGCGGTGGTGGGCGTGCTGCGCGGTTCGCGCCTCAGCCTCGGCCCGAAGATGGAGGAATTCGAAGAATCCGCCGCCCATTATGTGGGTGTGCCCTATGGCGTCGCCCTGGCGTCGGGCACGGCCGGACTGCACCTTGGTCTTATCGCTCTTGGGATCGGCGAAGGCGACGAAGTGATTCTGCCATCGTTCACTTTCATTGCGGTTGCCAACGCCGTCCTTTATCAGCGGGCCAGGCCGGTATTTGTGGACATTGATCCGCGCACGCTCAACCTGACACCCGAAAGCGTAGCAAGGGCCATCACGCCCAGTACTCGCGCCATTATCGCGGTGCACACCTTCGGTTGTCCTGTGGATCTCGATCCAATTCTCCGCCTGGCCGCAACGCACGGTGTGAAGGTGATTGAGGACGCCTGCGAAGCTCTGGGAGCGGAATACCGCGGAAGAAAGGCCGGCGGACTCGGCGACTTCGGAGTCTTCGGGTTCTATCCGAACAAGCCGATCACCACGGGTGAGGGCGGAATGGTAGTCACCCGCGATCGTGAACTGGCCGACACGATCCGGGCGCTCCGCAATCAGGGCCGAAGGCCGTCGGACGGCTGGCTGGGTCATTCCCTGCTCGGCTATAACTACCGGCTTTCCGAGATCAATTGCGCTCTGGGCATCTCGCAACTGCGGCGGATTGACAGCATTCTCGCGCGGCGTGAGACTCGGGCGGCCTGTTACTACGAACATCTGCGGACCGCGCCGGAACTTATACTCCCGGTTCTCAAGACCGCCGAAGGACGCGTGTGCTGGTTCGTTTTCGTCGTCCGGCTGGCGGCACGCTTCACCGAGGAAGACCGCGATCAAATCCTCGCCTACATGGCTTCGCGGGGCATCGGTTGCGGGCGCTACTTTGCTCCGCTGCACGGCCAACCGCTTTACGCAGGTTACGCCGATCGCGGCCACGATCTGACAGTTACCGGGCAGGTAGCTCAACGAACACTGGCGCTGCCCTTTTTCAATCGGATGACGGACGACGAAATCGCCGAGGTCTGCCTGACCCTGCGGGAAGCGATTGAAAGCGTTCGAAGGAGCCCGGCTCAGGCCTCCTGATCGGATCGCCGCAAGACATAAAGAAGATTGCCTTCAAAACTCCGCCGGTGAAGTTGTCCGGAAGCATAATCCACGACAAACCGCTTCTCAATGCGCAGACCGGCGGCCCGAGACAGGGCTGTGAACTCTCTGTGGGTGAAGACGTGTCCGGTGGTTGAGATGCGATGGCCCTCGATGTTCCAGGTGACCGTGACGTCGCCATTGCGGTCGCCCGGCGACACCCGGTCCCGCAGGAAACGCGCGGCTGTTGCCAGCGCGCCGTAATGACGGGCATTATAGCGGTGATTCAGGTCGATGAAGATCTTGCCTTCCGGAGACACCAGCCGTGCGAACTGGCGCAGTGCTTCAATCCGGGCGGCGGAAGGCAGAATATGCCCAAAAACGTTCCACAGACACGTAATGACGTCGAAGTTGCTTTGCTGGTGGTGGAGATCTTCGGCGCGTATGGCCCAGATGTTTGCCTGCGCGGGGCAGTGGCTTCGCATGACACCGCTCGGCTCCAGCAGAACGAGATCACGCAAGCCCACGGCCGCGGCGATGCGCCCAGCGCGAGCGCCATCCCCGGCGCCTACATCCAGCAGCGAACGGCTGCCGGGCGGAATTTCGGCAGTGACAAGCCGGTCGATGGCGTCGAGATAGGCCGCGCGTTGTTTCGCCAGACACGCGTATCGAGGAGCAACCCGGTCGTAAGCATCGACCGGATCCAGCACCTCGCCGACGGCGAAGCCAGGCGGATTCATGGGCACAACCAGCCTACTACACGTCGCGCTCCGGCATCATTGGCGATTTCCATCGCGCGGCGGCGGGCACGCTCCGGCAGGCCCGCGCAGCTTCAGCGCGCAATCAGATACAAAGCGCCGAAGTAAGCAACCGCTACCCCGAGAATCGAGAAGCTCAGGGTCAGGAACATGCGCCCGGAACCTTGTGCCGCGGCCGCCGTCCCTTCGTGCCGATTGGGTCCGTTCCCATTTACCAAGACTCTCATCGTGTTGGCCTTCTTGTCGACTGCGGCAGGCCCGACTCCAGCCATGTTATCTGCCTGCCAGTTGGTCTCCCCTGGTTTGTGCCTGCCGCTCCAGATCACCTACCTTCAAACGGGAAGCGGCTACTCTGATTCGATACCAGACCCGAGGGTCGGACTTCTCATCCCCGAGTTGAAACATACGCTGGACGAAGGGCCGGGCACTCTCCGGGTTGACAGAGTACTGCATCGCGCATTCAATCAGTTGGTCCAGCGTTCCAAGTTCCATCATCTTTGCCGTCACGATGGAGCGGACCTTGCTCTCCGCGCTTGGTTCCTGCGACCCGGTTCCGGGAGGGAACACTCCAACTGCCGCCCGCATCACCAGCAGCAGTTCTTTCCCATTCGACGCCTTCTCGGCCATCTGCAGGATCACCTTCTGCTGCGCCGCGGACTGCGGCGGCGCAGCGCTGGCAGTCATGTAAAGCTTCTTCAGGGCTGCGCTGACCACCTGCTCCGCCTCGGGTGCAGGTACTGCGGCGCTTCTCGCAGGGGTGTCGCAGGAAGCCAGGCTCCAGGCGGCCATCACGACAACTGGTGCGCCACGAAAACGCTCCCACATATTGGGAGCGTACATCTAAATCGGATTTCTGAACAGAGTTTTTTCACAACTTGACGCAAATTTCGGCACAGTATACGATTAAGAGGTCCATATATCCCGTTTTGGAGCTTCCGCAACGGGCAGTTTGTTGAAAAACGCCACACCATGACGGCCGTGAACCTACTCCGGCTCGCTGCCCTTGCAACCCTCCTGACCAGCGGTCTCCGCAGCCAGCAGGCTGTGCAACCGCATTCCGAGGACTGTCTCGGCTGCCATGATCCCGGCCCGCGCATCGGGAAGCGCCAGCCCGGCGTGCCTCCTGGTTTCCATGCGGCCGCCTTAAAGGCGTCGCCCCATGCCGCCCTCGATTGCGTTGCCTGCCACAGCGACATCAAGGAAGTGCCGCATCCGGAGAAGCTGGCTCCCGTCGACTGCGGCCAGTGTCATAGCGAAGAACAGAGCCAGTATGCCGCCAGCGTCCACGGAAAAAAGGCGGCACAGAACGACCCGTTCGCCCCCAACTGCAAGCTCTGCCACGGCACGCATGACATCCTGCCCCCGTCCAACATGAAGTCGCCGGTCGCCACCATCAACGTTCCGTTCCTCTGCGGCGGCTGTCACAGCGAAGGCACCGAAGTCAGCAAGACGCGTGCTATCTCGCAGACCAACATATCCGAAAATTACAAGGACAGTATTCACGGCATCGGCCTCTTCAAGCAAGGCCTGACGGTTACCGCGGTCTGCACCAGTTGCCATACGGCTCACAACCAGCTTCCCCACACGGATCCCCGTTCCTCCATCGCCAAACAGAACATTGCCAGGACTTGCATGAAGTGCCACGCGAAGATCGAGGACGTGCACCGCCAGGTGATCCGCGGCGAGCTGTGGGAGAAGCAGCCGCACATGATCCCGGCGTGCGTCGACTGCCACGAGCCCCACAAAATCCGCAAGGTTTACTACACGGAGGGAATGTCCAATGGCGATTGCCTGAGCTGCCATTCCAATCCCAACCTGAAGGGGACGGGCTCCGGACAATCCAAGCCGCTATACGTCAGCGCCGATGAATTGGCCCACTCGCGTCATTCGCGCATCGCCTGCGTGCAGTGCCATACCGGCGGGACCCCGTCCGACGTGAGAGCCTGCGACACCATTAAGGATAAGGTGGATTGCTCCATCTGCCACGACAAGGAGGTGGACCAATACCGCGAAAGCACGCACGGCACGCTGGCTGCGCAAGGCAGTCCCGATGCGCCCCTCTGCGAGGACTGCCACAGCCCGCACGGGACGCTGGGCAAGCTCAATTCCGCCGATCCCACGTATTCGCGCAACGTCCCCGCCCTGTGCGCTAAATGCCACCAGGAGGGGCACAAGGCGGCCGTTCGCTACACCGGCAAGCAGAACCACATCGTGGACCATTACCGCGAGAGCATCCATGGCCAGGGGCTGCTGCAGGCCGGCCTGACCGTCACCGCCAATTGCGCCGACTGCCACACCCCGCACCACGAGTTACCTAGCCGCGACCCACGCTCCAGCGTGAACCGCGCCAACATCGCCGAAACCTGCGCCCAATGCCATCGCGGCATCTACGAGTTATTCACCGCCAGCGTCCACAGCCCCAATGTCACTCACTCCGGGAAACCGCTGCCGGTCTGCGACGATTGCCACTCCGCCCACAGCATCCAGCGCACGGATCTTTCCGAGTTCCGGCTGAATATCATGGACCAATGCGGCCGCTGTCACCAGCAGATCACCGAGGCGTACTTCGAGACATTCCACGGGAAGGTCTCCAAATTGGGATACCTGAAGACCGCCAAGTGTTACGACTGTCATGGAGCGCACGACATTCTGCCAGTCAACGATCCGCGCTCGCATCTTAGCCGGAACAACATCGTCGCCACCTGCGGCAAGTGCCATACCGGCTCCCACCGCCAGTTCGCCGGCTATCTGACACACGCCACCCATCACGATCCGAAAAAGTATCCTTTCCTGTTCATCACCTTCTGGGGCATGACCACCCTGCTGATCGGCACGCTGGTGGTCTCCGGGGTGCACACCGCGCTCTGGCTGCCCCGATCGTTCGCGTACCGCAGGCAGATCAAGAACGGTCCGGCGGAGGCCGGAACCTATGTGCGCCGCTTCCGGCGGTTCCATCGCAACCTGCACCTGTTGGTTGTCTCCAGCTTCCTCGGACTCGCTTTGACCGGCATGATTCTGAAGTTCTCCTATGCGGGCTGGGCCAAGCTTCTTGCCCATCTCCTGGGCGGTTTTGAAGCGGCGGGTCTGGTCCATCGGTTCTGCGCCGTCCTGACCTTCACCTACTTCGGGTTACACGCGTACGATCTGGTGAAGCAGCGGCGCGCCAGCGGCAAGAGTTGGCGCCAGTTCATCGCAGGCGACGAAAGCATGCTCTTCAATCGGCGCGATTTGCACGAACTGGCCGGTTCCCTCAAATGGTTTTTCAAGCGCGGCCCTCGTCCCGAATATGGCCGTTGGACCTATTGGGAGAAATTCGACTATTTCGCGGTGTTCTGGGGCGTTGCCGTAATCGGTGGTACGGGGCTTCTGCTGTGGTTTCCGGAGATCTTCACGCACGTGTTCCCGGGCTGGGCCGTCAATGTCGCCACCACCATCCATAGCGATGAGGCTCTGCTGGCCGTGAGTTTCATTTTCGTGGTGCACTTCTTCAACACGCACTTCCGCCCCGAGAAGTTCCCCATGGACACCGTCATTTTCACGGAGGGCATGCCGCTCGAGGAGTTCCAGCGCGACCGTCCCAGGGAGTACCGTCAACTGGTGGAGAGCGGCGAGTTGGCCCAAATGATGATGCCGTCGCCAGCGCCCCGCGACGTGAGATTCTGGCGCCGCCTCGGCTTCACCGCGCTGACGATCGGCCTGGTTTTGATCGGCCTGATCGTCTATGCCATGCTCTTCGCCTATCGCTAAACTGGCGCTGGTGGCCCCGCCCTGCCCGATACCGAGCCGGGTCCGAGCTGGATTCTTAAAACCGCTCTTTGTTGGCTGAGCGCTCCCGTATCGGCGCCTGAACCCTGCGGATTCTCTGAAACGATTTGAGCTCGCGGCTCACTACTCATCACTGCTTCCAAGATATTCTTGCCGATTGAGCAAGGCTGGAGGCAGCGACAAGGAGTGATTATGCACAAAACCGGTGATGTTCTGCGGTCCAGCATGCGCGCTATCCCATGGCGGGGCGCTATCCAGAAGAAGCTGATTTATGCCGGCTTGCTCGGCGGTCTGCTCTTTTCGAGTACGAACTGCTTCGCCGCCAACTATTCCTGCGGCACGGCAAGCGCGAATCACTGCTACGGACAAACGAGCTGGAGCGAGCAACCGCAGTACTTCGGAGCCTATGTCGATTTGCAGGAACCGAGCATGAATTGCCCGTCCAACTGCGGAGGCTTTATCGATAACGAAATGTGGCTGATCGACGCCAACTCCCAGGCGTGCAAGGCGAACAGCTTTGGACAATGTTGGGTGGAGGCGGGTTACATCGCGCAGGCCGGGGAAGGCACACAGTTCTTCTGGGCAGACAGCCGGCCGCAGAACTCCAGCACCTTCAACCTGCACATCGTCGGCAATGCCGATCCCGTGAGTACAACCGACCACTTCATGATTGTGAAGGATGGGCGGGTTTCGCCTGAGGTGTTCCAGATTTTCATCTACAACACTTCGGAGAGCACGCTCTATCACGGAACGTCGGTGGCTTCGAACGGCAATCCGATGAGCGCCAATGCGATTCACATTGGACAGGAACTGGCCGGCACGCAGGGCGGGTCCGCGGGCAATGCAGAATATACGCGGAACATCTGGGCGGTGCAAGCGCTCGGTCCCGAGTATGTATTCTGGTACCAACGGGAAAAGGACGAGGGCAGCGTGCGCAGCGACAATCCGCCGTTCGCCTCCTGGACCATCAATCCGTCCACTCCGCCGCCACCGGAAGGCGGCGAATTCACCACGCATTGCTGCGGTTAATGGAAAGGATGAGCGTCATGAACACGAAATCTGTCGGTATTCTCTTGTTGCTCGGCGGTCTGGGATTCGTCGCCGGATGCCATCGCCCGCAACCAAACGAAGAAAAGATCGCAATGAAGCCTCCGCAAGGAACTCCCAAACGCCCGCAGGGATCGGCGGCACTGACGGTGCACCCTGGCGCCGCGCAGCCTTTCACTCTGCAGGACGTGGTCAACTATTTCAAGACGCATAACCTGCCTAAGAATGGGGGCGACCTTAGCCAGATTCAGGTGTCCTCGCTTGAGTTTCTAACGAGCAAGGAGGTGAGCCAACGGCTACAGGGCGAGCCTACCGGTGTGGATGACAACGACAAAATCGGATTCGTGACTCTCACGGGTCAATTCGTCTTCACTGGCCCGTCGGGGCAATCGGCACGGTTCAACCAGGCCTATGCGGCCTTCGATGCCGCGACGGGGAATCTGCTGATGATCGGAACGCTCGGCCAAAAGCAGGAGCCTGTCAAGTAGCCGATATGGCGCGTCAACGCTCGCCTGCGACTGGAGTCGTTCGTGCTCCAGGGCCGGCACGCGTTGCTCATTTCACCCCTCGATTCACAAGAACGACGGGTGCGGACGCAGACCTCGCTGCGTTCGAGGCCGCGCGCGTGATCGACCGGGCCACCTTTGAAAACCCGGCACACTATGCCGAGGGGATGGTCTACGTCCTGGTGAACGGCGTGCCGGTGGTGCGGAACGGTTCGCTGGTGGAAGAAGTCGCGCCGGGCGGCGGGCGGCGGCGGTAAATGCTTGAACCAAGACATAGCTACCCATAACTCGAAATAACGGGCGCCACCTGTGTTGAGACGGCACGGAAAAAACTACAGGCTAAGTATCTCGCGCAACCGCGTGGACTGGCGCCGAGACATATCGACAGTCAGGCCGCCGCGCAGCGTCACCGTGAGGCCGCCATTGACACCGATGTCCACCTTGTCAATCCACTTCAGATTGATGATCTCTTTGCGGCCAGCGCGGAAGAAGAGGTTGGGATCGAGCTGCTCTTCGAGCGCGTTCAACGAGCGGCGAATCAGCGGGCGCTCGCTGCCAAAGTGCAGGCGGGTGTAATTGCCCTCCGATTCGAGTAGGAAGATGTCGGGCAGCCGGACGATCCAGCAGCGATCGCCGTCGCGGACGAAGACCTGTTCGAGACGCGAGCGTTCGGGACGCGGGCGCAGCCTGGCCAGGGCGGCAGCGAGACGGTTGGGAGCGATCGGCTTCAGCAGGTAGTCGAGCGCGTTTACCTCGAAGGCATGAATGGCGTACTGGTCGTAAGCGGTGGTGAATATGACCTGCGGCACTTCGTCGAGCCGCTCCAGCAGTTCGAATCCGGTCATGCCGGGCATCTGGATGTCGAGGAAGAGCAGGTCCGGGACGAGCCGGGCGACAAGCTCAAGCGCCTCCTCGCCGTTCAGTGCCTCGCCGGCGATCTCGATTTCCGGATGGACAGCCAGGAGGCGCGCCAACTCGGCGCGCGCCAGGCGCTCGTCGTCTACGATCAAGGCTCTCATTGGCGTATGGGTATGCGCACCGTCGCGGCGACGCGCCCGTCGCGGCTGGTAAGTTCCAGGCTGGCGCGGCCTGAGTAAAGAATCCGCAGGCGCTCGCGGATGTTGTTCAGGCCCAGGCGGGGCAGCCGGCTTTCCTCCGCCGCGAGTTGCCCGCTGTTCTCCACCTGAAGGACCAGCGTGCCGTCTTCCAGGGCGGAGCGGACCAGCAACTCGCCGCCGCCGGGCAGCATCGCGATGCCATGTTTAATGCCGTTCTCAACCAGCATCTGCAGCAGCATCGGCGGCACGGCGATAGACCGCGTGGCGGGATCGATGGCGAAGCGGATGCGCAGCCGGTCCTCGTAGCGCGCGGATTCCAGAGCGATATAGTCGCCAGCGGCCTCCAGTTCGGAATCGAGCGGCACGGTGTGGCCGGCGTCACGGTGCAGGTTGTAGCGGAGGATGTTGGCTAGGCGCGTGATGAGGTCCTGTGCGAGCGGTGGGTTTTCGACGACGAGTCCGCGGATGGAGTTGAGGGAATTGAAGAGGAAATGCGGATTGATCTGCGCTTCCAAACCGCGTAACTCGGCATCGCGCAGGGCGAGCTGCTTCTCGCGGACGCGGCGTCCGGAGGTGACCGCCACGTACACGACCATCCAGCCCACGGTGACGACGGAGATGGCGATCGCGCTGAAGGCGGCCGTGAGAGGCTTGAGAAAATCGCTGGTCTTACCGGCGATCAGCCAACTGATCCCGATCACCAGGGCCGCCTGGACCAGGCCGGTGATCCATGCGGCGAGTATCATCCGGAAGTACTGCGATCCGTCCACCCAGCCCCGCCGGTTTACGTACCAGCGGAGCAGGTGAGTCAGCGCGATGCTGTAGAGAAAGTACAGAGCGTAGCCGGCGATCACCTCGGTCGTCCAACCCGCCCGCTCGGCAGCCATCCACACGCCAAAGCCGGCGTAGCTGCCCCAACCGAGGAGCTGGCACGTCCAGTAGGCCTGTTTCGTCTTCATCGGGTCGGGTTCGGTTCCTTGCCAGTCAGGAAGCGGTCCAGGTGTGCGAACATCCAATTCGGATCATCCCACATGATGAAGTGGTGCGCGGTGTCGGTAACCTCGATCTCGACGCCGGCGAGTTTGGCATATTGGCTGCGCAGGTTGCCCTCGGTGCGCGCGCGGTCGGTGAACTGCTTGAAGCCGATCCACGTACCGAAGACCAGCGTAGGGACCTTGATTTTGGCCACCTCGTCGCGCAGGTCGGTGGACCAGAGCTCGGCCATGGCGTCGGCGACGGCAGTGCGGTCCGAAGCCAGGCCCCACGCCGTGATGCGGTCGAAGTCCGATTCTTTCTCGACCATCGTCCGCGTGCCAACGCCGGATTTGACGTAGCGTTCGTACGCCTCCTGGGTCTCGTCGCCTATGGCGTGGCGCATCTGCTCGGCGGCCGCGTGGGCGCTGGCGGCCGTTGCGTGGGGATCGGCCATAGCGGCCAGGAAGGGGTACGAATCGACGATGACCAGGCGGCCGGGCAAGTCCGGATACTTCGCGGCCAGGTCAAGCGCGAGGAAGCCGCCGATGCTGTGGCCGATGATGACGGGGTGATCGAGTTTGTGTTTGCGGATGTAGTCGGCGAGGCTGTCGCGGACGCGATCGAGCATCGGGGCGGGCACGCGCGCCACGCCGGCGAATCCGGCGACGGTGAGTACGTGGCATTCGAAGCGGTCTTTGTAACGTGCAACGGTGGTGTCCCAGACTTCGCCTGACGACGACAGGCCAGGAATCAGGATGATGGGACGGCCGTGCCCGGTCACCTTGACCTGAAACGGCGACTGCGCCATCGAAGCGGTGGCAAGTGCGAGAGAAAGCATCAGTAGTTTCATGAGGCGATTGTGGCGCCGGTCGCAGCGGCACTGTGAGGAATTGTGATGAGCGGTCACCCGCAGGGGACAAAAGGCGCGAAGCCTTCCCATCGATGCGCAGCGTAGAGCCTGCGCGCGATATGTTCCGTACAGAGAAGCTAGCGATATCGCCACATAACGCTCGCACATTGCACTCCAGGTTGGGCGGCTTCTGCGAATGCAGCACAGCGGCATTTGCCCCGAAAGAGCGAAGCCTTCGTTCTGGCTTACTGCTGGCGTAAGGCAGTCATCGGGTCCACTGCCGTGGCCCGCCGCGCCGGGAACCAGCAGGCCAGCAGCGCCGAAACCAGCAGGACGGCGGCCACCACGGCTAGAGACGCGGAATCGATGACGCCTGTGCCATAGAGCACGCTTTTCATAGCCCGGCCCACGAACCATGCACCCGCCAGTCCCACGGCGAGTCCGGTCGCGGCCAGGGTCATGCCTTCGCGAAGGACGAGTCCGAGAACTCGTCCGCGACTCGCGCCCAACGCCATGCGCAACCCGATCTCGTGGGTTCGCTGCGCCACCGCAAACGCCATCACTCCGTAGATGCCCACCGCGGCCAGCAGCAGCGCCACACCGGCGAAACTGATGTAGAGGACCGCACTGAACCGGTCCCCGGCGAGGTGCTCGTCCATCATTTGGTCCATGGTCCGCGGCTGCGCCAGCGGCAGCGTCGGGTCCACTGCGCGGATGGCCGCGGCGACGCTTTTTTGCATGGCAGCGGGGTCGCCGTTGGTCCGCACCGCCATCGCCGCCTGCGGCCACGGACTCTGGTAGAAGGGTACGTCAATCTCCGGATAGTCGGAATCTTTCAGTATCTCGGGCGCGCGCACGTCGCGGAACACGCCGACGATCTGCCACTCCTGCGGCGGCCCGAGTTTGGTGACGCCGGGAATCAACTCTTCCACCAGGATGCGCTGCCGCAGTGGATCCAGACCCGACAGAAACTTCTCGACGAATCTCTCGTTCACCACAGCCACCCGAAGGCTGCCGGCAACATCCTCCTCGTTGATGGCGCGGCCGCGGACCATCTTCACGCCGAAGGTCTGGAAGTACCCGGCGGTACACATGAGAAACGCGGCGCCCGGGCGCGCGGAGGGATCGCTGACCGGCTTGCCCGCGACAGTGAACGGCATGCCAAAGCCGGGGCCCTCGAGCGGCATTCCGGTCGCGGCCATCGCGCGCAGTACGCCGGGAACGGCCTCGACTCTCTCCAGCACCTGACGGTAAAATCCGTCGATCTGCTCGGTTCCCTTCAGCCGGCCTTCGGGCACGGGCAGGTTGAAAGTGAGAACATGATCGGAGCGGAATCCTAGGTCGGCCCGCGTCTGGTTCCAGAAGCTGTGGATGGCGAGACCCGCGCCGGTGAGCAGGGCGAGAGCGAGGGCGAACTCCACCACCACCAGCGCCTGACGCAATCGATGCCGGCCTCCGCCGCTTGTCGAACGTCCGGCTTCTTTCAGCGGTTCCACAAGGTCCAGCCGGGTGGCCTGCCAGGCGGGCACGCAGCCGAACAGCACTCCCGCGAGCGCCGTTGCGCTCAGTGTAAATGCCAACACCGGCCAGTTCAGCCCGACATCCGCCTCCGAGGGCAGTGTGAATCGCGGCATGAGCGTCATCACCGCTTTGAGGATTACCCAGCCAAGGGCTACCCCCACTGCGCCGCCGGCTGCGGCCAGCGCCAGGCTTTCCGTCAGCAACTGCCGGAATAACCGGGCGCTGCCCGCGCCCAACGATGCCCGCACGGCCAGTTCCTTCTGGCGCGATGTTCCGCGCGCAAGCTGCAAGTTGCCCACATTCACGCAGGCGATCAGCAGGACGAAGCCCACCGCGCCCATCAGCAGCCACATGTGGGTGCGCGTGTCCCGGCTCAGGAAGTCGTTCTGCAACGCTTCCACGCTGGACGTCCAGCCCTTGTTCGACCGCGGATAGACCTGCGCGATGTGCCGCGTCACGGAGTCCATATCCGACTGCGCCTGCTGTAACGTCACCCCAGGCTTCATGCGGGCGAGCACGATGAGCCAGTGAAAGTCGTGATTGATCTGCTCCGGCTTAAAGACCAATGGAACCCACATCTCCTGCTGGAGGCGGTCGGCCTGGCCTGGGCGCAGCACGCCGACCACTGTGTAGGGCTCGTCGTTCATGCGGATCTGGCGGCCGATGATACCTGGATCGGAACCGAAGCGCCGCTTCCACAGACGATAGGTCAGGATGACGACGTGATCGCGGCCTGGCTGCCCCTCGTCACCACGGAAGTCCGCCCGTCCCAACAGAGGCGTGTAGCCGAAGATGCCGAGAAAACCAGGCGTCGATGTCTGGGCGGACACCTGTTCCGGCTCCTGGGCCGTGGCCAGGTTAAATTGCGAACCGCTGGCGGCGCCAATGCCCTGGAAGGCTTTGCTCTCATGCTGCCAGTCGAGGAAGTCGCCGGCGGAAACCACGTTTCGGCTTCCCTGGATCTTCGACCAAACCACCACGAGCTGATCGGGTTGCGGGTATGGCATGGGTGCCAACAGGGTGGCATAGATCACGCTGAAAATCGCCGTATTGGGACCAATTCCCAGGGCCAAGGCCAACACCGCCACCGCGGCGAAGCCCTTATTCTTCGCCAGCAACCGCAGGCCGAAACAGACGTCGCGCCAGAGTGTGTCCATATGTTTCTTATACGAACCACCGGCCCGTTGGTTAGAGACGATTATTGGACTGACAGGAAAGATAGAGCAATCTGCTCCGACACGAAGTCGCTTGATGTCGTCTGGGACCCGAGGTAAGGTTCAAATGGCTGCCGATGTTGCCGCTAGGCGCAACTAAGTATATTTATTATCAATAATTTGGCGGTGAGGGTGCGAATTCGGCCTACCCCGTTTGGTCCGAAAACTCAGTCTCTCGCTTTTTTCGCCGTTTCCGGAATTGGGTCAGCGTACGAGGCAGTTCGGTCTTGGCAAACTGGGGTGGTGCCGGGGCGCCGCTCGATCCGACGCGGTTATTACTGGGAGATTCCCCATCCGGTAGTTTCCGCAGGTCAGGAAAGTACCACAACAGAAGTGAAGGGGTTCACGTATACTTCCGCATGTCTTGTTCTGGCGGGGCCCCTGGCCTATTGTCGGGTAGAACAGGAGCAAACGATGACCCAAGGCTGCAAGGTCTGCCTAGCACAACACGATGAAGAGATCCACGCCGCCACGAATCGCGTCCACGGGTGGTTCCGCGCTGAGGTAATGAAATACCTGCACGCCGCCGCCGATGATCCGATGCTAAGCGAGGCGAAGAAGCCTTGGGCGCCCCAACTCAACGCCGCCTGAAGGCTGGGGTATGGGGCCACTAAATCGAGTCAACGGGAGCTCCCCGTTAAACACCCGAAACGCGTCGGAAGAGAGCGCTTCGGGCGATCGACAGATTGTAACATCCATCCGCGGGCAGACCAAAAAAGGCGCGCCGTTGCCTGTCCGTGGGAGATGCCACCTCTTATGATCTCTCGTCGCTCGGTTTTGAAAGGCGCAGCGCTATCCCTGGGCGCGCCGATGATCAACCGTGGCCGATTTTCTCTTTTTGCCCAGAGTGAAACGGAATATGCGGCTCGCACCGTGGACTTGGTCCGTCGCTCCACAGTGATCGATATGTTGGGCCTATTGACCTTGGACTACAGCAAACTGTTGGTCTGGGAAGGCGATCCGGGCCGGTTCGGGCAAGCCGATTTCGTCCGGTTGAGAGACTCGGGAACAACAGTGTTCCACCCCGCCGTCGGCTACATCGCAGGGGACATCTACACGGAGTCATGGAGAGACATTATTGGGTGGAACGCGTTCACCGCGGCGCACAGAGAGCAGTTCCAGCGCATAGAGAGAGTGGCCCATTTCAAACAGGCAAAAGCGCTCGGAAAGATCGGCATCCTAATTGGCCAGCAGAACTCCGCGCATTTTCGAACCGTCGAGGATGTAGACCGCTTCTATGATTTAGGCCAGCGGGTCTCGCAGCTTACCTACAGCGGCAACAGGATCGGCGGAGGATCTTCCGACCCGCGAGACTCTGGACTCAGTAAATACGGCATTCAGATCGTGGAGCGTATGAATCACGTGGGCATGGCCGTGGATATTTCACATTGCGGGGACCGGACCACGATGAATGCTATCGAAGCATCTCGAAAGCCTGTATTCATTACGCACTCCAACTGTCGCGCGCTGGTTCCGAGTTGTGCCCGCTGCAAAACGGACGAAGCAATCAAGCATATGGCCGCGACGGGAGGCGTCATGGGTATTACCATGGTCCGCTCCTTTGTTCGGTCCGCAGGACCAGTCACGATTGAGCATGTACTGGATCACTTTGACCATCTGACCAGACTGGTCGGGGTGGAGCACGTCGGCATAGGCAGCGACGTCGATCTGGACGGACGGGATACTCGGGTTCGTCCCACAAGGAGGTTCGATCTTGATGGAATCGACTATGCAAAGAAGGTTTATGATCTGACCGAGGGCTTGGTGCGTCGGAACTATTCCAGCCGGAACATCGAACTCATCCTCGGGGGGAATTTCGAACGAGCGCTCACCGAGACGTGGGCTGTTGAGGCTGGACCTCGCTCAAGCTGATGTCGCGGTGGCGGAATTCCTGGCCGCCTCGCTTGTGTTCACGTTCGTTCGGACTCAGTACCCGACATCTCCGACGCCGTCCTCGCCGCGTCGTTTGCCCTGATCGCCCAGCATGGCCGTGGATTCCGGAGGCAACCTGTCTATACCTGACAGCGGCCGCCTGCTCGGCCGCGATTCCGCAACTGGAAATGAAATCGGCGTTTTGTTATCTTGGCCTCGGCTGGCTCGCGGCCGGTAAAGCTGTCAGCACCGCGCCATAAAGCAGTAGCGAAAGGAAAAGCGCTCCAGTATGGCCCTGCTGAAGGTCTTGCGCCACCAGGCGATAGCCACCCAGGAACATGGCCGGGTACATCAGGTGCGACAACTCCCAGCGGTTCCGCCGCGAGCCCGCCCAGGCGAGTAGGAGGGAAAGGCCCGCCAGGACGCCCGTGCGCAGCGTGGCACAATACGCATGGCTGGCGCCGGCTCCTAACACCTGGTGATAGGCCTCGGTCAGAATGCCGGCCGCAGTCCCGGATGCCAGCCAGACAAAACTGGCGGCAACCGCAATGCGGAACGCCCGCATGTTCCACGAAAGACGGCCCTCGCGGCCGTAATGCATCACCAGGGCGTAGGCGACGGTGTTGGCCGCCAGACCCGTCCACAAGGCTACCTGCCGCTCGCCCGGCCACGATGCCGAGCCCAACAGCAGGTTCGCCGCTTCCTGAACTGCACCCGACACGACCAGCGCCAACAACAGGTAGATTCCCCCATGCACTTCGAGCGTCAGCCGGCCGAAAGAGCCGCCCGCCCAGATGCAGGCTATCGCCAGGGCGAACCAAACCCAGGCCGCCGTCCCGCTGGAGAGCAGGATTCGACTGCCCGCCAACGCCAGCAGAATCCCGAAGGTGGAATAAGTGAAAAAGTTGCGGCTGGAAGCGCCTTGTCGCTCCAAAAGAACAAAAGACACGACGTAGCAGGCCGCTCCGCAGACCAGCATGACCACGGCCATCACCGGCGCCATTTGCAGGCCGCCGCTGAGACTGACGGCGAAGGCCACGGCGCATTGAGCCGTCTCAAAGACGGTGAATGAGAAGCCCCGAAACAGCGTCCGGAAGATCGTGCTGCAGAGGTAGATAGTAAGCAGCACCACTTGCGCCGTGAGCAGCCACGGATGAGGAATCGCTGCGTAACCTTCGGGCAGGCCTCGCGCATTCGTCACCAGCCAGGTGGCCAGCAGAACCGCAAGATCCGCGGCGGTGGCCCCCACCCAGCGCTCGCTCAACCAGTGTTCCAGGCAGGCGGAAGCTTCGATGGCCGCGGCCACGGCGAGAAACAGGAACGTGAACGGCAAAACGTTGTGAGTGGCCAGCAACAGAGCGGCGGCAGTTCCCAGAGCGGCCAGCGTGGCGAACGTGGAAACGATGAGCAGGCTCTTGCGCCAGGAGATCGCCATGCCGAAAACCGCGAAGAGCAACAGGACCGCTGCGGCCATCCAGGGGTCAATCGCGTGGAAACGTAATGTCGCCTCCCAAAGCAAGGGACAGAGCACCAGGATGGCGGTCAGACTGTCCAACGCGGTCCTCAGGCGCTCGGAGGCCGGGCGTCGAGCGGCCCAGACGAGCCACAGCAGAGCATAGGCGATCCCGGCGGCAATTCCCGCCCTCGCGGGCAGGGTGCCGGATTCGGTCAGGGCGCGCAGCAGGTATGCGCCAGCCAGCCCCAGCAGTGCCCTTCCTGCAATCGGCAGTATGGCGGGCATCTGGGCAAGCGGATGGTTCGCGGGAATCTCGGGCACGCTCGCCGTCGGTGCCGCGGGGGCGCTCAGGCCGATGCGCTGTTCGAGATACGCCACGCGGTTCGTGAGGTCACGGACCGCGCACTCCAGGGCCTCCCACTCCGGTTGCGGCATGGCAACATCCTCAGATTTCGCGAGCCTTTCCCTCCGGCCAGAGCAGTGCGGACAAGGCAATATTATGACCAAAAGGCCCGCTTATATCTAAATGCGGGTTTTCAAGGGAATATGTAGGATTTCACAACGTTTGAATGTCGAGAATGTGTGGCGATTGGGGCAACACACACAGAAATGGGGCAAATCGCCAATTGTTGCGCCCGCGTTCGCCGGGAAGAGGGCATTCTCCCGGTGCCTGGATCATGGGTTCGCTGTACGTGCCACTCCGATCACCCCAACAGCCGGTACTCCTTTAACTTCCGGTACAGATTTCGCTCGCTGATCCCCAATATTCGCGCCGCATTCCCCCGGTGCCCGTGGTTCGACTCCAGCGCCCTCCGGATGTGCATCACCTCCAGTTCCACCAGCGTCGGAAACTGGCCTCCGTCCACAAGTGGTGCGGCTGGCGCCGCCACGCCCGCCAGCGCCGCTCCCCGCACCGACTCCGGCAGATGCTCCGCCCGAATCTCCCCGCCCTCGCACACCACCGCCGCCGCCTCCACTGCATGCAGCAGTTCCCGCACATTGCCCGGCCACCCGTGCCCGCGCAGCGCCTCCAACGCGCTCTCGCCCAGCACCTTCCCCGTCCCGTACCGCTCATTCAGCGTCTTCACGAAACGCCGCGCCAGCAGCTCTATGTCGCCTCCGCGCTTGCGCAACGGCGGAACCTCGACCGTGATCGTGCTCATCCGGTAGAACAGGTCTTCCCGGAATAGCCGCTTCCCCACCATCGTCCGCAGATCCCGATTGGTCGCCGCCAGCACCCGCACATCCACCCGGATCTCGCTCGTCCCTCCCAAGTGGCGGAACGCCGACGTATCCAGCACCCGCAGCAGATTCACCTGCGTGGCCTGGCTGATCTCCCCGATCTCGTCGAGAAAAATCGTCCCCCCGTGCGCCACCTCGAACAGCCCCGGCTTGGCCTTGTCGGCGCCGGTGAACGCGCCCCGCTCATGCCCGAACAGCTCGCTCTGCAACAGGCTCTCCTGCAGCGCCGCGCAGTCCACCACCACAAACGGTTTCGCCTTGCGCGGGCTGCGCGCATGAATCAGCTTCGCCACCCGCTCCTTCCCGCTGCCCGTCTCCCCCGCGATCAGCACCGTCGAATCGCTCGGCCCCACCAACTCCACCAGGTGCAGCATACGGCGGAATTCCGGACTCTCCCCTAAGAAGGATGCCGCCTGGTCCGGCGGCGTCAGCGCCCGCTCCAGCAGGCTCGTCCGCTGCTTGAGCGCCCTC
This sequence comes from Bryobacterales bacterium, assembly GCA_003142185.1. GTDB lineage: Bacteria > Acidobacteriota > Terriglobia > Bryobacterales > Bryobacteraceae > Bog-375. The sequence goes on from PLOR01000108.1 coordinate 58,851, forward strand.
CGCTCGATCGCCCGCTGCACCCGGATCTGGATCTCGTCCAGCGGGCACGGCTTGGTCACATAATCGAACGCCCCGTCGCGGATCGATTCGATGGCGCTATCGATGGATCCGTGTCCCGTCAGCATGATCACTTCGATCGACGCGTTATGCCCGCGGATTGCCTTCAATGCCTCGAGGCCATCCATCCCCGGCAGCCGAAGATCCAGCAGCACTACCTCCGGCTCCCACTGTTCCACTTGCGCCACCGCCTCTTCCCCCGACGACGCCGTCACCACCTCGTGACCCAGCCGCCGCAGTTCGCCCGCCATCACATTGCGGAATGCCGCATCGTCATCCACCAGCAGAATCGAGGCCGTGTTCTTCACGCGGCCCCCAGCGCCGGCAGCACGACCTCGAACGTCGACCCCCGGCCCACGATGCTCTCCACCCGGATCTCCCCTCCCCACCGCCGCACGAAATTCAGCGAGAGGAACAGCCCCAGCCCCGTGCCGCCCTGCCGTGCGCTGAAGAATGGCTCGAAAATGCGCTTCTGGTCGTCGGCCGCGATGCCGCACCCGTCGTCGATCACCCGGATTCGCATCTGCTCTCCCGCCTCCGCTTCCACGGTCACCTGCCCGCCTGCCTTCGATGCCTGTACCGCGTTCAGCAGCAGATTGATCAGCGTGTGCTGGAGTTCCGCTTCGTCCGCGCGCACGTGCATCCCCGCCGGCGCCGGCCGCACCTCCACTCTCACCGAATGCGCGCGCGCCGTCGGCTCGATCAGCCGCGCCACCGCTGCGATCACCGGTCCCAAATCCACCACTTCCCCCTGCCCCCGCTGCCCGCGCGAGAGCCGCAGAAAGTGCTGCGTGATCCCGCGACAGCGCAGAATCTGCTCGCGCGCGATCGACGCGCTGTCCCGGATCCACGCCTCGTCCGCCCCGTCGCCCGACGTCTCCCGCAGGATACCCTCCACGCACATCAGCACCGTCGCCAGCGGCGTGTTCAACTCATGCGAGAACCCCGAAGCCAGCGTCCCCAGCGACGCCAGCCGGTGCGACTCCGCCAGGTGCGCCTCCGCCGCGCGCCGGTCCGAAATGTCGCGCCAGACTTCCACCACGTGCAGCAGTTTCCCTTGGGAATCGAGAATCGGCGAGGCGTGCACTTCCTCCCACACTATCTGCCCTTCCGGCGTACGCCGCTCGCACAGCCGCACTTGCCGCGCCCCGCTTGCCAGGCAGGCCAACGTCGGACAGTCCTCAACTGTGCAGCCGCCTGGAGTCAGCTCGCGGCACTGGCACCCCAACACCTGCTCGCGCGAATGCCGTGCCCGTTCCAGAAACGCATCGTTGGCCGCGATTACGCGCCGCTCGGCGTCCAGCACCACGATGCCGTCGTCAATGCTGTTGATCACCGTCTCCAGCCGCTCCCTCTGATGGCGCACTTCCCCCACCAGCCCCGTCACCGAATCGGCCATCGTGTTGAACTCGCGCGCCAGCCACGAAATCGTATCGCTGCCCCCCGCCGGCACGCGCTTCTCCAGGTCCCCCCCCGCGATCTGCCGGGCCGCCGTCTCAAACCGCTGCAATCGCCGCAGCACCGCCACGCGGATCACCACTCCGATCGCCCCCACCAATAGCAGCGTGATCGCGGCCGTCCCTCCCACCATCCAGCCCAAGTCGTGCGCCATCTCCTGGCTCAATTCCGTCGTCCGGTAATCCAGGATCAGGACGCCGTTGATCTTGTGGCTCGGGTCATGGCAGCCGTAACACTCCGCACGGTTGCGGATCGGCACCACCGTGCGCAGCACCTCACCCTTGCGCGCTTCGATCACCCGACTCGATCCTGCCTGGTCGGCGGGCACCTGCAACTCCCGCTCCGCACCCGCGCGGTCCAGGAGCACCAGTCGCTCCACCCAGCTTTGCTTGCGGAAGCTCTCCATCATTTTGGCGATCAGCGTCCGGTCGTTCTCGATCATCTGGTGTTCCAGCGCCACCCGAATCAAATCGCCCTCGGCCAGAGCGGTCGCCCGCGCCCCCTTGAGCAGAGATCGCATGTGGTGCTTGGAGTATAGGTAGGCGCCGCCGGCACACGCCAGCACAACGGCCGCGGTGACACCTACTGCCAGACCCACGGTCGTGCTGGCGAAGGACGGCTTTGTTCCGCTGGCCAAAGGTTCGCTCGAATCATGTCACATCCTGCCGGAAGCGTCAACGGCTGACGCCCTGTCAGTGACATTTTGTCAGTGATCCATCGCCGGCGGTTGAAGTCTCAGCCACTTACGCTTTGGCTGCCGGCGTGCACCTGGCCGGCTTCGAAAAGGAGACCGGCTGATGGAAATGTTGCTGATGGGAGCCGCTCTGGCTATGTTCGGGCTGGCCGTGTCCTGCCTGGCCTTCGGTGCGGCGACGCACGAAGAGCCCGTCATGGAACAAGAGCCCGCCCTGGGAAAAGAAGCCGTGAAGGCCGCGGCTGTCAATGCACGATTTTTCGCCGCCGTCCCGGCCCTGCCCGTGGCCGCCGCCAACCGCGTTCCGATCGAAGCGTTGCTCTTGCAGATCGAAAACCACGTTCGCCTGGAGCAGGCGGCCGCCGCATGCTTCCTTGAATCCCCCAGCGCCGACGTGCTGCATGGCAGGACCATCTCCCCACTGGTGAATTGACATGATTGACGCCGAACTCTTGAAGGGCCTGCCGCCGGCCGAAGCCGAACGCGTGCTCGCGCTCGGCAAGCGCTTACTGCTCACCGCCGGCGCGGAGCTCTTCCACCTCGGCGACGCCGCCGGCAGCCTCTATCTGGTCGCGCGCGGCCGCGTTCGCCTTACTCTTCCCATGCAAGTGCGCCATCACGAAGAGGACATCCTCGTCGAAGAATGCTCTTCCGGCCAGACCGTCGGATGGTCCGCGCTGATTCCTCCCCATCGTTTCACCCTCACCGCGGCGGTGCCGCTCGAAACCGAGGTGATCGCGCTCGGCCGCGAAGCGCTCAACGCGTACTTCGCCGCCCATCCCGATACCGGCTACGCCGTCTCGGTCAATCTCGCCAGCGTCATAGGCCAGCGTCTGCAACTATTCCAGGCCATGTGGCTCCGCGAAGTCCAACGGATGGTGGAATTGCGCTGTGCGTAGTGGCCTCCTGCTCTTGCTGCTGTCTGGGGGGATTGTGCCGGCGGCGGACGGACCGAAGATTCCGCCCGCCCCGGCCGGGCCGGAACGTATCGAGGTTCCGCCACCGCCCTTCTCCGATGGCATCTTCCCCTGCACCAACTGCCACGCTGGAATGCCCGTCGACCGCACCCGCCGCGAGCTCACCGCGATGCACACCGATATCGTTCTCAAGCACGACGAAACTCACCGCTGGTGCTTGGATTGCCACGATCCCACCAATCGCGACTTCCTTCACCTGGCCAGCGGCGAGCGCGTCCCGTTCGACGAATCCTACCGCCTGTGCGGCCAGTGCCACGGCGAAAAATACCGTGACTGGCGCGCCGGCGTCCACGGCCGCCGCACCGGCAACTGGAACGGCGCCAAAGAGTACCTGTTGTGCGCGCACTGCCACAACCCTCACCAGCCGCGCTTCAAACCGCTGGCTCCCAAGCCCGCGCCGCAGCGCCCCGACCGGAGCATGAAATGACCGACTCCGAGAAGCCCTCGCGGCGCATGTTCACCGCCAGCGCCGGAGCCGCTTTCGCAGGCATGGTCCTCACCGCCTGCGGCCCCAAGCGGCTCTACGAAGTCCCCCAACACAAGCTGAAAGCCTCCATCGCGGAAATGGAGCGCCGCTACAAGGAACAGCTCGGCAAAGACATCCAAGTCTCCGACCAGGGCCCGATGCCCGGTGTCCATTTCGCCTTCGCGCTCGATATCTCGCGCTGCATCGGCTGCCGCCGCTGCGTCTACGGCTGCGTCGCCGAAAACAACCAGTCGCGCGACCCGCAGATCCACTGGATCCGCGTCTTCTCCATGGAGAAGGAAAAGGGCGTCGACTTCACCCACGCCGACCCCTACTACAATCCGCCCGAGGTCCCCGAAGAAGGCCACTTCTACGTCCCCGTCGGCTGCCAGCAGTGCGAGAATCCGCCCTGCACCAAGGTCTGCCCTACAGGCGCCACCTGGGCCGAGAAGGACGGCATCGTGGTCATCGATTACGACTGGTGCATCGGCTGCCGCTACTGCATGGCGGCCTGCCCCTACGGCGCGCGGCACTTCAACTGGAAAGCGCCCACCATTCCCGAAAACGAAATCAATCCCCACACCCATTACCTCGGTAACCGCCCGCGGCCCAAGGGCGTGGTCGAGAAGTGCACCTTCTGTATCCAGCGCTCGCGCGAGGGCCGCTACCCCGCCTGCGTGGAAGTCTGCCCGGTGGGCGCGCGCAAATTCGGCAACATCCTCGATCCCAATAGCGAGATCCGTTACATCATCGAGCACAAACGCGTACTGGTCCTGAAAGAGGAGTTGAACACCGTCCCGCGATTCTTTTACTTCTATGCAACCTGAGAGTGCAGTCAACAGCATCCGCATGTTCGGCGGATTCGCGCGTGGCAGCCTGAAGCTGATCCTCCGCGGCAACCGGATGTATTGGACTTGGCTCGCGTTTCTGGGCGCGCTCATCGTCTCCGGCGCGCTGGCCTATTCGCGGCAGGTCGAAATCGGCCTGGGGCTCACTGCCATGCGTGACCAGGTGAGCTGGGGATTTTACATCGGCAATTTTACGTTCCTGGTGGGCGTGGCGGCAGCCGCGGTGGTGCTGGTGATCCCGGCCTACATCTACGACTGGAAGCCTATCCGTGAGATCGTCATCTACGGCGAGTTGCTGGCCATCAGCGCCATCACCATGTGTCTGTTGTTCGTGCTGGTGGATATCGGCCGTCCCGACCGCTTCTGGCACCTGATTCCGCCCTTCGGATTTCTGAACTTCCCGAGCAGCATCCTGGCCTGGGACGTGCTCGTGCTGAACCTGTACTTCATCTTGAACTTTTCGGTGGCCACCCACATCCTGTACCGCGCTTTTCACGGCAAGCACTATATCAAGCGCCTGGTGGTCCCGCTGGTGCTGCTTTCCGTCCCCATGGCGGTCGGCATTCACACTGTGACCGCGTTCCTGTACAACGGCCTGGCCGCGCGCCCCTACTGGAATAGCTCGATTCTGGCGCCGCAGTTTCTGGCGTCGGCCTTCTGCTCCGGTCCGGCGATTCTGCTGATCGTGCTCCAGGTGCTGCGCCGCTTCACACGCTTCGAAATCCAGGACGCCGCCATCTGGAAGATCGCCGAGCTGATGGCCTACGCCATGTTCCTGAACCTGTTCCTGCACGGCGCCGAAGCCTTCAAGGAGTTCTACTCCAACACGCAGCACCTGCTGTTCACACGCTACTGGTATTTCGGCGTGGGCGGGCACCACACCCTGGTCCCCTACGCCTGGACCGCCGTGGCGCTGAACCTGCTCGCGTTCGGATTGTTCATCTCCCCGGCCGCGCGCCGCAATTTCCTCACGCTGAACATCGGGTGCCTGGCCACCTATGCCGGCGTGTACATCGAGAAGGGTATGGGGCTGATCATCCCCGGCCTGACCCCGGACACGCTGGGCGAGATCTACGAATACTACCCAACCGTCACCGAGTTGCGCGTCGCCGCCGGCATCTTCGCGGTGGGATTCCTGCTCTTCACACTGATGCTCAAAGTTGCGGTACCGATCTCGCTGGGTGAGTTTCTGGACAAAAAGGAAGCGGCGGCGCATGCGCAGGAAGTGGACTTGCCGTGCACGGTTTGAGAGGTGCAGAGGCTCATCGCACTGCTGGCCTGCCGGCTGGGGATTGCGCACTCGACCTTTGAGGCCGAAATGGAAATCCCCGGTCAAAATATGCCCGCTTGGAGACTCGGGAAAATGCGACACGCGATGAGGGCTATCCCCTTCTTATTGGCTGTCGGCGCACTTCCGGCGCTGGCGGCGACGTTGCCGGCCTATTGCGGCGGCGTCGGCGCGAAAAGCTATACCCCTCCCGCGGTGACCATTCCCGCGGTGGTTCTCAATCGCGGCACGGTGATCACGGTCACCAATACCTCGATGCTGATTAATGACGACACGTCCTCGGTGTCGGCGCCTCCGGAATCAAGGGCATCAACGTGGTGGCCGGAGTGGATGCCGCGAGTGCAAACCAGATGCAGCAGTTGCTGGTGGCAGACAATCTGGTGGGAGGAGTGCTTGGCGCTGCGTCCATTTTCCCCTACCTGGGCAGTGGTGGCTCGGGAAACACGATATCGATTTCACAAGTCCCCAGCCCCGCTAGGTCTTTGACCGCTTAAAAGGTTTGGGTTTGTAGCCAAACTTCCGGCGAGCGGTCTTGCGGTCGAACTTCCAGGCGATCTTGACACGATCTCGGTTCATTCGTCGGTTCCAGGCTCTCGCTTCTTGGCGGAGAGTCTTGAGGTCAGGGATGCGTCGATGCCCAAGGCATTGGCGCGAGAAGATCCCGATCTCAATCTCCGCCTGATTTAGCCAACTGCCGTGAGTGGGCGTGTAATGGACGGTAAAGCGATCCCAGACTTCGGTGGCCATTTCCGCTCCAAAGGCGTCCGCTAACGCTTTGCGGCGATGGATATTCAGGTTGTCCAGTACCAGATGGATCGTCTCCGCCTCCGGATATGCCATTGCCAAGGCGACCGCGATACGGGCGAACTCGAAGCCCGAGCGATCCGGCGTCGCGAAAGTGAAATGGCGGCCTGCCTTCGGTTCTACGGCACAGAAAACATTGGCGGTCCCGCGACGCTCATATTCGTTATCCCGTCGCGCTTCTCGTCCTGGAACCGCCGGCGAGGCGGGCCGCAGATCGGCGTGCAGCGTGATCGGCTTCTCATCGACGCAGATTACCGGCTCTTGCGGGCTGTACGGCCGTTCGTACACCTCCAAGACGTCTTCCATCTTGGCGATATACTGGACCGTGCAGACGGCTGTCGTTTCCGAGTTGAAGCAGCAATGCAGAATTTGACGGTGTCAAGGCAAAGTAGAAAGTTCCGCTTTCGGGCAAAGTAGAAAGTTCCGGTTTTGAGTGGCCGCGGCGACCACCCGTGGTATGTTCGACCCGCAGCGCCGGGGTCGCGCCTGGCGCTGCTACCCAAAGCCGAGGCGACGGGGTTGGCTCCGAAGCAATCGGCGAATGCCCTCCTGTGACGCAGAACCCGTGAGTCTTTCCGGAGCGCCAGGAGGGCATTGTCGAGCCGAGGCCTATTGCTTTGGTGAGACTCCCGAGCGGAGGCTTTGGGTATATAAAACGCGAAGATCGCCGGGCCGCTTTTGCCCGGCGTTCCTTATTGACTGCTTCTGGTTTTCCGCTTAACTCCTCGCGTTGGCAATTCCGACCGCTTGCCACAGCTCCGGTCGTGGGCGTTCGAAGAATCCATCCATCCAATCGCTCTTGCCGCCCCGATTGTGATCCTTGCGAACCGGCTTCCCCACCGGCTTTACCGCCGGCGATTTGACACTGCACTCGCTGACTTCCACATACTGCCCTTCGTAGCGCGCGCGGAGCTCTCCGCTCAGATGTAGCTCGACTCGCAGGCTCTTTCCCCGCATCCCCGCCTTCACTTGCGGGCGCGCAATCTGGTAGCGTCGGCCGGCAAAGGAAAACGTGTAGTCGTTGGTCAGCATGCGGTGCTCCACATGACTCAGCGCACTCGCCAAATCCAGCTGTGGCGTAAGCGCTCGATGCAGGTCCACGACGCCTTCCAGCGGGTGCGCAAAGCGCTCGTTCCACTCCGGCCAATACTCCGCTTCCAGAAACTTGTTGGCATCCTGCAGGGTCTTCACCTTTGCCAGTCGCACGTGCTTCACCAGCCGGTCCTGATCGGTGCCGAAGCTTCGCTCCACTCTCCCCTTGGCTTGCGGCGAATATGCCGGAATCCAGCCGATTCCCAGCTCCCTGAGGCCCCGGCCAAACTGCGTTAAGCGATCCGCCTCCCGCCGCTGCTGGGCGCTTTCCTTGGCCTGTGGCGCCACCATGAAGATCCCCGCCCGGTCGGTGTACGGATCCACCATTCGCCCCTTGCAGGCCACGTACTGCCACAGCACGCCCATGTTCTCCCGCGTCCCGTCGTGCTGTACAAAGCTGCCTCCACTGCGGCTGGTCGCATCGTCGATCCACTTCACCAGGTAGCGCACGACTTCGCCGCGTCCCTCCAGCCAATCGTGATTCGACGTATCCCACTGCACCAACTCCCCGTACCCGTTCCGTCGCGGTCGCCAGAAATGCCTCTCGCCGAGTTGGCGCGGCTGCGCCTTCCATAGCCCTGCCGCTACCATCCATCCGCGCACCGTCTCCTTGCTGACCTCGATGCCGTGTCGCTTGGCCAACTGCTGGCTGGCGAACGTCGGTCCGAAGTCGTGCCACTCCGGCTGCTTCAATAACTCCACCACACGCGTCTGCGTCTGTTCGTCGATCCGCCGGTTCGACGACCGGCCGCGCAGCCCGTGCACGACAACCGCGTCGCCATCGGTCTTCAAGCGCACCAGCAACCGGCGCACCCAGCGGTCGCTGACGCCCATCTTTGCGGCGGCTTGCCCTTGCGTCACCATCCCATCCTGTACCCGCTTCAGCCATTCCAGCCAATCTCGTTCCTCCTGGTTCATCGCGATTCGTTCCACCCTTCCAGTTTTTTCCTGTCAAGAGGAACTTTCTACTTTGCCCAATTAGGAACTTCTCACTTTGCCGCGACATGCAGAATTTGACGGTTGACAACCCACATGGCGCTTGATACAAGTGGATGACGATGTCGCAGAGGAAGGCACTAATCACCGGTATCACGGGGCAGGACGGCTCCTATTTGCTGGAACTACTCCTGGCCAAGGGCTACCAGGTCCACGGTGTGGTTCGGCGGGTAGCATTAGAGGACCCGGAACACCGAATGTCGCGGATTCTGCCGCACCTGAATGAAGTGCAATTGCACTCGGCCTCGCTCGAGAGCTACCCGAGTTTGCACAACGTGCTCGCGCGCGTGCAACCCGATGAGTGCTACCACCTTGGCGCACAGAGTTTCGTCAGCTATTCTTTTGACGATGAGTTCTCGACCTTCAATGCCAACATCAATGGAACACATTATCTATTGGCTGCACTGAAAGAAGTTGCTCCGCGCTGCCGGTTCTATTTCGCCGGCACCAGCGAGATGTTCGGACTGGCGGATGAAGTTCCGCAGAACGAGAGGACTCGCTTTCACCCACGGTCGAGTTACGGCATCAGTAAAGTCTGCGGCTTCGATCTCACGCGGAACTACCGGGAAGCTTATGGAATTCACGCCAGCAGCGGCGTCCTCTTCAATCATGAGTCGCCGCGCCGCGGTTTCGAGTTCGTCACGCGGAAGATCACCTCCGGGATCGCCCGCATCCTCGCTGGACAAGCTACCGAATTGCGGCTCGGCAACCTTGAGGCCCGGCGTGACTGGGGCCACGCCCGCGAATACGTCGAGGCCATGTGGCTCATGCTCCAGCAGCCGGAGCCGAACGACTACGTCATCGCGACCGGCGAGAGCCACTCGGTTCGGGAGTTTGTGGAAGTGGCATTCGACCACGTGGGGCTGGACTGGAACGCGTACGTGCGCGAATCTCCGGAGTTGTACCGCCCGGCGGAGGTGAATTCCCTTCTGGGCGACGCCTCAAGAGCGCGTGCCACACTCGGCTGGCGGCCTAAGACAACCTTCGAGCAGCTCGTGGGGGAAATGCTGGAAGCAGACTGCCGCGCGTTGGGAGTTGCTGCGCCAGGTATCAGCAGTGCTCATCACCGCTGACCTGCGACTACGCGCTTCTCCACGCTGGCGGTCTGAGGCCCCTGTGTCTTCGAGGTCATGAGCGATAGACCGATGCGGATCAGATCTCTCGGTAAAGACGCTGAACGCCGCTTGGCGAAGGCTACGCGGCCGCCAGCCGACGTCAAGTGCAAGCGGCCGCTTGGCGAAGGGCCAAGTGCTGCTCGGTTACAGACAGACATGTTGGCGTAGGATTGTCTTGTGCGATCACGCCTTTCCGCGTCAGACCCACAAGAGAAACGCTTCGCGCCATAGACAGCGGGCCTGGAGGAACGCCGCCGGGCGCGAGGAACGGTACGCGCCTCTAAAGAGCTACTATCGGGGGCTACTCCTGATCGAGCAGGCTGCATCACTCCCCAGCACCTTTGCCATCATGTGGTGTAGGGACTGACATCGGATGCACGTTCTCAGGAGCCAGGTAGGCCGGAATCGGCTCGATGCTCTTGCGCTCGCCGGGCAGGTGACCGTTTGCGTTTGAGGTCGCCACGGGCCTTCAACTCCGATTGACCAGCGTGCTATGCTGTAGGAGTCTAAGTCGATCTGCCAAATGACGCCCATTCAGTTACAGCAGCAAAGGATCGATCAGATTCAGTGGTACCACGACATCGATTTTCCAAACGGCCTCAAGGCACGCACCAAGACTCCGGACGCCGAATCCCATCGAAGACTCTGGGATTGGATGCGGAGCCAACTCGACAAAATCAATTTCGACGGCAAGACAGTTCTCGATATCGGCTGCTGGGACGGATACTGGAGCTTCTATGCCGAGCAACGGGGCGCTTCGCGCGTGCTGGCCTCCGATGACAAGACCCAGAACTGGTCGGGAAATTCCGGCCTCGAACTGGCAAGAGAACTTATGGGCTCAAATGTCGAGACCCGCACCGACGTTTCAATCTACGAGGCGGAAAACCTTGGGGAGCGGTTCGACATCGTCCTTTGCATGGGCGTTTACTATCATTTGGTCGATGCGCTCTATGCATTTGGTCAGGTCCGGCATTGCAGCCATGAACAATCTGTTGTTGTTTTCGAGGGCGATTATGCGCCAGAGTGGTTCGTGCAGCCCGAGCAGGCCGCGTTTTTCGATCTCGGAAACCCGTCGCGTTGCTTCGTGCCGACAGTGCCGTTCTTGCGGCAAGCGCTCGAGGCCAACTACTTTCACGTTATGAGCGAATCCACCTACCATGGAACGCCAGCACAACCCGTGAATCGGATTTTTGTCGCCTGCGAGCCGTTCGATGGTGAAAACGCGCTGCATTGCTCTCGGCCCCCATTTGGGCTCCATGCCTATGATCCACGCTTCTCGGCGGATTGTTCAGGCAGTCTGCCCAGAACTGCACGCCGCTGATTGCCACGGGCGAAGAGGCAACTTCCTGAGCGATACTAGGAGGGTATGAACGTAGCTCACGTAGGCGTAGGTCGATTTGTCCTATGCGGCATAGTTTTTCTTGCGGGGTCTTGTGCAGGTCCGAGAATCCGGGATGGCAGCGGACAGTCCGGAGACCTCTCGGTGGCGGTCAACCCATCGCGAGGCCAGGGCGCTGACGCTCTTTTCTCTGTCGTGTGTTCAAGCGGCACCCGATCACCGGTCCACGAATTGCGGCTCCTTATCAATTCGGCCATCGATGGTCGGAAAGCCTGTTACGTCTATTACGACCGCGCCACGAACGCGTTCGCGCTCGTCAAGGATGAAGGGTCTGGATCGACCTCACTGCCGGCCGGCAACATGGACATGATAGAGAATTCACAATGCAGTCTTGACGGCGCAAAGTCCGGCGCTCAGGTTGATGCGAACACTGCCAAGATACAGGTTGCTATCCACTTTAAGCCCTCTTTCGCAGGCAAGAAGAACATTTACACTTATGGAGAAGATGCATCGGAGTCGAATACAGGTCTCGTGCTTGGCGGAAGTTGGGTAGTGCCTCCGGGCGCCTCCTCAGGCCGACGGTGACCCCGCGCCGATCGGTGATTCAAGCAAAAGGTCGGACCTGCCGAGTGACCGCCCGGAGTCAACGCCAGCTCGGGCCCGAACCTGGCATCGAGCAGAATGTGCTCCGCATCTCCTGGGCAAGGTTGTCAACGATTGCCATATCGGAAGCTATGCCCATCCGATTGAACTCGATGGCGACCTGGTCCGCAAGGCCTAACAATGGTTTTGCGGTCCGGGCCTCCCAAGCAAAGTCAACTATCTCTTTGGCATAATGGTCGGCACGAAACTCCCTTCGCGCGAACTGCTCGGCCGCCTTCCCCAGCCTCTCTCTGAAGCCCGGATCCGTGATCGCACGTTCCAGCGCTGCTGTCAGTTCACTCCCACGATCGGGGCGAACCTTGAGTACACACTCATCGGGAAGCTCCGCAAAGAAGCCAGTGTCGGTCACAATGACCGGCTTCCCGAACAGCATCTCCTCGATAACCGAGGCAGACGCTCCTTCGAAGGCAGGGTACCGAAGATTGACACACACATCGGCATGTGACAAGTAGGAACGCAAAGTCTCATCGGACACCTGGCCCAGAAGTTGCACGACCGGTTCCAGATGCATGCGGCCGATGGCCGCTTCAAGCAGCCTCTTGTGCTCCGGAGAGCAAGGGCCCAAAACTACGTACTTGACGCGCTGTGCGATTGGGCCGAGACAGCCCAGCGCGTCTATCACAGCGATGACCTGCTTGTTCGGATTGACGTGGCCGATTGTCACGATCAAGAGTTCATTTTCTTCGACATTCAAAAGCCTTCGAGATAACACCGGAACTGTCGGCTCAGCATCGTAAGCCAGCGGAATTCGTCTGACGGGTCCCGGAAAGACATCCTCGACACGTTTTCTGAAGAACTCCGAATGCGTCACCACACCGAGAGCACCGCGGATGACTTCTTCGAACAGAGGGAACCGGGCAACGGCGTCCGACTCCCACATCCGCTTTCCACCAGGCAGACTTTGCTCGGCGGCCGCCCTTCCGTCATCACCGTACACCCTCTCGATCAAAAGTGCATACGCTTCCGGATTATGCAGCTCGCTAAAGTAATACTCCGCGAAGAAGTGATGCATGACAAAATCGTGCAATATACAAATCCCGGGATGCCGTCGCGACAGCAAGAAGATCTCGCGGTGAAATGGCAGGTGGTTTCCAAAATTGTAGACCACTACATCATACTTACTTAGCGTCTGCTCGTCGACGTCGGAAGCTGTGCGGAAGCGTTTTACGGGCACGGAGCTCTCACGACTCTGTCCGGCCTCGAAATGACAAAGATCCACCTCGGCGATCTTGGCCAACTCTGCGACAATCCCCAGGCTACAGCGAGCAATTGCGCTGCTCCGCGAGAATGGCGTAAACCACGCGAGTTTCATTTTGTCAGACACTCAATGACGCGATCCCAACTAATGTGAAGGTTCCGAACAAGCTCGTAGCCCGCCTCACCCATGCGGCGCGTTTTTTGCCTGTCCATAAAGAGCTCGTCCATGGCCTGAGCCACGGCTCTTGGCTCCGGCGGCACGACTCGTCCAGTGACTCCATCCTTCACCAGGATGTCGACACCGCCGGAGTCGGCGCACGTGATGACGGCCTTCTTTGAATGGTAGGATTCGAGAGTCACGTAACCATACGAGTCCTCATCGTATGGGATGTATGCGCATGCTAGAGACCGGCTGAACCACTCGACTTTCTCAGCCTCCGTTATGAAACGATCGACAAATTGGACCTTGTTTTCCAGCCGGAATGCGCGGATCAGGCTCTCAATGGCTTCCGAATCGCTCGCGGTCTCAGTTCGCCCGGCTACCACCAACCTAACACCAGACTGGGAGTGCTTCATGCTCTCGACAAGGAGCCGCTGTCTCTTCGCCGCGTTGATTCTCCCGGGGCAGAATATGTAGTCGCCGTATTCGACCGAGTGGAACGCGCTCTCGCAAAGCAACGGAGGGTATAGCACCTCCGACTCGATACCGTTAAATTTCCTCAGGCGGTCGGATGTCACTCGTGAGTTGGCAAAAATCTTCTTTGCGTCGAGCAGGTAGGAGGTGTCGCCGCAGACGATTGCCCCGCGAATCTGTCGTCCGTCCGCCGAATCTGGTAGGCATTGATACTGCGTCCCCCAAAGATCGTATGCTTGCCGGAATTGGTGCAACAACCACAACACCTTGTTCGGGTGAGGCACGCAATAGGCCGGAAACTTCAATGCGATGGCGCGGTCGACATTGGGAAGCCGCATCAGGCGGCAGGCGAGCATATGGTCGAGTATTTTGGTAGGAGGTTCCCATCTGAACGGGAGCCGAATGAGAAGTGCCTGATGACCGTATTCCGAGAGTTTTGCCGTCAGCGCCTCGGCCAAATGCTCGGCGCCACCTTGCATGAACGGAACGCAATTGTTCAGGACCGCAACTTTCATGCGAGCAGCCTAGCCGCTACGTTATCCCAGGTGATTCGGAGTTCTTCGATTCGTCGCTCGCCAGCTCTGCCCATTTCTTGAGTTGCTTGCCTATCGTTGTATAGCTTATCCATCGCAGAACCTATCAGTTCCGGATCGGGCGGCGTGATGAAACCATTGTGGCCATTCACGATCAACTCACAGGTTCCGCCAGCATCCGTTGTAGTCAAAACCGCCTTTCGAGCGGCGTGGGCTTCGAGTGACGGGTATCCGTAGGAGTCCTCATTCAACGGGAAATAGACCACCGCGAGACACCTTGCAAAGAGTTCGAGTTTCTCGTCTTCTGGGACCCAGTGGGGGACCAATGTGACGCGCTTCCTCAAGCCATACTTGTCGATCAGTCGATCGAGGTCGCCGAGGTAGGGTTCAACCCCTGGATCAGGAGAGCCCGCGATGACAAGTTTCACTGCGCTACGAGTGTGTCGTAGGCCTTCGATCGCCAGCCACTGGCGCTTGTGGTGAGTGAGCCGGGAGAAGTAGAGGAGAAAATCCTCGCCGTCCGACGTGTAGAAGCGGTGCGGCGCCAGCAGGGGAGGATACACCACCTCAGCCTCGACGCCGTTGAAGGAACGAAGACGGTCTCGAACAACTCCCGAATTGCAGAACACCCCAGCCGCCTCGCGGAGCCCGACATTGTCCGCGGCGATGATTGCTTCTCTGCAAGCCATCCCCTCCGGGGTGTTCGGTATGTACTGGTACTTCGTGCCCCAGAGGTCATAAGCTCCGCGATAGTGGTGGATGAACCACGCGATCTTGTTGGGATGTTTCAACAGATGACTTGGCGTACGAATCGTGATGAGGCGGTCGCAATCCTGTGACAAGTCGAAGAGCCGTAATGCCAGCAGTTGATGGAGCACCTCGGCATAGTCCTCACTGAACGGAAACCGCAAAATCTCAACGTCATGCGATCGCGCCTTCAGCTCGCTGCCCAGCGATTCGACAATGCACGTGGAGCCACCGTCGACGAATGGAGCGACGCTAGTCGCGATGACTATTCTCATCGCTCCGATCCTATGCAACCGGTGCTGCATCTGCGTACTTGCAGTAATGGGCGAGGCGCTCCGCAATGTGGCAGATATCGTCATCGGAGAGAAGTCCGTGCATTGGCAAGACAATGCCTCGACTGGAGAGCAAATCCGCCACGGGATGATGTGATCCCGGCTGGCGATACGGTGGAAGCACGTGCATCGGGTAGAAGACGGGACGCGTCTCGATTCCGTCTGCTTCCAATCGCCTCATGAGATCGTCACGGTCGAGGCGCAAGGACGTCCGGAGGATGATAGCGTACGACCAAAACGCATGCCTGGCCCAGGGCTCTTCGGACGGCAGGATCACAAAGTCCTCAAGAGAAGCTAATTGTGCACGGTACAGAGAGGCGAGCCGGAAGCGGTTCTCAAGGAATTGATCAATCTGCTCTAGTTGAGCGAGGCCGAGCGCCGCCGCGATGTTGGTCATACGGTAGTTGTAACCGATTGAAGGAAACCAATAGCGCCGACCGGGCTCCATTCCCTGACCGCGCAACAATCTGAGTCTGTCGGAAAGGCGCTTGTCGGAGGTAACGACCATGCCGCCCTCGCCGGTGGTGAGGATCTTATTGCCATAGAAGCTGAACGTAGCAGCATCGCCCAGGGATCCAACCTTGCGACCGCGATAAAGCGCCCCGTGTGCCTCGGCCGCGTCCTCCACGACGAACAGATCGTGCTTGCGTGCCACTTCCATGACGGCGTCCATGTCGGCCGGATGACCGTACAAATGGACGGCGATGATCCCTACCGATCGTTTCGTGATGCAACGCTCGATTTGGTTGACGTCGAGTGCCATTGTCCTTTGCTCCGAATCGACGAATACCGGTTCGGCGCCGCAATAGCGGACAGCATTGGCTGTCGCCACATACGTTAGTGTGGGCACGATGACCTCGTCCCCCGGCCCGACACCGAGGCCGGCCAGGGCGAGGTGGAGCGCACTTGTGCCATTGTTACACGAGACGCCATACTGCACTTCGCAGTATCGTGCAAAGTTTTCCTCGAATAGTGGAATGAACCGTCCGATCGACGAGACCCACCCGCTCTCCAGGCACTCCAGCACATACTTCTTCTCGTTGCCCCCAAACACGGGATGAGCCACTGCAATGGTTTTCTGCTCAGTCATGCTTTCTCCTAACCGTCGCCGGTACTCCCATTGCAACCACGTGCTTGGGAACATCACGAACGACTACTGCTCCTGCCCCAATGGTGGTCCCCTCGCCGATCGAGATGCCCGGAATGACCCGGCTGCCAACTCCGAGGAGAACCCAGTCTCCCACGCGCACGCAACCCGCGACAACTGCCCCGGGAGCGATGTGGGCACAGGCGCCGATCACACAGTCGTGATCCACGGAGGCATTCGTGTTGACGATAACTCCGTCCGAGATCTGCGCAGCAGCATTGATTATGGCACCCGGCAGCACAGCCACGCCTTCTCCAAGGACTGCGCGCGCGGAGATAACCGCATGCGGGCTGATAACGTTGATGAGACCGAATCCGGACGCCCTCAATAAGTGAATGCATGCCTTCCGCCGCTCGTTCTCACCGACGGCTGCAAAGGCGAGTCGAACTCCTGACCGCAAGATCTCATCGAGAGCATCATCCGTTCCCAGGCGTGGATATCCGCAGAGCGTCTCCTGCGTTCCCTCCGGGCTCGTAAATCCTGCGATATCCACCTCGCCGATTCCTTCCAGAACATCGACGATCACCCTTGCGTGGCCCCCAGCACCGAGGATCACTACCCGCTCCTTCAACGAAGGCCTCCCGAAGGCTGGCCGTCGCGCGCAAGCTCAAGGTTGGCCGAAAACACCGCCTCGAGATCCTGGCGCGATGTATCCATAAGCTCGCCGGTCTCCTCATTGATTCGCCGGAAGCCAAATCCCAAAGAAGAAATCTCATCCAGAAACTCGCTTGGCTCGACGCCAGCGCGCCTGAGATGTTCGGGTGCGAATTCGAGAAGGATGCGAATATCGGGGTTACGTGCGATTGTTTCTTTCATTCCGCGAAGAATCAGCGGCTCGGCCCCCTCTGCATCGATCTTGACCACATCGACATGAGTCAATGCCTTGAGGACCTGGTCGAGGCTGACGGTGCGAACCTCCGTCCATTGACCGTGCTCCGCACCCCAGAAGAGAGTATTGTGACCGGAGTTGTTAGAGAAGATCGCGAGTTTCGCGATGCCAGCCTTATCGGTCACGGCAGCCTGGTTAAGCTCAATAACTCCAAGCTCCAGAAACCCGTTGACCTGGACGTTGTCCTTCAGGATTTCGAAGGTGCGCGGCGCTGGCTCAAAACTGTACACCTTGCCTTGACCCCCAAGCAGTCTCGCCGCATGGAGAGTGTACATCCCAATGTTTGCTCCAACGTCCACCACCACCATCCCCGGTTTGACGAGGCTCCGAAAAACCCTCGTGGTGCCTGGCTCCAACACGCCACGGAATGCGTGGTGCGCCGCCAGTCGCCACTCTTCGCCGGGAACGCCAACGATGAAGCCATCGACTTCCGTGACCAGAACACGGCCCCCGGCTGAAAGGATTGGAGGATGGGAATGACGCCTGAGTTCAGTAAGTTCGAGCGCCATACGTTTGTGCGAATCGGCCGTCAGTTCTTGAAAGGCGTCCAACTGCGCAAGCAGCCCCTTGTGATCGGTCTCAATCCGTTCGAGACGACTCCGATCATGGTCCGAAGCAGCCCGAATTATCGCCTGTTCCCGCGCAAGGTCGGAGTTGTCCGAGCGTAGCCCTCCGATGAGGTCCACGCCCTTTTCGATTCGCGCCGAGACTCCGACTGTCGCAGTCTCAATGCCAGAAAGAAGCACGCGCACGTCGTCCAACTGCTCAAGCAGCTTCTTCTGCCCGCTCTCAACCAGTGCTAGGCGATGACAACATTGATCGACGAGAATCTGAACCTGGGTTTGTTCTCGGCGGAGCTCGGACTGCTCCGAGCGAAGACCGCCGATGAGATCCAGACCGCGTTCCATCCTGGCTGCGACTTCAGCTCCCGCTGTCGTAATCGTGGTAATCTCGCGATTAAGGGGCTCGCAGACTCGCACGAGTTGCTCTTCGTGTGTCTCGATCATGGCATCGAAGCGATTCTCGACCGCGACCCGAAGCTGACTGTGCCGTTCTTGCAGATCGGCGACATAAGTATCGAACTTCGTAGACAAGGTGCAGAGAGCTTCATCGGTCTTCGAGGAAAGGCGATCAGTCCTCTCGACGAGCTCTCGTAGCACGAAATCGAGCTTGTGGCCCAGAGATTCGAAGGGGGTGTAGAGTATCCATCTCACCGTCTCGCGAAGGCGCGCTGTCAAACGCGACACAATCCGACGCAGCGAGGGAAAGGCCGCGCGGCCGCCGCGTGGAGACACCGATTCTGGAACTCCGGTGAAGCAGGCTCCCGTTCGTCTTGCCTCGGGTGAGTTAATGAGGTGCAGCACAACAACCCGCCGGGGGATGTGGCTGTGGAGCATTTCAAGGTAGTTGATGAAGCCAACAGCATCGCACTCACGCCCGAGTATTCTTCGGTAAGCCTCTTGTAGGAACCGGTCATCTTCACTTACCTGCCAGAGGCCGCTGAGATCCGTCGGACCGCGTCCGGTCGAGTTGACTCCCCGATGATCGTCCTGGTTGCCACTGCGATGGGTTGCCCCGGTGGACAGTAGTGCCCGTATCCGTTTTCTGAAGAGAGCTTCCGAGAATTCCAAGCATCACCTCACCCTGCACGCCGCTCGAAAGGGACGCTTTGCGCCAAGCTGCTGTATTGAAACCCCCTATTCTAGCATGAGAAGAAAACCCCCATGCTCTCGCTGAGTCTTGCTTAACGCAGGATGGGTCTGAAGGCAGGTTGGCTCATGCTGGAGATTGAATGTCAGCACGCAAGGCGGGCGTAGGTGACGCGACCGGCGGCCCAGTACCCCAGTACAGCGAAGTGAAGCCCGCCGACGACCGCCGCCACCTCTTCCAAGGCGTCCAGCCAAGCGGCTGCTCCGGGAGGCAAGGGGGTGCATTTCCGATGCCGCCGGTCCGGTGGCGTTGCCGCGGGTGACGTAGGCGCCAAAATCTCTCGACCAGGGCGCGGAACAGCCGCGCTCTTCCCGAAGCTGAGGAAGACTTCCACAGTCCTCGTTTTCGGTGCTCACGTGGCGCGTTCCTTCACTCGGTTACGAATGTGACCAATCAGATTGTCGGATATATTTATCCTCTTTTATCCTTGACTTTGATAACGCTTTGGGCGATAGTTATTTCTTATTTGCCCCCGGAGTATGGGTGTGCTGTGCATGGTCTTTTCACGTCGCCCGCCGGGCTCGAAACCGCGTGATGCGGTCCTGAGTTAATGCTATCCGCAGGCGCGAATTCTGGCGTGCGCATCAGCGCCAGACCCGGAGGTACGCCGTGAATAAGGCTCTACTAAGAATCCTGTTGGTACTGGGGATGGTGTGCGCCAGCGCTGCCACGCTGGTTGGCCAGCAGTATGTCATTTCCACTGTGGCCGGAGGTGTCGTCCCCGCCACGCCAGGAGCCGCGCTGAATACCTCCGTCGGGCAGCCGCTGTTTGCGGTTGCGGACGCCAGTGGCAACGTTTACTTCAGCAGTGACCTCAACTGCGTCTTCGAGCTCAGCCCGGTTGGCACGCTTACGCGAGTGGCTGGCACGTGCGGCGCCTTCGCCTATTCGGGCGACGGCGGACCCGCCACCAGTGCTCAGTTGAGCAACCTGCGTGGGCTCGCATTCGATTCTTCCGGCAACCTCTACATCGCCGATAGCGGCAACGGCCGTGTGCGAATGGTGTCCACCAGCGGAACGATTACCACCGTGGCGGGTGGGAACTGCTGCTCCCTGGGTGACGGCGGTCCGGCCGTGGATGCCTGGCTGAATTGGCCGACCGACGTGGCAGTGGACACTTCCGGCAACCTGTACATCGCGGATTCGAACAATAACCGAATTCGCAAGGTCGGGACGAGCGGCATCATTACGACGGTGGCAGGCACGGGTGTCTGGGGCTACTCCGGAGATGGCCAGGCCGCGACTGGCGCCCAACTCGCCTCTCCGCAAGGCGTGGCCGTGGATGGCCTGGGCAACCTTTTTATCGGGGATACGAACAACAATCGCGTGCGCGAAGTTTCCGTCGGCGGAATCATCACCACCGTGGCGGGCAGTGGCAGTTGCTGTACCCTTGGGGATGGCGGTCCGGCCACGGCCGCCTGGCTCAATAATCCGGTCCACGTGATCGTGGACGGCCAGGGCAACCTCTATATCGCGGATCAGTACAACCAGAGGATTCGCAAAGTCTCCAGCGGCACGATTACCACAATTGCGGGCTCGGGAAATTATGGGTACGCGGGGGACGGCGGGCAGGCGACCAGCGCCTCCTTGGCAAGTCCCTGGGGCATGGCCCTCAACTCCGCGGGCGACCTCTACATCGCGGACCATTACAACTGGCGTGTCCGCGAGGTTTCGACGAGCGGCGTGATCACCACCGTGGCGGGGAACGGAAGCGAGAACTTCTCCGGCGATGGCGGACCTGCAATCGCCGGCGGGCTTGCTAGTCCGTTAGGTGTGGCAGTAGATGCCTCAGGCAACTTCTACGTCGCCGACACCCAGAACAACCGCATTCGCAAGATCTCCTCGAGCGGCACCATCACCACGGTTGCGGGCAACGGGATCCAGGGTTTCTGGGGGGACGGTGGCCTTGCGACAAACGCTCAACTGAATGCCCCCGGCGGCGTACTAGTCGACTCGATCGGCAACCTCTACATCGCCGACACCAACAACTGCCGCGTTCGCGAAGTCTCAACCAGCGGGATCATCACCACAGTTGCCGGCAACGGCGGTTGCGGCGAGTCCGGGGATGGCGGCTCGTCGACCAGCGCGCACCTGGCGTGGCCGCACAGCCTAGCTATGGACGCCTTGGGTAATCTCTACGTCTCGGACCAAGGAGGACACAGCACGGTGCGCAAGATCACCACCGAAGGAGTTATTTCGACGGTGGCGGGCAACGGAACCAGCGGATACTCGGGAGACGGTGGACTCGCCACCAGCGCCGAGCTCAACTCTCCGACGGGGCTGGCCGTGGATTCGAGTGGGAACCTCTATATCGCCGATACAAACAACCAGCGCATTCGAGAGGTGTCCGCGGCAAGTGGGAACATCAGTACCGTCGCCGGCGATGGAAATTGCTGCTTCTGGGGGGATGGCGGGGCTGCCACCAGCGCGTACCTGAGCGGGCCGCAGGGCATTGCCGTTGATGCGGCGGGAAACCTCTATATCGCCGATACGAACAATCAGCGAATTCGCAAGGTTTCCTCCGGAATCATTAGCACGATTGCCGGCACCGGCGGCTACGGGTTCGCCGGCGACGGCGGAGCAGCTACCAGCGCGCTCCTGGCCAATCCGATGGGTCTCGCCGTGAATTCCTCCGGCGATGTTTACTTGGCCGACTATTCCAACAACGCCATTCGTCTCCTCCAGCCGGTTGCCGCACTGCCGGTGCTTAGCATCACCAAGACCCACACCAGCATTACGCAGGGGCAGAGCGGTGCCACCTACACCATTACCGTGAGCAATGCGGCGTCCGCAGGACCGACCGTCGACACTGTGACTGTCACCGATATTCCGCCGGCTGCGCTGACCCTGGTGTCGATGTCCGGCACGGGATGGACCTGCTCCGTTAGTTCCTGCTCGCGGAGCGATGCGCTGAGTCCCGGCGCCAGCTATCCGTCAATCACTGTGACGGTGAATGTGGCCGCCAGCGCTCCCTATCAGGTGACCAATCAGGCCAGCGTGTCTGGCGGAGGATCGGCTCCCGCCAGCGTAAGCGATGCGGCCAATGCGGTGGGGCCTCCCGCCGTGCCCGATCTCATCTTCCCCGAAAACGGCGCCACCGGGACCTCCCTTACGCCGGGACTGAGCTGGGAAGATGCCACCGGAGCCACTTCTTATGACGTCTACCTCGGCACGACATCGACGCCGCCACTCGTCCTGAACACGACCGCGACGCTCTATCAGCCGGCAGGTCTCGCGGCCAATACCACCTATATCTGGGTCGTCGTGGCAAAGGACGCCGCCGGCACGAGCAACTCGGCAACCTGGTCGTTCACGACCGGGGCCAGCGCTACGCTGCCCGTTCCGCCATACATCATTACAACGGTGGCAGGCGGTGCGCCGCCGCCCACCCCGCTGGCAGCCACTGCCGCGGCTGTCGGCCAAACCAGCGGTGTCACGACCGATGCGGCCGGCAACCTGTATTTCAGCAGCACTTACCTCGGCAGCGTCTTCAAGATGGACGCCAGCGGGACGCTCACGCTCGTGGCGGGAACCGGCCGCGTCGGCTATTCGGGTGACGGCGGAGCAGCCACCAGCGCCCAACTGAACCGTCCAGGCGGGCTGGCATTCGATTCTCAGGGCAACCTGTACATCGCGGACTCGGGCAACAACCGGATTCGCCAGGTGTCGACCAGCGGGATCATTACCACCGTGGCCGGCAGCGGGTCCTGCTGCAACCTGGGGGATGGCGGACCTGCCACCAGTGCATGGATCAACATCCCCCAGGACGTGACGGTGGATGGCCAGGGCAATCTTTATTTTCGCCTCGTCGGGGGAATCTGTGGG
>PLOR01000045.1:0-1238 GCA_003142185.1 Bryobacterales bacterium
CTTCCCAACTGGGGATGCGGGGCTCCAGGAGAGCAGGCGAGGTTGGGAGCCCCGCAAGGATCTAAGGGTCCGGCCGTTCAAAGAGGTTTGCTTAGAGCGAACGGCGAGAACATCGGGGCCCGTGTGTCGGTTTCCGACCCATTTCCGGAAAATGACGCAAGGGGGAAAAGCCGTGTCACAGTCGGCCATCGCGACACGCGGTCGCCAGAGTTGTCCAACACCATCGATACCTGCGCCCGGCGGTATAGGCACCCTGAGAAATATTCCCATTCCGCCCAGGGTAACTGATCGGCACGCCATGGAGAGACGAGTGCAGTCGGCCAAGTAATCAGTCTGATGGGGCAGCGCGCGTATGTCTTCGTGCGCCTGGCAGCGCAAATGTTCCGCTCATGCGGCTGTTTCGGTCCGGGCCGCCGAACCTGCACTTTTCCCCGACCCTTCCCGAAGGAAGCTCACCAGCTCGTGGTTTATCTCGTTTGCGTGGGTCCATGTTATGGCAGTGCGGCCCGTCTTCACCACCAATAGTCGGGCTCCCTTGGTCAGTTTGGCGGTCCGGAGCCCCGAGGCACTGATAGGTAGGATTCGGTATGCGGACCCAAGAATCGGTCCGATGTCGACGATCTTTTCCCTGGTTGTGTACATAAAGCCGCCCCACGCAAGGCCGAATAGACCAAGTGCAACCAGGATCATCCCAAGCGCTTTGCTCACGGCGGCCTCTTTTGGCGGCGGTGGCTAGCAGTGACGAAGCAAACTGAACACTATCTTCAAGCCGAGCTATGTGGACGGCGGCGAGAACCGGTTCACTTACTTCTCGAGTACCTTTTCAATTTGGCCGACTTTCTTTTGGACTTTGCCGGCGAGTTTTTCGTTTTGGCCTTTGGTTTCCAGGTTGGCGTTGTCCGTGATCTGTCCGGCTGTTTCTTTGACGTTGCCTTTCAGTTCATGAAGATCGCCTTTGATCTGATCTTTCGTGCTCGGTTTCATTTGGTTTCTCCTCTTTCTCTTTTCGAGAACTTTCCACTAAAAGCTGTTTCCGGTATTCGGTGAATCGGTCTTCTGCTCTTCGGCGTAGCCCGGCCGCTTGAATGTCACGTAGTGCCCGATCACACCTCGCGCAGTGCCGTATTATCCTGCACGATCGAGGTCGCTCTTCTGGTGCAACCAGAATTCGCATTGCAGGCCGAGGGCTTGGTCAAATTGCCAGCGACCGCTTATCCGCGCCAACGAGAATATCCCCA
>PLOR01000045.1:1264-8978 GCA_003142185.1 Bryobacterales bacterium
GCTGAATTCTGGACGCGTTGGCTCTGTAAATTGCTCTTCGACGGAGAACTCAGCAGCGACCATATCCGGTCGCCGACGCCGAGCATCGCCGCCAAAGAATCCGGAAAGGGCCGGCCGCCACTTGGCATAGATCATTCAGGTCTTCGGAAATGAAGACGGAACTCAATCAAAGATGGAGACCGCTAAATCGGTCCCAGCGTGGGAATCGTGAATTTGAAGGTCGCACCATGCCCCGTTTCCGATTCCACCCAAATGCGTCCGCCATGGCGTTCCACTACCTTCCTGCACAGTGCGAGCCCAATGCCCGTGCCGGGAATTTCCTTGCCATGCAGACGCTTGAACATGCCGAAGACGAACTCGGCGTACGCCGGATCAATGCCGACGCCGTTATCTCTCACAGAGAACAACCAACCCTCTGCAGTTCTCAAAGCGGAAATATGAATTGCGGGTGCCGCCTCGCCCTTGTACTTGATCGAATTGCGAATCAGGTTTTGAAAAAGGTGCATCAGCATCGCCTCATTGGCCACCGCGGTCGGCAACGGATCGGAAGTGACCGCGGCCCCGCTCTGCTGAATGATCGTTTGGAGGGATAACAGCGCCTGTGACAGCACGTGGTTGCAATCAACGGGTGATAAGCGATGACTAACTCGGTCGGTAGCCTCCAAATAGTTGAGTAAGCCTTGCTGGAGAGCCTCAATTCTCAAAGCGCCCTCGACGGAATAAGCGACATATTTGTCTGCGTGTTCGCCCAGCTTTCCTGCGTACTCCTCAGCCAGTAGTTGAGAGAAGTTCACCACCATACGCAAAGGTTCCTGGAGGTCGTGCGCGAGTGCATAAGCAAATTCCTGAAGTTCGGCATTGGTGGTCTTGAGCGCTCGCTCCGCCCGCTTGCTCTCAGTGATATCGCTCACCACGGCGCGCCATACGGTGGCCCCATCAGCGCCCTGTGCCGTGGTGGCATCCACCCGCACCCAGAATGGTACGGCATCCTTTTTCAGGACCCGCAAGGCCCACGACTGTGGGGCGCCCGTTTCCAAGAGTGCTTTGCGGTGCCGGTAATGGATGTCCTGGTCTTCGGGGAGGATAAAGCGCGATAGGGGTTGCTTGACCAAAACGCCTCTTGCCACACCAAACAACTTGGCGGCCGTTAGGTTTGCCTCCAGGATCAACCCTTGTTCGCTGAGCGTGAAATAGCCCACCGGCGCCAGATCGTACAGGTCGAAATACCGCTCCCGCGAGGCTTCCAGTTCCTGCTGCGTCCGACTCAACTCCTCGTTCTGCATCTCCAGCTCGATCTGGTGAACCCGCAGCTCGTGGAGGGCGCGCCGCGCTGCCTCGGGCGATAAATCCTCGACGTTCTCCGGCATCTCGCCGGCTCTTTCGCCGGCTAGCGCCTCCGCCCGCCGGCGGAGAGCTTGCCCTGAGTCCATTTCGGGCGAGCCTGTCAAATCCGTGGAGCGTTCGACAATCGGATTTGAACGAGCCTCTTCCGGAGTCATGGCTCTGATTGTACCTTTCTCTCCGTCGTGGCAATAGCATATACACCCCCGGAGTCGTTCACCAGCGCGGTGGCGGTAAGCCAGACCTCCACGATCCTGCCATCTTTGGCAATCCGTTGCATGCGGTACGGCTCCATCACTTCAGCCATGCTCAACTTCCGGAGCACGGCTAACGTTTCCTCCCGCCGGCTCTCCGGGACCAAGTCGCGAATATTCATCGCCAACGCCTCGGCTTCGCTCCAGCCGTACATCCTTTCCGCCCCCGGATTCCAGGCCAGGATGTGACCCTCCAAGTCCTGCACCGCGATGGCGTCGTGCGCATCGCGCACCACCACCGCCAGGCGGCGCAGATCCTCGGATTCCCGCAGCGCCGCCTGCGCCCTTTTAATCTCGGTAATCTCGGTGAAGGTGATCACCGCCCCTTCGATTACATTTTCCAGAGTGCGATAGGGGCGGATGCGCAGCAGGTACCACGTACCCGTCTGGGTCTGAACCTCCACTTCCTTGGGCACCAGGCTGTCCAGCACCTCTCGCACGTCCGCCGCCAGCCGGTCATAGCCCACCAGGTTGGAGACGATGTGACTCACCGGCCGCCCCACGTCGGTCAGGATCAGATTGATCACCTGAGTCACCGTGGGGGTGAAGCGCTGGATGCGCAGTTGATGGTCCACAAAGATAGTGCCGATCCCCGTGCCGGCCAGCAGGTTGTTCATGTCGTTGTTCGAGCGCGACAGATCGGCCACCTTGTTTTGCAGTTCAGTGTTGACCGTGCCCAACTCCTCGTTGACCGATTGTAATTCTTCCTTGGAGGTCTCCAGTTCCTCATTGGTAGATTGCAGTTCCTCGTTCACGGACTGCATTTCCTCGTTGGCGGATTTGAGCTCCTCGTTGGAGGTTGCCAGTTCCTCGTTGGTAGTCTGGAGATATTCCTCCTTGGCCCGCAGTTCCTGCTTCAGCGTCGCAACGCGCGCATCCACGTCCGTGGTGATCTCCCTAGCCTCCCCGCCTCCGCCCGAGACGGTGGCGGTTTCAGAGAGTTGCGGGCCGGGCGCCGGCGCGTCCTCGAAGACGACCAGGAATAGTTTGGCCGCGACGTCTGAATCCGGGCTCGCGGGCACCGGCTGGACCGTCAGATCGACGATCGTGAAATCGCCGTTGGTTTTGATCCGCAGGCCCGGGTGGCGCACGGGCGCTTTGAGCGCCACCGCTTTGTGCAGGGCGGTGGTCAGGTCTGGCCGCAAACCTTCACGGGCCATCTTCAGGATGTTCATTCCAACTTCACCCGGAGCCGGTTCCAGGTACTTGCCGGTACGGCCGTGGAGGTAGAAGATGTCGCCATGTTCGTTAACCACCGCGCCAGGCGGGGCGTACTGTTGCAGCAGCGCCCGCTCGGTCAACTCGCGCACCGGAACCTTGCTTTCGCCGGGCGCCTTCTCGGGGGGCCGTACGATGGGCCCATCTCCCGGCAGCCGGGGGAGAAGGCCGGTGCGGTGTGCGCCGGCGACCTCCTCTCTGCGTTGATACAACTTCGACTTGCGATCCAACGTGGCAAAAAGGTCGACGAACTCGCCTACGGTTTCCGACGTGCCCAGGAAAAGCATGCCGTCCGGGTTCAACGCATAGTGGAACAGCGGAAAAAGCTTCTTCTGCAGTCCGCCTCCCATATAGATCAACAAATTGCGGCAACTGATCAGGTCGAGTTTGGAGAACGGCGGGTCTTTGATCACGTTCTGCTCGGAGAAGATCACCCTGTCACGGATGCTTTTTTGGATGCGGTAGGCGCTGCCGTCCGGCTCCTGGGAGAAAAAGCGCGCCAGCCGTTCCGGGGAGATGTCGCCGGCAATACTGGCCGGGTAGATGCCGGCGCGTGCGCCGTCGATGGCTCGGCGGTCAATGTCGGTGGCAAACACCTGCAGCTTGAAACTCTGCTTCAACTCCTCCATGCGCTCCTGGAGCAGGATGGCCAGGGAATAGGCTTCCTCGCCGGTGGAACAACCGGGCACCCAGACGCGAATCAATGCGCCCGCGGGTTTGCCGGCAAAAAGCCGCGGAATGGCATGTTCCTGGAGCGCACCAAATGCCTCCGGGTCGCGGAAGAAGCTGGTGACGCCGATCAAAAGGTCGCGAAAGAGGGCCTCCACATCGGCTGGGTTCTGCTGCAAATAGCGGATATACTCTTCCAGCCGCTCGATCTGGTGCACCGCCATGCGCCGCTCCACGCGCCGGACGACGGTGCTCTGCTTGTATTGAGAAAAATCGTGACCGGTTTGAGCGCGCAACAGCAGGAAGATCTTCTTCAACGCGTCTTCGGATTTGGGGGCCGCAGGAGAGACCGGAAGGGATGTTTTTCCGAACGCGTGCGCGACGTAAGCGATGAGTTGCGCCGGCATCTCGGCCGCCGGCAGCACATAGTCCACCAGGCCGGTGGCTATGGCGCTCATCGGCATGCCGTCGTATTCGGTGGATTTGGGGTTCTGCGCCATTGCCATGCCGCCTTCGCCCTTGATCGCCCGAACCCCCTGGGTGCCGTCACTGCCGGTCCCCGAGAGCACGATGCCGATCGCCCGCTCGCGCTGGTCCTGGGCCAGGGAGCGGAAGAAAAAGTCAATCGGCAGACGATGGCCGCGCGGCGCGGCGGGTTCCATCAACTGTAGCGTGCCGTTGAGTAACGCCATGTCCCGGTTAGGCGGGATGATATAAGCGCAGTTGGGCTCGACCGCCATGCCGTCCGCAACTTCGAAGACCTTCATGCGGGTATAACGCTTGACCAGGTCGGTGAGGATGCTCTTGTGGTCCGGGGCCAGGTGCTGCACCAGGACGAAAGCCATCCCCGGATCGGCGTCGGCGGGCATGCCGGAAAAGAAGGCTTCGAATGCGGCCAGTCCCCCGGCCGACGCGCCGATGCCGACTACGGGGCATCCTGGAGCATCACGTCCGGATAGTGGCTCCGCCACTCTCGGTTCGCGGGTTCCTTCCGGCTCCTGCGCCTTGCGCTTTTTTGTCGCCACGACGATTGCTCCCTCTCCCCGCTACTCTACCATCTGGCTTGTGCTGAACACGTTCCGAGACTGCGTCGGGCACGCCGTGGTCACACAGTCGCCACGCCCGGCATCTGGCACTTGGTGAACTTGATCTTAGAGCCGGGGTGTGATTACGGCCTGTAGTCGGTTAGCCTCATGCCGACTCGGCCGCGCGATCCTGGTTGTCGATCGAACCGGCCGTTCACGTTGAATCTCCGCCTTGACCCCGAGTGAGAACTGCTAAGATGACCCTGGCGTGAAGCTTGAGCCGATGCTTGGCATACGGTGTATTCTTCGCGACTCAAACAGGATTGGCGTCCAGTTCCCCTTCACCGATCTCGATGTGGCGTTGCCGGTCTTTGCGATCGCGGCCAACTCTGGAGATCCAGCGATCAAGCAGCCAAATTGGAGAAATGCGCGGAAAGCGCACGATGCGGTCCTTCACTTATTGTCGCGGCTCACGCCCACCAATGAAAAACTCCAGTTCATCAAGGAGAAGCTGTCCGCATTACGATTAAGGCTCAGGCAGTCGGCGAAATATTCTAATTTGGACTGACCCGCTGCCCAGGCGTTGGAGTCGAGCGGGATCAGGCCTTCGGTGACGCCAGCGGGGTTCTTGACCTTCAGCACTCCGGACCATCTGGGTGGGTTTGTCGCGCCCATCAATTCAGGCAGACGGCAACCGTCGCCGGTGCCGGCCGTGATGATCGACTAGCCGCCCGCCATAACTTCGAAGAGCGTGTGGTCCGCGAGGTTCGAACCGAGGCCGCCCACTCTGGACGGCGAGTCCGGCACTGTTGATCGTGAAGCTTACTCCCAGCAGACTCGGCGATCGTTCGAGTGTACAGCCCGAGGTCAGAACAGAAACAGCCACCGCAGCCAACCGTTCCACAAGACGATGGTCACCGCTGCCGCCGCGGACGCAGTCAGGACCATAAGTCCCCCCGAACGGCACAGTTTCGATCAAGACGTAGAGCGAATTGTCTCCTATGCCACCGACAAAATCGATCCCGCGGCGGATCGGATCGTAAGGGAGGCCCTGGCACAAGCAGTGGTGGAATGCCGGGCTATCGACGGTGTCAATCCTGCAACCAGGAATGTAGCGCGCGCATGCGCGACGTCTTCTTTGTCTGGTGCGCCTCCATCAACGGGAGGAGGTCGTCGAGCACTTCCACGGCTCGAACGACGTGTACGCCCTTGTTGAGCATGACACAGTCCGCGCGTTCGGCCATAGCGGCGTCCGTGATTTCCGCACGCGTCGGCATGCCCGTTTTGACGAACTCGTCGAGCACTTGCGTCGCCCAAATGACCGGAATGGAGACGGCCTCGCAGAGCCAGAGGATCTCTTCCTGCATCTCGGCGAGACGCCGATATCCGATCTCGACCGCAAGGTCGCCGCGCGCGATC
This sequence comes from Bryobacterales bacterium, assembly GCA_003142185.1. GTDB lineage: Bacteria > Acidobacteriota > Terriglobia > Bryobacterales > Bryobacteraceae > Bog-375. The sequence continues at coordinate 7,191 of PLOR01000045.1, forward strand.
ATCACTGCGGTGGGCTGGCGTCCCGCTGCCTGCACGATCAGCGCGGGCAGGTTGTTGACGCCTTCGAGCGTTTCGATTTTCAGCGCGAGAGGCAGACCCGGCCGGCCGAGCCGGGCGAGTTCGTTCTGCAGTGTCTCGATGTCTGAAGCCTTGCGCACGAACGAGTATCCAATGACATCGATCACATCGAGGATCGCCGCAAGCGCCTCGCGGTCGGCGGCGCTGAGAGGCGGTGCCGGGATCTCCGTCTTGGGAAAGTTGAGGCCTTTGTCCGGCCGCAGCCGATCGCCGCGCTCCGTCGCTTGCGTGATGCGAAGGTCGGCGCGCGACGGATCGACGCGTTCCACCACGCAGCCAATTCTTCCATCGTCGATCCACATCGGGTCACCGTCGCGCAGGTGATCTAAGATCGCCGGAATCGTGCAGGTGATCGTCGCTTCGTCGGGCTTCGCATCATGCAACCTCCGCACGAGTGCAATCCGGTCGCCGATGCGGACCCGCGCGTCGTGGCGCACGTGAACGTGGAGCGTGCGGACCTTTGGCCCGGCGAGATCGGCGTACACGACGCAACGGCGACCGAGGTGCCGCTCGGCTGCCCGGACGTGCGCGGCCATCTTGCGCTATCGATCGGCGTCGTCGTGGGCGCAGTTGATCCGCGCGGCATCCATGCCGGCACTCACGAGCGCCGTGATGAGGTCGCCGTCGTCCGCGGCTTCCGTGGGCAGCGTGACCATGATTCGCACGGCCCGGTTCGAGCGTTGCGGTCCAAAGACACGCGCCGTCTCGGAACGCAGCAACCGTTCGCCCCGAAAGAAGGCCCGTGCGGTCGTCGCCGGACGATTCACCGGCTCGCCGCATCGCGCCGCAAGGGCCTCGATGACCGCTTCAATATTCGGCCGCACGCGGCCCTCGCAGCGGCCCAGCGACGAAAGTCCGAGCGGCATGAGGGCAGTTTGGAGTGAACGCAAGTCCGTTCGGCGCAACGCGAGGTACGCAGCGAAATTTTGGGCACCCGGAACGAAAGCGCGACGCCGAAGGCTCGGCCGCCACCGATCATAGATGTCACGCGCGCCAGCATCGACGTTAGCCAGGAGCGCGCGCATCTGTTCAAGGAGTTCCTCTTGCTCCGCGTGCGCGATTGGTGAAGGGACAGAGATCGTCGCTGCTCCCGTTGACACGGTCGTCATTTCTCACCTCTTGTCCATCCAGCAGCGCAGATTGCGGACCAAAGCCGATGTAATGCGAACACAAGATGGATACCGGATTCCATTGAGTGGCTATGTGCAAGTCCTGCCGTCCATCCGGCAAGAAGTGCTGCACGTCAACATGTGCGCGCAATCCGCGGGCCGAAGCTATGGATGGCCACCGGTCCGCAGCTCATGTTCATTGGGGTGTCATCTTCGCGTGGGACACTTCAACCGCGAGGACTGCGTTCAGCTGAAACAGATGTTCGGGCCCGCTGATCACGAAAATGCCTGCTAAGAGTGCAAGTAGGGGCGGGCAGCGACTGGAGTTCGACTTGAAGGCCCATAGACTTCATGTGAGAATCACCGTCTGGAGTATTGCCGTTCCTGTTCTGCTCGCGGCTGTTGGGCTGATGTCCTGTGGAGGAGCCGACAGCTCTAAGCAAGGCGCCGACGTGAGACTGCAGGGCGCCGGAGCCAGCTTCCCGTTTCCGATCTATTCGAAGTGGTTCAAAGTCTATAGCGTCGCTCATCAGAACGTACAGATCGACTATCAATCGGTAGGGAGCGGCGCCGGGGTGAAGAACTTCATCGACAAAACGGT
>PLOR01000094.1:0-22011 GCA_003142185.1 Bryobacterales bacterium
ACAACTCACATACTAGCGACACGTAGGCGAGCACAGAATTGCGATCCTGGCAGCGGAGTGTTATGTGGTGATATCGGTTGCCGTCTTGCCAGGAAGATCCCAGTTGCTCAAGTGCCGGCCCAGGTCAATTGTTCCGATCTACTAGCTCCTTCCGTTTCGCCGGCCTGTCTGACAACGCTTGCGCGTTGGTGATTCTACGCTCGCCCACTGCACAGCGTAAGGGCCAATCGGGACGCCCGATGCCACGGAACATCGCGCACGACATCTGCGTAGCATAGTCTGAGACATGCCACACGAACGGCACGCCGTCACGGCCCGCCTTCTCGAGTGGTGGCGCCAGGCCGAACCCGAGCCGCCTGCCTTTCTGCGCTGCTATCCTGCACGCGAGCAGGCCCGCCGCGAAGCGCACCTCGACCGCTACCTCGAAGCCGTCGAAGCCGAACTTCGCGCCGCGCCGAGGAGTTGGCCGGGGCAGGCCGCAGCGAAAGAGCGATTGATCGCCGCATTCCGCATCTTCGCGCGCCAGGCACTCGATTTCGAGGACCGCCATCTCGATCTGTTGCTCGACGGCGGCTTCACCGAAACGGGCAAGGAATTCGCCCGAGCCGCCCGGCTCTTCGATCCGTCCGTGAGCACTGGCGACGTCTTCCAGGCCAGCCGCAACGCGTGGACGACGAACGTCCTCCAGATTATGCTGGGCCTGCCGGCGCGGCTGACTCCCGCGATTTTCGGGTACAGTATGCTCTACCCCTGTACGGACAACTACCTCGACCACCCAGGCGTTTCGAAAGCCCATAAGCACGCGTTCAACCGGCGTTTCGGGGCTCGCCTGGAGGGAGGGGAGCTTGCGCCCGCCGGGCGGCATGAGGAGCAGGCCTGGGCTTTGGTTAGCCTGATCGAAAGCCAGTACCGCCGCACCGAGTACCCCGAGGTATTTGCCAGCCTGTGCGCCATCCATCGCGCGCAGGAGAGGAGCCTCGAGCTCGATCGCGCGGCTGGGGCCGGCGCGGGCGACCTCCTCGAAATCATCTTCGAGAAGGGCGGGGCATCGGTGCTTGCGGACGCCTGGCTCGCCGCGGGCACGCTCGCGCCAAGCGCGGCCGAGTTTGCTTTCGCCTGGGGCGTCGCGCTGCAGCTCGGCGACGATTTGCAGGACGTCGCCGCCGACGCCCGGGACGGCATCCGCACGGCGTTCTCCGAGGCGGCGGGACGTGAGCCGCTGGACGCCGCGACCAACCGCAGCTTCCACTTCGGCGCCCGTGTGCTGGCGGATCTCGACGGGATCGGTGCGGCCGCGCCGCCGGCGATCAAGGAGCTTATCCGCACGAGCTTCTTCATGCTCCTCACTGGGGCCGTGGGCGAAGCGCGGCAGTTCTATTCGGCCGCTTACGTCCGGGAATTGGAACGCCGCTCGCCGTTCACGTTCGAGTTTCTACGAAGCCGCCGCCGCCGTTTCACGCGCAGCCGCGGGATTCTGGAGCGTCTGGTGGGCGCACTCTCGGCATGTGACGCACCGCCGGAGCCGAGCCGCTCCCATGCGCGAGCGGAGCTTTACAATCTGGACCAGGTCCGCTCCTCGACGGTGGCGGTCCGCTACTGATGCGGCTCGTGATCGCGGGTTTCCATTGTGGCGCGCGACACCAGGAGTATGGGGCCCGGACTTGAAAGCTCTGCGACTCCGCCCATGAGTGGCCGTCGGCCACTCGCGAAGCGGCCCGCGGACGGCGGGTGGCAAGCGGTCCGAAGACGGCGTTAATTCGGGTTATCGGTAGCTGCTTTCGCATGCACATCCGTGGGTACGACGTTTTACCCCGGCTTGCCACGGTTCGGACGGTCACGGATAATGGTTTAGTTTCGGAGGCCTTTGAACAACCAGCGGAGATTGGCTATTTATGAAGTTCTGGAGAATGTCCTTTCGTGCGGGCAGTCTCCGCTAGCAGAAAGCGAACGAGAAAACTGCAAACGGGAGCTATAATTCCGATAAATGGATACTCAGACGGCGCAGGTCACGCGTTTACTTCGGGCCTGGTGCGGCGGCGACCGCGCAGCGCTGGAGCAGTTGATGCCGCTGGTTTACCAAGAACTGCGCCGCATGGCCAGACGCTACATGCAGAAGGAACAACCCGGGAACACCTTACAAGCTACCGCCCTGGTCAACGAAGCCTACCTGCGTCTAGTGGATGTCACCGGCGTACAATGGCAGGACCGGGCCCATTTCTTCGCCATCTCCGCCCAGATTATGCGGCGCATCCTGGTGGATGCGGCCCGGGCCCGCGGGTCCCACAAGCGCGGAGGAGAGGTGGTGCGGGTGGATCTGAACGAATCCGTCGACGCCCTGCCCGAACTGGACAGCCGGCTGGTGGATCTGGACGAGGCGCTCGAATCGTTGGCGCGATTCGATGCCCGCAAAGTCAAAGTGGTGGAACTGCGCTTTTTCGGCGGCCTGAGCGTGAAGGAAACCGCCGAGGTGCTGAAGATCTCCTCGGAAAGCGTCAAGCGCGACTGGAAATTCGCCCGCGCTTGGCTAATGCACGAGCTGTCTCGGTAGAACGGCGCTAGCCAATGCCTTGCCGCGGCATCTTTTCGTCAAATCGTCTACACACGAACCGATCTACCCTGCGGCTCGACTGCACTTAAATCAAACTCGTTGATCGCCGGATTGACATCCAGGTAATGCCGGGTTCGCGGTCCGGCGGATGGAGTCCGCGCCTGCTCCATCACTTCGGGCGCGGATAGCGGCGGATCTCTCGGCTGACTGCCAAACCATTTTTGGCTGCGGTTGACCCTTTCGGGAACGGGTTTGCGCATATCAGGGTGAAGGCAACTTGAGGGTTGGCCAACAACGAACATTAAGGAGGTTCGTCATGACATCGAATCGAAACAACACGCTGCTCCGCACCCTGGCGCTGGGGGTTCTGTTATTCAGCCTGGGCGTCGCAGCTGCGAGCGCACAATCGTTCCAAGGGAAATTCTCCCTCCCGTCTGAAGTCCGCTGGGGTACAGCGACCTTGCAGGCGGGCGACTACACCTTCAACCTGCAGGGCTTGAGAACCGGCAACATGCTGCAAGTAAGGGAAAACGGAAAAGTGGTGGCCACGGTGCTGCCCCAGAGTCACAATCCGGCAGTGGCCGGCCCAGCCGAGTTGGTGATCGACAACGGCAAGACCGGCAGCACGGTGCGCGAGATTCGCCTGCCGGATATCGGCGTGGTTCTCTATTATGCACCGCACACACCTAAGCACGGGACCGCTACCGAAGAGCGGGAAGTCGCACAGATGATTCCCATCGCTGCGATCGTGCCGGCGCGGTAATGTGCTTCGGAGTCAAGCGGGGCCAGAGCGCGCGGCTCTGGCCCTTTTTCGTGTTTGCCGACTGTGGCCACTCGGCACTGGCTGGTCGGGAATGGCGTAATATGTAGGGAATCATCGAGCGACGCGGCGAGTATGACACCGGAGCAATTCCGCCAAATCGAAGATCTATACCACGCGGCGCAGCAGCGTAATCCCAACGAGCGCGCAGCCCTGCTGGAGTGTACAGATCCCGAAATCCGCTCCCGCGTGGAACGAATGCTGGAACTGGAATCCGGCAGTCAGATTCTCCAGCCGCTCGAAGGCTTCCTGGCCGAGCCTACGCGAACCGTCGTTTCCCCGGGAGCGCAGCTCGGTCCTTATAAGATCGAAGCCCAGATCGGCGCCGGTGGTATGGGAACCGTCTACCGCGCCGTCGATACGCGATTGGGGCGCGTGGTTGCCATCAAGATTGCGTCCGAACGCTATAGCGAACGATTTCAGTTCGAAGCTCGGGCGATTTCCACGCTGAACCATCCCCACGTTTGCACGCTTTACGACGTCGGCCCAAACTACCTGGTCATGGAGCTCATCGAAGGCTCCACTCTGGCAGCGGAAATCAAGAGAGGCCCACTGGCCACTGAAGTCGTGGCGCGCTATGGAGCACAGATTGCCAGCGCGCTGGCGGAGGCGCATGCGCGCGGAATCGTGCATCGCGACTTGAAACCGTCCAACGTCATGCTCACCCGCCACGGCGTAAAAGTGCTGGATTTTGGGCTCGCCAAGATGCTGTCCGAATCTGGCATCACCGAGAGCCGCGCGATCATGGGCACGCCCGCCTATATGGCTCCCGAACAAGTGGAGGGCCGGGAGCCCACTAGTGCCACGGACCTATTCTCACTAGGCTTGGTTCTCTACGAAATGGCCGCCGGGAGGCTTCCGTTTCCGGGAGCGTCGCTGGGACAGATGCTCTCGACCGGCTCTCCTACTGCGACACCTGCGCCGTCTCAGAATCGCGCTGGAATTCCAGCCACCCTGGACAGGCTGGTGGAGAAACTCCTGGAAAAAGACCCGTCCAAACGCTGCCAGTCCGCGATCGATGTGTCTCAGGAGTTGTCCGCGCTTGCCGGCCGGCTCGCCGCTCCGTCTTTGCAGGGCGTCCGTTCCCTGCTGCGGCCGATATATGCCATTCCCGCAGTGGTGATCCTTCTCTTGCTGGCAGCCGCAGGAGTGTTGTTCTACCAGCGCTCGGAGCAGCGGCACTGGGTGCGCGAGCAAGCGATCCCGGAGATCTCCCGGCTGGTCTCGAAACAGCCTCTCGCCGCGTTCCTCCTATTGCACAGGGCCGAGCGGGTTCTGCCAGGCGATCCAGCGCTGGCGCAACTTGTCCAGTCCTCGACACGCCTCATTTCCGTCCAGTCCGTGCCCGCCGGATCGAAGGTGGAGATTCAGGATTATGTCACGCCGGGCGCCTGGTTTTCCTTGGGCGCGACTCCCCTCACGAGGGTGCGTATCCCCAACGGATACTTTCGTTGGAGGGTCTCCCGACCGGGCGCACCGGAATTCGTCGCAGCGCCGGAGACGGAGGACAACATGCGGTTCGCGTTGCCGGCTGAGGGAACACCGCCCGGCATGGATCCCGTGCCGGGCGGCTACTACGCGGAGATGATTGATTTCCTCGGATGGTGGGGCCACGAGCTTCCGCCGTTTGACATCGATCGGTTTGAAGTGACCAACCGCCAATATCAGGAGTTCGTGGATCAGGGCGGCTATCGAAAATCTGAGTACTGGAAGGAAAAGTTCATCAACGGCGGCAAGGAACTGACCTGGCGGCAGGCCATGGACTTGTTTCGCGATCCCACAGGCCGTCCCGGGCCCTCCACCTGGGAGGGCGGCCATTTCCCACCGACCCAAGCCGACTACCCGGTGTCAGGCGTGAGCTGGTATGAGGCCGCTGCTTATGCGGCCTTTGCCGGCAAGAGCCTGCCCGTCATCCTGCAGTGGCATAAGGCCGCGCCTTCCAACTTCGTGGTTTATCGCATCAATCAAAGCAACTTTAATGGCCGGGGGCCGGTCCCGGTTGGGACATTTCCCGGCGTCGGTCCCTATGGCACCTATGACATGAGCGGAAATGTCAGGGAATGGAGCTGGAACGCCGTCGATGGGGACCGCCGCTTCATCTTAGGCGGGGCTTGGCGAACGCAGACCTATCTGGCATACGATCCGGAAGCCCTGCCGCCGTTCGACCGCTCGGCTTTGAACGGCTTCCGCTGTGTGCGGAATCTAGGACCAATCCCGGCTGCGGTTGCTGCACCCCTGGTCCGGCAGGCGAGGGACTTCACCAAGGCAAGACCCGTCCCGGACGACGTGTTTCAGGCTTACCGGATCATGTACGCCTACGACCATGCGCCGCTGAACGCGAAATCGGAAGGCATTGTGGAGAACACAACCGATTGGACCAAGGAGAAAATCACGATCGATGCGGGGCACGAGGGCGAACGCCTCCCGCTCTACCTCTTTCTCCCGAGGAACGTCCGTCCGCCGTACCAAACCGTGCTTTTCTTTCCGAGCGCCGCCGTGGTCTGTATGCCCAGCAGCCAGGATCTTGGCGACATGGATGACGTCGACTACGTCATCAAGAGTGGCCGCGCACTGGTCTACCCGATTTACACGGGGACCTACGAACACTCGGGCACATTCGTTGCGCCCGGAGCCATCGGGGACCTGAATCAAGTTATCCAGCACTCCAAGGAAATAGGGCGAACAATCGACTTTCTCGAAACCCGCCAGGATATCGACAAGACCAGAATCGCGTATTTGGGAGCAAGCTGGGGCGCCGCCTACGGCGTCATTTTTGCGGCATTGGAACCGCGCTTCACAGCCATCGTCTTCCTCGATGGAGGCTTCTTCCTGACGCCCCCTGTGCCGGCAGATGACCAGGTGAATTTCGCCCCTCGTTTGACCAAGCCCGTGCTGATGGTCAATGGCCGGTTCGACTTTACCTTTTCGCCCGACCGGGCGCAAGAGCCGATGTTTCGCATACTCGGAACACCGGACGCGGAAAAGCGCCGTGTGGTCTTCGATACGCCGCATGGCGTCAGCCAGCAGAAGGACGCATTGTCGAAGGAAGTGTTGACGTGGCTGGACAAATACCTTGGCAGAGTCAACTAAGGCCGCGGCCCGCGATTGTTGGATGCCCACTACAGGTCACGCACCGTTCGCGTGCAAGAGACGGCAGCGGCGCCCAGTCCGGACTTCCGGGACTGATAGGGCACCGCGCCATAACTGATCCACGCCTCCAGATGAGGATAGTCGTGCAAGCGCAGTCGAAGATAGTAAAAATGCGACACATCCTGCTTGCGGCACCCGCGCGACTCGACGACGGGCTATACGGGGGTGAATGTCAATTGGCGAAGACAGGGTATTGAATGGAAGGCTGGGACAGCGGGTACTGGCAGCGCGAATTCCGCCAATTCCCGAGTTGTCGGCCACTCGGAAAATGGCTTCCCGCACGGGGCGGCGAGCGGGTTTGTGGGCAGCGTTAAGGTTCAATATCGGTAGCTTGCCGCGATGCCGATGCGCCTCGGGAGCGGCGTTCGGTCGCGCCCAGGTGACCGCGAAGAAATGCACAAACCTCAGGGGCAGGCCGGGGGCTCGTCCGGCTCCTACTGGGAAACTGGAATCATGGCTCCCGTGGGTGAACTGGCGCCGGCGTAAGTCGCAATCACCTGGTTGTCGCCGTTTACCGCGGTCGATGGCACCACCACGTTGATCTGATATAGCCCTGGGCTGATGAGCCCGGCGTATTGAACCGTGGCCATAGTGTCACCGATGGTGACCTGCGGCAAGGTGGGCAGCGGGCCGGTCTGTGCATCCGATCCGGTTGTTATCGTTGAAACCGGCAGGCCGAAGCCATCGCCGTATAGCAGGATGATCTCGCCCGGTTTGGCCGGCGTGAAGGTAGATCCTGGCACTGACAGGGACGCCGGCCCCAGCAGGCTGTAATCGGCGTGCTCCGCGGCAATGTGGATGCCGTCGTTAAAGCGGAGGAATCCCGGCGACACCGGTTGCACGTTCGCAGTAAGCGCGGGGCTGGTGGTGGTGCCGTTATTTATCGTCACAGCGACCGCGCCGGTCGTCGAATCGAGCGGCGTCAGCACATTCACCTGCGTGGCACTGATGAAGGAAACGTACGCCGGCTTGCCATTCACCGTGACGCTGACGCCCTGCAACTGGGTCGGCATTTGGCCGGATGCGAAAGAGGGCGCGCTGCTCCAGAGGAGGCCGTCCGCGCCCACGCTGGGCGGCGCCAGGCTGGCGCCGTAGATTTCTACCCAGGCATTGGGCGCCATGTTGAAGCCTCCGCCCGACACGATGAGGCCGGTGATGGCGGGCTGCGGCGAAGTAAACACGTACGCGACCCCCTGGTCGTTATTCCTGGTATTGGCACCGATCACCGCCGTGTTCCCGCTCACCGATGCGAAGCCGCCAAAATAGTCCCCCGCCACGCCATCGGACGCCGTCAGCTCCTGCTGCTGGCTCCACAATCCGCCGCCCTGCGCGAACACGTACGCGACTCCCTGGTGGGCATTCGAATTGACGGTCTTCCCGAGAGCCCCGATCAGCGACATGCCTCCGCTCAGCGACACGAAGTAGCCGAATTGGTTGCTCGCCGAGCCATCGGAAGCAGTCAACTCCTGCTGCTGGCTCCAAACCGTGCCGCTCCGCATAAACACGTACGCGGCTCCCTGAGCGCTATTCTTGTTCATAGCCCCGACCAGCGCCGTGTCCCCGCTCACCGACACGGAGTAGCCGAGGAAGTCGCCAGTCGCGCTATCGGATGCGGTCAGTTCCTGCTGCAGGCTCCATACCCCGCCGCTCTCGACGAACACGTACGCGGCCCCCTGGAGATAGACATTAGGGTTCGAAGCGACGGTTTTGAAGGGAGCCCCGATCAGCAAAGTGTTCCCACTCACCGAGACGGAAACGCCGAACTGGTCGTTCGCCGCGCCATCGGCAGCAGTCAACTTCTGCTGTTGGCTCCATGTTCCGCCGCTTTGCGCGAACACGTACGCCGCCCCCTGGAAGGCATTCTTGCCCGGAGCCGCGATCACCGCCGTGCTCCCGCTGACCGACACGAAGTAGCCGAGATTGTCGCCCGGCGCGCCGTCGGAAGCGGTCAACTCCTGCTGCTGCTTCCACACTCCGCCGCTGCGCACAAACACATACACGGCGCCCTGGCCGCCGTTCTTGCCCATAGCCGCGATCAGAGCGGTGTCCCCGCTCACGGACGGGATGGCGCCGAACTGGTCGTTAGGCGCGCCATCGGAAGCGGTCAACTCCTGCTGTAGGCTCCATACTCCGCCGCTCTGGACAAACACGTACGCGGCGCCCTGGAAGCCATTCTTGCCGGGAGCCCCGATCACCGCCGTATCGCCGCTCACCGATATGCAGCCGCCGAAATAGTCCCCCGCCGCGCCATCGAAAGCCTTCAACTCCTGCTGCTGGGTCCAGATCGGGCTGGCGGCAGCCGCGGGCGCGGCGGCCAGAGACAAGAGAACCAAGGCTCGGACAAGTTTCCGAGCGCCGGTGGGAATGAGGGCAGGGTTCAGCGTCATGGGTGACATGTCAGTCTCCTGGACGCCTAAATAATTATACAACCATAGTGATTGTCCTCACCAGCTCTAAGGTCCTCTGTATCTTCTTTCCATTCCGAGCCACGCCGGCGACGCGTGCCGGGTTCGACGGCGCGAAGAGAGTCTCCTACCTCGTCCGCAGCAAGGGTTTCACGCGAGCGTTAACCGTTGTTATCGGACACTGTTTTCGGCAGGGAAGCTGGCGACTTAGGGCTTGCGCGCTAACGCCGTCCAGGCCGCCCCTTGACGGTCGCGGTTCTGTGGGGCTCATGGCTGTGGGATGGTCCAAATGCGGAAGAACGTCGGGCCGATGTGTACTCCGTTATTGGTTGCGCCGCCGGGATTGGGCACGAAGAGGTTCACCTGCATCACGCCGGCGACCTGGCCCACGGCGGCGCCCAGAAACACCGGCTGCTCCGGAATCCCATTCGTTACGATTGACGGAACGATGCGAGGCGAAACGAAGGGTGTCATGTTTACCGCTCCGTCCGTGGACGGGGGAATGGTCTGCCCCAGGCCAGTGAGGTAGATGGCGACCACGCTATTGATCGGCGCTGGATTGGATTCCGAGTTGGGCGAAGCATCCGGGTTGGCGACCGCGACCAGATCGGGGTTCTGCGCGACAATCCCAATGCTATACGGGTTCGATACCGCTCCCAGATAGGTGACCTGCACGTTGGCGGAAGTTGTGCCATCGAGCGCGAAGGGGACAAAACACACGATTTGGGTGGCTTGAACGGAATCCAATTGCGCCACGATGCCGTTGAATGTTACCTGCACTCCGGCAAGGATCGGCAGGACGTGGGCGGGAGCGGAGGATGCGCTTACTGAATCTACGGGGCCAATGCCGCGGCCGATGAGCCGCACGGCTTCTCCAGGGGCTATGGCGAAAGGCACGTAGGCAGGCGCGAGGGGCTGCAACGGGCCGAACGAGTGGATTGCATCGAGCGAAATCGCAGGACTCTGGTTGGTATCGATGCGTGCAGCCAAGACGGCGCTTCCGGTCTTGCCAGGCACGGTCATAGGTTCGGTAAAGTAAACGAATCCTCCAGGGCCGGCGGCGACGGCTCCCATGTTTGCAGAAATGCTGGCGGAAAGAAGCGCGGAGCCTGACGCACCCAACTCCGCGAGGAATCCTGGCACGCTGCCCGCACTCGCCAGGCCGAGATTGGCGAAGGGCGCCAGGGTGGGGAAATCGGTCGAGAAGGTGTCGCCGGTGACCCAGATGTTACCCGCGGAATCGAGGGCCATGCGGCTGGTGGAATCGTCGCAGGACCCGCCGATGGTGGCCAGGAATAGGGGCGCCGAATCGCCCGGGCTTAGCTTCATGACGAAGCCGTCATCGGTACCGGTGGCGGCGGTGCCTACCAAGCCGAACACCACCGGGCAACTGCCGACCGGCCGCTGGTAAGCCCCCGGTGTCGCTTGTGCATCGCCCGTGCCCGCGATGACCACATTGCCTGCCGCGTCGAGCGCTAGGGCGGTCACGGTGGAGTCGAAGTTCGCTGCCACAAAGGTGGAATACAACAGACTGGATCCGTCCGGGCTGAGCTGCGAAACGAATCCGGCATCGCTGATATTGGGAAATGAAGGCGTCAGCGCGTTAGCCGTGGTGGCGAAATCGGTCGAGTAGGTTAGCCCACCGACCCAGGCTGCGCCAGTCGAGTCGATGGCCACATCGTTGGCGGCATCTCCGCACGAGCCGGTCAACCAGGTGGCATAGACGTATGCCGAAGCGTCAGCCTTCAGTTTGGCCGCGAACGCATGGGTGTTGGTTTGTACACCTTCAAGTGTGGACGACTGTCTATTACACGGGCCGGGCACGGTGGGCTGAACGGCATTGGGTGTCATGGCGGCCCAACCGGTGGTGGCGCCCACGACTACGGCATCGCCAGCCGCATCGATGGCGATCCCGTTGAGCGGCAGGCCATCGAGCAGGGTGGAATAGAGCAGCGCACCGCCATCGGCGCGCACCTTGGTGACGAAACCGGCGGAACTGGAGGCGAAGCCGCTGCCCAATACGCCGGGCGTGGTGGGAAACGAGTGGGACTGCGTGGTTCCCGCCAGATACACGTTGCCGGCCGCGTCCACGGCGATGCGCGAGACGCTTCCGGAGCCGAGAAACGTGGAGTAGACAATCTGCGTCAGGGTGGGATCGAGCTTGGTGAGAAAGACGGCGGGCGATATGGACGCAGCCACGTAGATGGCGCCGGCCGGGGCGAACACGGCGTTGATCTGGCCGGAGGCCACGATGGTCCACGTGGCGCCGCCGTTGAAGGTGGCATAGACGTTATGGGCGTCGGAAGCGAAAACCTCCGCGGAATTCGTATCCGAGACAGCGATGGATTTCCACGAGCCATCGCCCATGACGGCGATGGTTTGAAATGTGGCGGCGCCGTCTGTGCTCTTGTGGATGCCCGCTCCATCGACCAGCCAGACGACGGAGGCGTTTTGCGGGTCCACGGCAATGGCGTTCTCACCGGCGGATCCGATAGACGCGGCGGGCTGCCAGGTGACGCCTCCATCCGAACTCTTCATGAGCGGAAAGTAATAGGTGGTGGCGTAGGCGATGTTAGGCTGCGAGGGAGCGATGGCGAACCCGGTGGGATTGGTTTGCCCGAGATTGGCTTGCGCGGCGGGAATGGTGAGCTGTTGCCAGGAAGCACCGGCATCCACGCTTTGCATGAGGGCTGAATTCACGAAGGCGTAAACGATGGACGAGTTGAGGGGATTGATGACGATGCGCGATACCGCCGCGGTGAAGGGTGACAGGGTAAAGGCCGCGGCGAGCTGCCAGGTCACACCGCTGTCGGCGCTCTTGTAGATGGTCCAGGTGTAGCTCGCCATGGGGCCGATAATGGAGCCGGAATAACTGAAAGTCAGTACGACGGCATAGGCATTGCCGGAATTGTGTGGATCGACCGCGAGCGCCAGGATTTGGCCGGTGAGGGCTGTGGAAGGCGTCCAGGTGCCGCCGCTGTCGGTGCTGCGGTAGAGGCCGGCGCTGGTGGCCGCCAACACTAGGCTGCCGTCGCTGGATGCCGCCACGGAAACCACTTCAGGTACGGAAAGCGCGGCGGGGGTGAAGGCATGGCCATCCGTGGAAGCGCGAAGCGCCGGTTCGGGAAGCAGCGGGAAAAGCGCTTGTGTGACCGGGAAATCGAATGAGCTGGTGGCGCCGGCGAGGTACACGTTGCCTTGGGAATCGGTTGCGATGGCGGTGGGAGTGTCGCTGGCGGAGCCGCTCAGGTTTCGGGTATTGAGCAGAGTCTGAGCGGAAAGGATGGCGCACAATGCCACACCGACTGAGGCTGTTCGCACCAACAGGGCTCGGACGTCCGCGCGAAAACGCTTGTTTTTCTCACGGGATCGGAACATCGTCATCGACAGGGCAATTCAACGACCAGTTGCTACCTGTCGTCAGTTTCCCGGTCGCCGGGCTCTGCCGCGCTAGATGTTCCGCGCCATCGGCATATGCGAGCGTTATTCGCTATTATCGGTAGGGGTCCGGCCAGCCAGAAGTGGGACGTGGTCAGATGCCTGTCCGTAATTGCTTTTGGCCGTTCGACTCCAAACCATTTGGTAGCAGCCGTGCTCTGCCATGTCTCCTTCGGAGCGACTCCAGCTCCGGCAACGCTGCTGCGCCTCCGCCTACTGAACCGCTATAGTCACGTTGCTCTGGCTGGTCGCGGTTCCGACGGTCACCTGCACGGGCACGCTGTTTCCGGGCGCAACGCCTTCAGGAATCTTCACATTGATCTGAAACAGTCCGGCAAACCCCGGCGCTGCGCCGCAGTAAGTCACCGTAGCATCCAGGCCACCGATGGTTACCGAACAGGCCAGCTCGGGTTTCGTCAAAACAGTGGAGGGCAGCCGCCCGTCTATTTCCGGCGGCGTGCGCGAACCATCCCCAGTGGCGAACATCTGCAGAATATTACCCACCTGCTCGCGATTCGAGGCGCTATTGACGCTATTGTTCTGATTCAGCACGGCGGCCTGGCCTGAGCCCGAGCCCTTTGCCGTGAACATCCCCGGAAGCGAAGTCACCACTGGCAGCGAGAACGCGACGGACGCGTTGCCCTGATTGATTGCCTGAACATTCACCGTGCTGAAGAGCGCCGCTTCAAAGGGCACGATGGCGTTGATCTGGCCCGGCGAGGTATAGTCCACTGGCGCCGGATACCCGTTGAAAAGCACCTGGACGCCGCCCCGCGTCGTCGGCAGTTTTCCGGTGGAGTCGGCCGCGCCGAGCTGTGGCATTTGCGGGGCGAGCGACTGGCCGAAAATCGCCACAAACTCTCCCGGCGCGACTCCGGTGTCGTCGTACGAAGCCGCGCTCGTTACCGCGGTAATCACCGGCTGGGGTACGGTCATCGCGCTCTGGCTGGCGGGAATGATGAACAGCGTCATCGAGTAAGCCGGGAAGGTGGCGCTGAGAGAACCGCCGGACACCTGCACCGGGGACTGCTGCGTAATCGCGTTCAGGTTCGCGCTGCCGTACTGCCACACCTGCGCCGTACCCGCGGGGATGAAGTGGGCCAGGCTGATGCTGTTGGTGATCGCATTGGCGGATTTGTTCAGCACCATTACCGTGAGGGCGCTATCGGCTCGCTGGGCGGCGAAGATCGACATGGTGTCCGGGTCGCTGCTAGTCGCCGACACGCTGGTCTCGCCGAAATGGTTGCCCGCGCCGTCGTAGTTCAGATAGATCTGGAACGCGAACGCGCCCGGCACGCCCAGCTCGAAGCTGGGATCCGGCCACATGGTGGCCATGTCCAGACCGTATGCGCCGAATATTCCGAGTAAATCCGCCTGTGCCACCGCGCCGGTGATGTCTTCGAGCGCGCCCCAGTCATATTCGGTAATCGCGGTCTTCGTGCCGGGGAAGTATTGATTGACCCAGCCGATCATGCGCGGGATCAGCATCGGCGGATGCTGCTGCCCGTCTATGTCGCACATTGCGTTGTAGTCGTCGCACGGGTTGGAATCCGTTGGGGTCGTCACCACGGGGACGATGTAGATCGGATCCCAGAACGCCCGCGTCGATTGCATGCGGAGGGCTGTGCTCGCAGGATCGACGGCCGTACCGAAAGCTATCGCGCTTGTGCTGCAGTCGTTCGTAACGCAGGGGCCGACATACCCGTGGACGTCGAGATAATCGAGCAGGCGCGTTCCGGCCTGGTTCGAAGCCGCCTGCATCTGCTGCAGGAAGTACTCGAGCCACGGCATGCCGCCGTGCGCGTTGCGATCGACCGGGTTGGCCCAATACTGGAAATGCGGGCTTGTCCCCCAGCCGCTTTCAAAGTCCTTTTTCGAAAACAGGTATCCGGGCCAACCGGCGGCGACGGGGCCCACCACCAGCGCTGTCGGATCGGCGGCTTTCACCGCCTGTGCCGCCGCCAAATCGCGAGCGAGCATGTCGTCGTAGGTGGCGGGCTGCACCGGGAAGCCCGCCTGGTGATAAATATCCGGGTGGGTGCCGTCCCACCATTCCGGCTCGTTATCCAGGTCCCACATCTGAACTCCGCCATCGTTGGCGGGTCCGTACTTGTTGAGCATTGCCGCCACCCACTGTCCGCCGAATGCGGGCGTGATCGGCTGGTAGACATCGTTCGGATCGTTCACGATCTGGTCGCCGGTCGATAGGGCGATGCCATTGCCGCACTGAGAGTCCCCCGGTTCGGTCTGCTGCTGTTGCCCATACGTCGAGACCGGGAAACTGCAACTGTACTGATAGTTCGGCGTCAGCGCACTATCCGGCGGCAGTTTCGGAGTCCAGTCCAGCAGAGGGAAAGTACTCAGGCTCACCGTGCCGGTTTCGAGGTTTCGCTCATGGAACAGATCGAAGCTGTTGTGCACGCCGTCGCCGACCAGATACGTGGTGAAAAACAAGTTTACGTTGAGGTTCTCCAGGTCGAGCTGCCAGTTGTAGCTGGAGGCGCTATCGCCGCCCCAGCGGCGCACGCCGATGTGCATGATGCCAGATATGCCGCTGTCGGTCCATTCTTTGAAGGGCGAACAACAGACCCCATTTGCGGTAAACTCGTTGATTCCGTATATGAGCGGGCTGATCGGGTGTTGTGACGCGGTCGCGTCAACGGCGAGCGCGGGAACAGACGCGCCGTACAGCGCGGTGGCGCCCAGAAGGAGAAAGGGAAAGTAGTGCAGCGACATGCGACGGCTCGCAGTATATCTTACTTTGATTCGTCAAGCACTTCCAGCGCCGACACGGCCGACACGGTAGCATAGCCCGTCACTGGCACGAACGCTAATGACGACTTTCCCTGCGTGCTGGCTTCGAGACCTCTGAAAGTCCTGGTCGATGCGTGATTCTGCCCGACCTCGCTCAAGACGTTCTGAGCAGCGTTAATTGGAATTATCGGACACTATTTCCCGGCACCGCAGCTCCAGCGATGCGCGTGCGCGCGGCGGAAGCCGACAGCCTCCCGAACCCGCCGGACGAACACTAACCTCCTGCAAAACCGCTACGGAGCCAGAATCGGCGAGCAGCACGGCGGCTGAACCGGTCTCGGCTCCATCAACTCCGCGCGTGTGTAGCTCGGATCGTACAGATTCAACTGCCACTTCCCGTCGCGGCCGATCTTCGGCTTGTCCGGCGGATTCATGCCGCGCTCCACCACGGTCTTGTATCCCTGCTCCGCGCTCGCGACGCCCAGCGCCAGGTGATTCATGACGCCGAGAGTTCGCGGCGATGGATGCGGTTGGTTCAGCATGTATTCGAGCCAGTCCGTGCCATCGGGCACGCGCATCGAGACCCAATCGGTACGCTCGTCCGTCATGCCTCCGTACCACTGCAAGCGAAACCCCAAAATGTCTCGGTACAGCTTGTCCGCCGCGGCGCGGTCCTGAATGGTGAAACCCACGTGAATCATGCGTTCAGATACGCGGGTCGGCGGCAGCGCCTTCCCGAAGTTGCGGCTGTGCAGAGATCCCGGCAAGTACTCGACGAACTCCACCAGGTGTCCGTCCGCATCCTTAATGAAGAAGCTCAAGTTGCCGTCCCCATCCGGCTCGACCGTGCCCGGGACCTTTACGCCGCGGCTCGCCAGGTAATCCCGTAACCGCCGGGCGTCGCTTGTCTCGAACGCGATGTGGGCCAGGCGGTCTTCCGCTTCCCGCTTCAGCGTCGGCTCTACTTCGATGTACTGGTGGTCGTTCACCTTGAACACCGCGAGCGAATCGATGCCGAACGGTTCCTGAAATCCCAGTTGGCGGCCGTAGAAAATGCGCGCCGCGGCCAGATCGGCGGTCTTCAGCCTGATGTGGGCAACGCCCACAATCGGCGGGCGTGCCGGGCCGACCGGCGTCTGGGCCATTAGAACGGAAGAGGCCGCGGGCGCAACCAGAGCCGCGATGAGGAGGTATCTGGAAAGCATGACGGTATTGTATACCCGTCGCCCGCCCGTGCGATCCATATGCTAACTTGCGTATCTATGAAGGCCCTTCTGCTACTCGCTGCCGCTTCGCAACTGTGCGCGCAAGCGCCCGACGCGTCTCCGACCGCCCCGCCCAGCGTGCCCGATTGGGCGCTGCCCGGCTCCGCCACCCATACGCAGGTCCCTCCGCCATTGGGTTTTCACCGGCCCGGCAGGAATTTCGATGCGCCGATCGGCATCTTCGAGGGCCAGTCCGATATCGGCGCGGCGCTGGTTCCCGGCAGCGCAAGCTACGATTCCGCCACACGGCAGTACACCATCCACTCTGCTGGTTACAACATCTGGTATCAGCGCGACGAGTTCCGCTTCCTCTGGAAGAAGATGTCCGGCGACATCTCTCTGGCGGCTGACGTTTCGTTTCCCAATCCCCAGGGCTACGGCGACCGCAAGGCCGTCCTCGTTATCCGCCAGGATCTTGACGACGATGCGAAAGAAGTCATGGCGGGCCAGCACGGCGCCGGAATGATCCACCTCGCGTGGCGCGCCGCCCGGGCCGAGCAGATGAAGGATGCCGAGTACCGCTTCGGCGGCACGCTCGCTAACGTCAAGGGCCGCCGCATCGGAATCGAGAAGCACGGCGACTCGATCACCCTCCTGGTCAGCATCGAAGGCGAACCGCTGCACCAGTTCGGCCCTCCCGTCGTCCTTCATTTCGATGAGCCCTTCGACGTCGGCATCGGCTTCTGCTCGCACCTGCCGGCGACGGTCGATACCGCCATGCTAACTAACGTGGTTCTGGAAAACGCCGCGGGGAAGGCGCACTAGGGCCCGATCAAGCACGCATGTGCACGGAAGCGTCCAAGATGTCCGCCAATTCTCCACGAGTATCGCGGGGTTCTTGGCTGGGCCGCGGTCCGCCAAAGACATGATCTCCAGGTCGGACTCGAACTCTTCAACGTCTCGTCGGACGCTGAACGGTCTTGATCCCGTGCTGGGCTGAGGTTGAAGGCGTGCGATATCACCTCTTATCGGTAGCTTGCGGTAGGCAAGGCAGACTGCCCCGCGCGTTCCGCGAAGGTTCGCGCTCTCCAACGACGCGAGCGCGATACGAAATCCTTCATGCAAGGCGCGAAAGGGCGATGATAGCTCCCCCGGCCCGCAGTCGCTACTTGCCGCTTAGCTGGACCGTCGCGCTCAGCGGCAACTCGCGCGACGACGGACCGGCCCAGACCTTGTAGTCGCCGGTAACGATCTCCCATGCGTCGCGATCCACCCTGAAGACCGAGAGGAACAGCGGCTCGACGTCGACCTTCACACTCTTCTGTTCGCCCGGTCCGAGAGCGACTTTGCTCCATCCCACCAGCCGCCGCGGCGGCTCGCCAGCCGAGGCCGGCAGCGTGAGATAAACCTGCGCGGTCTCCTCGCCGGCTCGATCGCCGGTGTTCTTGACATCGAAGGTGACCGTCAGTCCTTTGCCAGGCTCCGCCTTCAGCCCGGAGTACGCGTAGGTGGTGTAAGAGAGCCCGAAGCCGAACGGGAACAGCGGCTGCTTCTTCTCCGCGTCGTACCACTTGTAGCCGACCCGCAGACCCTCGTCGTAGACCGCGTCGAACGGTGTCGTATTCGTCAGGAACCCAGGCCGCGCCGGAACATCACCGACTACGAAGCGCGACGGCTCGGATGCAGTCGCGACTGATCGAGCCGCAGCCCGCGCCGGCTGGCGGTTCAGCTTGGGATGCGGCAGATCCGCTTCGCTGCGGGGAAACGTGAGCGGCAGCTTGCCCGACGGGTTGACGTCGCCGAACAGGATGTTGGCGATGGCCTCGGAGCCGCGAATGCCCGGAAACCAGGCCTCCAGCACGGCGCTCACCTTGCCGATCCAGGGCATCGTGACCGGACCGCCCGTTTCCAGCACAACAATCGTATGCGGGTTGGCCGTGGCCACCGCTTCGATCAGCGCGTCCTGATTGTCGGACAACGAGAGATTCGGCAGATCCTCTCCTTCGGACGCGTTCTGAACAGCGAAGACGATGGCCAGTTGCGACGCCCTTGCCAGTGCCACCGCGCTCGCGATGTCGATGCCGGCATCGAACTTCACGCTTGCACCCGGCACTTTTGCCGCAATCCCCTTGAGCGGGACCGAACGATGATAGACTGACTCACTCGGCCCCAGGATGTTTTGCTCCGTGATGGGCGGAGGCGGAACCGGATTGTCCCCAGCGGGTGAGACCTGGCTCGAACCGCCGCCGGACAACACGCCCGCGTCGGCGTGCCCGCCGATCACCGCGATCGACCGAATCGTCGAGGCCTTCAGCGGCAGTTGGCGATCGGTGTTCTTCAGCAGCACCGCGCCCTTCTCTTCCACCTTCTGCGCGGCTTCAAAACCGCGGAAGACATCCACCACGTACGGCTGAGGCGGGCTGTCCACCACGCCGGAGGCGAACGCCGTTCGCAGAATGCGATGCACCATGTCGTTCAGCCGCGCCAGCGGAATGTCTCCGCGCTCCACCGCGTACTTGAGCGCTGTGCCAAAGAAATCGTCGCCGGGCATCTCCATGTCAAGTCCAGCCAGTGCCGCCGGCACCGTGCTGTGGGTCGCGCCCCAGTCAGAGATGACAAATCCCTTGAAGCCGAACTCCTTTTTGAGCAGATCGCTCAGCAGGTGCTGGTTCTCGCACGCATAAATGCCGTTGATCTTGTTGTAGGAGCACATCACGGCTCCGATATCCGAGTTACGAAGTGCGATTTCGAACGGCAATAGATCGCTCTCGCGCATCGAGCGCTCGTCCAGCACGGAGTTCACGAACATGCGCCCACCGTCCTGGTCGTTCACCGCGTAGTGCTTGATCCCTACGATCAGGCCCTGCGCCCGGGCGGCCTTCAACTCCTCGCGCACCATCAATCCCACCAGGATCGGGTCTTCGCCCTTGTACTCGAAGGTCCGGCCAGTGCGCGGCTCGCGGGTCAGATTGACGCCGGAACCGAGCGACATGTTGAGGCCGTGCGCACGCATTTCGGTCGCGATGGTCGAGCCCGTCTCAGCCGCCAGCGCTAAGTCCCAAGAGGAAGCCTCGGCCTCTGCCGACGGAAACGCCGTGGCGTAGCGACTCTTGCCACCGCTCCCGGTCACGCCCAGCACAGAGTCGGAGATTTGCAGATCTGGCACGCCCAGGCGCGGAATGCCGGGAATGAACGCCCACGGCTGCAGCGCCCTTACTCCGGGTCCGGCTTGCGGCGGATCAAAGATCGATTCCCAGCCCATGCCGTGCACAAGCTGGATCTTCTCGTCGAGCGTCATCCGCTCGATCACCATGTCGGCACGCGCATCCGGGGACAGGCTGGCGTCCGCCCACGCATGGCGCTCGGGCGGGCGCATCTCGGGAGACTGGGCAAACGCCCACGACGCCGTGGACAAGAGCGCCACGGCTTGGACCACCGCTCTCTTCGATTTGGGAATCATAATCAGGCTATGCTCACGCCGGGCCGGCGAACGGCCGGTTCTCGGCGGAGACTCGTCCTTCTCCTTTTTCTTCGATGAACAGTGGGATGCGGATTCGGGCCAACCAGGCGATTGCCCCAGCCGGGAAAACTCATCCGATCGGGTCCTACGCTCACACTGATTTAGCACGATTCCCCAAGCGCCGCAACAGACCACGAACTATAGACAGGAGCTTCGCTCATCGCGTTCCAGCAAGGCAGGCGGGCTCACGACTGCACCTGCTTGCCAAAGCAGCTCGATCCACGCGAGCGTTAAGTACCATCATCGGAAGCCAACTCCGCAGGCAAGCCAGCCCGCCGCGCTGTCTCCGAGTAGCCCGTGACTCGCCCGGAACCATCAATCGCGAGTGGAAAACGTTTGTAAACGCTGCGCGACCACCCAGGAATAATTAGTCACGAGGTAGCGTCAGGCGCCTCTATTTGTTGACTACACGGTCTGCCGCATCCCGCAGCCATGGCTGACAGCGTGGGATCTTGAGCGCTACGCCGCGGCCCATGCGCCCATCGCGCGCGCGGTAGACTTCTCCCATGCCGGCGGCGCCAAGAGCGCCGAGAATTTCATACGGGCCGAGCCCCGTTCCGACGGTCAAAGGCATGGAGCTATATTGTACCCAACCCTCGGCTCTATTCCGGCACCGGCGCGAATCGCCATAACGTGGAGCGCATGCCGACGCGCAGGGCGATCATGCGTCCGTTCGGCAGCCAAGCCATCGAGACGTAATCACTCGTCTTGTCGAACGGCAAGGGTTGGACACGACCGTTCCGGGTATCCAGCACTGCTGGCGCGGCAAACCACGACTCGTGAATGGAAACCAGGAGGCGACCGTCCGCGTTCCAGCTACCGGGCGAGAGGTCCAAATACCTTAGCGCATGGGCTGCATCGGCGGGGATTTCTGTCTCCAGCGACCCATCCAGAGGGACGCGAAAAAGCCGCATATTCGGGCTTTCCAGGACGCTGACGAGCAGTGCCCGGCCGGAGGGGTCGGCCACGACGCGATTGCCGGCTCGAACCTCTCGCGCTTGACCACCCGCGGACGGGATCGACCAGATCGTGCCTCCGGTGGCGAAATACAGCGTGCTGCCGTCCGGGGAGGCGGCCAGCGAGACGATTTCGCCCTTGCCTGGGGCGATGCGGCGAGTAATGCGCCCGGTTTCCACCTCCGCGACCGCAATCGTTGCTCGCGGTACAGGACCAATCAGGAACGCGATCTCGCGTGGGCCGACAGCCGTGACGGGTGTCGAAGTTTCCTCCGTGGTCGCGACCATTGCAACCGGCTTCTTCCCTGGCTCCACCATCACCAGGCGTGCGCGATCCGAATAGAGCACCGTCAGGACCACGCGCCCATCCGGCAGGACGGCAAGCAAGTCCGGATCAGACACCTCCGGAAACCGAGCCAACGTTTCCGTCTGATCTAGGTCCAGCGGGCGGCTCACTAGTTCCGCCGGGAGGTCCGTTACGCAGGCATACACGCTTCCGTCGGGGGCAGTATCCAAGCCCCAGACTTCGTGGGTCGTGGTAAACAGAGTTTGGGCCGGCCCGCGTCCGTGGGCGGGGACGGAGAGCACCCGCGTAAACTCTCCAAGCTCCAAAGTGATCAACACGGATTTACCGTCGCGGCTCACCGCGAAATCGGGTGCGCCGGTGCCCCTCGGGATACTGGGCGCGAAAGGCCGCGTGGCGCCGGTGGCAAGATCCACGACCAGCAGTCTCATGCCGTCCGCTTCCCGCCCCAGCGGCGCTCCATCGATCAAGGCTTCTTTGCCGTCCGGGAATACGCGCGGGTTGGCTAAACTTTGCCCGGGATCGATAACTGCGACGGGCAAATCCTGAACCTGTCCGGTTGCAGGCCACAATCGGAAGAGTTGCCACTCGCGCCTGGAATTCAACTTCACTGCCAGTAAACTCCCGTCCGGCAGCGCCTCCGGCCGGAATGCCTGGGGGAATACGAGGCGCTCGTCGCCGCCGAGCACTGGCACGCTGTAGATCCCCTGTGGCACGGCCTCGATGCGGTCATAGTATATGGCGGAGCCATCCGGCGCCCACGCGACATCGTTGACGTTCCCATGCTGCCGGCTATGGGTGAGCATCGACCAGTTGCCGGTTTCGGGTTTCATGACGCCGACCTGCGTGTAGCCTTCATCAACGGCGAAGAATCCCACCAGGTTGCCGTCCGGCGAGGGGCGTGGTCTGAA
>PLOR01000094.1:22079-22532 GCA_003142185.1 Bryobacterales bacterium
GAAACCGGTTGCCGGGATCTTTTTCCAGGCAGTGGTGGACAATCTGCCTCACACCGGGCGGCGCCGTATCCGGCAGCTCCGGCAACTCTTGCTTGAGGATCGCGGTCATGGTTTCCACGGCAGTCTCGCCTTGAAATGCGCGGCGGCCGCTGAGCAGCTCGTACAGAATTACGCCGAAGCTGAAGATATCGGAGCGATGATCGGCTTCCGCGCCGCGAACCTGCTCGGGCGACATGTAGCCCACCGTGCCCATCACCACGCCCGGTTCTGTGCGAACCGTCAGCGTCTCGGTGACTGCGGCGGCCGTTCGCGATACCTTCACCTTCGCCAGACCGAAATCCAGGATTTTGATGCGCCCGTCCCGAGTCAGCAAAATGTTGGCGGGTTTCAAATCCCGGTGAACGATCCCGGCAGCGTGTGCGGCAGCGAGCCCGTCCGCGATCTGCACGGCGC
>PLOR01000019.1 GCA_003142185.1 Bryobacterales bacterium
CATGTCCCCGGTCCGTACCTCCCCTGGTGGCACGGCTGAAGCCGTGCCCTGATACAAAGCTACGGAATCCTGTTGCGAACTTGTGAGACAGGACACTAAATTTAGCAGGTGGGGCGGACGCCGTCGTCCGCGCGCGACCCCCTGGTCGCGCGTGCGTTCGAATCGAGTGGCGATTGTGGGACGAATTCGTCCCACCAGACGTCTTCCTACTAGTGCGACGGCACCGGGCTGGCCGCGTTCGCCACGGTGTGCACCGTGATATCGACATGGTCCTCCACGCGGAGGAAGAAGGTGCTGGGGTTCTTGATGCCCCATTTCTGGTAGGGGACGGCGAATCGAGCGGTGATGTCATACTTACCGCCGGCCACGCGGACCTCGACCGGTGCGGTGAGTTCATGTTCGGCGCCGTGGATGGCGAATACCCCATGCACCTGCATCTGGCTGACGCCCTGCGGCGCCAGTTTGCCTTCCACAAGGTCGGGGCGAAACACGATATCCGGGAAGCGCTGGCTTTCGAGGATCTCTTTGTGCATTTTGCGATCGCGCGTGTCGTTGCCGCTGGCTCCGCTACGCGCGTCTACCAGCAACTCACCGGAGGCCTTGCCGGAACCAAGGTCAAATCGAATGGCGCCGCGCTTGAACTGGAAGGAGCCACGCACGGTGTGCAGCACGTCGCCCAGGGTGAACTCCACCTTGGATTGCGCGGGGTCCATTTCGAGCGAAAGATCCTGCGCGGCAAGCGGCGAAATCAGCGCCAGGGCACAGGCTGTCAGAAACAGGGAGGAACGAAAGTGTTGGATCATAACGTCAACATTCGCCAGCCCAGGGCGAGCCCATTGGCGGCGGTATCGAAAAAGGAAAGTTCACCCACATGCAGGGCCAACATGCGGGAAAGCAGGCTGGGACGGGCGGCAAAAGCGTGCAATACGCGGCTGCGCAGGCGGCCATGACGGTCGAGCAGCAGCATCAAATCGGCCATCAATTCCGGACGCCGGCCCAGGCGACGGTGGGCAGCCTGGTATGATTCGAGATCGTCCGCCGCCAGCGCGTCGGCGAGCGCCACGGCGTGCTGAAACAGCAGGCACAGACCCTCCCCGGTGATGGCATCCACCGATCCCGAGGCATCGCCCACCAGCGCCACGTTACCGCGCCAGACGCGCGCGAGGCGGCGCGAAGCAGAGACTCCGCCGCGCTCGCTGGAGGCCGCGCCGGCGGCGGCCAAGCGTTGCGCCAGGAGCGGAAAACGCGGCAGGACATGATCCAGGCGCTGGCGACGATCGCTGGAGATCAACACCACGCAGACTTCGGCGTCGCTGACCGGCGTGAGGTAAAGCTGGCAGCCGTCGCTCCAGTGGATCTCCATGAAGTCGCTCCACGGGGCGATGCGGTAGTGGCGGCGGAAGCCGTAGCGGCGGCTATCGCGCGCACAGGCATCCAGACCGGCCCAACGCCGCACCACCGAATTGCCGCCATCGGCGCCGACGATCCAGCGCGCGCGCAAAAACTCACCCGCCACGCGAACGCCGTCGCGCTCGAGACCGGTAACCGATGCGCCCCACATCATGCGCACGCCGGCCTGGGCGGCGCGCTCCGCCATCAATTCGTGCAGGGCGGTGCGGCGGATGCCGAATCCCACGCCTTGCGGGAAGGCAGCTTCCACCGCCAGATCCCGGTCACAAAAGCGGATGCCGCGAAAGGGCCGCGCGCCGGCCTCGTCGAGCGAGATGCCAAGCGCGCGCGCGGCGGCAACGCCATCCGGCATGATGCCCTCGCCGCAGGCCTTGTCGATGGGAGGCTGCGAACGATCGGCCACGGTGACGTCGAAGCCGCGGTGGCGCGCGGCGATGGCCGCGGCCAGCCCCGCCGGGCCGCCGCCGATGACGAAGACATCGGTGGATTGAGCTAGACCGGACATCATTCAGGAATTGTGCATCCGCTCCCTTACGGACGCGGTTCAGAGAAAATCGGTTGCCAGGCGGGCGTTGGCAAGCTAAAGCATGCCCCATCATCCACTAGGTTAGTGGCCGCGGCGCACGCGGATGTTGCCGCGAGGTAAATACCGCGTAAAAGTCTAGCGGAGCGCGGCTCCCATGCCTCCGGCGGCCGCGGTTGGCGATAGCCGCGCCAATTCCTGCGCGTAAAGCGGATTGTGCGGGTACTCGCGCACCAGCCCTTGGAGCAGCGTCCGCGCCCGCCACGTATCGTGGTCGCGCAGCGCCGCCACCGCCAGCAGCAGTTTCGCGAAGGGCGCCAGGTAATGGCCCTTTTCGGAAGTCAGCTTCAACTTTTCGATGCCCACCGCCTTGTCGGTCTCGCCGCCGGCCAGCCGAAACAGCAAGCGCAAGCACAGGGGTCTCACGCTCAGCATGTAGTTCTCGACGCCAATCGCGATCCACGCGTCGTACATTCCCGGGTGCGCGTCCAGCAGCCGCTCCGCCACGACACGGCTGGCTTTCATTTCCTGAAACGAAGCGGCGTAGCGTTTCTCAATCAACGCCAGGTAATCGGAGTGCAGGCCGTTGGCCAAGATCATGGCGAATTGGCAATCGGGATTTTGCGGCGAGCGCGCCGCCAGGCGGCGAGTGGCATCGAGGGCGGCATCGAACTTGCGCTTGGCCACCGGGTCCGGCGCGAGCTTGTGATCGGTCATGAAGTGCTGTTCGTGAATGAAGAACTCGGACTGCAAAATGTGCAGGCGGTCGAATTCGGCGAACAAATAGGCGGCAGCGTCGGAAGCCGGCCCCATCGGATCGTCGGGGTGGGTGTTCTGCCAGTCCGCAAAGGTGCGATGGGCGGCGGCGAATTGAAGGTCGTACATCTGCCGATAGCCCACTTCGAGCGGCGTTTCGGCGCTCGCGGCGGCAGCCAGCGCGCAGAGGCAGCAGGGGAGAATCAGGGTGCGGAGCGGCATGGCGTCAAACGTTGAGCACGTGGAGGGCCAGCGGCGCGGCAACAACCCCTTTAAACGTCCTCTGAGACAGCTTACCATTTATTGCGACGCGGACTCCGGGAAGAGGGTTGCAGGAGACGCGATTTTTTTGCGGGGGTATATTCAACCTCATCCCTTCAAATCCTGAAACGCCGCTTCAATCTCCTGTTTTGCCTCGGCTGTGGGAGGAACCAGGGGAAGGCGCGGAGGGCCGCCGTAATAGCCGTTCAGATCCATGGCATATTTCAAGCCGGGAATCCCATACCGCGTGGTCACCAGCGCGGAGGGGCGGCCGATGCGGTTCTGCCAATCCATGCCGGCGGCTTCGTCGCGCATGCGGAAGGCTTCCCAGATGGCGATCGTCGAATACGGCGCTGCGTTGGCATAAGCGAGAATCGCGCCGCAGGCGCCCATCAACAGCGAGGGCCACAGCGTGGGCGCCGAGCCGACCAGCACCTGGAAATCGTGCTTCACCTCGCGGATCATCTGCATCACTTTTTCCAGATTGCCGGAGCTTTCCTTGATGGCGATGATGTTGGGATGCTCGGAAAGCGCGGCCACCGCCTCGGCCGGAATATCCACTCCGGTGGTCTGCGGCCAGTTGTAGATGATGAGTGGGATCTTCGTGCGGTCGGCGACCGAGCGGTAGTAGAGCATCTGCGCATCGCCGCGATTGATCAGGTTCTTGTAATAGTGCGGCGTACGCACCATGGCGGCTTTGTAACCCATCTCGGCGGCGCGGTTGGTGAGCGAAACCGTCTCGCGCACGCTCTCCACGCCGGTGCCGGCGATGAGCAGTTTCTCCGCGGCGGCGTGCTTGGCCACCAACTCCCACACGGTGTACTTTTCCGCTTCGGTCAACATCACGCTTTCGCCGGTCGAGCCCATGACGACGTAGCCGGAGAGCGTGGTGCGGTTCCACTTTTCCACGTTGTGCTGAATCTTGGCGGTGTAGATGTTGCCTTCGTAATCGAACGGGGTCGTAATTGGTGGGAAAATACCTTGTAGTTTCATGATTGCGTTGAGGCCGCGAAAAGCGCGGCCCGACATTCCACGATAACAATGTTCTCGCTCGAAATCGATTCGGATTCGGATGGCCACGATCTGCTGATTGCGGAGTTGTGGGAGCTTGGCTCGGCTGGGATCGTCGAGCTGAGCGACACGCGCGTGCGAGCCTTCTTTGAAGCCGAAACGGACCGCGCAGAGCTGCTGGCGCGCTACCCGGGCGCGAGCGTGCGCGAAGAGGAACATCGCGATTGGGTACAGGAAGCGCGCGATCTGTTGCAGCCGATGGAAGTGGGCCGCCGCTTCTTTCTTGTGCCGGAATGGCGCGACGATCCGACGCCGCCTGGCCGCTTCCGCATCACGGTGAACCCCGGCCTGGCATTCGGCACCGGTGTGCATGAAACCACTCGGCTTTGCCTGGAAGCGCTGGAAGAATTGGTGACGCCCGGGATCGACGTGCTGGATATGGGCACCGGCTCTGGCATTCTCGCCGAAGCCGCGCGTCTGCTGGGCGCATCGCGTGTAATCGCCTGCGACATAGACCCGGAGGCCGTGCGTGTCGCCCGGCAAGGATTCGTCGGCTCGGCCGATGCCGTGCGCTCAGCAGCGGTCGACTTGGTGGTAGCCAACATCAGCCCCGAGGCGATCATTGCATTGGCGCCGGAATTCGCCAGAGTGCTGCGACCGGGTGGAACGCTGGTGGCGAGCGGGTTTAACTTTAGCGAAGTGGAAACGGTGAAGGCGGCGCTAGCGAGGGTTCGCGGGGTGTGGCAAAAGGGCGAGTGGGCGGCGGTGGTAGCGGGCAAACGGACCGTAACATCCTAACGGCGCAAGCGGAGGACAACAACCCGCACACACTTGTCAGGATTCCAGTTCACCATGATCGGCTCCGCTACTTCGTATTCACACAGCTCCCCATGTCCCGCCGCTGCGTCTTTAACCCAATCCCTGATATCCTCTGGCGTTGACTTCGCTTCTGTAGTCAGAATCCAGGCGCAGTATCGCTTTGACGGTGCGATGTCCGGGAGTTCCAGAAGCTTTTGAAGGTCCCGTCGTAGCGGCTCCTTCACCTTTCGCTGTTTTCTGGCCCTTCCGGAAATATTCCATGCCCCTTTGATTTCGCAAAGCGCGGCGTCTACGCCGTCTTCAGTGAAGCAGAAATCGACCACGCAGCCATTGATCTCTTTTTCGTATTCAATCGGGATGTCTTGGCGGAGGGCCTCCTTTCGCAATAGATGGTGGACAACGTGTTCGGGAACATCGGCCACGCTGCGCAAGAAGTGCGCAATTGGCTCCCTTGCGCCGAGTTGGTGGATCTCATCTTCCTCACGCTTCAAGGCTGAATACAGAAGATCGCGGATCAGGCTGGCGTCGCGCGGCGCCGACGAGAGTAGAGTAGGCATCACATTCCCCCTGGACATTATCGTACGCGGTCTTGCCCGCAGTAAGGCGAGTTCTCTCGGAATCCAAGCTCCGCCCGCTGCCCATCGGATCGCCCTTGCCATGTATGCATAAACAATACATACTAATGCATATGAGAACCACACTGATTATCGACGAGACGCTGGTCGAGCGCGCTCGGGAACTGACGGGCATCCATGAAAAGACGGCGCTGGTGAAGGCGGGGCTGGAGGCGCTGATTGCGCGGGAAGCCGGCAAGCGGCTGGCGGCGCTGGGCGGCTCGAACCCGCGGATGGCGCGCATCCCGAGGCGGCGGTCCGCCTGATGGTGCTCGCCGATACCTCCGTCTGGATTCAGCACTTCCGGCGAGGCGAGCCAAAGCTGGCGAGCCATCTCGCCGATGGACTTGTTCTCATGCATCCCTTCGTATTGGGTGAACTGGCTTGCGGAAACCTGAAACACCGGGCGGAAATCCTGTCCGATTTGCAGGAACTCCCGTTGGCAAAGCTGGCATCCACGGCGGAGGCGATGCGACTGATCGAAGACCGGCGGCTGTGGGCACGCGGGCTCGGTTGGGTTGACGTGCACCTGCTCGCCTCGGCGCTGCTCTCGGATTGCGGGTTTTGGACGCTCGACAAAAAGCTCGGCCGTGCTGCGGCGGAACTGGGACTGAACTCGTAATCCGGAGACCACGCGAGTAGCTCCGTCAGAACGGTGTTTCTTGTGTGGGGCAGGATGATATCCTGCGCGGCGATTGATAATCGCCGCGCGTGCCGATTGGCAATCGGCACGCAGCTTGGCAAGCTGCCCCACCCACCGGAGCTCGCGCGAGAGAATAGAAACCATGGCTACTCTCATGCCGGCAGTCTTCTTCGGGCATGGCAATCCGATGAATGCCTTGAGCCGCAATCGTTACACGGAGGCGTGGGCGGAACTGGGGCGCACCATCCCCAGGCCGAAGGCAATCCTCTCGATTTCGGCGCATTGGTTCGTGCCGCAGACGGGTGTCACGGTTTCCACGGCGCCCAAGACGATTCACGATTTCGGTGGGTTCCCGCGCGAGCTTTATGGCGTCCAGTATCCGGCGCCGGGCGACCCGGAGCTGGCGCAGCGCGTACGGAAACTGCTGGCGCCGACGCCGGTGGCGCTCGACGAGAGTTGGGGGCTCGATCACGGTACATGGTCCGTGCTGTGCCACGCCTACCCGGAGGCCGACATACCAGTGGTGCAGCTCAGCATCGACGAAACCAAGCCGGCGAGCTTTCACTACGAAATCGGAGAGCGGCTGGCGCCGCTGCGCGAGGAGGGCGTTCTCATCGCCGGGAGCGGGAACCTGGTGCATAACCTGCACGCGTATGCATGGGGGCGGCACGACGTGGAACCGTATGACTGGGCCGTCCGCTTCGAGCAGGAGGCGCGTGACAGGATTCTCTCGGGCGAGAACACGGCGCTGATTCAATACGAAAAGCTCGGCCGCGACGCGCTGCTTTCGATACCGACGCCAGACCATTACCTGCCGCTCTTGTACGTGCTGGCAACGCGGCAGCCGCATGACGCCGCCAGCTTCCCCATCGAAGGCGTGGATGGCGGATCGGTATCGATGCTGGCGGTGAAGGTAGGGTAAGCTTTAGCTTGCCCAAAATAATAGAAAGAATGAGAGCCGTAGGCCCTTCGCTCGACTATCTATTACGAACGCTCTGCCCGATTCTTGGCAAGCTAAAGCGTGCCCTACCAAATGGCCGAGTACCGAAGACATTCTGCCCCATTTCCATCCCGACGGTGCGCACCTGTTTGTGACATGGCGCCTCGATGGGTTGTTGCCCACGCAGGCACCGGACGTCATCTATGCGACTCCCGGCCACGCGTTCGCCGCCGAGGATCGTGCGCTGGCCCAGAGCCATGAGCACCTATGGTTGAACGATACGCGAGTCGCGCGGCAAGTGGCGGAAGCGATTCGCAACGGCGAGAGCGAGAAGCGGTTCTATGAGTTGCAGGCTTGGGTCATCATGCCCAACCATGTGCATGTACTGCTGCTGCCGCGCGTGGCACCGGCCCGAATCACCCATTGGCTCAAAGGGAAAACAGCCATGGAGGCGAATCTGCTGCTGGGACGGACGGGCGCGTTTTGGCAGCATGAGTCTTACGATCATTGGGTGAGAAACGAGCGCGAGTTCAATCGGATCGTGGCGTACATCGAAGAAAATCCGGTGTCGGCGGGGCTTGCGGCTGCGGTCGAGGACTGGCCTTGGTCAAGCGCAACACGGGCAAGTTGAAACATTTTCTGGGCAAGCTAAAGCATGCCCTACCACAGTTCTCGCGTCAATCGGTCCAGTCGGTGGCTAAGCGCACCAGGGTGCGCACGGGCAAGCCGGTGGGGCCTTTGGGCATGTTGGGCTGGGGTTCGTCCAGATAGGCGGTGCCGGCGATATCCAGGTGGACCCACGGCGTGTCTTCGGCGAATTCCTTGAGGAAAATCGCGGCGGTGATGGCGCCGCCCCAGCGCGTACCGATGTTGGCAAGGTCGGCGAAGGGGCTCTTCAAGCCTTCCTTGTACTCGTCATCCAGCGGCATGGGCCACATGCGCTCGCCTTCGGCACGGGCGGCGCGCAAGACGCGGTCGCGCATGGCGTCGTTGTTCGAAAAGACGCCCGTGTAGATGTGGCCGAGCGCTACCACAATCGCGCCGGTGAGCGTGGCCGCATCCACCAGGTGGGTGCAACCCAGACGGCGCGCGTACGCCAGGGCATCGGCCAGAATGAGACGTCCCTCGGCATCGGTATTCAAAACCTCGATGGTTTTGCCGGACATGGCGGTGACGATATCGCCGGGGCGCTGGGCGCGGCTGCCGGGCATGTTTTCGACGCAGGGAATGAAGGCCGTCACGGCGAGCGGCGGTTTCAGTTGGGCGATGGCGCGCATGGCGCCGATCATGGCTGCGCCGCCGCACATATCGTACTTCATCTTCTCCATGCCCTCGGAGGGTTTGATGGAGATGCCGCCGGTGTCGAAGGTGACGCCCTTGCCGACCAAGCCGAGGTGCGCCGCCGAAGCGGCCGCGGGCGGCCGGTAGCGGAGGACGATGAGCGCGGGCGGTTCGGCGCTGCCCTGCGCCACGCCGAGCAGTGCGCCCATGCCGAGGCGCTCGAGGTCGCCGCGTTCGAGCACCTCGCACTCCAGGCCCTGTTCCTGAGCCATCTCGCGCGCGGCAGCGGCCATTTTCAGCGGGGTGAGGAGATTGGCGGGCTCGTTCGCCAGCGCGCGCGTGAAGTTCTGGGATTCGGCGAGCACCTGGCCGCGCAATACCGCGGCGTCGAGATCGGCGGTGCCGTTCGGGCACACCACGGTAAACGAGGCCAGCGCCGTCTTGTCGTTGCCGGTCTTGTGGCGATCGGGTTCGAAGTCACCGAGGATGGCTCCCTCGACGGCGGCCGAGGCGAATTCGGCGCCGGTGCGGATTCCCTCGAGCAGCACCGCCGCCGACAGCACCTTTTTCTTTTTCAGGAAGCGGACCGAGGCGGCCACCAGCTTGCGCATTTCGGCCGAGTCGAAACGGTCGGCCTTTCCGGCGCCGGCCAGCAGCACGCGCGCGGCGGCGGCGCCGGCTGGGTTGTGCAGCAGCGTGAATTCGGCCGCCTTGCCAGCCACTTCGCCGGCGTCGACAAATGGAGCGGCGCCGAAGCGCGGTTCCTTTTCTCCTTCGAAGACCGGCACAATCAGGGCGCCGGCGGCAATCTGTTCGGCGGGATTACGTTCGAGCGTGATTTTCATCAGCTATGATTGTCCCGAACCGCGGCGCGGCTTGCAAATGCGGGGTGCGCGTCGGCTACAATGCGGTCACGATGGAAACCGATTTCTTGCAGGGACGCACGGCGGTCATCACAGGCGGCAGCCGGGGGCTGGGAAAGGCGATCGCGGTGGCGCTCGGGTCGGCCGGGGCGCGGCTGGCGCTGGTTTCCCGCGACGCGGCCGCGCTCGAAGCTGCGGCAGCGGAGATCCGCGGCGGCGGAGCGGAGGTAGAAGTCTTTCCCACAGACGTGACCGACGAGCGGCAGGTACGGCAGTTGGAGCGCGACGTCCTGGCCCGGTTCGAGCGCGTAGATATTCTGGTGAACAATGCCGGCACCAACGTGCGCCGCGCGGTGGAAGAGTTCACGCTGGAAGATTGGAACAAAGTCATCTCGACCAACCTGACGAGCGCGTTTCTGCTGTGCCGGTCCTTTGTGCCCCAGATGAAAGGCCGCGGATACGGGCGGATTCTCAATCTGACTTCGACCATGAGCCATGTGTCTTTGCCTGGGCGGGCAGCCTATTCGGCTAGCAAAGCCGGCCTGCTGGGATTAACCAGAGCGCTGGCGCTGGAGCTTGCCATGGAGGGAATCACGGTGGTCGCCATCAGCCCGGGGCCGTTCGTCACGGAGATGAACACGCCGCTGCTGGAGGACCCGGCCCTGAATGCGCAATTCATCTCGCGAATTCCGGCCGGGCGCTGGGGGGAAGTGCGGGAGGTGGGCCGGCTCGCCTTGTTCCTGTGCTCGCCGGACGCCGGGTTCATCACCGGAACCGACATTCTGATCGACGGGGGATGGACCGCGCAATAGCGGGCGGTTCGATAACGTACACTATTTAACGCTCCGCCCGCAAGAACCCCGCGACGGCGCCGCGGGTTCGGGCTATCATCGAAGCATATGAAAAAAGCGCTGACAGTTCTCTCAGCGGCATTATGCCTTTCCTTGGTTGGCGTGGCGCAGGAAAAGAAAGGTGGGAAACCGGAAGTGGGGGGCGGCTACATCCCCAAGCACGGTCCCGCCCCGGCGCATCAGGCAGCGCCGGCGCCGGCTTCGGCGAAAGGCAATCGGGTCGCGGACAAGGCCGGGCATCCGGAAGTTCCTCACGTTCACACGACCGGCGAATGGGTTGGGCACGACTCCGGCAAGGGCGACGCGGCGTATCATCTGGACAAACCGTGGGAGCATGGCCGCTTCCCGGGAGGCATAGGCAAAGGTCACGTGTTCCGGCTGGTGGGCGGCGGCCCGCAGCGGTTCTGGTTTGGCGGTTTCTATTTCAACGTGGCTGACCCCGACATCGCATTTTGCGATGGCTGGCTGTGGGACACGGATCAGATCGTGCTGTACGACGATCCCGACCATGTGGGCTGGTACCTGGCCTACAACGTTCGCTTGGGCACGTACGTTCACGTAATGTATTTGGGCAATTCATAGCAAGGGAGGGGCGGCGAGCACCTGATAGCTTTGTTGTCCGGCAATCGCCTGCTTCAGCCGGGCGAAACACGTTGGCGTCGAGGTTGGGGGTGTCGCGTTGAATGTTGTTACAATGCGACAGCGGGCTGAAGGAGTCATTGGAAGCGAATTGCATGTGGTCCTGTCCCAGTTGCGGAGGGCACGACGTCCGGCGGTCCCGTGCGCGGGGTTTGCTGGATGACGTGATGTCCAACTTCCGCCGGTTTCCGTTTCGGTGCCGGGCTTGCTCCCGCCGGTTTTACCGGTACGTTGCGGCTGGCGGCGAAGAAGTGGAAGTCGAGCGGGACACCGAAGACACGCCAGCCGAAAGCCCTCACGGGACCAACAGCCAGCGCTGAGCACCGGTCAGCGTAAAGCTTGGGTTAAACCCGCCGTACAACCACGCCGGCTTCACCGAACAGCACTTCCACCATGCCGAAATGCTCGTCGTAATACTGGCTGGAATATTCGGTCATGCGTTGGCGCGAAACCACCACCTGGACAATCCCCGCCTGCACGACGGCGCGCGCGCAGTCCATGCAGGGCATAATCTCGACGTAGATGGTGCAGCCCTCGGTGGCCGTGCCGGCGCGCGCCGCATTGCAGATGGCGTTGCGCTCGGCGTGCTCGATCCACAAGTACTTGGTGGGACGCACCAGGCGCTCCGGCACGTCGTCGCGAATACCGCGCGGAAACGAGTTGTAGCCGGTGGAGCGGATCTCGTGGTTGGGCCCGACGACAACGCAGCCGATCTGCGTATTCGGATCCTTGCTGCGAGCCGCCACCACTTTACAGATATCCAGATAATACTGGTCCCACCCGGGGAGATTGCGCATAGTTCCCGCAACTGTATCACAGGCGCGCACTCGCCGGGAGCGTGCATTGTCGCGCGCGTTGCAGCGCGGCTGCGGAAGACGCTACACTGGAGACAATTCCACCGGAATTCCCCGGTCGTCTAATGGTAGGACAGCGGCCTTTGGAGCCGTGAATCGTGGTTCGAATCCATGCCGGGGAGCCAAATTGCATCGCATTCATTCCATTAGGCGCTCGGATGTGCGGGAGAGCTAAACCGCTTGTATTTAGGTTCGAATCCTCGCTGCCCCATGTGGAGAAGCACCGAAACACCGGGGTCTTGTCTGGATTCCAGCTAAATGGCCTCTTCAGTCCCGAGACGGACCTGATTCTCCCATCGCTACGAAAGCCAGACTCCCGAGTTGGCGCATTCCGGCCACAGCCAGAGTAATCGGTAAACGCTGGCGACCAGGGAGGACTTTGGCGCCGCGATGCCGGATCTCTCGCAGAGGAGGTGCGCCCGGCGACGCCCGGCGCACCTCTTCCTTGCTGGTAGGTGGTCAGTTTGAATCGGGAGCCATGGCGGTTGCCTCTACTGGAGTGACGGTTGCGAACTCTCTACGGGCTTGAAGAGCTGCGTCCGGTATCGTGGGGCGAGGGCCTGAACCGGAACGAACGGACGCCACATTCTAAACTGGCCCCTACCCCCACCTGACAACGGGCCGGCTTTCGTTTCGATCCGGCGATGCCTTTCTTGCGGCTGTGGCCTGACGGTGCGCCCACGCTGGTTGGCCCACCTCCGCTACCTGAGGTTGCGCGAGGCGGAAAGGCGATCACTGCGCCACGGGAATCATGGCTCCGGTGGGCGAACTGGTGCCGTCGTAGGTCGCGAGCACCTGGTTGTCGCCGTTAGCGGCATTCGATGGCACCACCGCGTTGATCTGGTACAGCCCCGGGCTGATCAGCCCGGCGAATTGCACGGTAGCCGTGGTGCCGCCGATGGTGACCTGCGGCCAGGGGGTGGGCAGCGCGCCCGTCTGCACATCCGAGCCCGCCGTCAACGTTGAAACCGGCAGGCCGAAGCCATCGCCGAACAGCAGGATGGTCTCGCCCGGTGTGGCCGGTGTGAACGTGTACCCCGGCACCGACATGGAGGCCGGCCCCAGCAGGCTGTAATCGGCGTGCATGGCGGCAATGTGGATGCCGTCGCCGAAGCGCAGGAATCCCGGCGACACCGTTTGCAGGTTCGCCGTATAGGGAGCGCTGGTTGTGGTTCCATTGTTCACTGTTACCGCGACCGGACCAGTGGTGGAATCGAGCGGCGTCAGCACATTCACCTGCGCGGAGCTGATGAAGTAGATATACGCCGGCTCGCCGTTCACGGTGACGCTCACGCCATCCAAATCGGTCGGCATCAGGCCGGACGCGAAAGATGGCGCGCTGCTCCAAACGAGCCCGCCCACGCCGGCTGGCGCCAGGTTGGACCCGTAGATGGACACCCACGCATTCTGCGCGATGTTGGCGCTTCCGCCAGAGACGCCGACGCCGGTGATGAGGGGAGTGGCGACCTGTGTCGTCTGCACCGCGGGAGACCCGCCAAGGTAGACGGCCGTGCCGCCAGCGCCCGAGCCGCTGCCGCCCGCAAGGGCGATCAAGGGGCGGCCGCTTTTCCGCACTATGGATGCGGCGAACTGGGCATCCGGCCCGGCGCCGTCGTATATCGCGTCTTGAAATGTCCCGTCGCCATTGCCGAGGCGGTGGGTGGCCTCGGTGTCTCCACAGCAATGCGGTAGAAACAGGTCCAGTTTGCCATCGCCGTTCAGGTCCACGAGCAAGGGCGCACCGGTGCCGAAATCGTCGTCCATCACGGGTCCGGCCTTGAAGGTGCCATCACCGTTGCCCAGCATCACCGCGAGTTTGAAGGTGACGTCGGCATCCCAGTAGGCGACCACCAGGTCCGCGTGGCCGTCGCCATTCACGTCGCCGATTGCGAATCCCTGCGGCGTGATCCCACTCTCGGCGAAAGTAACGTTGATGGGCGCCTGCAGCGTGCCGTCTCCTTTGTTCAGGAAAACCAGCACACCGCCGCCTTGCCCATCCGGGTTCGCCACGGCGGCAACCACGTCGGGTTTGCCGTCGCCGTTCAAGTCGGCTACGTGGACCTGAAGCACGGGAAACTGCCCCGATGAATAACTCGCGGCAGCGCCGAACGTGCCATCGCCTTTGCCAAGCAGGATGGAAACTCCGCCGCCCGTGCCCAATGGGA
This sequence comes from Bryobacterales bacterium, assembly GCA_003142185.1. Classification (GTDB taxonomy): domain Bacteria; phylum Acidobacteriota; class Terriglobia; order Bryobacterales; family Bryobacteraceae; genus Bog-375. Next base: position 13,631 of record PLOR01000019.1, read on the forward strand.
AAGCCCCGCCGTCACCCACCACCGCGTCCAGCTTGCCGTCCCCGTTGAAATCCGCAAGCTCCACCGAGACGGGCCGCAAACCGGCAGGATAGGTCTGGAACGTGCCCAACGTTCCGTCTCCTCTGCCCAGCAGCACGGAGAGGGTGCCCGGCTGCCCTGGCGAGGAACCCGAGCTCGCAGCCACCACATCCAACTTCCCGTCGCCGGTCAAGTCCCCCACCGCCACGCCGGCCGGGGAATCGCCCGCGAGGGACGCCGCATAAGTCGTAGGCTGGTCGAGCGTAGCGCCCCCAAGTGCCACCACCACGCCGCCGCCGCCGGCGCCGCCCTGGTCTGCGCCAATCACGTCGGGTATGCCGTCCCCGTTCAGGTCCGCAAGGGCCACGCCGGCGATTTGATTGCCCAGCCGATGGACAACGCGCCCGCTGAGGCCGCCTTTGACGCCGATGAACATACGCACCTGCTGAGTAAGATCGTCGGCCGCCACAAGGGCATACCCGTTCGCCGCCGGCAGCAACGCGATGCTCGCGGGCCCCGTCCCGATGGCAAACTCGCGTTCGAATTGAAAGGAGCCGTCTCCCTGGCCGAGAAGAAACGTCACCTTGTTGCGATCGTAGGCTGCCACGGCCAGGTCGAGTTTGCCGTCCCCATTCAGATCGGCATACGCCAGAAACGGCAGGCTGAACTGGCCCGACGCTGTTGAGGTCACCGCCTTCCGCATGGTTCCGTCGCCGTTGCCGAGCAGCGCCGATACGGTGCCGTTCACCGAACTGGCAGTGACGATATCGGGTTTGCCGTCGCCGTTGAAATCGGCCACCACCATCGACGCCGGGTACTGGTCCACGGCGTACGCCACCGGCGCCTGGAACGTGCCATCGCCGTTCCCCAGCAGGATCGAAACCTCGGCGTTGCCGGCGTTGGTGACGGCAAGATCCACCTTGCCGTCGCCGTTGAAGTCGGCCGCGGCGATGCTTCCCGGGTATGGCCCGGCCGAGAGCGTCGTGGCGGGCTGGAAGGTGCCGTCGCCGTTATTGAGCAGAAGGTAAACGGCTCCGAGATCGGTCGCGGTGTTTCCGCCGGCACCGCTGACGATGATGTCCGGTTTACCGTCGCCGTTGACGTCGGCCACAATCACTTGGGTGCCCGCTTCGCCGATCGGGTACAGGGTGTGTGCGTTCCAGCCGGAGGGACTCTTGCCCAGGTTGACGTAGACGGCGTTTCCGCCGAGGCGAACGGCATCGAGCACGCCGTCGCCATTGAGGTCCGCGACGGCAACCGGGCCAGCGTCCTGTCCGTGCCGGGAAGCCGGCGCGCCGGAGACGGCCGACGCGAGGGGCCCTCCCAACAAATCCTCAAACAGGTGCTGCAACGTATCGCCGCGCGCGTGCCACATCACCGGCAATTGCCCTGGCTTTGCGGTCCCGAGTACCAGGTCGCCCGCGGACGGTGCCGCGGCTGCACGGCTCCGCACAAGGTTCGGAAGCTCCTGATTGAAGATGTTGTACCCCGGATCGAGGATCCACGGGGCGTTCGACACAGAGGGGTCGAATGGTATCAGGTCACCACCGGGAAGGGGCGGAAGGTCGGGCGGCGGGTCGGGGAGATCCTCGAAAGGATCGTCGAAAGGAGGGGGAGGTAAAGGGATATCATCGAAAGGATCGTCTGGAGGAAACGGAATATCAAGCGGGTAGGGCGGGTCCGGGATGTCCCAGGGGTCGAATTGGAACTCGTCCGGGTCTGGAGGAAAAGCGTCGGGATTCTGCAACGCCTGGTCTGCTGACTGGCCCGTGGCAGTCGCGGCGTGAGGCGAGAGGGTGTGACCGGGTGCATGTCTGTGCGCGTTGGGCGGCGCACTCTGCGCGTTAGGCCCGCGGACAGACAAAAAGAGTATGACGGCGAACGTCAGGCAGCGTCTCATTGTTCCCCTCACGAGCTTTCGGCAACCCCTTACACCAGCTTTCCGTCCGCCGCTGTTTCAAACCGTAGACGTGGACGCGCCGGAGCGCGATGAACATCCGGAGATACCGCCGCGCCAGAGAGGGGAACTGGAGCAAAACACAGAAACAAAAACACCATCGGGTTACCCAGTCCGCCACAGTATACTACATGCGGACCGCCCGGTTCTTTGCCATTCGACAAAGGGGGTGCACGAAATCCGCCGGTGAGATCTCGATGAATACATCGGAACTGATCGGGACCCGAGGCTCCAACAGGATCTGGCGAAAGGGTACTTCACAGACCGAATACTTGCGCCAACATCGGGCCCCTGAGCATGCCAGGCCACCGGGAAGGAAGGTGCGCCGGCGGAGTTCGGGGATTTAGATCCTCCCTGACGCCGTAGCCTTTACCGTCCCGACCCCGATCCTCCGATTGTCGTCTGGGGGATGCTGGTCCTCGCGCGGTTCGAGACTCATCCTTGCTGGGCGCCCAGCCTGGAAGTGTGCGCCGGTTTTGTGCGGATGTCAGTCGCTAACAGGCATTTGGAGCGGTTCGAATGGACGGCCTTCTAGGTAGCAAAAGTCCGAAGCGCGTCCAGTGTGGGGAGCCAATTCTTGGGGCCCAGCAATGCTACTTTCCAAACTCGGCGCTCTCGGTTGACGGCGCCGCCCACGCCCCGATGATCATCGCTCATTAAGCACCCTGACTTGCACCCGTACGTGCGTTTAGCAAGCAAGCAGGACAAGGCTATTGCCGCAGCGCGCAAAGCCGGGCGCGAACCTCTTCCTGGAACTCGGTTTTCCACCGGACGAGGCCAAACGTCTACAAGCTGCGTCCCGCAAGCAGATCAATGACACGCGCCTGCTGAAGTAGCAACTGATGGAAGAGTTGTCTGTCTGGATCGCGAAACACGGCTTGAAGCAGGCCGAGGCAGCCGAGATTTTGATGGTCTCGCGCCCCCGTGTGTCCGATGTGGTGAATAAAAAAGCCGCCAAGTTCACCATCGATACGCTCGTGGAAATGCTCAGCCGCGTCGGCAAGCCGGTCAAGCTGGCAATCAGTTGACCAGTGGATGTTCTGATGCTTAGGGCGATTCTTGCCGGCTTCTCAAGACCGCGATCGATCAGTGCGAATAGCGGGGAACGGCACCCATTCCGCGCGTGAAGTGATGTCGGCAGCTATCCTGCCGGCCTCTCATAGCGCTCCTCACGGGCTATCGGCATGGAGGGTGCGCGCGGCCCCTCATCCAATGCGGCCGGCGTCGGGGTGTAGGCGTGCTTCCGCTCGACCTCCTCCTTGAGCGTGCATAGGGCATGATTCCACACCACGTCGTGCACGAATCCCGGAAACAAAACCCTGGCAACTCCCCACAGAACCCGACCCGTAAAGCCCTGGCCTTTCTTGTAGTCGAATGCCGCGTAAATGGACAGCCCTCTGTTTCCATCCTTGGTCGGTGCGATATTGAAGATAAGTTGTCCGTGGTCCGCAAGCCGCCTGTCGAACTGGTAAAACAAGGTCTCCAAGCCGACCCTCTTGGTCAAGCGCAACTCTGCGCCGAACCCGGCGAACGGCACCCTGTATCGAATCACCGATCCGACTTCGTTGGGCTCCCCCTGAATCTGCCGAATCTCCACAAATCGCAGGTCGAGGAACCGCGCATCGGGATGGCCGAACTTGGCTAACTCGTCCATGATCTCTTGCTCGGAGCCCCGGATCTTGATCACATACATCCGTTCGAAATCGGGCGTAACTCCGAGTTCCATTCCCAGGCTCAGCGACAGGCGCCCCTTGAGGACTTCGCGCTTCTCTTTCAGGACCACCGTCGGGTAACGTCCGTACTCGCCCCATTTCAGACCGAAGAGCGATTCGAACACCACATTGCGCAGCGTGATCGCCGCGCCCATGACAATGGATCGCAAAACGCCATAGCTGCACATTTCACGCAACACTTCCCGATAGTCAGCCGTCCCGCTGGCGATCTTCCACAACACGGAGCTCAGCGGCCGACTGCCCTCGTCTCGCACTTTGGACTCGGTGGCAAATGCCTGGTAAGTGATGCGGCCGACCACCGGCGTGGTGAACGCCACCCTGCTCAGGCCAAATACCATCCGCCCGAAGCGATTGTCTGCCGCCAGCCACTGGATGGCCTTCCCGTATCCTTTTGCCAGAGCCCGCTGGTCGATGCCGTCCTGAAGCACGGTCTGTGCCAGCCGGCTCGCCGTCACGTGGGCCGAAAACAACCCGTCTTTGTTCAACCGCGACCCGACCGCGTCGCCGATAATGGCGAACCGGTAGCCAAAGGGGGATCTGGCGGTGGTCACGGTCATTCTCGGAGCGCAGGCACAGGCGAGGGGAGCCGCCTCGATGCCTGGCAGGATGCGCTCGATTTGAGGCAGCGTCAGAAAGTCGTGGACGATCTGCCGGCTGTCTCGCGGCAGGACCGCCTCGTCGACACATTTGCCGAGCATGGCGACGGTCAGAAACCTGCCCTTGGGAACCAGCGCGGTGTGTTCCAACGCGAGGTGTTTCGAGCCGTACTCAATGAAGTATATCTCCCGGTGCAGGTTATGTTCGAGATAATCCTCGCCGACGTCGAGTTCGAAAATCAAGGCCTTTCGGGACCTGCCCGGCACGAACGCCGGATTCAACCGCTTGATGGAGGCGATCAGAGAATCGCCACGATAATCCAGGCCGCAGTGGGCATTGATTCCGGTGGCGATGGTCACGAAGCTGGCGTCCAGCGGTGCGCTCTCTCCGGATTCCGTTCTAACTGTCAGCCTGGGCAGCCCCGACGCGCCATAGGACATGGCCTCGACTGTGCCATACAGGATGCGCGCGCCTTCTTTGACCGCTTCGCCCAGCAGAAACCCATCGAAACCTGCGGGTTTCCCGCTCCGCCTGCCGGGCAACGACCCCCGGAATACGGAGTACATCCGCATATCCTTGGGAACTCGCAGCCGGAAATTCTTCCATTGCCCTTGTATCCAGACGTAGTCGAAGCGCCCCTGGACGATCTCGTCGGGAACGCTGAGGCCTTGCTCCTCGAGTATCTGGTCCAATCTGGGGGAGATGCCGCCCGCGCAGAAGGTGCATCCCCGGCACCCGAGGGCGGCGTCCATTTCGATCGGACCACGCTTCTCGACGATGACGACGTCGATCGGTCGATTGAGACGCCGGGCTTCCCTCAGCAGATGAATCGCAAAGAACGAACCGGAAGGTCCACCACCGACGACGGCAACGCAGTCGTTGTTCTGGAGGCTCACCGATTGAGAAGATGTTCGGTGCATGGCCTGAACCTGCTCACGAGCCGGCTTCCGACATTTGCAGATTGAGGCTGACTCGTTCGCCGTTAATCAGAACGAAACTCGCGTCGATCAATTGCTGCCCGGTACAGTCGAATTGCGCGTAAGTGTGCAGCAGGCTCAGTGGGAATATGAACTCCACCGCGACCGCGCCGCCGTCCGAGGACTGTTCTCCGGCCAGTCTCACGGATGTGCTGAAGTCTATTCCGTCAAAATCTTCATGGCCTTTGAAGTACTCGAGTACGGGACGAATGAGATGTGCGATGTGCTGATCGAAGGCCAGCGCGGACAGCCGGTACTGGGAAGCCACGGCGGTCTTGGGGAGTGTAGTGGTAACCGAGAGCTGCAGATAAAGACCCTTGTGAAAAGGGACGAACGCGGGCGGAGCGTAGCCCACAAAATGCGCCTGCGCATTGAGTTCCTGGACCATCCTGTCGAGGTCGGACTGATAGGAGCTCTGTAAGTTCTTCACCGCGTCGGGAGAAGTATCCCGTGAAGAAGGCTTATCACCCGAAGGAGGGGCCGGCGCGGGCTGCTGGGCCAGGATCGCGGCCGGTGGTTGGGCGAGACGATCGGGTATGCCGGCATAACCTGCCAGACGCGGTGAGACGGCGGGTGCTGGTGGCGCCTGCACGGTCTTCTCGGGCGCCGGCTGCGCTGGAGCAGCCCGTTCCTCGGGTCGCGGCCAAAACGAAATAGGGACGGCGTTGAGGAACGCTTTGCCTTCGAAGATCGCGGCATGGCGCGCCGAGGGATCGGCTGCCGCTACCAGCCGTTGGGCCGAATCCCTGGGGAGGATCAGTACGACATTTTCGACGCCTTCCGATGAAACCCCCAGCATCTTCTTTCGCACGTGGTGGGAAATCTCAAGCGCAAAGGCTTGGGGCACATCGGTGTTCTCCAGTGCCTTGACGGATGCCTGCAGCAGTGGGAACATCACATCCTCGTAAGTTTGCCGGGCCCGCTCCTCTGGCTTCATCAATTCCGCCGAATAGGATGCAAAATAGTTGCCGGTAATTTTGAGAACGGTCTGGTCCTGATAACGGTCGAATTGGACCGAGCGCTGATCGCTTCGCGGTTGTTCTTTCTCGGCGAGATCCAGAGTCCGGCTGAAATAGAAATGATACGGAAAGCTGTGCGCAGCGGCTGCCTTGGTGATGAGCTTCAATTCGGCCAGATACTTTCGCTGCAGCGCGCTCATTTGAGGATCGCCAATCTCCTCGGGCGAGAGCACCTGCGCCGCCGCCAACGCTTGCAACAGAAATGCGCAAAACAAGATGCTACCTGCCCGCATAGAAGATCCCCTGAGGACGATAGGGAGGATCGGCGAGGGCGCGCAACAAGCCGATCAGCGCGTCAATCTCCGGTTTGGTGAGCGTGTTTCCGTAAGGGGGCATCTCGGCCGACTTGCCCAGCGCGGCGCCGCCGTGACCGATGATCGCAGCCAGGTCCGCGTCGCTCATCGCATTCAGTATCGCGCCATCGGTGAAGGAATGGGCCTGAGCGATCAGGTTGTCGTGATTGGACACGCGTTCCGGCGTCGATTCGGAATCGTGGCAGCGCACGCAGTGAATGTCGCTCACCTGCTTTCCCAGCGTCTCCTGGTATCCAAGCGCGATTTCATCGATGCGAATTTCAGCCGCTTTGCCTGAGGAATTCTTGGTAGCGGCGACTATCCGATACAGCCCGTGAACGCCGCCGAGGCTTACGTTCGTGGTGAACTGTCCGTCGGATCCGGTCAATCCACGATCGGGATCGAAAATCACGCCTCCCGCTCCGGCGAATCTGACGAGCGCGCCGGCGACGGTGGTTCCCTTCTCGTCATTCACTTGGACGACCACTGGCTGGTCCAGCGCCGACCCCACTCCCGCCGCCTGTTTGTCGCCGCTCACCAAAACCAGCGCGGCGCCGAAGGCTTTCGGCGGTGCCTCCGCGGGCCCGGCCGCGTGGCGCGAGCAGGCGCTCGTCATCGCCAGTGCCAGAACGATCGATCCCAACCATGCCCGGTTCACTTTTGAGCTGCCTCCTTGCGGGGGGCGTTCTTTTGCGCCACCAGGAATGCCGTCACGGCTCGGGCGTCTTCGTCATTCATGTTCCAGACCGGCTCCTGAGTGCCCGGACGAAGGCTCTGCGAGTTCTTCAACCAGTGGAAAATCCAGGAGGCCGTTAGCCGCGCTCCCACCTGGGTCAAAGTTGGACCGATATATCCCTTATCCTTATTCGGATCGACGATGTGGCAGGATTGGCAGGCATATTTTCCATAGAACAGTTCTTTGCCATGCTCCACGTCGGCCGGGGTGAAACGTGAGGAATCGAGTGTCTCCTGGTCGAAAGCCGGCGTCTGATAAACCGTCATGATGTAGTCAGCCAGAGTGCTGGCTTCGGCATCGGTCACATTGAACTTGGGCATGCGGCGGATCAGGGACGGGCGCAGCGTGTTCGGATTTTTCAGGAAGCTGACCAGCCAGGCGCGCTCGACCGAACTTCCCTCCCAGGTCAGTTCCGGCGCCATGTCGCCGCCACGCCCGTCGATCTTGTGGCAACTGAAGCAGCGCATGTCGTCGATGAGCTGGCCGGCTTTGCCGGCGGGCCGGTAGTGGGAAGGTGCGCGTCCCGGTATGCGCAGAGAGACGGGCAGCGTCTGCGCCAGTTGGGTCTGTGCGAGTAATGCCGTCGCCAGCGCGTCTACTTGCTGGGGCGCCAGGGTGTACTGCGGCATCTTCAATGCATTTCCGAACGATCTTGGCTGGCGGATCTTGGCGCCGATGTAGTCTGCCAGTGTATGGGGCACGCCGGGCGCGAACAGGATTCTCTCCAGAGGCCGGCTGCCTACCAGCGTCAGCTCCGGGGCGAAGTTATCCGGCTTTTTCACGCCGTTGATGGCGTGACAATTGGCGCAGCCGCGCTCGATCACCAATGTCTTCCCATGCTCGACCTGCGCGGGTGTCGCCGCAGCAAGCTGAGTGTTTCCCAGAAAGTCGGAGTCGGATTTGCTGGAAAGAAACCCGATCAGAAGCCCAACCTCCTTGGCATCCAAACGGTAGTGCGGCATCCGCGTGTCCGGGTCGTACGTCTTAGGGTCGCGCAGCCAGTCGGCAAGCCACTCGGTTTTCACCTTCGAACCGGCGCGCGTCAGCTCCGGGCCAAGATTGCCTCCGACCAGCATTCCAGCGGTATTCTGCATCGCGTGGCACGAGGAGCAGAAGCTTTCGCCGTAAAGGCTGGTGCCTTCCTGTAACGCGGCGGTATCCTGGCTCGCCGCCGGCGCAGGCTCGGTACCTTTGTGGGTCTGATAGGGCGTGCTCTGCGCGATCAGGAACGCGGAGATGTCGCGAGTCTCATCGTCCGCCAACTGGAAGTTCGGCATGGTGGCCGAGCCGGCATAAGCCTGGGGATTCTTGAGCCAGGCGGCAATCCACTCGCGGGTCGTCTTATCGGCAATGTGCTGCAACGGAGGCGGAGCATCGGAGCCGGTCATGGTGACGCCATCCGGGCTCTTGATGGTGTGGCAACGCACGCAGCCATATTGGGCGAGCGCGTCGCGCCCCTGGTTCAGCCGCGGCGTTCCCATCAGCCGGTCCAGGTGGCACTGGCCGCACGAGGCTTCCAGATACCGGGCCGGCAGGATCGGCTCTTCCCATGATTTGGTGCTGTTATGCGCCTCTTCCACCGTCGTGGCGGCGCCTTGTCCGCGATGGCATATCACGCAACCAAATTCCGTCAGTTTGTGCGGGATCGCCGGGTGCGGCCGGAACGGTTGTGTCTTTACGTCGGCCAGGCTCGCTTCCTTGAGCGCCGTGTGACAGGTGGTGCAGCGGTCTACTACGCCCAACTCAGGCATCCAGATCTGTTGCAGACCGCCCTGAAAGCGGCGGCTTAGCGAAGTGGCGTCGCCGCGCCCGTGGATCAATCGCAGATATTGTTTCTGATATCCGAGCCATTCCCGGAAATAATCCTTCGCAGGGACGACGGCGAGCAGGATCAGGAGCACCCCACTGAGCGTGCCGAAGGCGCTCGCGGAGTTGCCGAACAGATATTGCCAGGCCGAACGGACTCTCTTAGGGAGGCTCATCTTTCACCGCTCATATCTGGCCGCTCCAGGGCATCACGAGGGACCAACCGGGGCCGCGGAAGAATGTCCCGATCAGTGTGAGGATCGCGGCCTGCACCAGAAACCAGGACATGATCCAGAAGGAGAGCGGCTTCGAAGCCAGCCAAACTTGAAAGCGGCCCGGCGATGGCGTACTGCGAGCGGAGAAAAACATCGATGCGGCTATGAGCAGCGTTGGAATGAGTACGGCATAGACGTGAAAGACGGCCAGGAACACCGCAAAGACCGCAGTGACCACGGCAAGGATCCGAAGCCGCTGGGTCCGGTTACGGGTCCACAGCCCTTCGGCCTCGATGTTGATTTTGAAGTACGGGATGACGATCAGCCCGAGAATCACCAGCGTCGGAATCAACACGCCGGCCACAACCGGCGGAAAGTAGTGCAGCAGCTCTTGCAGCCCCAGGAAGTACCAGGGCGCCTTGGCCGGATTGGGCGTCACGGTCGGGTCGGCGAGCCCCTCGAGCGGAGCATCCCACAGCAGCGCGATCGCCACCAGAATCAGCGCCAGCACCTCCACCGCAACCGCCGCCCGAAACAAACCTTCCGGGAAGGTCATCACGGTGTCGTCGTCATGCGCTTTCACGTGCGGCGAGGTACGCCGCGTGACGAATGCGACGCGCACCGGGGTTTTGCGGCTGTTCGAATCCATCGCCGCGACGAAGTCCTTGGGCTCGCTCATGGCTTCTTGATCTCCCCTGAATAGATTCCGCCGTCTTTGCGAATCCGCCAGAAATGGATCGCCACAAAGATAGCGGCGGCTAGCGGCAGAACGACGCAGTGCAGCACATAGAAGCGCAGCAAGGCATTGGCATTCACCGTGTGGCCGCCCAAAACCAGGAAGCGTATCTTGGTCCCGAACACCGGCACTGCTGAGATCAGATTCGAGCCGACGGTGATGGCCCAGAACGCCAGTTGATCCCACGGCAACAGGTAGCCGGTATAGCTGAGGAACAACGTGAGCATCAGCAGCACCACACCGATCACCCAGTTGAACTCGCGCGGTGGCCGGTACGCGCCCCGGTAGAACACCTTGAACAGGTGCGCGAAGACCAACAGCACCATCGCGTGCGCCGACCAGCGGTGCAGGTTGCGGAGGAACACCCCGGCGGAAACCGCAAACCGCAGGTCCTTCATGTCGGCATAGGCTTGTGGCACCGAAGGATGGTAATACAGCATCAAGGGAATGCCCGTCGCCACCAGGATCAGAAAGGTCCCCAGACTCAGCGTGCCGAGGAACCAGGTGACGCGGAACGACAGCGACCGTTTCCTGATCTTGACAGAGGACAGGTGCAGGAACACGTTCTGCTGGACAGCCAGCGCCCGGTGCAGATTGGTCGGCCCGAAGCCGCTTCGAAAGATCGAGCGCCAGACGCGAGTGTCGCGCAGGTTTGCGAGTTGTTCAGCGAGTGAATTGGCCACGTCAGGTCCTCACGAACTGCTTTTGACCGAGGGGCTCGGAGCGATCGATCAGAAGGTCCCCATCCTCGTTGATCCAAGCCCGCAGCCAGGGCAACGGGTGGGGCGCCGGACCCTCGATCTTGACGCCAGCGCGGGTGAACTTGCTGCCATGGCACGGGCACGCGATAATACCCAGTTCCGGCTTCCAGGCGGTCAGGCAACCCAGATGCGTGCAGACGGCGGACATCGCGTAGATGCCTTCCGGGCCGTGCACGATGTAAACGGCCGACTGCTGATCCTGCGTCACCGAACCCGCCGGATAGCCATCCGGCTTTCCGGCGTTGACCACCGGCGATGGCTCGTAGAGCACATTCGGCGCCAGGAACTCGTAGCCAAACATGGCTGCCCCTGCGCATGCCGCACAGATGGAACCAACCCCGAGTGTGACGAAAGCCTGCCGCCGGCTGACGGCGGCATCGTTTTCAGCGCCCTCTGGTTTCTTGGCGTCGTCGCTCATTGCGCTCCTCGCATCGAATAGGCTTCCATGGTGATGACGCTCACCGGACAGCGCTCGGCGCATAGCCCGCAGCGGATGCAACGCGTCTCGTCCTTCAACATCGCCGAACCGGTGATAACTCCCAGCTCTTCGGCCGCCACGTCGTCGAGTTCCACGCGCAAACTCGCCGAGTTGGCCCGGATCTCCTCCAGCACTTCAGGCGTGAACTGGATGCTCTCCAGCGGCACGAGCTGAATGCAGTTCTCCGGACAGACGTCGACGCATCCGCCGCACAGGACGCACTGCGAACCGTCCGGCTCATTCCCTTCGAAAACGGTATTAATCCAGCACCGCAGGCAGCGGCGGGCCTCTCGCATAGCGGAAGCTTCGTCGTAGCCGGTCTCGACCTCGGTTACACCGGTGCGGCGATCGAGAGGGAGCATGGGCACTGGCTGGCGGCCGAGATTCATATAGTCGCTCGCCATGCGATGATGATCGAAGACTTCCACTTCGATCTCGGTTTCGGGGCGCTCACGCCCGGTCAAGTAACGATCGACGCCCAAGGCGATTCGCTTGCCGTCGCCGACACTGTCGATGATGAGCCGGGGGCCGAACACACAGTCGCCGCCGGCAAACACGCCCGGCGCGGTGGTCATCAGGGTGTTTCGATCGGTTACGATCAATCCCCGTCCCGAAATCTCCACGCCATCCTCGGCGGTCAGAAAGTCGAGCCGCGGAGCCTGTCCGATCGCGAGGATGACGGTGTCACAATCAATGATGGATTCGCTGTTCTCCTCAAACGTGGGATTAAACCTGCCGGTCGAATCGAAAACCGCCAGGGTTCGAACTGTCTCCAGGCCGATCACTTTGCCATCCCGGCCCAGCACGCGTTTGGGGCCGCGCCCATCCCGCATGAGGATGCCTTCCACCTCGGCCTCTTCGATCTCTTCCATGGCAGCCGGCATCTGTTCGCGCCGCTCGATGCAGACGATGCTCACTTCCCGCGCGCCCAGGCGCAGTGCGGACAGAGAGATGTCCATCATCTCGTGGGTGGCTACGGCGCTGATATTCTGTTCATCGGGCACCGCCTCATCGGGGCGATGCTGCTTGAGAACTTCTCGCGCCGCGGAGCGCGCCACATCCATGGCGACGTTGCCGCCGCCGATCACAACTACGCGCTTGCCGATGGTGAAGCGATAGCCCAGGTTCGCGTTCAGCAGGAAGTCGATCCCCTTGTGGACACCATCCAAATCCACTCCGGGAATGGAGAGGTCCCGGCTGCGGTGCGCACCGACGGCGAGCACGACCGCATCAAATCCCTGTTCGCGCAGTTGCCGGATGGCGAAATCGCGCCCGGCAGCCTGATTCACTTTTAGGGTCACGTCACCGGTCTCGAGGATCTCCCGGATCTGGGCTTCCACCACGCTGCGGGGCAGACGGTATTCGGGAATGCCAAGGGTCAACATGCCGCCCGCTACCGAAGCCGCTTCGAAGATAGTCACCGAGTAACCCATCCGAGCCAGATCGTGCGCCGCCGAAAGACCCACGGGGCCGCTGCCTACGATGGCGACACGATGCGGCAGTTTGGCTTCCGGCGCACGCCGGATCTCGAGTGGATGCCGCGACTCCGGACCGTATCGCTCGGTCAGAAAACGCTTGAGAGCGCGGATCTGGATCGGCTTGTCGATCTCGCCGCGGCGGCAGGCGGTCTCGCAGGGATGTGCGCAGACGCGTCCGCAGACGCTTGCCATCGGGTTCGGATCGCGCGCGTAACGATAGGCTTCTTCAAAGCGCCCGTCCGCGATGAGGGACACATAGCGGCCCGCGTTAGTGCCCGCTGGGCAGGCCATCATGCACGGGAAATTGGTGTCTAACCATTCCCGGTCGACTTTCTTGTCCTGGAATCGATTCAGCACGATGGTCTGGTATTTGCGCTTCGGCCACGCTTACTTGGAGAGCGCGAAATCGAGCGTAGCATCGCCGGCAACCGTAACCGGCTTGGTCTGGACCTTCATACCTTCGCGCCACGCCGAAACAGAGTAACTGCCATTCGGAACGTCGGCGATCTTGTAGCTTCCGGATGCGTCGGTTTCCGCGTAAAACGGCGTAGGGGTGACTATGACGAAGCCCGACATCTCGGGATGAACGTTGCAGAGCAGCGGAACGATGCCGGGTGTGTCGAACTTGAAAGCGCGCTTTTCCCCGGTCGGCCATGTTCCCAGGTTGTGGCCCAGCTTCTTGTTTCCGTTGATGGCGGGCCAGAAAATGTTGTGAGCCACCTTATCGCTATTGAGGAACTCGACCGTGGATCCCACCGGCGCCACCAGAAGGTGCGGTTGAAACAGGAGCGACTTCTGGTCCATCTCGAAAGGCTTCGCAGGTGGCGGAAAAGTCTTGCCCGGAACTGCTTCCAGGTATACAACGGAAACGCCCTTCCCGCCGCTGACCTTCCCGGTGATGTCGCCGCCCTGAGCTACCAGGCTGGCTATCGGCAGGAGGACTATCAGGTTCAAGAGTCTCGACGTCATTAGTTGAGTGTGCATGTTGAGTCCTTTGAGATCTAGTAAACGAATTCCAGGCCGAACAGAGCCGTGTTGACCCGGAACGGAGTGACTGCCGTTAATGCTCCGGTTGTGAGATTGGTTTGAATCACGACCGACTGTTGCGGCCGGAATTGATATTCAAACGAGAACTTGATGTTCGGGTGAATCAGGAATTGCAGGCCTGGGGTGTAGCGATTGCGGGTGGAATCGAGCGGCCCGAAGTACGGAGTCGATGTCGAGAGCGCCAGGCCGTTGATGCGATCGGCGCTCGAATGAACACTGTCCCAGCGGCCAGTCGCCATGAGCCAGGGAAAGACCATGTAATCGGCCTGAACGAAGCCGCCGTCGAACGTCGCGGGTACGCTCTGGACGAAACCGATGGGGAGGGGCGAAGCCGACGTTAGAGGGAGGACAATCAGCGCCCCGGTTGAGTCTATCGGCAGCAAGTTATTATCGCGGCCGTACATGTAGAGCCCGTAAACATTGAGCTTGCGGAAGTTGAAGTTCAAATCGCCGCCAGCCCGGTAGTAGGGTTCCTGCACCTGCAGAGTCGTGTTATTTCCCTGGAGAGTGACGCCGGCGAATTGCTGGAGCGATCTCCCATACAGATAAAACGATCCGACGCTGATAAAAGAGTGGTCGTGCGGGCCGGTGGTCCCGGCGGCCTGAACGGCGTGCCGGCTTTCCGAATCGCGTTCGAGATTGAAGCGGTACGAGAAGCGCCCGTAGTAATTCTTGAAACTGGAGTCGGAGCCGAATCCGACGCCTCCGTTGGCACCCCCGGTTGCGGAGGGCACGTAGGGACTTGTATTCGCGGGCTGATCGACGGCGCTGGTATTTTGATCGACCACCGCCACGGAGTAGTGATATCCGCCGTATTGGTGCCCTCCGCTCAGCTCAATTCCTTTCGCCGCGTCGGCAAACGTAAACTGGTTGTTGACGTTTTGCTGCAGCGCGACCATGGAGTTCATCGCGCCAACGTTGGCCTGCGAATAAATGTCGTACGGGCTCAAGTTGTAGCTGCGCGCCTGCGTGAAGGGCAGATCCAGTTCGAACTGTCCCACGCGCACGCTCAGGGAGTCCTTCGGGAGTTTCAGAAAACGGCCAGCGTCGACAAATTTCAGGTACCCGTCACCGAGACTACCGGCGCTATTGTCTCCTCCGACGCTGATGTCGTCGTCGACCCAGAACGCGATCCCGCTGCCAAAGTTGCCGGCTGTAAAGATGCTGAAGAATCCGCTTGCAAAATCGGTTCCCGGGAGGACCTGTGGCAGGTTTCCGACTGGGGTGAGCACGGCGAACTGGTTTCTGTTGGCGCCGGTTGCCTGGAAAAACGTGTTGAAGCGCAACCCGATGGGGGGTATACCCGGAATCGACCCCGGCCACACCGACTTTGGGAAATTCTGCTTCAGTGCCTCGGCGCCGAGCATCACCGGCGCGACCTTCAGCATATCCTCGTCGTCTTTCGGAAATTTGAATCCCGCATCCTTGAAGGCCTTCCCGAAATCGTTCAGCTTCGGAAAGTCTATGTGGCACGTCATGCACGAGGTTTGGTATTGCCGCGAAAAAGCAGGGATCGCGGCCCCCCGCTGAGGCACTAGGAGAAATGAAAGCGCCAAGATCGGGAGCACCGGCAGAGCTTTCGAGATGGGACCCAAAATTGCCTCCTGAGCTGCCGCGCGTTGCACCGAGGCCCTGAACCGAAGGCCGCATGCCCGGCTCGACAACATCCGCTGGGCCCCGTCTCAGCAGCCTTGTGGCCGAAACCGGTTTTCCTAACAAACAAGGGCATTCCCAGTGCCGAGGATCTCCTGCCACGGTTGAAGCGTTGGGTGATCCTGCCCATCGCCCACTCAGTTGTGCGTAATTACACCCATCGGGATGGATAATCACTGTTGAAAAATCCGCCACATGTTCCCAGCACCCATTTCGGCTCGAGTGGATAAGCCTTTGCCGGTTTTGGATTTCCCCGGCACAGATCAGTTGCCGCTTGGCGGAGCCAAAGACCACTGTTGAAAACATCGGCGCTTCGAGAAGAATCAAAACCTGGCTGCTGGGTCTAAAATACCTGGAAACCGGGAGCCAAAATGGAAATCCAGGGCGAAACAAACACTTCTTCCTGAGTTTGGTGCGCGCTCCTTCCGAGGGCAAGCGCGGTCGCCAGGCGTCCGATATATCGCGCAATTTCGGCAACTAGTCGGCCAGCCATGGTACTGCCTAACAGCGTTTCGGCGTGTGCCCTCGTTTCACACTGTTTCCAATTGCAATCGCTGCATTCCGAACAGACAGGATATACAATCGAGACCAGTCGGGAGTTCCAGACGGACCTCCTGGCTCAACGCAAGACACAGAGGTGAAGGATGTTCAGGAATACCTTCGGCAACTGGTTTGGTAGTGTCCGGGGCCTGGTTGTGGTTTGTCTGTTCGCGACCTTGGCTCCGTTTCTAGTGGCCCAGACGGCTGAAACGGGAACCTTGATGGGCAAGGTTGTCGATGCGTCGGGCGCGGCGGTCGCGAATGCCAAAGTCACGGCGGTGAGTGCGGACACCGGCCAGGCGCAAACTGCGACCACGGGGGCGGACGGTGTTTACCGGTTCACGCTGCCGCCGGGCAACTACCGCGTGAAGTTTGAGGCTGCGGGCTTTGTGAGTGTAGAGATTCCGTCTACGACGGTTCCGGCATCCGGGGCGGCGGTCCTGGATCGGAGGCTGGAGGTGGGCGCCCAGAGTAACGAGCAGACGACAGCAAAGTCTCCGGAGAAGCCGGCAGAACCCTCGATGAATGACCTGGGATTCCCTTCGGACCAAACCGCGGGGAACGCGGCGGAACAGGCGAGACTGGACAAACGGTCGCACATGCTCAAGATCCATCAGCGGCTCGGCCTGATCACGGCCGGTGCCTTGGTCGCTACACTCGTCCTCTCCAACGGTGCGGCCGGCAAGAATAGTACGGCGTCCGGGCGCGAGTTACATGCTGCCGTGGGCGGGTTGACGGCGGGCCTGTATATGACGACCGCTTCCTTTGCCATCTTCGCGCCCAAGGTGCCGGGAACCAAAACCCGCGGTTCCATCCGTTTGCACAAGGCCCTGGCCTATATTCATGGGCCGGGTATGATCCTGACCCCCATCCTGGGAGCGCTGGCGTATGACGAACGAAACCGCGGCGAAAAGGTGCATGGCATCGCCAGTGCGCATGGGGCAGTGGGGACCGTGACGGGCATTGCGTATGGGGCCGCCATGTTGTCGGTGGTGTTTAAATTCTAGGGTGAATATCATGAATCAGCGAATTCTGGCGGCCTTTTGGCTGCTGGCGCCCGCCATGCTTTTCGGAGCGGACAGCCAATGGGTTCTGGGGCAATCGACGCTTAGCTATCATGTGTCTCACCCGCTGCACGAGAGTGTGGGTGTCAGCCACCAGGCGCGCGGCAAGGGTGTTTGCCACGCCGGACAATGCGATTTTCTAATCGCCGCGCCTGTCAAGTCGTTTGACTCGGGCGACAGCAATCGCGATCTTCACATGCTGCAAGTGACGCGCGGCGCGCAATTTCCCATGGTCACGGTGCGCGTGGTACTGCCCGAAATGGAACTCACATCTGCGACGATCCATTGCGATCCGGAGATTCAGTTCGCTGGCCAGACCGCCCGCTATAAGCAGGTTCCGTTCCAACGGGAAGTTCATGGCAGCGAGATTCGGATCACGGGAACGATTCCGGCGACGCTGTCCGATTTCAAGATCGATCCACCGTCGCTGCTGGCGGTACCGGTCAAAAACGACATACCGGTACGCGTGGATATGACCTGGCGTCCGCAGTGAATGGCAGGCGTCGCTTCCGTCCGCTCAGCCATTGAGACTGGATCTTCTCTTTCGGCGTGGGTTTTGTCGCAATCGTACTCACGCGCAGTGCGCAGAGCGTGTTAGCTGCACTCAAAAGGCAAAATGATGCGCCTACGGGGATTAGCGATGGTGTGGAGGCTGCTCGCACAACGAGCCTGGCTGCCATGCGAAGCGCATTTCTGTCATTGCACGCGGAGAGCGATCGTACGGCTGGCGGTGGACGCGCCTTGCCGCGCCGTCACCCTGATTTCGTACTGGCCCGGGGCGGGCGAAATGGTGCTCATGAAGGGGATGGCGCCGGTCGCGTCGGGAGGCGGCAGATCGGGCGAGGCGCTGGACACCGGCTTCCCATCGCGCAGAACTTCGATCGCAAGCCGCGGCGCTCCGCCCGTTTGGGCCGGGTAAACCACCATATAAAGCGGGATGTCGGTTCCGGCCGCATACACTTCGTCGAGCGACGGAGTGACCTTGCCGCCGGCAAAGTGCAACGGGTCGGTGGGATTCCGGCCGCCGTCGTGAGGGACGTCAAAAGGATCGACACGCCGCACCGGCACCAGTTCACTCAACCCGATACCTGGCTGATCCGCCACTAGCAGGGCCGTCCGCTTTACGCTGGCTGCGCCGTTTTCGCGGTCTACCACGGCGGTCTCGAGGGTATACCGTCCGGGCGACAGCAGCAGCGGCTGCGCGAAGGTCAGGTCGCCGCGGGTAAACGCTTCGAACTTGTCTGCCGGAATATCGTTGGCCAAATCCCGGCTGACTTTCGCGGCTACCTGGCCGTCCGCGTCCTTCACCAGCGCCAGCAGGGAAACATGCGAGCGCAGCTTGGCGGTTTGCTTGTCCTCGCGATAAGACAGGTTCTGCATCGCCATCTGGAAGACCAGGGAATACTGCACGGCGCTGCCCGCGGCGCGGAACGGCATAGCCTGCGTGCGGTATGGGAAGGCGCTCGGCTGGGGCTTGGTGTTCAGCGCATCCAGGGCGGCCATTTCGAACGGTTCCATGACCTCGCCGGCCATCAGCGGCAGGGCGAAATAGCCGGCGCGCGTATGAACCTGCGCGCCTGGCCGCTTCACCTGCACTTCGATCTTGCGGAAGTGCCCGTCGTAATTCTGCGAGGTGGGAACGTAGCTCAGCTCATAGTGCGCGCGCACATCTTCCATTACTTCATGCAGAGGCTTGGCGACATCGTTGGTATTGGCGATCAGAAAGCCTCCCGTGCCTTCCGCCAGATTTGCCATGGCTTGTTGTGGATTGGCGGCCAAGCTCATATTCACCGTCTCGCCCTGGTGAACCATGTCGACCGCCGCGTCTCCCTCTGCCGCCATGCCTTGGTTTTGGCTGATCCTCGCGCTGGTACGCAACAAATCGGTGTTCGCAGTCGCCGGAGACTTGACCGAGAGACCCGTGACGTCCACGCAATAGATGCTCACGTTGGCGCGGTTGGCCGCGCCGATGATCGCCTGGAAGACGTTCTCGACCTCCCATGGCACCACCAGCCCTTCGGAAAGCAGCAAAACAGTCTTGCGGCCGGGCAACGCGGCCTGCGCCTGGACCAGCGACAGCAGCCCGTCGAGCGAGCGCCAGCCCGCTGCATAGTTGAACATTTCCATCTGCTTCCAAACAAGCCGGGCCAACATCATCTGCCCTTGCGAGCTCATGCCGGGGGATTCGGCGCCCTGCGTGGCCGCGCCGGCACTTTGGAATGGATCGCCGCCTGCCGCGGCGATCGTAATGCCACCCTGGCTGCCGGAGACCTCGACCGCCAGATTATTGAGCACGTTTTCGGAATCTTTGCGGAATTCGGTGTAGTTCCCAGTGGTGGCGCGCGTAATCGCCTGGCGCAATAGATCCCGGTTGTTGGTGTAAGGCTGCAGTGCATTCAACCGGGCGTCCAGGCTGAAGACGCCGCCGTAAGTATTGGAGCGAAATTCATTGGCGAGGAATTCGGTGGCAGCCGTCTGGGCGAACAGGCGGCTGCCTGGTCCCATACGCTCGAAGACGATGGTCACAATGTTGAGATTGTGGAGTGGGTTGAGCGCGGGACCATTGGACGCGGCGGTTGTGCTCGCGCCGGGCGTAGCGCCCGGCTGCGCGGTGGCGGGCTGCTGTTCATCGGCATCGGCATCGGTGAACCGGAAGGTCTGCACCTTCTGGAGAACTCCATCCTCCAGCACGCGGACCTCTTCCGGCTTGAGATTGCGGATGGGGCGCTCTTTCTTGTCGCGCACCACGGCGTCCAGCAACACTTCCCGCGTGGTAGTGCGGATTACCGGGAGGTTGGCCTCCTGGGCCGCCAGCGGCAGGCAGGCCAAACCGGCGCAGAGGAGCGAGACGATGCGCATGAGACCCTCCCTCTTGAGCGTACGCCAAAAAAAAGCGCAAGGCACACCGCCCGGTGCACCTGATCAGCGTTTCAGCTACTGCGGAAGCGTATAGAACTCATAATTAATTCTCCACTTCGCCTCCTGCCCCGGCTCTACCCTGAGATCGATGAAGGCCTCCGGGCAGACGGTGGTGCGGATGGACCAGAAGACCAGCTTCGCCATCGGCCGGTTCGACGTTTGCCGCACGCCGATTCCCGCCTTCCGGTTCTCCACCCGGATATCGTAATCGCGCGCCGTTTCACCGAAACCGTCCATCGCAGTGAAGACGTGCTGGCCCTCCTGCAGTTCCTTCAGGTAGGTAAACTCTTTGCCCCGCGCTTCCGCCAGCCCGCGCAGATCGGCCTGCGGGCGCACTTCAAACGGAAACCGCACGCTGTAGTCAGGACCCGCCGGCTGGTGGTCCAGCATGTAGAAGTTGTGCTCGTAGACGCTGGTCGAGATCGGCTTCTTGCCGGTGTTCCTCAGACTGTGCTCCAGCACCATCTCCGGTTTGCCCGGTGCCAGCCGAACGGTCTTCTTATATACATAGGCATACCCGAGAGTGTCGGAGAGCTCGTGCGTGAACTCCACGAAATCGGGGCCCTTGTTGATGGTCCACTTTCCACCGTCGGTAATGTCGTAAGTGGCGAACTGGCGGAAGGCGGGCTCCTCGGGTTTGCGCAGCGCGCCCACCCCGATCTTGACGAAGCTCTCGCCCGGTTTCGCTTCTTCGTAACCCAGGCCCATGCCGTTGCTGAGGAACTCCTCCACCGGGCCCATAATGGCATCGTGAATCTTCGGATCGTACCGGTCGAACCATTTGCCGAAGTATTCGTGGCCCTTGAACTGAAGGCTCGAGATCGCACCCGACCAGTCAAACCGCGTGCCGCGGTAGTAGCCGTTCTGCGCATCCGGCAGCAGCAGATCCACCTGCAAGGTGCCGTTCGAAATTCGCGCTTCGGGATAAGCGGCTAGCGCAGCCGCAAATGCCAGCGTCAATGAACCGGACGCCAGCAACAAAATAGTAGTTGCCGTCACAACTCTCCTTTTTGGCCAGCACGCTTCGCCCGCCCGGCAAGACTGAACCAGGCCTCCTCGATGGGCGTGCTCACCACTTCGATGCGGTTTCAGATCGCGCTCACCCACACCAACATCTTCCCCCAAGCCGCGCGCACGTCACAATAGGCCGCCGGCTCAATCGGGACGCGAACGCGGCCTGGCTGAACACACTGTGGCAAATGCAGTTGGCTCTGAAGCTATACTTTGGACATGGCGATTCAGCGTCGCAGTCTGTTGCAGGCAATCGGGACGGCAGGGCTGCTCAGCCTCGCCGGCCCACGGGAACAGAAGGCGCAGGAGCAGGCGGCCCGCGCCACCCGTGCCCTGCCCATACCGAAGATCAAAGACATCGGCGTGATCGAGTGCCAGCCCAACGGCGTGCGGCTGACCGTGGTCAAGATCACCACCGACCAAGATGGCCTCTACGGTTACGGCTGCGCCACCTTTACGCAACGCGCCGAGCTGGTGAAGCCGGCCGTGGAGCGGTATCTCAAGCCGTTCCTTTTGGGCAAGACCACGGACCGGATCGAGGATATCTGGCAATCCTGTTACGACAGCTCCTATTGGAAGAACGGCCCGGTGCTGAACAACGCCATCAGCGGAGTGGACCAGGCGCTGTGGGATATCAAAGGCCGCCAGGCGGGCATGCCGGTCTACCAGCTTGCGGGCGGCAAGTGCCGCGAGGCGGTGGATTGTTACATGCATGCCGCGGGCGCAGAACCTGAAAACACCATCGAGGCGGCGAAGCGTGCTATCGCGCAAGGCTTCCGCTATGTCCGCGTACAGGTTGGCGTGCCCGGCATGGAAGGCTACGGTAGCGCGCGCGACGCCAGCACCATCCAAGCGCTGCACGACCGGCCGGTGTTTGAGCCGGCCTATTACATCAGGCGAGCCCTCAAGCTGTTCGAGCTCTGCCGTAAGGAACTGGGCGACGAGATTGAATTGCTGCACGATGTCCACGAGCGTGTCTCGCCGAACCAGGCGGTGCAGTTCTGCAAGGACGCCGAAAGATTCAAGTTGTTCTTCATGGAAGACCCGCTGTCGCCGGAAGACATCGCGTACTTCCGGCAAATTCGCCAACAATGCGCCACGCCGATCGCCATGGGAGAGTTGTTCAACAGCCCGCACGAATGGCAGCCGTTGATCGCCGAACGGTTGATCGATTACATCCGAGTGCATGTTTCGCAGGCGGGCGGGTTCACGCCCGCGCGTAAGATCGCGATTCTGGCGGAGAACTTCGGCGTGAAGACCGCCTGGCACGGCCCGGGCGACGTTTCACCAATCGGCCACATGGCGAACGTGACGCTGGACCTGGTGAGCTACAATTTTGGCATTCAGGAATACTCGCCCTTCAACGAGCCCACGCAGGAGATTTTCCAGGGGTGCCCGGTGATGAAGGACGGCTACTTATGGGCCAACGAGAAGCCCGGCTGGGGCATCGAGGTGGATGAGAAAGCCGCGGCGAAATCGCCGTTCACCCCGGGCAAGAACAACCTGAACGGAGGGTGGGGCGAGATCCGAAGGCGCGACGGCACGGTGATCAAGCAGTAGCGTGGCGGTCTACGCACCCCAGCCCGTGGAATCCCATTTCGTCAGGAACGCATGAGAATGCGGTGAACGATCTCCGCGTTTTCGCGGACCTCGTCCTTGACTCTGGGGAACATGCCCACGTAAACCCCGTCGATGGGTTTGATGCTTTCGAACGCCGTGCGGAACGCCTGCTCGATGCCTCGATCGGGGATCCGTCCGGCAGCCAGAATCTTGAAGGCGAAACAGGGTTTCCTGGTCTGCTGGATTACCTGATACATGCGCGGCGGATCGCTCTTCAGGTAGATGTCGTTGGGCATTTCCATCATCTCGCCGTTCAATACCTTCTTCCATTCGTCCACGGTGCGCCGCCGGTTATATACGCAGCCGGCGTAGAAATCGACGTCCCAGTTCTCTTCCTCCACCTGCGCGATGACTTCCGGAATGTGCGTGCCCACCCCGACCATGACTCCCAAATCCCGCACCTTCTTGCACCACTCCTTGACGCTGTTCATGTCGCCGTTCTGGTAGGCGGTATCGACCACTTCGCCCTGCCTTTGCAGCGCCAGAGGCTTCAGGGTGCGCACCAGCATTTCCACATCGACCCCGGCGGTCACCTGGGGGATGAGGTGCATCTGGCCGCCCTCGGCCACGAAACGCGCCCAGTCCCGCGGCCCCCTATCCAGGTGGACGTAATTGAACGCATTGATGCCGAAGCGGTTGGCCTGATGCATCACGTCGCAGACTTTATCCTGGGTGTACCACTCCTTCATGGTCGTGCCGAAGTTGTTGTTGTAATGGGCGAAGCCGTAGAAGGGGTTGACGCCGAGGACCATGCGGCTGATTTCCACGCCGCCGAATTTCATCTTGGGAACTTGAAGCTGCGAGGCCGGCGTGAGCGGCGCGGACTGCCCCACTGGAGCTTGGGGAACGCCGGGGGGCATGGGCCCTCCGGCCTGTGCTTCCAACGCCGACGTCAAGCCCGTCAGACCGGCCGCGAACCCCGCGCCGGACTGCAGGAAATTTCTACGCGAATGAGACACGGCGGTGACCTCCCGCGGACAGCTAATTCTTCAGATTCGAATTGCCTCCAGCATATCGGATCTCAGAATCCGGTTCAAGGGCTGCTGCCACCAGGAGGGGGAGTGGAGAGTTATGATGGCAGTCGGCTATTAACGGCCGGCGACCGCGTTGATTTCAGGAGGAAGCATGACACCCGATCAGAACCGCCGCGAATTTCTGGGAGCCGCGGCAGGCGTTGCCGCATTCACGATTGTTCCACGGCCTGTGCTAGGAGGGCCCGGGTTCGTCGCCCCCAGCGACAAGATCACCCTGGCTTACATCGGCGTGGGAACGCAGGGCTTGCGGGAACTGCTGCCAATGCTCGCGGTCCCGGACATCCAGGTTGTTTCGGTTTGCGACCCGAGCCGGGATGCGGTCGGGTATCGCGACTGGTCCCGCAGTGGCCTTCTCAGCGCGATTCGATCCACACTGGGCAAGCCGGACTGGTGGGCCGGCGGGGAAAGCGTAATCCCGGGTGGCCGCGAGGCGGCGAAAGATATCGTGGACACTTACTACGCCACGCTAAGATCGGCGGACAAGTTTAAAGGCTGTTCGGCCTACGCCGACTATCGCGAGTTACTCGACAAAGAGAGAGATCTCAACGCGGTCAAGATCATGACGCCTGATCATCTCCACGGGATCATCAGCATCGCCGCCATGAAACACGGCAAGCACGTGGTGATGCATAAGCCTATCGCTAACCGTCTGGCCGAGGCCCGGCTTGTCCTCGACACCGCCCAATCGAAAGGCGTTGCCACGCACTTCATGCCGTGGGACTCGAACGGGTCCATGGTGCAGGTTATGGCCTGGATCCGGGACGGGGCCATAGGAACCCTCCGCGAGATCCATAACTGGACGAACCGCCCTGTATGGCCGCAATACCCGACTCTGCCGGCGGAAGCGCCTCCCGCACCCAAGGGCTTCGACTGGGATCTCTGGCTCGGCCCGGAGGCATACCGTCCATACCATCCGAACTACACGCACATGGTCTTTCGTGGGTGGTATGACTTCGGAGGCGGCAGCATGGCGGACATGGGCCACTACAGCCTATGGACGGTGTTCAATGCCCTGGAGTTGAGCGGCCCTGTTAGCGTCGAGCCGATGCTGACTCACAACTGCACGCTGGCGGAGAACGTATCGACAACCGTAAGAAACGATTTCTCGTTCCCCACGGCCAGCGTCGTGCGGTTCAAGTATCCGGCGCGGGGGCAAAGGCCCGCGGTAGATCTGGTCTGGTATGAGGGTGGGATCAGGCCTCCGACGCCGGACGAACTGGAAGAGGATCATAAGGACCTTCCGTCCGAAGGCATGATGTTCGTGGGCGACAAAGGCAAGATCCTCGCAGGCTTCCAGGTGGAAAGCCCGCGACTGATTCCTGAATCGAGGATGCGCGGCTACACCACGCCACCGGCTCCCCAGCGGCCCAGTGGAGACCACGTTCAGCCTGGAGTGCTTCAGTGGGTAGAGGCCTGCCGGGGCGGCGCGCCATCGCCTGGAAATTTCCTCAACGCGTGGCCCATTTCAGAGGCGGTCAACCTGTACGCCGTGGCGCTGCGCACGGGACGTAAGCTGCAATACAATGCGGAGAGCATGAAGGTCACCAACCTGCCCAACGCGAACAGGTATCTGTCTCGCGAGTACCGCAAGGGTTGGGAACCGGAATCTGCGTGAGTGGAAGGGCGGAAAGGAGACTATGAACGCGACCAGACGAGAGTTTCTTCAACGAGGTGCCCTGGGCCTGACAGTGGCCGGTTGCGCGGGACCAGGCGCACTCGGGTTGCGCGCCGACCCACTGGGGTTCCCGATCGGGTGCCAGACGTTCCCCGTGCGAAACGCGCTGTCCCAGGATTTCGACGGCACTCTCCGGCAGCTTGCGGGGATGGGATACCAGACCATCGAGATGTGTTCGCCGCCCGGCTACGCAAACGCCGGTTACGGGGCGTTCGTGAATATGAAGGCCGGGGAGATGCGGCACAGGATTCAGGACGCCGGCCTGCGTTGCGAAAGCTGTCATTACCAGTTCCAGGAATTGAAGGCCCATATGGACGAGCGGATTGCCTTCGCCAAGGAACTGGGGCTGAAACAGATGGTGGTCGCCACGTTTGCGCTGAGCCCCAATGCAACGCTGTCCGACTGGACGCGAGCCGCCGATGAATTGAATCATCTGGGCGAACAGACGCAAAAAGCGGGCATCCAACTGGGATTTCACAACCACGATTTCGAGTTTCACGAGATTGATGGCGTGCTCATTTACGACAAGCTGATGGAGACGTTCGAGCCGAGGCTGATCAGACTGCAGTTCCAGGTCGCCGTGATCAGGATGGGCTACAAAGCCGCCACATATCTGCGAAAGTACCCGAACCGCTTCCTCTCCATGCACCTCGCGGACTGGTCGACAGCGGACGGCAAATTCGTGCCGGTGGGATCGGGCGTGGTGGATTGGACGGATCTTTTCGCCGCCGCCAAAACGGGCGGGATCAGTAACTACTTTGTCGAAATGGAAATGGACGCACTGAAGCCGAGCTACACATATCTGCACGGGCTGCCGGGGTAATCGCCGCGATAAACCGGCACGAGGCAGAGAATGCAAGAGTCTTACGAGAAAGGGTTAGCGCCCCGCTCGGCCTCGACTTTTGCGTCAGGTGCCGCGAGGTATCTGGCGAAGAGTAAACAAAGGTACAGGTGGGCTGGGTATCGAGCTTCGAAAAATTGCAATCAGGATGCCGACGCTCTGGATTTCGTAGTCATAGACCCCAGACACGCCTGGAGGGTTCGTGCACGAGAACGGGAGACCTCGGGGATGCCTATCGGGAAATAGACGGCAGGCCGGCGGCAGAAGGCGATAGCCACACGGCCCGCATGCACGTCCGGGAGGAGTCGGACAGCGGAATATTACCGACCCAGATGCGGTATTTGAATGAGACAAAAGAGAGGCAAAAGGCGAATCGAACTTTATGGTTAAACGGCTCTTGAACTACGCGTGTTTCGCAATCCTCTTTCCGAGCAGGTTGGTGTGTGGGGACGCTCCCACGTGGATGCAGGACACTGTGGCCCTGGGAATTCCGGCCGGCGCAAAGGCCCCCGGCTTTGAATTGCCCGACCAGTCGGGCCGTAAGCGCAGCATGGCCTCGTTGATGGACCGGCGAGGCTTGGTCCTAGTTTTCTTTCGCTCGGCGGACTGGTGAGTGTATTGTAAAGGGCAGCTCGGCGAGCTGCAGCGCGATCTTCCTTTGCTCAAGCGGGCTGGCCTCGGCTTGGCAGCTATCAGCTACGATAGCCGCGCGGCCCTACGCGATTTCGCCTTGCGAAAAGGGATCGTCTTCCCCCTTCTGTCCGATCACGAGTCGGATGTGATTCGGGCCTATGGAGTTGCCGACCGCCGATATCACAAAGGCGCCCAACTCGATGTCGATTCTTCCGGCGAGGTTCCGGTGTATGGTTTGGCTTATGCGTCAGTGTTCGTTCTCAACCCTAACGGAACGGTGCGCTGGCGGTTTGTCTCGGAGCACGAGGAAGTGCGCCTCACCGTAAGCAGCATTCTGCAAAGGTCCCTCGGCCAGCTTGCGAATCAGTCCCGAACGCCTCTCGAAAGTGGCTGGATTCAGGTCGAGATCACGGCCAGCGACACGTCCGCGGGCATGGGCACCAGTTTGACGATCGGCGTCGAATTGCGAATACCGCGCGGGTGGCACATATACGGCCCGCAAGCCGGGGGGGACTACCGGGGGATCGCTTGGCGCATGGATTCATCGCAGTGCTCCATCGTCAGTGACACAGAGTACCCGGAGCCGAGCTGGGAGCAGCCGGCCTTTGCCGATGCGAAGCTGCCCGTGTATGAGGGTAACATCAGGCTCACGCGCGAATTCGTTATCCGACCCATGATCAGCGACACACGAACGGCCGCGGACCGGTTTCGCAAGGCCTGCCTGGATTCCGACTCCAGGTTCCCTGCATCGGGATCGCTCGCGTTTCAGGCCTGCACTGATCGCGAGTGTTCACCACCGCAATCCGTTCCGCTGCGGTGGACTTTTGCTTTCACCCCTCCTGACCGCGAACGCGTGCCTATAGAACTCTGGCGAGCCTTTGAGCATTAGTGCGGGGTAATTAGCCGCACAGCGGCGAGCACCATCATGCACCTGGCCACAAACAGAAAAGAGCGCCCCCGTGCAGGAGGCGCTCTTTTCCGACGTTCACTTTCTTAAGGTCGCGATCAGAAGTAGAATTTGACCGCGAGTTGTATGATACGGTGGCCCTGCTTGTCCGTGGTAGTGCCGAACAACGGAGTGTTCACCGCACCTGTGCCGCCATCGAAGCCGAGCGTCAGGTTCTCCCCGTTATAGAAGGACCACAACGGATGGTTCAGGAAGTTATATCCATCGATTCGGAACTGCAACTTCCGGGATTCGCTGAACTGGAAGTTCTTGAACAACCCCAGATCGGAGTTAATGAACCACGGTCCGTAGACGGGCGGCAGAACCGACCCGCCGTTCTCCCCGACTTGCGTCGGGAAGGTGAAACAGCTCGCGTTGATGAACTGCTGCGGCGCCAGGTTCTTAGCGGGGTTACAGGTTTCGATCGGGTTCAGTTGAATATCGGGAGTTCCCAGCAGCGACAGGTTGCTAACATTGAACGTCGGGTTGCTCGGCATCTTGTAGCTATTCAGGCTCATGCCGAAGTTGTCGTTGCTACTGTTCCCGGTCAGGTTAACGCCGCTTTGCAACTGGGTGATGCCGGAGAGCTGCCATCCGTTGACAAACCCACCCAATATCTTGTCATGGGTCGGGCTCCCCAACTCGATCGAGTAGGCTGCGTTGAAGATGTGCGTGCGGTTGCCCGGCTGCACCCCATAATTGTTGACCAGATTGAACGCATCCATTTGGGCGTTGTTGATGATCCCCATGGCCTTACCGAAGGTGTAGTTCAGGTTAATGTTGTAGCGGCCCTTGGAGCGCACCCAGGTCACCTGCAACGCGTTGTAGTTGGCGTACAGGTTATTGGTTGCCAAGTCCACGTCGGAGAAGCCGACCAGCGGACGGAAATTGTTCGCGGTCAGGCTGTTCGGGTCCACGCCGCCGTTCTTCGAGGACAGCATGGCTCCCAGCGGCACCAGGTTGATGTCGCTGCCGTAGCCGTTACCGGTGTTTGGCAGGTCCCGGCTGCGGTTGCCAACATAGGACAACTCCAGCAAGCTGGACCACGGCGTGCGACGGGATACCGTGAAGTTCCAGCTATCTGTGTAGAGCTGGTCGCTGTCTTTGCTGTCAACCGCTCCCGGCGTCAGCGGCGCGCTGGCGAAGCTGAGGGTGTCCAGTTGCTTGGCGAACAGCGGTACGCCGTTACCCAAATAGTTGGTGCCCAGCGAGATGCTTTGCACACCCGCCGACACATCCAGGCCGGTGGTGAATTGCCCCGAGTGGTAGTAGTAGCGGCCCCATCCGCCGCGTAGCACGGTCTTGCCGGAGCCCGTCAGATCATATGCGGCTCCAATACGCGGCTGGTAGAATAGGGCGCGCGTTGGGAAGCCGCCCAGCGGAACGCTCGCGTCGCGCTTGTGCCATTCGAACCCGCAGTATTGACTGGGAGTGCAATTGGCGTTGTAATCCGCGTAGTTGAAGACGGAGAAGCCGTTCCCGGTCCGATCGTCCCAAGGGGTGAAGTGCGTCAGGCGGATGCCGAAGTTTACGGTCAGCCGCTTGTTCACTTTCCAGTCGTCCTGCACGAAGCCCTCATACGTGCTGTAGGCTTCGTCGTGGAGGTTCCCGTAGGATGTTTCGTTGTAACCTTCCAGATTGCCCGTGATCAGATCCGCGTATTCGTTGCCATAGCTGTTGGAGTTGCCTCCCTGCCACACTGTCAACTGGCCGTTGGTGTTGTTATTGGCCGGCTGCGCGTTGCGAATCCACTCCCAGAAGAAACCACCCTTGACCGTGTGGGTTCCCACCACCTTGCTGAACGTATCGCTCAGGTTGGGCATCCATTTGTCCGCGTACAAACCCGCCGAAGGGCCTCCCACTTCGAATCCACCCGGATTAAACACCAACGCGGCTTCCTGGCCGGTCCACCCAGTACCACCGAAAGACGGGATCTGCGCCACTCCGTTCTTGTACAACCCGGTGTAGTCGTAGCCCACCGTGGTGCGATTCACTTTCGCAGGATCGGCGAACACGTTCGGGAACCCGATGAAGGTGTAGCTGAACACGAACTCGTTGGTCATGGTCGGGCTGAACACGTGGGTCAGCGAACTACTGACCGAGTCGGACTTATTCTTGCCCAACACCGAGGTCGGGTAGGGAACCTGATCGGTTTGGCGCCACCAAAGTCCCACCGGGAACATCTGCGTCTCGCGCTGCATGTTATAGCGTATGAACAGCTTGGTGCTATCGCTAATGCTATAGTCCACGCGCGACATCCACTGCGTGTTGTTCTCATTGAAGATCTCCGACTGCACGTAGTTGTAACCGCCGGTCTGAGCGGGGTTGGCATTGGCGGCCGGATACAGCTTCATCAGCGCCACCATGTTCGGGTCGATCGCACTTGCCGGAAGCAGCCCCCCCGGAAATTGCCCCGCGGCTGCGGCGCTGAGCGCTCCGGGAGGTCCGCCGGAGGCTGTGATGGCGCCTTCCCCGGCGATCGACGACGGGGAGAAATTGCCCGCCATCTCGTTTGCGGTTGGCACAGTGGCGCGCAGCAGGCTGGTGTCCAGCACCTGGTAGAAGTACTCGAAACCGGTGAAGAAGAACAGCTTGTTGCGGTTCTTGTTGAACCTGGTGCCGGGAATCAACACCGGGCCGCCGATGGTGCCGCCTGGATAGAAGTACTTGTTTTGCGGTTGCGAGACACCGTCCTTGTTGTTGATCCAATCGTTGGCGTTCAGCGCGTAGTCGCGGGCGTAGAAGAATCCCGAACCGTGGAATTCGCTGCCGCCAGACTTGGCGATGCTGCTAATGACCATCGGGCCCTTTTGGTTCTCAGCGCTGAAATTCCCAGCCAGGACCTTGAATTCGGATATCATATCCGAGTTGGGATTGACCGGGGTATCGCAGTTGCAGCCCGGGTCGGAAACGTGCGCGCCGTCCGCGGTGATGTCCAGCGAGTTGCCGGGCAATCCGTTGTAAGAATAGGCACCGTTCAACGGGCTCATGCTGCCAGCGTCGCCATTGGCGTTGATGCCGATCACTTCGCCCGTGTAGTTAGACGAGTTGCTGGTGCCATGGCTGATGCCAAATCCAGGCATGATCTTGATGTACTCGGCGGCGTTGCTGCCGACCTGGACGTAATTCTGTAACTCTTTTGTTGTCAGCGTTTCCGACTTTTCGCCCGAGTCTACGGGCACGATCGAATCGGCCACGCCAACCACTTCGACTTTATCGGTAGCGTTTCCAACCCGTAACGATACGTTGACGTTGCGCCTTTCGCCGCCCAGCAGCGAGATGCCCGGCGCGTCGTAGGTCACGAAGCCCTTGGCTTCGACTGTTAATCCGTAGCTGAAATCGCCAACGGCCATGCCGACGAACGTATAGTAACCGTCATTATTCGTAATGGTTTCGCGCGTGTCGTGAGTTTTTTCGTTAACAAGTTTGACCTTGGCCTGCGGCACAACCGCGCCGGACGGGTCGGATACCACTCCGGTCAACGTGGCGGAAGTGAATTGCGCCTGCAAGTTCACGGTCGACAGAATCAACAACGCCAAAGCTACGAGGATCACGGTGCGATTCTTCATAGGGAACTCTCCACTCCAGAAACGAGACTTTACTTCAGCAACGAGATGCCCAGTAATATAAATCGACTAGTGCGCGCCGTAAAGGCTAAAGCTGTTAACTCACATGAAAGAAGTAGTTACTTGCAAAAATCGCTTTCTTTTCATATGCGTTACTGCTAATCTGGTCTCGGTTACAGCGTTCCACGGGGGGTTAACGTCTCGCTGAAGCCTTCGTTAATCATTGAGATGCGTGGGGAAGGCCCATGTCGGGTATTGCGGATTCGGACGAGCGTAAGGCCGAACTCAAGGCGTTGATCGCCTCGGGGATCTTCGCGAAGGCACCCAGCTTGGCGCTGCTCTTGGATTATGTCTGCACCAAGTACTTCGAGGGCCAAGCCAACGAGATCAAAGAATACAGCATCGCGGTGGAGGCTTTGGGGCGTCCGCCCAGCTTCGATCCCAAACAGGATTCGATCGTCCGGGTGGAGGCCTTCCGGCTGCGGAAGCGGCTAAAACAGTACTACGAAAACGAAGGTGCGGGCCACCATGTGCGCATCGTTGTTCCGTCCGGCCAATACGTGCCGCAGTTTCTGGAGAATGGCCGGTCCGCCAGCAACGGCCAGGCACCCGATGCCGACTCCGATCCTGGCCATGATGAGGAATTAGGGTTGGAGTCCGCGCTGACGGCGGCGCCAAATCGTGAATTGGCGGTGGCGTCAGCTCCGCCCCTTGTGGCGCCGCCTATCACTGTCCGGCCCAAGCTTGCCTCCGGGGTGAGGTTAGCCGGCCTTCTGGCGCTGCCAGTGATGGTGGTGGCTTTGGTCGTCGCCGTCTGGTATTTCCGCCTGGATTTGCCGGCCAGGGCCGTCGGCGTGGCGAAAACAACATCCGTGCCGCTGGGCGCCGAGTCCGAGGAAATCCGGATTCTGTGCGGCTCATCCGCCGTGCGGCATGTGGACCGGGCCGGCAACATCTGGTCTGGCGACCGCTTCTACCGGGGCGGGTCCGTGTTCGCCGCGCCCAACCATAAAATTCTCCAGACGGCCGATCCGGACTTGTTCGGGCACAGACGCGAAGGCGATTTCAGTTATGACATCCCGTTGAAGCCCGGCGTTTATGAGTTGCATTTGTACTTTGCGGAGACAATATTCGGCGAGAACAACAGCGCGGGAGGCGGCGAGTCCAGCCGGGTCTTCCGGATTTTGATCAACGGAAAAACCGTGCTGGGAACCTTCGATGCGCTCTCCGACGCGGGCGGCAGCAACATTGCCGACGAGAGGGTATTTAAAGACGTTTCCCCGGCGCCGGACCATATGTTGCACGTGCAACTCGCCGCGTTGGTCAATAACACTCCTTTCCTAAACGCACTGGAGATCGTGCCGGGCATCCCGGGCAAGATGCGGCCGGTGCGTATTGTGGCGCGCCCCCGAAACTACACCGATCAGCGAGGCCAGGTGTGGGGCGCGGACCGTTACTTTAGTTGTGGCTTCGCCGTGCCGCGCTCCGAGCCGGTCTCCAATACCGCGGATCCGGAGATGTTTCAGGCCGAACGCTTCGGCAACTTCAGGTACACCATCCCGGTGGCGGAAGGCCGCTACACCGTGACCCTGCGATTTGCGGAGACTTGGTTCGGTCCCGACAGGGCCGCCGGCGGTGGAGCGGGCAGCCGCATCTTCAATGTGTACTGCAACGGAATCGCGTTGCTACGCAATTTCGACATATTCCGTGCCGCTGGTGGGTCGCAACGCGTCGTTGAAAAGAGTTTTCACGGTGTCAATTCCAATGCCCAGGGCAAGATCGAGTTGTCGTTTGCGCCAGTGGTCAACTACGCCTGCGTGAATGCCATCGAGGTTGTGGACGACAGTAAGTGAAGAAAGCGATCGGATGCTTCTGGAAGCCGCCCGGTAACGGTCGCACGCCCTCGCAAAAGTTGCTGGGCCGCAATCGTAAGCGCCTGCTATAACATCAGTAGAAGCGCATGATCGCTATCGCCGCAGTTTTGCTGATGCAGGCCTCCACCGGGAACCCCGCGCCGGCTCGTCCGGACGGCGCGCCATCTTTCGAAGTCCTGTCACGGCAGGCAGCAGAGGCGCGCGACACCAAACGGTTGGCGGAGGCCCTGATCCTCTTCAGGAAAGCGCTCCAGCTCAAGCCGGACTGGGCCGAAGGCCTGTGGGAGGCCGGCTCCATTGAATATGACCAGGACCAATACAAGGAGTGCTCCGCCGATTTCCGGAAGCTGGCTGCCCTGAAACCGGACCAAGCCCCTGGCTGGACCATGGCCGGACTCTGTGAGTACCATCTGCGGGATTACGATGCGGCGCTGAAGTGCCTGCTCCAGGCGCAGCAGTTGGGATTCCAGCAAGGCGCCGAACTGGCCCGCGCCGGGAGGCTCCACTTGGCCCTGGTCCTCATCAAGCTGAGCAGGTTTGAGAACGCCATCACCACGCTAGTCAAACTGACACGGGACGACAACAGGAAGACGCCGGAGATCATCGTGGCTTCCGGGATCGCCGGGTTGCGGGAGCCCTGGACACCCCCCGAGGTGCCCGAATCGGAACGCGACAAGGTCTTCAAGCTGGGCGATGCGATGACCGCGGCGATGGAGCAGGATTCGAAGGAAGCCATCGAGAAGTTCGGCGTCGTGGTGCGGGACTATCCCAAAGATGCCAATGTCCGCTTCCGGTACGGCGCCTTTCTCATGCAGGAGGACCCGCAGCACGGGATCCAGGAAATCGGCAAGACCCTTGAGTTGCAGCCGGACCATATTCCAGCGTTGGTCAGCCTGGCCAATATCTACCTGAAACGCGATCAGGCGCCAGCCGCGCGGCAATACGCCGAGAAAGCGGTGAAGTTGGCGCCCGGGGATTTCGCAACTCATGTAACCCTGGGCAGGGTGTTGCGGGAGGCCGACGATGACGCAGGTGCGGTCCGGGAGTTCCTCACCGCCGTGCGCCTGGCGCCAGCCAGCCCCGAGTCGCACTACGACCTGGCCACCACCTACGCCAAACTCGGCCGTATAGCCGACGCCGCGCGCGAGCGCGAGGAATTCAGACGGCTGCGGCAAGTCACCGACCCCAATCAGCCGTGAAGGGCGAGCTGGTCTCGCCGTGTCCGGTGGCTGGTCTCCGGTATTTGTTGCGAGCTGCGTCTGAGAAGCCGGCTAGCGTTGCGGCGGCGCCTCACCGTGACTGTGGGAAGCTGCGGCAGCGGCCTTTTCATAAAGCGAAATGCTGTTATGGAAAGCCTGGATCAAATCGCGGTCATTGCGCTGGGTGGCGAGCGCGAGGCCCTGCCGGGCGGCTCGCAACGCATCTTCCAACCGTCCGACTTTCGCATAGACCGATGAGAGCGCCCCGAGGGCGAGGGGATCATCGGATTTGGCAACTGCCTCGAACTGCGGAATCGCCTCGTCGAATCGCCCTTTGCCGGCCAGGGCGCGGCCCAGCGCGCGGTGTACGTTCTCCGGGTCGAATCCGCCCGCGAGCGCCTTCTCGAGATGCGGAATCGCCTCGTCGAAACGGCCTTGCCGCGATAGGATCAGGCCCAGGTTTCCGTGGAGCTCGGGCGCATCCGGGTCGGCGGCTAGGGCTTTTTCGAGGTACGGGATAGCCGCTTCGGCCCGGCCCGCGCGCACCAGCGCGACGGCAATATTGTTCTCGGTGTCGGCATCCTTGGGATCCAATTCCAGCGCCGTATCAAAATGTGGAATCGCCTCCTGGATCTGGCCGCGCTCGGCAAGCAGACTCCCCAGTGCACCCTGTGCCTTGGCGTCCCTCGGATTCAGCTCGATGGCCTTTTGCAGCTGCTCTAACGCTTCGTCGGGGTGTTTGGTGCGCAACAACGCCATGCCCAGACCGGTGTGCGTCCGTGCGTCGGTGGGCTTGAGTTCCACCGCCTTACGCAGCGGCACGAGGGCTTCTTCGTCGCGCTTCGAGTCGGACAGCGCCAAGCCCAGGTTGTAGAGCGCCATGGGTTCGTCCGGACTCATCGCCAGCGCATTCTTCCACTCGGCGATCGCCGTCTCGAGTTCGCCCTTGCCTTGATGCCCGACGGCGACGTTGAACAGCCGGTAGAATTCGGTGGCTGGCGCATTCATGACTTCAATAAAGTCCGGCGCGATGTTCACGAATTCAGGAATGTTCACCCCGCGATTCGCCGCCGTCGCGTTTTCCACCAGGATTGCCGGGCTGTCATTGCCGTTTTCGTCGATGTGGGTCAGGAACAACTGCGTGAACAGCGAGCGTCCCTTCGATGAAAACGCGAGCCAACGCCCGTTCGGCGAAAACGTGTGCCAGGAGTTCATCGGCGAAAGGTTGCAGTTCATCCGGCGCGCCGTGCCGCCTTCAAACGGCACGATGTACAGCTCACTATCGGGCCGCATGAGCAGGCCGTTCTTGTTCTTGACGAACACGATCCACTTGCCGTCGGGCGAAACTTTGGGGAAATTGTTGCTCATCCCGTTATCGGCTGCGCCCTCGACCGGCTCGGGCTTGCCGCCGTTGCCGTCGTTGAACGGGATCCGGTACAGGTCGTATTGAATCTGCGTCTCGTCGGGCGAGTTGGCGTACTGGGGATCCTTCGCGCCCGGCGGGAAGGGATCGCGCGCTTTGGCGCGTGAGAACACCAGGTACTTACCGTCCGGGCTCCAGAAGGCGCTGGTCTGGACCATGTCGGGGTCGTCGGCGCCGGGCAGGGGCTGCAGCTTGCCGGTCGCCCGGCTGTACCACGAGAGAATGCCACGCGTCGGATAGAACACCTGTCCAAAGCCGTAGTCCTTGTAGAACCCGTTGAATAGCCGATCGTCCACGCTCTTCATGCCCGCGCCCAGGGGCTCGGTGGAGGTAATCAGATACTGCCCGTCGGGCGAAATCTGGCTCATGAACCCGAAACGCTTCTTGGCCGGATCGTTAGAGAACGAGTTCCAGCGGATCACATAGTCGTTGCGGATCGAGGTTTCCTTGCGCACCGGCACCAACGCGTAGAGGCCCTTGTCGTTCTGCGGGCCGTCCACGTCGATGCCCATCCATTTACCGTCGCGTGAGAACGAGTGGCAGTTGGCGCAGGTCGGCAGGCCCTCCATCATCACGCGGCTACGCCCCGTCGACAGGTCCATCAGCCGCCACGCGATCAGCGGCACGGCCTCCGGAGGCAGCGGCTGGATCACGCCGTGCTCGCCCACGGGCACCGAAATCAGCGGCACGTCGCGGTAGAAGACGGGCGCGCCCACCGGGTCGCTGGAGATGCGCAGAGTGGCTTGCCCGCTGGAGACCGGCCTCTTCGTCTTTTCATCCTCGTATCCGAGGAGCCGCACCGTCACTGGCTGCTTGACGCCGTGTTTCTTGACCTGGTCCCAGGTCGCCCGGTCCGGTTTCCAGGCGTGCCCGGCCTGCTGGTTGGGAGTGAGTTGCGGCGTCACGGCGCCGGCCTTGGCACAGCGCTCGTCAATCGGGCCAAGCTGCAGTCGCTCGCCATGCGACTTCACCCGCACCGGCGCGGCGCCGTCCCCGAACGCGAATTCGACGACCCACAGCTTGGCGCTCGGATCGGCATCGCGCCACTCTATCGTCGGCGGGGCAAAGTCGGGCGGAAAAACGGAACCTGCCGCGGGGTAATCGACTGTAATCGCGCTGGCGCCCGCCGGTGAGCGCTGGTGCGGAGTCCGCGCCAGCAGAATTGCCGGCACCAGCACGGCCACGAATATCACACGCGCCTTCATCAGCGAACCACACCGTGCTTTCGCTTCGCTGATCCGATTCGCACTCGCCAGCCTGAAGCCTGCACCCGTTCCCGGTTTCAATGTACTCACATTGGACTCTCGCGTCAAGCGCCACCAGCCACCGGGTCCCGTCAGGCGCGCCGAGCGATGCTCGTCCTCAGTGCGTGGCGGAAGCGCACCGGGGGCACACTCGCGCCAGGTTGTTCCGCGCCTCCGCGTAATCTGGCTGCAACCGCAGCGCTGCCTGGAAGTGAGCGATGGCCTCCGGCAGCCGTCCCGGTGTTTGCGTCAGCGCCACGCCCAAGCCGTTGTGGGCTTGCGCGTCATCCGGCTTGATGCGCAGCGTCTTCTGGTACTCGACGATGGCTTCCCCTAGCCGGCCCGGCGTTTGCACCAGCGCGTTTGCCAGGTTCTCTCGCGCGTCCACATAATCCGGCTTGATGCGCAGCGCGGCCTGGAACTCGGCAATTGCTTCCGGCAATCGGCCAGGCAGTTGCGCCAGGTCCACGCCCAGGTCATTGTGCGTCTCCGGGTCATCCGGCCTCAAGCGCAGCGCCGCCTGGAACTCGGCAATCGCATCCGGCAGCCGGCCGGGAATCTGCGAGAGGGCGTTGGCCAGGTTGTTGCGCGCGTCCACGTAATTCGGCTTGATGCGCAACGCCGTCTGGAACTCGGCAACCGCATCCGGCAGCCGCCCCGGCATCTGCAACAGGGCGAAGCCCAGGTTGTTGCGCGTTTCCGCATCATCGGGGTTGGCTTGAAGTGCCGCTTCGTACTCGGCGATGGCATCCTCCAGGCGGCCTGGTGTCTGTGCCAGGGCGCGCGCCAGGTTATTGCGGGCGTCCGCGTAACTCGGCCTGATCCGCAGCGCTGCCTGAAACTCGGCAATCGCTTCAGCCTGCCGGCCGGAAACCTGCATCAGCGCGACCCCCAGGTTGTCGTGCGCCTCCGCATACTCGGGATTCAACTGCAGCGCCGCCTGGAACTCGGCAATCGCTTCCGGCAGCCGGCCAGGGATCTGTGACAGCGCGACGCCCAAGTCGTTGCGTATTGGCACGGAATTCGGTTTCAGCCACAACGCCGTTCGGAACTCGCTAACCGCCTCTGGCAACCGCCCAGGCATCTGCGCCAAGGCGTTTCCAAGGTCCGCGTAGGTCTGCGCGTTATCTGGTTTCAGCCGCAGCGCCGCTTGGTATTCGGCGACGGCCTCCGGCAGGCGGTTGGGGGATTCCGCCAGCGCGACTCCCAGATTGGTGTGCGCCATCCAGCTTGCCGGATTGCACGCCAACGTGGCCCGGTACAGGGTCTCCGCGTCGCGATAGGTGCCGCTTTGGCGCCACGTCAGTATCCCCAGAGTAGCCAGCAGCACGCCTGGCAAGACCATCATGGCTGGCTTCCCCAGCCTGATTCTCCTGGCGCCTAGCGCCAGTCCGCAGGTGATCGGAACGATCATTCCGAGGCTCGCCAGGTACTGGAAGTGGTCCGCCACGAAGGAGAAGATAAACGGGTAGACGTTCAGAAAGCCCAGCACCGGAAACAGCGTTCCGGCGAAGATGAGAAATCCCGCCAGAGGACCCCGGTGTCTCCGCGCCAGCAGCCAGAGGCCCATCGCAGCCGCCAACACTCCCGCCGGGGCCAGATACTGCCACCAGACCCCCGCGTCTATCTTCCAACGCGGGTAGGTAAAAATCAGGTGCGCCGGCCACACGAGTTTGCCCGCATAGAACCAGATCGCGCGGCTGGCCAGTAGGAAGCGCTCGGTCAGCGTCAGCGCGAAATCGGCACCCCTCGCGCCGATGTAAGTCCGCTCTACCCAGGCGGTGAAAAGCCCGGCAGCCGCGCTGAGCGCGAACCACGGCAGCAGCGGGCGCACATCCCGCCGGAAGCCGATGCGGCCCCGCTGCCACCAGAACACCACCAGCAGCGCCGCCGGCAGTGTCGCCGTCACGGTCTTGCTCAGCAGAGCCAGCACGAACAGTCCCAGCGCACACAGGTAATCCCGCCTGCGCCGGCTTTGGTCGAAGCGCAGGTAGACCATCGCCGCCCCCAGGTAAAACACCCCGGACAGCGTACTCTTTTGCTCTGAGATCCAGGCCACCGCTTCTACGCACACCGGATGCAGGGCGAAGATCAGGCCCGCCAGCCAGGCGCCAGGCAACGAAAGGCGCTGCACGATCCGTACCACCAGGCAGGCCGCGACGGCATGCAGGATGAGGTTAGTCAGGTGATAGCCCAGCACCGCGTCGCCCCAAACGCGGTGCTCCATCCAGAAAGCGCTATGCAGAAGCGGATAGTACTGCTGGGTGGCTCCCAGGTCGAACCAGATGCGCCAGAGGCCGTGGAGGGATTGGAGCGCAGGGTTGGTGATGTGGCTGGCATCGTCCCAAACCAGGCCCCCCCGGAGCGCCGGCCAGTAAGCCAGCAGAATCGCGCAGAAGATCGAGGCCCAGATGGCCGCATCCGGCAGGCTAAAGAAGTGAGTACGCGCTATGCGGGCTGGCGGTATCTTTATCTCAGC
Organism: Bryobacterales bacterium; assembly: GCA_003142185.1. Taxonomy (GTDB): domain Bacteria; phylum Acidobacteriota; class Terriglobia; order Bryobacterales; family Bryobacteraceae; genus Bog-375. The sequence continues at coordinate 53,203 of PLOR01000019.1, forward strand.
GGGTTCCCGGCCAATGGCGGGACGCTTTCTGGCCATATAGAAGAATCACATGATATCCCTAATCGCGGGAGCGCTGGTTGAGAGGAGCCGTGGAGGACCCGCGCAATCCTGGAGGTCCGCCCCACTGAGATGGCTGCCGGCCCAAAGTCGCTGGCGGGCGCGCAAAGCGCCGCAAGGTGCCCTACACTTAAAAAGAAAGAGAGAGCCGGAGATCCGGATAATCAATCATGAGGATTTGCATTTACTCACTCACCCTGGCGGCGATCGCCATGATCGCCACTTTGCCGGTGCCCGCCCAACAGCCGGCCGTTCCCGCCGGCGCCTCGCAAAATCCCGTTGTCAAAACCACCGTCGATGAAGTCGTGCTGGACTTCATTGCCCGCGATAAGAAAGGCAAGCCTGTCACGGATCTCAAGCAAGACGATCTGACGGTCAGCGACAACGGCGCCAAGCAGCAACCGACCAGCTTTCGCCTGGTGCAGGGCGCCGAGGCGATCACCCAAGGCGGCGCCACCACCAAGCTCGATCCCCTGCGCCAATTACGTCTGGTGACTCTGGCCTTCGAAGCTCTGGGCGACCCCACCCAGCGAAAGACCGCACGCGAGGGCGCGCTCGACCTGGTTAAGGGCGAACAGGGCGCCAACGTTTTCTATTCGGTAGTCGTGATCGACACGCGCTTGCTGGTCCTGCAGCAGTTTACGGCGGATAAGGACGCGCTCGTCAAGGCCATCGAAACCGCCACGAGCGGGTACTCATCCACCCGACTGCTTCCCGAATCGGACAAGATCAAGAGCGATCTGAAGAGGTACCTGGCCGGTCAGACCGTCAACGGCGCCGATCAGCCCAACACGACGCTCACCGCAGCCACTCAGACTGCGACCCAGGCGCTGCCGACCGGCTCCGCGGCCGGCTCGGCAGCCATCGAAGCCAGGCTCGCAACGGTGATGCTCGACATGCTGCGCATGGATGCGACGATGGCTTCTCAGGAAACGCGGCTTTCGCTCACTGCGCTGGAGTCTCTGGTGCGGGGGCTGCAATCCATGCCTGGACGCAAGTCCGTGCTCTACTTCACGGCGGGAATGTATTTGACGCCTGAGCTGGATGCGATTTTCCGCAATCTGACGAGCATGGCAAACCGCGCCAACGTTACTTTTTATGCGGTGGATACCCGTGGCGTGATGACCTTCGCGCAGAATGCGGGAGCCACCGACCAGTTGGGCCGAGCCAACGCGGCTTCCTCCACCAGCACGCTGCAGGAGGGGAACGCCACCCAGGCGGAGATGAGGTCGTCGGACGATGCCGAGACCTCCTCGCGCGCCAACAAGCAGCTTCCGATCCGCAACCTGGCGGAGGCCACCGGCGGCTTCCTGCTCGGCGAGAGCAACGACTTGCGCACGCCGCTTCGTCACGTGAACGAAGAAATCGCCAGCTACTACGAGCTAACCTATGACCCGCACATCGACAACTACGATGGCAGCTTTCACAAGCTGAAACTGGACAGCGACCGAAAGAACCTGGTTCTGCAAGCTCGTAATGGTTACTTTGCCTTACCTCCGGAAGCGCGCGCCGCGGGCCTGGAAGCCTTTGAATTGCCGCTGCTCAAAGCCATCTCCGAAGCTCGGGTTTTGCATGACGTCGAATTCCGTGCAGGCGCTGTCCTCCAGCAGCCGCGCAGCGACGGCAGGGATCTTTCGGTATTGGTCGAGGTTCCGCTGCATGGCTTGCAGGCCAAACCGGATGCGGCCGGGTTCAATGTCCACTTCTCGGTGGCTGCGCTGGCGAAGGACGCCAAGGGCGAAGTAGCGGGTTCCAAGCTGACCCGCGACCGTTCGGTCCACGTTACCGCCGATCAGTTGAAGATGGGCAATTTCGTGGACAAGATGGCGATCGAGCTTCCACCCGGAAAATATACTCTGGAGACCGCGGTGATGGACCGCGAGAGCGGCAATATGGGAACCGGGCACAGCGAGTTCTCGGTGGCGCCCACAGCCAAAGGCGTGGGCATCTCCTCGCTGACGTCGGTTCGCTCTTACACACCCAATGTGAAGGGCCTGGATCCCAACGAACCATTCCAGTTTCAAGGTGGCAGCATTACGCCGACATTGAATAACAGCGTGCCTCGGGCGGAGAATTCGAACCTGCGGCTGTTCTTCGTGGTCTATCGAGACCCCGCGATTTCCGCCAAGCCCACGGTGGAAATCGAATTTCTGCTGAACGGCGTGAGCTTGACGAAGGTGCCGATGCAGTTACCAGACGCCGACGCTCAGGGCCGGATCCCATATGTGCTGACCATTCCAGCGGCCTCCATTCCACCAGGTGTCTACCAAGTCCGCGCCTCGGCCCGCCAAGGCGACACCGAATCGGTCACGCAGACTGACGTAAAGATCGAAGCGAACTGATCATCCATGAAAAAGATGACACATCAGCAGGTCCAGACACGTGGGTGGATCTTCACAATCTTCACAGGGCGCGCTGGCTAAAGCCGGGCCTCCGCGTTAGAATATAGAGCCAGCGTGAGGGATTTAGGGACCTGCGTGCTCTGCTTGTGCGCCGCGGCCGCGATAGCGGCGTCGCCCGGCCCGCGCTCCGAGAGCGTAGCCCCGATCACCATCGACTACCCAACTGACGGGTCGATCTTCCCACCCGACATGGCGCCTCCAACATTCTTATGGCGCGACGCCGAAGCCAGCGCTACGCATTGGAAAATCGAAGTGAAATTCGCCGGCGGCGCGGCGAGTTTGCAGGTGAAGTCCAGCGGCGAGCGTTTCGAAGTCGGCGAGATCGATCCGCGCTGCGTGGGCGCTGTGCCGCCCACCCTCACGCCGGAGCAAGCCGCGGCGCATACCTGGAAGCCCGATCCGCAGACCTGGGCGGCCATCAAGAGCGGTTCCACGAAGGGCGCCGCCACCGTCACCATCACCGGATTCGCGGACCCGAACGACACCCGCGCCGTTTCACGCGCCCGAATCTCCATCGAAACTTCGCTGGACCCGGTTGGCGCGCCTATCTTTTACAGGGATGTGCCGCTGATCCCCAGCCCGACCGTCAATGGCGTGATTAAGCCGCTGCCGCCCTTTGCCATCGGGCTGATTGCCTGGCGTCTGCGCAATGTGGGCGAGACGCAAAGCAAGATCGTGATGCAGGGTCTGCCGACTTGCGCCAACTGCCATTCCTTCGCGCGCGATGGCCATACACTCGGACTGGATGTGGACGGCCCCCAGAACGACAAGGGCTTGTACGCGCTGGTCCCCGTGCGCAAGGAGATGTCCATCCGGGATGAAGACGTGATCCGATGGAGTTCCTTTCGCGGCGAGGCGCCGGTGAAGACCGATGGGCCGGCCGCCAAGCGATTCGGTTTTATGTCCCAGGTGTCGCCCCATGGCGAGTACGTAGTCACCACCATCGACGATCCGCGCGTGCGCCGCACGCTGAACGTGAACGGCCTGGCGCGCGGCTTGGCGGACCGCCTCTACAACGCGGGTTACAAGAATTACGGCTTCGGCCAGGTATTCTATCCGACACGAGGCATCCTGGCTTGGTATAGCCGTGCGGCGGCCCAACTGCAACCGCTGCCGGGCGCCGACGATCCGCGCTATGTGCAGACCAATGCGGTGTGGAGTCCCGATGGCAATTACCTGGTGTTTGCGAGAGCGGAGGCCAGGGAACCGTATCCGGCGGGACAAAAAGCGTCGGAATACGCCAATAGTCCGGACGAGACGCAGATTCAGTACGACCTCTACCGGATTCCGTTCAACGGCGGCCAGGGCGGCCAGGCGGAGCGCATCGAAGGCGCTTCGCGGAACGGCATGAGCAATAATTTCGCGAAGGTGTCGCCGGATGGCAAATGGATCGTCTTCGTGGAATGTCACAACGGTTTATTGATGCGCCCCGACAGCCGGTTGTTCATCGTACCGGCCACGGGCGGGGTGGCGCGGCCGCTCAAGTGCAATACGTGGCGCATGAACTCGTGGCACAGTTTTTCGCCGAACGGGCGATGGCTGGTGTTCTCTTCGAAAGCGCGTTCGCTGTACACGCAGATGTACCTGACCCACCTGGACGAGAATGGCAACGACAGCCCGGCGATCCTGATCGAAAACGCGACGGCCGCCAACCGCGCCGTGAATATCCCGGAGTTCGTCAACATTGCGCCGGACGGCATGGCGAGGATCGACACGCCCGCTACGGAGTTTTACCGATTGTTCGACGTGGCATCGGAACTGGGGCAGAAGAATGAATACAACGCGGCCATTGCGAAATGGAACGAAGCGTTGGCGCTGAGCCCCGACGATGCCAAGGCCCACAGCAACCTGGGGGTGCTGCTGGAAACGGTGGGCCGGACCGGCGACGCCATGGCCCAATACCGGAAGGCGATGGAATCCGAGCCGGACTATCCGGATGGGTACACCAACCTGGGCATCGCGCTGGCGCGCGCGGGAAAACTGGACGACGCCATTCCGTATTTGGAGCGGGCCGCGCAACTGAGTCCGTGGGACGCCAAGGCGCACAGCAACCTGGGCGCAGCATTGGCGGAACGCGGCAGGACGGGCGAAGCGATTGCGGAGTGTGAGAAGGCGCTGCAGCTCAGCCCCGGGGATTCGGAGGCGCACGCCAACCTGGCGATTGCGCTGGCCAAGGCGGGACGGCTGGACGAAGCCATCGCGAGTTTTGAGAAGGCGCTGGCGGGCGACCCAGACTCGAGCGAGATCCATGCGAACCTGGCAGGCGCGCTGCTGGAGAAAGGCCGCTTCGACGACGCGATTCCGCATTTCGAGAAAGCTTTGGCCGCCAATCCGAACTCGGCCAAACTGCATTACGATCTGGGACGGCTGTTGGCCACGCGCGGGAGGTTTGACGAAGCGATCCCGCATTTAGAGAGGGCGGCTGCGGGGGAGGACCCGGCGATTGGCGGTACACTGGCCGCGGTCTATGCGCAGTTGGGCAGGTGGGGCGACGCGCTGGAGATGGCGCGCAGGTCGCTGCGGGTGGCGCAGGCGCGGAACCAGCAGGACCTGGCGCGGGCGCTGAGCGCGAGTATCGCGAGTTATGAGGCAGCCCAGGCTCAGGGCGGGGGCAAGCAGGAGTGACTGCATCGACCGGATGCGCCAGAGCTATGACCAGGCTAAGGCTGCTTTACCCACAAAGGAACAACCTGGCTTGAGGAGCCACCGGCGGTGATCTGCAAAGACAGTGGATTGCCCGCCGGAAGAGTGCCGGGCAGTTGGACTTGCACCTGCGTCAAGCCAATTGCGCCGTAAGTCAGGCCGGCGTAGGTCACGGTAACATCGGTTCCCGCGAGAGACGCCGTGGGCAGCGTGGTCACGGTGGCGTCCAAAGGACTCCCGAAGCCGGTGTCGGGAACCACCGTCACGTCTCCGAAGCCGGTCATCCACACCACGATCTGGTCTCCGGGAACGGCGGGATTTGCCGCGGTCACCAGGCTATAATCCTTATGCGTGATGACGCCTTCCGTATCTCCCGCCGCCGGTGAATACTGAAAAACTCCCGGAGCGTAGGGAGAGAGAGTCACGGAAACAGCGTCGCTGACACCGAGCCCGTTGTAGATCTGGATACTGGAAGTGCCTGCCAATGCCGCGTCCCATGGCATCTGAAAATTGATCTGCCCCGAAGAGACGTACCAGAGCGGGGCGGGGAAGCTGTCGACTGTGACTATCACGCCGTTGAGACTGGTGGGCAGCGGGACAAACGCCGCCGCGGCCGGAGGCCCATCCGGCGCAAGGTTAGCGCCGAAAATCGAGGCTACCGAACCGCGCGTTAATACGTCCGAGAAACTCGCGCCGTTAGTCACCGCATTCGCAGTGAAGGTGGGCGCGGCCGGAGTGGAAGCCGGCAGGGTGCCGTACCAGATGCCTCGCCCGGCCACGGCCAGATAGAGCAGGTTCGGGGTTCGCATGTCACCCTCCATCTGCGCCACGTTCAGCATGGCCTGGGTATCCGGGTTAGTGATGCGAATCCAGGTCTGTCCTCCGTCCGCGGACTTATAGATAGCGTCGCGCGTCGCGCCGGCGATGCGGCCCAGGATATAGATGAAGGGAGTCTGCAGGCTGTTGCCCAGGCCGAAAGCGACCTTGTCGCAGATGTCGATCCCCGCCACGGTGTGGAAAGTCTTTCCCCCATCGGTGGAATGGTAGAGCGGGTTGCCGTTGACGTCCGCGGTTCCACAACAGCCGTTGCGGGCGAAGGCCATCCAGACATCGCCGTAAGCCACCGGGTTGGAGGCGATGGTAACGCCTGTGATATAGGAGGGGAAACCGGCCGCGGCGCTGGTAGTCCAGGTTGCTCCGCCGTCCGTCGAGTAGTAAAAGAACGAGTTGTCCCAATAGTAGAAAGTCTTGCCGTTGGCGTCGTTCCTGTCCGCCGACAGAATGTTGCTGGTCACGTAAGGGCTGATGCCGATGGCCCAGGATTTCGGCAGCGAGTCATAGTGCACGTTATCGTTGTTCTGGGGATCGTAGGGGATGGGCCGTGGCGGCGGGTTGGCCAGCTTGCACAGAGCCCAGGTCTTGCCGCCGTCGGTAGTGTAATGCGGCCAAGGCGCATTTGGCGCACTGGCGGTGTCAAATCCGCCGTCAAACGTGCCCCAGGCCGGCGCCCAGATCATATTCTGCGGATTGGTGGACGACATGGCGATCTGTCCGCTAACGGGCGTGGACAACTGTTCGGTGCCGCCCGACCAGAGCTGCTCGGAGGGTACTGAGGCAAAGGCTGTCCAGTTCACGCCGTTGTCGCTCGAGAAGCCGTATAGCGACCAGGCCTGCCATTCGCCATTGCCGACGAAGGCCAGATTGTCCGGATGGTAGTAGCTGTAGTCCAGGCTTGCGCCCATGGAAACGTTGGGCCACGGCACGGGATAAGTAGTGCCGCCATACATGCCGGTTTGCCAACTGAAGCTCGGATTAGGATCGAACGGGACGCCGGACGGGTTGATTTTGGCGACGGGCACCTGGTCGCGATCGGCGTGACGGAACCCGACCATGTCTTCCACCATGCTGATCAGGTCGGCGCCGCCGCTCTTCGGAGGAACCCGCACCATCACGCCAACCAACTCTTCCAGATTCTGCATCTGCCAGGCCCAGAAGGGCGGGCTGGCCGTGACGTCGGTAGTGAGCGCGACTCCCCAGCCATTGGTCCACCAGACCTGTTTGCTATTCGAAGGATCGATGAAGAGAGCTGCCATACCGCCGGAAGCTCCCGCAGTGGAAATATAATACTTCGGGGCGGAAAGATTCGAGCCGGAGTCAAGCCGGTCGACGCCGTTCATGACCATGACTTGCCGGCTCCAGGAAGCGCCCGCGTTGGTGGATCGCCAGACGGAACTATCGCGGCCGACCATCACCGTGGCCGGGTTGCCCGGATCCGCGGTGATTCCGGTGTACGGAGCGGAGTTGTCGCCGGGAGTAATATCGGTCCATTGGCCGTTGGAATACCGCGCCACGTTTCCAGCGCCGGGGCTGGTTACGCCGCAACTCACATACAGCGTGCCGTCACTGGCAACCACGCCGCGAATGGGGTTGCTGGGACCGCCCAGGCTGGTCCAGGTCTGGCCACCGTCTGCCGACCGCCAGACGGCGCTGCCGTGCACGCCGGTGTAGATGGTTTGGGAAACGCCGTTGGTGGTTGCTCTGGAATCGAAGAGTACGAAGGTGTAACCGGCTGCGTCGGTGGCCGGATTGGTGGTCCACGGCGGAAGGCCACCGGAAACCTGCGTCCAGGTATATTGCGCGTCGGACTGGCGCGAACCCTTCCACAAACCGTTGCGGCGGGATGCGAAGTAAAGCACGTTTGGGTTAATGGGGTCAACCGCCAGGCGCTCGCCGGATTCCACCCGGTAATCGTCATTGGCGCCGATATAGAGGCCGTGCTGCACCAGGCCAGTGCCGCGCCAGGTGACTCCGCGGTCTTCCGAGACCATCACCTCGGCGGTGTACTGGTATTCATTCTTGACGATGGAATTGGTGCGGGGGATGACCACATAGGCGCGCGAGGGAGTGCCGGGATCGATGGCCACCGTTTCGGTCCCGATACCGCCCTGAGTGGCAAGGCCATCGAGGAGAGGAATCCAACTGGATGAGGGTCGATCGAAGCGATAAGAGCCGCCGACATCGGTGCGGATGTAAACATCGAACGGTGCGACCGGCTGCACCACCAGACCGGTCACGTAGCCCATGCCCTGGATGTTGACGTTCTTCCATTGGAATAATTGCACCGTTTCGGAGTGGGAGACGGGCAAGAGGCAGGCAAATAGCGCAAGTACCTGGACTGGCCGGGAAAAGCTCGCGGATAACCACTGACGGGTCATGCCGCTTCCCGGCGAAAGTACTCCACGGTGAGGCGCAGGCCGTCTTCGAGCGTCACACGCGGCTCCCAGTCTAGAATCGCGCGCGCTTTGCCGATGTCGGGACGGCGCTGCTTGGGGTCGTCCTCGGGCAGCGGGCGGAACTCGGTGGGCGATTGGGAATCCGTCAGCCGCCGTATTTGCTCCGCGAACTCGAGGATCGTCATTTCGTGCGGGTTGCCCAGATTCACCGGGTAGCGCTCGTCGCAAAGCATCAGCCGGTACAGGCCGTCCACCAGGTCGGTCACGTAACAGAAACTGCGGGTCTGCGAGCCATCGCCAAAAACCGTGATGGGCGCTCCCGCCAGCGCCTCGCCAAGAAAGGCCGGCACCACGCGGCCGTCATTCAGCTTCATGCGCGGGCCGTAAGTATTGAAGATGCGCGCGATGTGGGTGGCCACGCCGTGCTTGCGGTGATAGGCCATGGTCAGCGCTTCGGCGAAGCGCTTGCTTTCGTCGTAACACGAGCGCGGCCCGACCGGGTTCACATGGCCCCAGTACGATTCCACCTGCGGGTGAACCTCCGGGTCGCCATAGCATTCCGAAGTGGAAGTCAGCAGGAAGCGCGCGCGCTTCTCCCGCGCCAGGTCGAGCATGCGCCCCGTGCCGGCCGAGCCCACCATCAGGGTTTCGATCGGGTGTTCATGGTAATCCTTCGGGCTGGCGGGCGAAGCCATGTTCACCACTGCATCCACCGCGCCCGCGATTGAAAACGGCTCGGTGATGTCCTGCTGGATAAGTCTGAAACGCGGTTCGTCCGCCAGGTGCATCAGATTGCGTGCGGCTCCGGTGAGGAAATTGTCTAGCCCCACCACGGTATGCCCTTCCGCCAGCAGGCGGTCGCAAAAATGGGACCCGATGAACCCGGCGGCGCCGGAAACGACAATGCGCAAGGAAGCCTCCCTCTTGATTCTAGCTGGGCGAGGCGGAAGTCAGGAGTCAGAAGACAGAAGTCAGAAGACGGAAGGCGCCGCGCTGGCACCACTCCGACTTCTGACTTCTGTCTCCTGACTCCTGTCTCCTGCCTTCTGTTACGCTCAGACTTTGGCGAATGCCGATGGGCTCATCGTGGCTGGAACAGTTCATTCTGGTTGTGCTCGTCGCCGCTTCGGCGTGGCTGTTCTGGCGGCGCTTTCGCACCGTGGTGCAGGTGTTGCGCACGGCGCGCCCGACGCCCGACTATAGCCTCACGCCCATCGGCCCGCGCGTCCGCCAGTTCCTTTGGGAAGTCGCGGCGCAGGGCAAGGTGATTCGCGGGCGCCCGCTCGCCGGCCTCGCGCACGCATTCGTGTTCTGGGGATTCTGCGCCTTTGCGCTGGTCACGCTGAATCATTTCGCGGAGGCGTTCGGCGTGCGCCTGCTCTCGCCGGCGAGCGCTTGGGGCCGCGCCTATCTGGATTTTGTCGCCGTCTGGGCGGTCGCGGTCGCGGTAGCGATCACCGGCCTCTGCGTGCGCCGCTTTGTAGCGCGGCCGGTCTGGCTCGGCAAGGTTTCGAAGGAATCGGGCGTGATCGCGGGGCTGATCTTTTTCCTGATGCTCACCTACCTGGCCGGGCTAGCGCTGCCCGAGGGCAACGCGGCGCACGTGAACTGGTGGCTGCACACGCTGGCGCTGCTGGCGTTTCTGCCGCTGATTCCGCACACCAAGCACTTGCACCTGGCGCTCAGCCCGGTGACGGTGTTCCTGCGCCGGCAAGGCTTCAGCCGCATACCGCCGCTCGAGGGCGACGAGGACTTCGGCCTCGACACCGGCAAAGATGTCACGCGCATGGACGCCTTGCAGGCATTCACTTGCGTCGAGTGCGGCCGCTGCACCGAGCATTGTCCGGCGTACAACACCGGAAAGGTTTTGAACCCAAAGGAAATCGTGCTTGGGGTTCGCCGTTACCTGAACGAGTTCGGCACGGGCGGGGAAGCGCCTCTGCTGGGCCGCCATATCGACGAAGAGGCTGCATTTCAATGCACCACCTGCGGGGCTTGCGAATTCGAGTGCCCGGTGGGGATACAGCATTTGCCGCTCATCGTCGGCCTGCGGCGCGGCGCGGTGAACACCGGAAAATGGGAAAACGAATACGGCTCCAAGCTCTTCCGCAACCTGGAGCGCAACGGTAACGCGCTCGGCTTCGCCCCATCCGAGCGGCAGACGTTCATCGAGAAAAACGAGCTGCCGTATTTCGACGGCACGCAGGAATACTGCCTCTGGCTGGGCTGCATGGGCTCTTACGATCCACGAGGGCGGGAGATCGTTCTGGCGCTGGCGCGCGTGCTACGCCATGCCGGCGTCACCTTTGGCGTGCTGCGCAAAGAAAAATGCACCGGCGATCCGGCGCGCCGGCTGGGCAACGATCTGGCGGCGGCGCAAGTGGCCGAAGCTAACATCGAAACACTGCGCGCCGCGAAGGTAGCCCGCATGGTTTCCATCTGCCCGCATTGCGTGCGCACCATCGGCACCGACTGGCGCGAATACGGAGCCGCGTTCGAGATCGAACATCACAGCGAACTGCTGGCGCGGTTGGTGACGCGGCTGCCGGTTGCCCAGGCCTCGGCAGGCAAAGTCGCATTTCACGATCCCTGTTACCTGGGCCGTTATCGCAATGTCTATGACGAGCCGCGCAGCGTGCTGGAGCTCTACGCGGATGTTGCCGATCCGCCGCGCGCCCGCGAACGGTCTTTCTGCTGCGGCGCTGGCGGCGGCCAGATGTTCCTCGGCGAAGAGAAGGGCACACGCGTCAGCCTGGCGCGCGCCGGAGAGCTGCTCTCGACCGGCGCCGCGACGATCGGCACCGCTTGCCCCTTCTGCCAGAGCATGCTTCGCGATGCTCTAGGCACGCTCACCCAGTCGCCGCCCAAGCTGCTCGACATCGCGCAGATCGCGGCCGCGGCGCTGCCGGAGCCCTGAGTCTCGTGGCGCGCGCGTCCACGCGTGGTGTGTCGGCAGTCGTGCCGACATTTCTTGAAGAAAAGTCGCGATGACTCGCGACTCTGCACGCGTGGACGCGCGCGCCACGGCCGTTGCAAAATGGGTCTATGACGGAAGCGGAACTGGTCGCACACATTAAGGAACTTGCGAACGATCCAAGGCGCAGGACAGCAATATCTCAGAAGTTAATAGACTTGTTGGGCCGGGCACCAGTCCAACCATTGCCTCCACCGGCAGCCCGAAGAGCCGTGCAAGACGCCGAGACACGGATGGGGTTCCAGCTTCCGCCCCTGTTGGAGAAGCTTTGGACCGAGGTAGGGAACGGCGGCTTTGGCCCCGGCTACGGGTTGTTTGGGGTAGATAGCGAAAACGCTTCAGAGATCAGCATGTCGATCCCCAACGTCTATCTCCAGTCGGTAGCGGACGATTCGTACGACTGGCCGAAGAAGCTCGTCATGATCTGCGAATGGGGTTGTGGAAACTTCTCGGCTATCGATTGTTCAGCGATAGACGGGGAAGTTGTCGATCTCTTCGACGACCTGGAACGAAAGGCCAAGGGTTGTACTTTTGCCCAATGGATGGAGGATTGGGTGAACGGCGTTGATCTCTGGACACGAGATTTCGGCAAGCTTGGCCCGGACCCAGCCGGAACAGGGGCGTGAGTAGGTTCGAAGCGTCGCAGTCCCGCAATCCGTGTGTCCCCCACGAATTTGCCTTAGCCCGCCAGCCTGGCCTTCTCCGCGCCGCCGGGAAGCAGCAACTCGAGGAAGGCTTGCGCGGCCCGGTTGAATTTCTTGCGGCGGCGATGCACGATGCCGACCGGGCGCACTAAGCCCGGCGCTTCCAGGCCCACTGCGACCAGCCGCCCACGCTCAATCTCGGCCTGCATGCTGCGCGCGGGCAGAATACTGACGCCGGAACCCAACGCCACGGCTTCCTTGATCATCTGTATATTGTCAAAGTGCATCACCATATGCACGGTCACTCCCCGCACGCGCAGGAAGCGATCGATCTCGCGGCGAATCGAAAGATCTTCATCGAAGCCGATGAAATCGATGCCCGCAAGGTCGGCTGCCAAGACAAGCTGGCGGCCGGCGAGCGCGTGCGTGGGCGCCATGGCAAGCCGCATCTCTTCGTCGCGCCACGGAATCGCGGCAATCTCTCGGCTCGACTGCGGATAGCTCACCAGCCCCAGGTCCGCCTGCCCACCGCTCACCGCCGCATAGACTTTGTCCGGCCGCATGTATTCCACTTCCAGGCGCGCCGTGGGGTGGCTCGCGGAGAACTCTTCGCTCAGCCGGCTCATCTCGGAAAGCCCAACCGAATAGATCGACGCCACGTGTACGGTGCTTTCCACTTCCTGCTTGAGCCGCTCCAGCGCGAGTTGAAACTCGTCTTCCTGGCGCATCACATCGCGGCAGAAGTCGGCGTACAGCTTGCCGGCGGGCGTCAGTTCCAGCGGCCGCTTGGCGCGGTCCAGCAGCGGCGCGCCCAAGCGCCGTTCCACCTCCTGCACGTGTTGGCTCGCCGCAGATTGGGTGACACCGCAGAGCTTGGCTCCCTTGCTCATGCTGCCCGTTACAGCTATCTCTTTGAAAAGCCGAAGCTCCCAGAAGCTCACCGGTCCAGCATATCATAACCTGTACTAATTCTGTCAAGGAATCAATTTTCTATTGCCTAATAGTAGCGGTGCTGGTAAACTTGTGAGCTAAGGCAACCGCCGAGACTCCACCCAGCCGCGACCGGATTACCCTCCAGGAGTCGTGGATGGCAACGGGATAATTTATGAATGACACCGTTACGCCTCGCGGCCTGCCCCAACCACAGGGTCTCTATGACCCGGCCCAAGAACGCGACTCCTGCGGTATCGGCTTCGTCGCCAATATCAAGGGCCAGAAATCGCACGACATCATTGTCAAGGGCATACAGGTTCTGATCAACCTGACCCACCGCGGCGCTTGCGGCTGCGATCCGGAAACCGGCGACGGCGCCGGCGTGCTGATTCAGATCCCGCACAAGTTCTTCGCCCGCGAGTGCGCCAAACGCGGTTTCACGCTCCCGGCCGCGGGGGAATACGGAGTGGGCATGACGTTCCTTCCGGTGGAACGCCACGACCGCCTGCAATGCGAAGGCATTCTGGAGCGCATCGTCACCGAAGAAGGCCTCACCGTGCTCGGCTGGCGCGACACGCCCATCAATGGCGCCGCCATCGGCCGCGAAGCGCGCAACAGCCAGCCCTACATCCAGCAGATTTTCGTCAGCCGCGGCAAGGGAATGAATGACGACCAGCTCGAGCGCAAACTGTACCTGGTCCGCAAGCGCGCCGAAAACGAAGTTGCCAAGTCGGATCTGCCCGAGAAGAGCTTCTTCTACATGCCGTCCTTCTCGTGCCGCACCATCGTATACAAAGGCCTGCTGCTGGCGCCGCAAATCGCCAACTTCTATCCCGAGCTGAGCGATCCCGACGTGACCAGCGCGCTCTGCCTGGTGCACCAGCGCTTCTCCACCAACACGTTTCCCACCTGGCAACTGGCGCACCCGTACCGGTTCATCGCCCATAACGGTGAAATCAACACGCTGCGCGGCAATGTGAACTGGATGCACGCCCGCCAGTCGGTGCTGGAATCGCCCTTGTTCGGCGCCGATATCAAGAAACTGTTCCCCATCATCGCGCCTGGCGGCAGCGATTCGGCTTCGTTCGACAACGCGCTGGAGCTGCTGGTGATGGCCGGCCGCGGCATCAGCCACGCCATGGCCATGCTGATCCCCGAAGCCTGGTCGGGCAACCCGGACATGAACCCGCAGAAGCGTGCGTTCTACGAATATCACGCGTCGCTGATGGAACCGTGGGACGGCCCGGCGGCCATCGCTTTCACCGACGGCCGCTCGATCGGCGCCACGCTGGATCGCAATGGCCTGCGCCCGGCCCGCTACCTGGTCACCAACGACGACCTCATCATCATGGCCTCGGAGGCCGGCGTGCTCCCCGTCAAGCCCGAGGATGTCAAACTCAAGGGCCGCTTGCAGCCGGGGAAAATGTTGCTGGTGGATACCGTGGGCGGCCGCATCATCTCGGATAAGGAACTCAAGGCCAACCTTTACGGCCGCAACCCCTACCAGCTCTGGATCAAGGAAAACCAGGTCCAGATTCACGAACTGCCCGAGCCGCCGCGCGAGTATGGCACCGAGAGGGATACCTTGCTGCAGCGGCAGCGCGCCTTCGGCTACACGGATGAAGATTTGAAAATGATCCTCGGCCCGATGGCCGCCAAGGGCGAGGAGCCGATCGGTTCGATGGGCGCCGATACGCCGCTGGCCTGTCTTTCCGATAAGCCGCAACCGCTGTTTAACTACTTCAAACAGCTTTTCGCTCAGGTGACCAACCCGCCCATCGACCCCATCCGCGAAGAGATGGTGATGTCGCTGATCAGTTACATCGGCACCGAGCGCAACATCCTGGCCGAAACGCCGCAGCACTGCCACACACTGCGTCTGCCGCATCCCATCCTGACCAACCGCGACCTGGAACGGCTGCGGCGCGTTTCGCAAGGCAGTTTCCTGGCCACCACGCTGCCCATGCTGTTCGCCGTCGAGGAAGGCGAGCGCGGCCTGGAGCGCGCGCTCGGCCAACTTTGCCGCCGCGCCTCGCTCGCCATCCAGTCCGGCTATACGTTGCTGATTCTTTCCGACCGCGGCCTGGACCGGGACTACGCGCCCATTCCCAGCCTGCTCGCGCTCGCCGCCGTGCACAATCACCTGGTGCGCGAGGAGACGCGCACCCAGGTGGCGCTCATCATCGAATCGGGCGAGCCGCGCGAGGTGATGCACTTCGCGCTGCTGATCGGCTACGGCGCCAGCGCCGTTAATCCGTACCTCGCTCTCGAAACGTTGCAGGCCGGCCAGCTTCAGGACACCGGCGTGCAGCCGGAAAAAGCGGTAACGCATTTCATCAAGGCCATCAACAAGGGTCTCCTCAAGACCTTTTCCAAGATGGGCATTTCCACCTTGCAGAGCTATCGCGGCGCGCAGGTGTTCGAAGCCATCGGCCTCTCCAAGCACCTGGTAGAAGGCTATTTCACCGGGACCGTTTCGCGCATCGAGGGTGTGGATCTGGACGTTCTGGCGCGCGAAGCCATCCTCAAACATCAGCACGCCTTCCAGCCTCGGAACGAATCCGATACCGACCTCGCCATCGGCGGCACCTATCAATATCGCGAGCGCGGCGAGTACCATCTCTTCAATCCGCAGACCATCGCCAAGCTGCAGCACGCCGTGCGGCAGAACAGTTTTGCCACCTTCCAGGAATACACGGAATTGATCGACGGGCAGAACCGGCAGCTCACTACGCTGCGCGGGATGCTCGAAATCAAGAAGGCGGACGAGCCGATTCCGCTCGAAGAGGTCGAGCCGGTGGCTTCCATCGTCAAACGCTTCGCCACCGGCGCCATGTCGTTCGGCTCGATTTCCAAGGAGGCCCACGAAACCCTGGCGCTGGCGATGAACCGCATCGGCGGCAAATCGAATACCGGCGAAGGCGGCGAGGACGAGGAGCGCTTCGCCGACGGACGCCGCTCCGCCATCAAGCAGGTGGCCTCCGGCCGCTTCGGCGTCACTGTCAATTACCTGGTCAACGCCGACGAATTGCAGATCAAGATGGCGCAGGGCGCCAAACCCGGCGAAGGAGGCCAGCTTCCCGGCCACAAGGTGGACGAAACCATCGCACGGGTGCGCCACTCGATTCCCGGCGTGGGTCTGATTTCGCCGCCGCCGCACCACGACATCTATTCCATCGAAGACCTGGCGCAGTTGATTTACGATCTCAAGAACGTCAATCCGAAGGCGCGCATTGCGGTGAAGCTGGTGGCCGAAGTGGGGGTGGGCACGGTGGCGGCCGGCGTCGCCAAGGCGCATGCCGACGTGGTGCTGATCGCCGGCGATTCCGGCGGCACCGGCGCTTCCCCGCTCTCGAGCATCCGCCATGCCGGCATACCCTGGGAGCTCGGCTTGGCCGAAACGCACCAGGTGCTGGTGCTCAACGATCTGCGCGGACGCATCCGCGTGCAGACCGATGGCAAGCTGCAAACCGGCCGCGACGTGGTGATCGCCGCCCTGCTGGGCGCCGAGGAGTTCGGCTTCTCGACTGCGCCGCTGGTGGCCCTCGGTTGCATCATGATGCGCAAGTGCCACCTCAACACCTGCCCGGTCGGCGTGGCCACGCAGGACCCTGCGTTGCGCGCCAAGTTCCGCGGCACGCCCGAGCACGTCATCAACTTTTTCTTCTTCATCGCCGAACAGGTCCGCGGCTACATGGCGCAGATGGGCTTCCGCACTTTCGACGAAATGGTGGGCCGGGTGGACATGCTGGACCCGCGCAAGGCGCTGGACCACTGGAAGGCCAAGGGCCTCGACTTGTCGATGCTGCTGTACAACCCACAGGTGCCGCTGCGCATAGCCCGGCGCTGCGTGCAGGCGCAGGACCACGGGCTCGACCAGGCGCTCGACTACAAGCTGATCGATCATGCCCGCGAGACGATCGAGGGCGGCGAACCCATCGTCATCAAGCTGCCCATCCGCAATATCCACCGCACGGTGGGTGCCATGCTCTCGGGCGAAATCGCGCGCCGCCACGGTTCGGCCGGCTTGCCCGACGGCACCATCCACTTCCAGTTCACCGGTTCGGCCGGCCAGAGTTTCGGCGCGTTTCTGGCCCACGGCGTGACGCTCGAGCTTGAAGGCGACGCCAACGATTACGTCGGCAAGGGCCTCTCCGGTGGCAAGCTGATCGTCTATCCGCCGCGCGCGTCCAACTTCCTGCCGGAAGAAAACATCGTCATTGGTAACGTGGCCCTTTATGGCGCCACCAGTGGGGAAGCGTTTCTCAACGGTATGGCCGGCGAACGCTTCGCCGTGCGCAACTCCGGCGCCACCGCGGTGGTGGAAGGCCTGGGCGATCACGGCTGCGAGTACATGACCAATGGCCTGGTGGTGGTGCTGGGCAAGGTCGGCCGCAATTTCGCCGCCGGCATGAGCGGAGGCATTGCCTTCGTCCTCGACGATAAGGGCGATTTTGCCGACAAGCGCTGTAATACCGCCGCCGTGGACCTGGAATCCGTCGGCGAAGCCGATGCCGGCCTGCTGCATGGGCTGATCTATCGCCACGTCGAGTCGACGGCCAGCCCGCGCGGTAAATGGATACTGGAGAACTGGGAGCAGATGGTGCCCAAGTTCGTCAAAGTCTTCCCGCACGAATACAAACGCGTCCTGGGCATCCACCGCGAAACCACCGCGGTGGCGTAGCCGGCGGGCCCAAGCCAGTAGCGCCGGCGGTCTTTGCCGCCGGTGGATTTGATAACGGAGTCGACATGGGAAAAACCACCGGGTTCATGGAGTATACGCGCGAAGTGGCCGAACGCCGCCCGCCGGCCGAGCGCATCAAGGACTGGTTTGAAGTCTATCGCCCTTTCCCCGAGCCGAACCTGCGCAGCCAGGCCGCTCGCTGCATGGATTGCGGGGTTCCGTTCTGCCACACCGGTTGCCCGCTCACCAACCTGATTCCCGATTGGAACGACTTCATCTACCATGGCCGCTGGCACGACGCCGTGCGGCAATTGCACTCCACCAACAATTTCCCCGAATTCACCGGCCGCATCTGCCCGGCTCCCTGCGAGGCTTCCTGCGTGCTCGGCATCAATGAGCCGCCGGTCACCATCAAGCAGATCGAACGCTCGATCGTCGATCGCGGCTTTGAAGAGGGCTTCATCCGGCCGGAGCCTGCCGCCGTCAAGACCGGCAAGCGCGTGGCCGTGGTTGGCTCGGGCCCGGCCGGCCTGGCCGCCGCGCAGCAACTGGCGCGCGCCGGCCACGCCGTCACCGTGTTTGAAAAGAGCGACCGCATCGGCGGCCTGCTGCGCTACGGCATCCCCAATTTCAAAATGGAAAAGCACCTCATCGACCGGCGCCTGGAGCAGATGCGCGGCGAAGGCGTCGAGTTCGAGACCAGCGCCCAGGTGGGCGGCAATGTCCCAGTGGAGGATCTGCGCAAGGAGTTCGATGCCATCCTGCTCGCCGGCGGCGCCGAACATCCGCGCGACCTCGACGTGCCCGGCCGCAACTTGCGGGGCATTCACTTCGCCATGGAGTTTCTGCCGCAGCAGAACCGCCGCAACGAAGGCGACACGGTGCCTGAATCCGAGGCCATCCTGGCCACCGGCAAGCGCGTGATCATCATCGGCGGCGGCGACACCGGCGCCGATTGCCTGGGGACGAGTCATCGCCAGGGCGCGGCCTGTGTCACCCAATTCGAGCTGCTGCCCAAACCGCCCGACGATCGCTCGCCGTCCACCCCGTGGCCGCTCTGGCCCATGCAACTGCGCATCGAAACCTCGCACGAAGAAGGCGGCACGCGCGATTGGGGAGTCGCCACCACCGGTTTCACCGGCGACGATCGCGGCCAGGTGAACCAACTGCACGCCCTGCGCATCGGGCCGCCGCCCAAGTTCGAACCGATCGGCGGGAGCGAATTCACCATTGAGGCCGACCTGGTGCTGCTCGCCATGGGTTTCCTCGGCCCCGTGAAAAACGGCATGATCGAACAACTCGGCGTAGCGCTCGACCCGCGCGGCAACGTGGCCACCGACGGCGATTACATGTCGAGCGTCCCCGGCGTGTTCGCCGCCGGCGATATGCGCCGCGGCCAGTCGCTGGTGGTCTGGGCCATCGCCGAAGGCCGCAAAGCCGCCCAAGGCATCGACCGCTTCCTCACCGGCGCCACCAAGCTGGCGTAGGTGGGGCATGCTTTAGCTTGCCCTTTTAAGGTAAGAAGAAAATCGAAGAGTCGCGAGGCCTCTGCGCCACAGGATTGCGCACCCCAAGCGATTCTGCGCGCGTGATGGGCGAATATTGAAGACGCTTGCTGTGTCCGTGGGCAAGCTAAAGCATGCCCTACCAAAAGCAAGCGGGGCGACGGTTGCCCATCGCCCCGCTTCCGAGCGCTCCGGATGTTGACAGACGGAAGTCCGCTTCGGACCCGAAACCCGGGCGTCTGTCCCACCTCGCTGCTTACTCCTTGTTTTCGCTTTCGATCCGCATGCCATAGAAGCTGCGGTAGATGAAGAACAGCGAAATTAGGAAGAAGACGGCGGACAGCACCGTGGTCAGCACGTGGCCTTGCTTGTTGCCGACATCCACGGCCAGCGACACAGCCAGCAAACCGAACAGGGTGGTGAACTTGATGATGGGGTTCAAGGCCACCGAGCTCGTATCCTTGAACGGATCGCCGACGGTGTCGCCAACTATGCAGGCGTCGTGCAGCGGCGTGCCTTTGGCGTGCAGTTCGGTTTCCACCACCTTCTTGGCGTTGTCCCAGGCGCCGCCAGCGTCAGCCATGAAGATGGCCTGGTAAAGACCGAACAGCGCGATCGAGATCAGATAGCCGACGAAGAAGAACGGATCGATGAAGGCGTACGCCAGGGTGGCGAAGAACACCGTGAGGAAGATGTTCAACATGCCCTTCTGCGCGTACCGCGTGCAGATCTCGACCACCTTTTTCGAATCCGCGACGGAGGCCTTTTCGGAGCTCTCCAGGTTGATGTTGCGTTTGATGAACTCGACCGCGCGATAAGCGCCGGTGGTTACCGCTTGCGCGCTGGCGCCGGTGAACCAATAGATGATGGCGCCACCCGCGATGATGCCGAGCAGGAAGGGTGCGTTCATCAGCGAAAGGTACTTGATGTACTGGTCCTGCAGGCCGTGGGTGAGAGAAACGATGGTGGCGAAAGTCATCGTCGTGGCGCCGACCACCGCGGTGCCGATCAGCACCGGCTTGGAAGTGGCCTTAAAGGTGTTGCCCGCGCCGTCGTTCTCTTCCAGGTTCTCCTTGGCTTTTTCGAAGTCCGGTTTGAATCCGAAGTTCGTCTGAAGATCCTCGGAGATACCGGGCAGGGTCTCGATCATAGACAGCTCGTAGACCGATTGCGCGTTGTCGGTGACTGGGCCGTAGCTATCCACCGCGATGGTCACCGGCCCCATGCCGAGGAAGCCGAACGCCACCAGGCCGAAAGCGAAGACCGCCGGAGCCATCATCAGCGTTTCGGGGAACGCGGTGCTGACCAGGTATCCCATGGACATCAGCACCAGCATCACCATGCCCAGCCAATAGGCGCTGAAATTGCCGGCCACGAAGCCGGAGAGGATGTTGAGTGATGCGCCGCCTTCGCGCGAGCTGGTGACGATCTCGCGCACATGACGTGAATTGGTGGACGTGAACACTTTGACGAACTCCGGGATCAGCGCACCGGCCAGCGTGCCGCAACTGATCACGGTGGCCAGTTGCCACCACAGGTTGGGACTGCCGGCCAGGCCGGGGATCATGAAGTAGCTGACGACGTAGGTGAGCGCGATCGACAGAATCGACGTCAGCCACACCAGGGTGGTGAGCGGCGTTTCGAAATTGAACTTGGCTTTGTCGCCGAAGCGGGCCTTGGCGATGCCGCCGTTGATGAAGTAGCCGGCCGCCGAAGAGAGAACCATCATCACGCGCATCGAGAAGATCCAGACCAGGAGCTGGACTTTGACCAGGTCGCTGTGAACGGCGAGGAGGATGAAGGTGATCAGCGCCACGCCGGTGACGCCGTAGGTTTCGAAGCCGTCGGCCGAGGGCCCGACCGAATCGCCCGCGTTGTCGCCCGTGCAATCGGCGATCACGCCGGGGTTGCGCACATCGTCTTCTTTAATTTTGAAAACGATCTTCATCAGATCGCTGCCGATATCGGCGATCTTGGTGAAGATGCCGCCGGCGACGCGCAGGGCCGCGGCGCCGAGCGATTCGCCGATGGCGAAGCCGATGAAGCAGGGGCCGGCCAGGTCGCCCGGAATGAACAACAGGATGAAGAGCATGATCAGCAGCTCGACGGAAACCAGCAGCATGCCGATGCTCATCCCGGCTTGCAGCGGGATGTTGTAACAGGGGAAAGCCTTGCCGGTGAGCGAGGCGAACGCCGTGCGCGAGTTGGCAAAGGTGTTGACGCGCATGCCGAACGCCGCTACGGCGAAGCTGCCGGAGATGCCGATCACGCTGAATAGCAGAATGACGATGACCTTATAGGCCGCCAGCCCTTGCAGCAGCCCGAAGTAGAACACGATGATGACGGCAATGAAGATCTCCAGCACCATGAGGAACTTGCCCTGCGTGGCCAGGTAGGTCTTGCAGGTTTCGTAAATCAGCTCGGAGACTTCGCGCATGCAGGTGTGGACCGGCATGTTGCGCAAACGGACGAAAATCACGAGCCCGAAAACCAGGCCCAGCGCGCTGACCAGCAAGCCACCGAGCAGCAAATTGTGACCGTTGATGCCGCCCAGAAACGTGGCGACGCGCAGATCGGGAAGGTGAAGATTGGCCTCTCCGCCTCCTTGTTCCTGCGCCAGCGCCGGGACGGCGCCAGCCGCCAGAGCGAGCAGAGCAAAAAAGATCCGCAACAGGGAACTGGACAGGGCCCGTGCGGCTCGAAGTGGCAGGACACTACGCGTGTCCAAAGTCGTGACCATCTGGTAAATCCTCCTCTGGGATTACGGAAGAATCCGTGTGTGCAGTGAACACTCAGTATAAGAGATGTACACGTCGGATTTCAAATGGCGGGGCCGGGCCGGGTGCGGCCGCACAGCGGGCCAATCGCCGAAGACGGCCAAACACGGACGAATCGCCCGGCAGCCGCTCGCCAGCCGCGAAGTGTTGGACAGTATCACTTTACCTTGACAAAAACGCGAAGTATAGTTGCGCCCGCGCGAGCGTTCCGCTATACTCCGCAAGTACCACACTTGAAATGGTTGACTTTAGGGTGTGGGCAGTAGCGGGCAGGAGGCGTACGTGGAGAAACACCATCGAGCTTGGGGTGGGATGACGACCGCAGCCCTGGCGGGCCTGCTGGTCGCGGCGGGCCTTGTTCAGGTGGCCGGCGCCCAAAGTGCTCCAGCCGAAAAGAAGTACAAGGACGGCGAGTTCGACATCTATAGCGCGGCCGCCAACGATGTCAAAGGCGGCAATTTCGCGCAGGCCATCAAGGATCTCGACACGTGGAAGCAGAAGTTTGCCGAAACGGACTTCAAGACCGAGCGCCAGACCCTTTATATCATGGCCTATTCCGGAGCCCAACAGTTCGACAAGGCCGTCGACGCGGCGGCCCCGATGATCAACGCCGGCGTAGACACCGTGTTCCCCGACCCCAAGGACGGTCCCGGCCAAGCGATCCGGGTGCTCTTCGCGGTCGTCACATCGATCGTGCGCATCCCCAACCCGAGTGCCGATCAACTGGCGATCGGGGACAAGGCAGCCCACCAGTTGCTGGACTACAACCGCAAGCCGGCTGGCGTGAGCGACACCGATTGGGCCAATGCGCGCACCCAGTTGCCGCCGCCGGCTAAAGCGGCTCTTTTGTACATCGCCATGCTGCCCGGCAACCAGGCCATGGCCAAAACCCCCAAGGACTGCCCCGCTGCCGAGGCCGCCTACAGCAAAGCGCTGGGCGATTATCCCGACCAGACTGCCATTTCTTACAACCTCGCGCTGGCGCTCAGTTGCCAAAGGAAGAATTCCGAAGCCGTCTATGAGTTTCAGCGGTCCGCGGTTCTCGACGCGACGCTGGGCGGGACCCAGCCCGATCCAGGCAAGATCAAGACCTTCGCCGACAATGCGTACACCAAGGTCCACGGCGCCGACGAAGGGTTAGCTCAGCTCAAGGACCAGGTCAAGTTGGCGCCGCTATGGCCCGCCGGCTTCCACATCAAAACGGCCACCGAGATTGCCGAAGAGAAGCAGAAGGAATTCGAACAGTCAAATCCTCAGCTCTCGATGTGGATGAAGATCAAAGCCGCGCTGAGCGACAACGACGGCGCGACGTACTTCGAATCCTCCCTGAAGGGCGCCGCCGTGCCGAAGCTGAAAGGCGTGCTGATCGACGCTAAGCCTGCCTGCAAATCCACCACCCTTCTGATCGCCGTACCGCTTCCCGATGCGCAAGGAGCGCCCGTCGCCGAAATCGCCCTCAAACTGGATCCCCCACTGACGGGAAGGCCGGCGCTGAACACCGAAGTGCAGTGGGAGGGCGTGCCCGGCGCGTTCACGCCGTCTCCCTTCCTGCTCACCATGGACACCGAGAAAGCCCAGATCGAGGGGCTGAAGGTCACCCCTTGCGTGGCCGCGCCGGCGCGTCCCGGAGCGAAGAGGAAGTAAGCGTGCCTGTGGCGCAGGTCCCTGACCTGCCAACCGCCTGGCGTAAGCCCGGCCTGTAGTTCGAACAGGATTTACTGCAAGTCCTGATTCAGCACCGCAGCCAGCCGTGCGCCGGCGCGTTCGATCTGCAGTTCGATCACCGCATCGGCCCGGCGTTCGTAGTCCGCGCCAATCGTCAAGGGTGCGCCTGGCGCGGCGTTTGGCAGCCTGCCGTAGACCATCTGCTGCGCCAGTTTGTGAGCTTGCTCCGCCCAGTCGCTCACAGAGCCCTTGGCGAATTTCTTGCGGCGGCGCGCGGACGCGGCGGAAAGCCTGGCGAACAAGTCATCCTCTTTGCCCATCCGCGCCAGCAGGCCGCCATCCCACAGGCCGTGCAGGTTGCCGGGCTGGCCGTGGAACACGATGTGCACTTCGTTTCCGCCGCGATCGCCGTGGTTGGAGCTGTGCAGCGGCTGGTGCATGTCGCCGACAAAGTGGATGACGAACATCAGCGCCTCGCGCCGTTGGTCCGCCGCTGTGGCCGGATCCCGCAGCTTCGCCCGCATGGCCGCAATCGCCGCAATCACGCAATTGCCGTTGGGGCAATCCCGCGCCATGTCCAGGCCAGGCTTGTCGATGGGGATGTCCACGTAGTGCCACGGCCCCGTCTCCGGGCGGCTCCGCCGGATTTGATCCGGCCAACTGGAAACCGAGGCCATGGTGCTGCCAAGCCCCAGAATCTCAGCCACCCGCGCGCGCGCTTCAGCCGTCAACTGGGCTTCGGCGATGCGGGCCACCAGATCATGGCCTTCCGGGCCCCAGGCAAGGGCCGGCAAGCCGGCGCACAGGAGAACCAACAGCCGGTATTTGCGCATTTCTCCGCAAGGGTAACACAGGACACCCGAACGATTCCGCGCCCGTTAGCGTAGTTCCCTGTGTGACGGTCCTCAAACGGACGCTGTTGATCGGAGCCGCTCTTGGAGCGGGTTCACTCCTGCTGTTGACGGGGGCTGCCGCGGTGTTTTGCGAGGCGACTTTGCGTGTCCCTCGGCATGCGTCGGGCAATCTCGAAACGGCCGCAGCGATTTATCCTGGCGCAGCTTGGAAGGCTGTCCGCATCCGCGCAATGGATGGCGCCGTCCTGGAAGGCTGGTTCGTCGAGCCAACTGCGAAACCAAGCGGCAGGTGCGTGGCCGTGCTGCATGGCATTGCCGATTCCGGATCCGGCGCCGCTGGATTTGCGCCGATGTTTCTCGCCGAAGGCTACTCCGTCCTGCTGCCCGACAGCCGGGGCCACGGACGCAGCGGTGGCGAGTTCGTCACCTACGGGCTCTTGGAAAAGCGCGACGTCCTGGACTGGGCGCATTGGATGCGAAGCGAAGGCTGCGCCGAGATTTATGGCTTGGGCGAGTCTCTGGGAGCGTCGATCCTGATTCAAGCCTCAGCCATCGAGCCGGCATTCAGGGCCGTTGTGGCCGAGTGCCCGTTCGCCGACCTCAAGGCGGCTGGGGAGTACAGAGTGCAGCAAATGCTCCCTCTACCGGGCTGGATCTCAAAGCAAGTTGCGCGGGTCATCGTCGCGAGCGGCGTTATCTACGCCAAGCTACGCTACGGGTTAGATTTCGGACAGGTGTCGCCGATAACCGCGATGGAACAGACCCAGACGCCCATTCTCCTGATTCACGGGATGGAGGATCGAAGGACGCCGTACTGGCATTCGCAGAAACTAGCCCAGGCCAACACCCGTGACGTTCTCTGGCTGGTTCCACATGCCGACCACGTGTCCGCCAGTTCCACCGATCCTCGCGGTTTCCGGCTGCGAGTGCTGGACTGGTTCGCGAAGCACTGATCCAGACTTATAACCATCAACTAATGCCCATGGCGACAGATGAGTTCAGTCCGCGTGCCGTGTGGAATTTGACGGCCCGTTGACGCCTGTCCGCAGGCCCTTCAGCAGCATCGCGCTGTTGTCCTGCTGATCGTCATCGGCGGGCTCGACGTATTGGTGCACGTAATAACTGGCCAGGCCGCAACCCACCAGCAGCACCAGCAGGATGCCGAGCCAACGCAGCGTCTTGCCGTTCCAGGCACGCTCGCCCGACACCGCGGCCGCAGTGGCTTTGACCACCGAGAACGCCGCTGCGCCGCCCAGCAGGAGCTTCACCTGCCACGCCATGTAATCCAGGTGGCTCTGTCCGCCCACCTGGCTCCAGAGCACGAAAACGGCGATCAGCGCGATCAGAAACTGGGTGGCGTAAGCGAGGCGAAGGAGGGGCATCTTTCGGCGCCGAATCTCCATCTTACGCGATCCGGCAGCAGAGTAAACACACGGCCAGGCTAAAGCAGGCCCCACCAATGCCCTGCCTGCCGGTAAGGCATGCTTTAGCTTGCCCCGTGAATCGGCGAACTAGTCAGTTGCCACTGTCGCGTCCACCTGGAAAGTCCCGAGGAATCCGCTGCGGCGGTACATGCTGGTCCAGGTTTCGCCCAACCCGTCTCCCTGGTAGGAATCTTCGATGGCATAGGCAGGCATGGAGTGCTCCAGCTTGTTGAGCGGCGGATAGAACACATCCTCATTGCCGCAGATGTGGTCGCCGGAGTTCATCGCGCGCGTCCGGATAGTGGCCATCGTTCCGGCCGTCAGCGTGGCGGCGCCGCCGTGAATATTGCCGTTCTCAATGGTCAGTTCCACCGGCTGGTAATCGATCCGCAGCACGTGGTCGAGCAGAATGCCCGCCTGCGCTTTGGCAAAGCTCACCAGCGCCACGCGTTGAGCTGCGCCGGCGCGGCTGTCGACGATCAACACCGCCACCGCAGGGTTCAGCGGTTCATACGGATTGCCCAGCGTATGCTCGGCATGGACCACTCCCACCACCGCCAGGCCGGCCAGATTCACGCCGCCCCAACTGCCTCCGGCGATCTTCCAGGCGAACACCGCTTCCCGGCCGTTCATTTCGATTTCGCCGTTGGCGAAGCACGGGCCGGTGTAGACGTCGGCGGTCCGAGCCTCAATGTAGTTGCCGGTAAGGCCGTCTGCGGGAATGCTCGCGGCCGAAGAAACCAAAGCAGCCGCGCCCATAAGCGCAGCGGCGCACAGAATCATCCGCATCCCAGTAATCTCCCTCTATCTTGATTATAGCCTGTGCGCGAGCCCCATTATAGCCTGTGCGCGAGCCCCTGGTGTTCGACACTGCGCGCGCCTGGCAAAGCGGCACGCACTCCGCCGTCATCGTGCGACCCCGCAGTCGCGCTTCTTATGGCAAGTTCGCGAAGCTCTAGGCCCCGGCCGCCGCAGCCGGTGCAGTCTTGCGGCTTTGGAAGCACTCGCGGCAATATACCGGGCGTCCCTGCGTGGGCTTGAAAGGCACGGTGGTCTCGCGCCCGCACTGCGAGCACGAAGTGTGCGTTTCGCTCTTGGCGAAGCCAGGCCCAGATCCACCCTGGCGCTTGGCTTTGCAACCTTTGCAGCGCTTAGGCTCGTTTTTGAAATTCTTGTCGTGGTAAAAGTGCTGTTCACCCGCCGTGAACACAAAGTCCGCGCCGCAGTCCACGCACTTGAGAACGCGATCCTGAAATTCCGCCATAACTGGCCCCCGTTTGCGACCCTAACAACTGTCCTGATTGAAGGCGGCGAAGACGCGAATCCCCGCCGCCCCGTACCTATTCCACGTCCCGGCGAGTTTTCTTCCGGTTCCGTTTACGGGCCAGCGCCTGCTTGACCCGCGCCTTCTCACCCGGTTTCAGGTAAAAAGAGTGCCGTTTGACTTCTTTGATAATGTCCTCTTGTTGCACCTTGCGTTTGAAGCGGCGCAACGCGTTTTCTAGCGTTTCGCCGTCTTGCAGCTTCACTTCAGCCAATCGAAAAACACCTCCCAACTACATTTAAAATTACAGTGCCGAGCGGGGATTTCCGCGAGCCAAATCCACCCCTATGTGATGGGGCGGACACGACCCCGCAGAATTCCCTCACCCTGCACAGAAGGTACTGATATCATAGGTGGTTGAGCGCCAAAGTCAAGCCCAAAGTTCGGCCCGGTGCGGCCTCCGTCCGGCCTGGATCGATGAACCGTTTTCTTTTCATAAACTTATACTGAAATGGAAAATGTCCTCGCAATTCTGCTGGCGGGGGGCGCGGGGGAGCGCCTCAACCCGCTCACCAACGAGACGGCCAAGCCGGCGGTCCCTTTTGGCGGGGTCTATCGCATTATCGATTTTACCCTCTCCAACTGCATCAACTCGGGAGCGCGCCGTATCCTTGTGCTCACGCAATACAAAGCGCTCGACCTGATTCGCCACGTGCGCGATGGCTGGAACATCCTGTCGCCCGAGTTGGGCGAATACATCGAAGTGCTGCCGCCTATGAAGCGCGTGCATGACGACTGGTACCAGGGCACGGCGGACGCGGTGTTCCAGAATTTTCAGAGTATCGAGGCCGAGGCTCCCGAGTTGACGCTCATCCTGGCGGGCGACCACATTTACAAGATGAACTACGGCGAGATGCTCGAATGCCACCGGCACTACCAGGCCGACATCACCATCGCCACCCTTCAAGTTGCGCCGGAGGAGGCGGGCCGGTATGGCATCGCCGAAATCGACGCCGCCCACCGTATCGTGGGCTTCGAAGAGAAACCGCAGCACGGCCACCCCAAGCGATCGAGTTTCAATCCCGCCATGGTGAGCGCGTCGATGGGGATTTACGTGTTCGATACCGACGTGCTGTTGCGAGCCCTGCACGAGGACGCCGAGGATACAACCTCGAGTCACGATTTCGGCCACGACGTGCTGCCGCGGCTGCTGAGCCGCCGGCGCGTGATTGCATACGATTTTCGCGACATGAACGCCAAGCAGGTGCGCTACTGGCGCGACGTGGGAACCCTCGACGCCTACTACGATGCCAACATGGACCTGGTGGACGTGGAGCCGCTGTTCAACCTCTACGACCGGCGCTGGCCCGTCCGCACCAACTTGACGCAGCAGCCGCCGGCCAAGTTCGTCTTCGCCCAGGAAGGCCGCCGCATGGGCGTGGCGATGGATTCCATCGTCAGCGCCGGCTGCATCGTTTCCGGCGGCCGCGTGCTGCGCAGCGTGCTGTCCCCGGGCGTGCGCGTCAACAGTTATTGCGAGGTGGAGTTTTCCATCCTCTTGCCGAACGCCGAGATCGGCCGCTGGAGCCGGCTGAGGCGCACCATCGTCAACACCGGAGTCAAGATTCCGGAATCGAGCACCATCGGTTTCGACCTGGAAGCCGACCGCGCGAAAGGCTACACCGTGACCGAAGCCGGAGTGGTGGTGGTGGGATGAACGGATGTGGCGCACGTACTCGTGCGTGCCGCGTCGGCACTCCTGCCGACGCCCGGCGACCCAAGGCGAAGACGCGTCGGGAAGAGTCTCGACGCTGCACGCACGAGTGCGTGCGCCACGGCACTTTAATCAAGGAGCACTTCTAACATGAGAATCATAAAAACGAATCCGGCCGCGCCGGCGCAGTTCCCCGGCAGAAAGGCGCTCGGCCAATGAAAAAGTTAGTCCTGCTGCGCCACGGCGAGAGCTCGTGGAACAAAGAGAACCGGTTCACCGGCTGGACCGACGTGGATCTTTCCGAAAAGGGCCGTCAGGAAGCTGGCGAAGCCGGCGCCGTGCTGAAGGCGGGGGGATACATGTTCGACGTGGCTTACACTTCGGTGCTGAAGCGCGCCATCCGCACGCTGTGGATTGCGCTCGACGGGTTGGACCTGATGTGGATTCCCGTCCACCGCTCCTGGCGGCTCAACGAGCGGCATTATGGCGCGCTGCAGGGTTTGAACAAAGCCGAAACGGCGGCCAAGTACGGCGAGGCGCAAGTGAAAATCTGGCGGCGCAGTTACGACGTCCCGCCGCCCGTGCTCACCCCCGACGACGAGCGATTCCCCGGCCACGACCCGCGCTATAAGGGCCTCACCGCCCAAGAACTGCCGCTCACCGAATGCCTGAAGGATACCGTGGCGCGTTTCCTGCCGCTGTGGCACGAGACCATCGCTCCGGCCATCCAGAGCGGGCAGAAGGTGTTGATCGCCGCCCACGGCAATAGCCTGCGCGCGCTGGTCAAATATCTCGACAACGTCTCCGAGGCGGCGATCGTGGAGCTCAACATCCCCACCGGCATGCCGTTGGTCTACGAGCTGGATGACGAGCTGCATCCGCTCAACCGCTACTACCTGGGCGATCCCGCGAAAGTGAAAGCCGCGATGGAAGCTGTGGCCGCGCAAGGCAAAACCAAATAGTGGGGCAGGTCCCCGACTGTCCCCGACCTGCCAACGGCGGCTCGCAACCTGCCAATTCCGGATTCCCGACCTGCGCTTTACCGTTCGCAGGCCGGGGGCCTGCGCCACACCGGGGGCCTGCGTCACCGCCGGGGGCCGGCGCCACCATGCGATAATCACACTTCAATGACCTGGTTCCGGGTTCGCGTGCCGGCCTCCAGCGCCAATCTGGGAGCGGGCTTCGATGCCTTGGGGATGGCCCTGGGCGTTTATCTGACATGTCGATTCCGGCCGAGCGCGGCGCTGGCCATTCGCGCCGAAGGCCGGGATGCCGCTTCCATTCCCACCGGCAGCGACAATCTCATCTGGCAGACCGCGGTGTCCGTGGCCGAGCGCCGCGCTGCGATCATGCCGCCGATCGAGCTCGAAATCCAAAACGACATTCCCATCGGCAAGGGCATGGGGTCGAGCGCCGCCGCGCTCACCGCCGGCGTGGTGATCGCCGACCGGCTGCTCGGATTCGGCTGGAAACCGTTGCGCATTCTGGACGAAGCGGCGCGCCTGGAAGGCCATCCGGATAACGTGGCGGCCTGTACGCTGGGTTCGATCGTGGCCAGCGCCATCGATGGAGGTGGTGTGGCGCGCGCGGTGCGCATGGAGTTGCCACAGCGCTTCGGCGTGGGCATCGTGGTGCCGGATTTCGATCTGCCCACCGCCAAGGCGCGCGCCGTGCTGCCCGCCAGTTACAGCCGCGAGGACGCCGTATTCAACGTGCAGCGCGCTTCGCTGTTGATCGCCGCGTTATCCGCCGGGGCCACCTGGGCCTTTCCGGCCGCGCTCGAAGACCGCTTCCATCAGCCGTATCGCATTCCGCTGGTGCCCGGCCTCGACGAGATCCTCAAACTGCGCGCGCCCGGCCTGCTCGGCTGCGCACTGAGCGGCGCCGGACCCTCCATCCTGGTGTTCTACGAGCGTGGCTGCCAGGACGTGTGCGGGCTGGTGCAGCAAATCTTCCGTCTGCACAACCATGATTCCGAGATCCTGCTGACCGGCATCGCCGATCATGGATTCGAACTGACGGAAGAAACCGAGGCGTAGTAAGAACACGCGGCAGGGGATCAGTAGTGGAACCGGCAGGCGAGAATCCGGATCTTGTCTTCCCGCACTTGATAGACGAGCCGGTGTTCTTGATCGATGCGTCTCGACCAACAACCGGACAATTCGCGCTTCAAGGGCTCGGGCTTGCCCAGACCGGAAAACGGATCACGCTGAATTTCACGAACCAGTTTCATGATTCGAAGTGCTTGCGCCCGGTCCGTTTCGACCCACCACGCGAGATCCTCGAAGGCCGATGGGTCAAATTCTAAGCTTCTCAACCACAGCCTCGAGTGGCAGTCCGGCTTGACGTTGCTTGGCAGCCAGCAGGCGTTGCTTCATCGTCTCGGACTTGAGCAAGTATGCCGTCTCCCGCTCCGATTCGATTTCGCGCCAGAGCCCAATCGGGACAATGACGGCGGTTGGTTCGCCGGCCTCATTGGACACGATCTGGATGTCGGCGTTTTCCATGCCTTCAGTGTACCGCCGCCCGCTGCGACCCGGCCGCCCGCTCGCCCTCGGGTTGCGTCGCCGCGGTATGGTCTGCTATAAACGCTAAGTCCCATAGCGCAACTGGGCTCGTCCGATATGCCGGATAAAAAGAAAACTTCCTCTGCCAAGAGCGATGAGAAGCATGTGACGAGACCGCCGGCGGCAAAACCTACCAGCCCGGAACCCGTGCCTGACGCCGCTCCGGCATTAGATGCCCGTGAGCAGCTCAGCGCGTTTGAAGCCGCCATGAAGCAGTTTCACGAACGCCACATGGCGCAGGCGCGCGAGTTGTTCGCTACCGCCGCCGCCGGGCCCGAACGGGACGTGGCGAATCGCGCCCGGCTGCACATGGCGATGTGCGACCAGCGGCTCCCACAGGAGACCGCGAAACCGCAATCGGCCGAAGAGTATTACAACTATGGGGTAGCGTTGATCAACACGCGCAAGCTCGCCGAGGCGCGCCTGAATTTGGAAAAGGCGCTGGCCATGACTCCGCACGCCGATCACGTTCACTATGCTCTGGCGCTGGCGCAGGCTCTCGGCGGCGATCTGGAAACCGCCCGCGGCCACCTGGAGCGCGCCATCGAACTCGAACCGCGCAACCGCATCATCGCGCGGCAGGACGCCGATTTCGCGATCGTCGCCAGGCACCCCATGTTCGACGCTCTGCTCTATCCTGAGAAAAAGGGCTGGTAGCGCGGCGCTTGGCCGCACCCGGATGGTATGAATCGACAAGCACCTCTGCGCGTAGTCGCGATCGGCGGCGGGACCGGGTTGTCGGCACTGCTGGAAGGGTTGAAGCGCTACACCCGCCCGGGCGTCCCGTCGCAGCCCGAGGTCGATATCACCGCCGTCGTCACGGTCACCGACGATGGAGGATCGAGCGGCCGTTTGCGCCGCGAGTTCGATGTCTTGCCGCCGGGCGATATCCGCAACTGCATGGTGGCGCTGAGCGAAGATTCCGGCCTTCTCGGCCGGCTCTTTCAGTACCGCTTCGCGGCAGGCCGCGGGCTCAAGGGCCACAGCTTCGGCAACCTCTTCCTGACCGCGATGACGCACGTTATGGGCGAATTCGCCGGCGCCGTGCGGGCATCCTCGGAAGTGCTCAACATCGGCGGCCGCATCTTCCCTTCCACCGATGCCAACGTGTCGCTCGAGGCCGTGCTGGCCGACGGCACTCGCGTGGCCGGTGAAACCCGCATCAGCCGCAGCCGTAAGAAAATTCGCGCCATCCGTCTGCTGCCCTCCAGAGCGCGGCCTCTGGCGGCCACGCTGCGCGCCATCGCCGCCGCCGACGTCATCACGCTGGGGCCCGGATCGTTGTTCACCAGTGTCATCCCAAACCTGCTGGTCGAAGGCATTCCGTCCGCCATCCGCCGATCGCCGGCAGTCAAGGCCTGCTTCGTCAACCTGATGTGGCAGCCCGGGGAAACCATGGATTTCCGCGCCAGCGATCATATCCGCGCTATCGAGCGCCACGCCGGCGGCAAGCTGCTGGACTATGCCGTCATCAACACCCGGCCGATTCCTCTGGCGATGAAGAAGCGCTACGCGCGGCAGGCCGCATTACCGGTGGAAAACGATCTCGCCGCGCTTGCCAAAATGGGCCTCAAGGTGATGACCGGCGACCTGGCGCAGCTTACTGGCGTTGTCCGTCACGACCCCGCCGCCACGGCCGCTATGGTGGTGAAATTAGCCCAGGAAGGCCGCCGGCGCGGCTCCGAACGGAGCCGCGACCATAGGGAGCGGTCCTTTCGATAGAACACGAATCTGCCGGTCGAAGACCTGCACGACGATGGTATGATGTGACGGCCACGGCGGCCCTGAATTGCACTATTTCATATCCGAAAGGTTACCCAGCGTCAGCGGTAGTTATCAGCATGCGGCAGTAAACATTAACTATTATCAGCAATTTTTTTAGCAATTTGTCAACATTTCATTGCCTTATTTTCGACATATACTTGCCTTATGGTAGAATAAGCCGAATGGGCTGAGGTGACCCCGTTGTACTGCCGGTATTGTGGCAATAAGATCGGTCCCTCGCGGCTCCCGAAAGACGCAGCGTTTTGCTGCGACGCTCACCGCCAGGCGCACGGCGAGCGGCTCAGCATGCTGCCGGAGCAAGCGATAGCTACTAGTGTGCCTCCGCAGCCCGCAGCGCCATCGCTCGCATCGCCAATCCCGCAGGACGGCTCATCGGGGAAACCCCACTTTAAATTCAAACTGCGCTACACGGAAAGGCCGGCAAAACTCGAGGCTATTAATGCGATTCTGCCTCCCGCTTTGCCGCCGCTGGCAGCGGGTCCGCCGCCGCTGGCCGGAACCGCGTCATTTGCGGCCGTTGCCGCCGAGCGGCTCATGATGCCCGCCGCGAGCGGTCGTCTCTTCTATGCGCAGCAGCCAGATCCGGAGTTGCCCGCGTTCGCCATCAAGCTTTCCGGTCCGGCGCCGGCAAGAGGTCCGGCGGACGAAGCGTGGATGCAGGTCCCTGCCGCCGCGCCGGTGGAACGAATCTCCATAGCGCGTGCCGTGGTTGGCCGACTCTATCGAGAGCAGGCGGACCCGGACTTGCCCGTGTTCGCCATCGGTCTTCCCGGCCCGATGCCGGCGAGAGGCCCGGCGGACGATGCGTGGATGCGGCTCCCGGCCGCGCCGGTGGAGCGGATTTCCGCTGCGCAGAGCGCCGCCGTCGTCGCCTTCCCGAGCTTCAGTGCACTGCAGCCCGTGATGGGATCGCTCGCCCTGGCTGACCCAGTTTCCGCCATGGCTGCGGATATCCGGCACGC
This sequence comes from Bryobacterales bacterium, assembly GCA_003142185.1. GTDB lineage: Bacteria > Acidobacteriota > Terriglobia > Bryobacterales > Bryobacteraceae > Bog-375. Next base: position 87,290 of record PLOR01000019.1, read on the forward strand.
CATCCCCGAGCCGCGAGCGGCCACACCGGTTCCGCGCACGGCTGGGCCGATGCGGACCATCGCCATCATGGCGCCCGCGGCGCACAAGTCGGTTCATCGCGGATATTTCCCGGAGGGGCCGGAACGGGCGGTGCCGGCGTTGCCGGACGTCGAGAGTGCCCGCTCGCTGGCTATCCCGGTTTCTGGCACGGTTCCCGCCGCGCCTCCTTTGCGCCTGCCCCGTTTCGGTGGTGGCCCCACACCGAACCAGGGTCTGCCGTCGGCGCCTTTCGTTTTAGCTGCGGCGCGCCCAGCCGCCGAGACCGCAATGCCCACCCAAATTCCGCAAGCGCCTGTGTCCACCGTCACCCTCCGGCCTCCTCAACCACTCGATCCGATCAAGCCCGCGGGTCTGGGTGTGGCGCAACTCATGCCACTCGAATACTTCTGCTCGCGTGGTCCGCGCGCGGCCGCCCACGGCATGGGTTGGATCATTCCGTCAATGGCCGTCACCGCTCCCCGTTTTACGGCCCCGCTGTCGATCGAACGCGTTGAACCGCTCCCGCTGGCGCCGCCGCAAAAGCGAAAGAGGCCCGCTTTCGCCGAGATCTTCACCCTCCCCGAAGCCGCCGGCCGGCGTTCCACGTTGCTCCGCGATGTGAGCACGAGAATCGCCGCCTGCCTGGTTATCGGCGCGATGCTTTGGTATGGGGTGAGCTATCTCCGGAGCAACCACGACGCCGTCCTCGGCTCGTTGTCTCCCGCCGCTGGCGGGCGGATCTTGTCGGCGGAAGACTCAGCCGGCAATCCTACACCCGGATCGGGCGGCCTCGTCTATCGCGTCCGTTCCGCCGTTTCGAGGCGCGCCGAGGCGCATCTGGGCGATGGCTTCCACGACGGTATGGCCGCCTGGGGCGCACCGCAGAATTCCTGGGCGCAGGGCTGGGTACGCCACTCGGAAGGATATGTCACACCCGGCAAGCTGGCGCTATTTCAACCGACCCTTCGTTACACCGACTATCGCCTCGAGTTTTTCGGCCAGATCGAATCCAAGAGCATCGACTGGGCCGTGCGCGCCACTGACGACGCCAATTATTACGCCATGAAGTTCGCCGCGGATGGCCCGGGGCCGCGCGCCATCGTGAGCATGGTCCACTATCCGGTCGTGGCGGGTGTCAAGGGCGCTCGCGTGTCCACTCCCCTCAACATCATGATCCACGAACATACCGCCTACCATGTGGCAGTGGATGTGCATGGCGATCGGATCACCACCTCCATTGAAGGCGAGGAGGTCGACAGCTTCGTGGACAGCACGCTGGCCCGCGGCGGAGTCGGCTTCTTTGCCGATGCCGGCGAACAGGCGCGCCTGTACTGGATTAAGGTTTCCAAGAATGAAGACTGGCTGGGACGGGTTTGCGCCTTCCTGAGCGGCGGCAGTTCGGACACCGCGCAGTTATGGCTCCCGGCCGGTACGCTGCCCAGCCCCGGTTCCGGAGCTCCCATGCCCGCCAACCAATTCGCCCTGGCGGCTGGTTTTGGCCTCATGCGCCGCAACGCGTTCAGCCGAATCTCGGATCACCGGAGGTTTTTGTCATGGCGTTCCTAACTGGCTCGGACACCAGCTTGACTAACTTAGGGTCCTTCCTGGACCCGGGCGTGACTTCGATCGACCAACCCACTAAACTGCCGGACCACGGCAACAAGACTCTCTCGCGCGCCGTGGCCCTCCACCTGGAGGGCAAACGCGAAGCCGCCGCCCGGACCTTGAGCAAGGCCATCGAGGCGGGCGAGCATGACCCGGCTCTCTACGCCGCGCTGGGACACGTGCAATTCGAGTTGCGCGATTTCGAACACGCCGCCGCCAGCTACCGGGCGCTGACGGAGTTGGATCCGGTTCATCGGACGGCGCACTACAACCTGGGCGTGTGCCTGGGAAACGCGCAGCAATGGAAACCGGCCGCCGAGGCCTTCCGCAAATCGCTGACCGCCGATGCCACCCGCGTGGATGCGCACCTCGGACTGGGCATTGCCTTGATTCGGAGCGGCAGCCCCGCGCAAGCCCAGGAATCGCTCGATAAGTACATTTCTCTGTTTCCCGAACATGAACCGGCCATGTTCGCCCGCGCCGTGGCTCTGCAACAACTCGGCCGTCACGGCGAAGCCGTCGAACAATATCGCAAGGTGCTGGCGCGGAATCCGCGCAGCGAAGAAGCTCTGTCGAATCTGGTGGCGCTGTTCCTGGACCGCCGCGACGGCGAATCCGTGCGCCGGTATGCCGCCATGCTGGCCGAATTGCGGCCCGGTTCCAGCGTGGCCCTGGAGGCCCTTGCCACTCTGGCATTCGCCGACGAGGACTACCCGGCTGCCGCGCGCTACGCCCGTGAACTCGCCACCGCCATGCCCGGCCGCTATGAGAACTGGTTCAACCTGGGCGTGGCGCATCACCAGATGGGGGACCTGGAAAGCGCGGCCGACGCCTACACCCGGGCCGCCGCACTCAACCCTTCGTCGGCGCCGGCGTTTCTCAATCTGGGCGTGATCCGCCAGGAACTCGGCAATCTTTCCGTGGCGCGGGACTGCTACGAAAAAAGCCTCGTCCTCGAGCCCGATCAGCCCAGCGCGACTTGGAACCTGGCGCTCGTGCTCGAACAACTCAACGACCGGCAGCGCGCCGAAAGCCTCTACGCGCAAGTGCCCGAGACGGCGTTCGAGTGGTGCGACGCGCACTTCCGTCTGGGTTACCTCCGCCTGCTGCGCGGCGACTATCACGGCAGCGCGGAAGCTTTTCAGGCCGTGCTCGCCAAACAGCCGAACTGGGCCGAAGCCTCCCTGAACGCCGGCATCGCGTTTGCCCGTTCCGGCGATCCCGCGACAGCCCGCCAGTTCTTTACCGAGACCGTCATGCTGCGCCCCGATTCGAGCGACGGCGTGCGCGGCCTGGCCGCCCTGGCGCTCGAACAGAACGAATACGAGGAAGCCCTGGAACTGCACGAACGCCTCATCGAAATGGGAGAGCGCAGCCCGGAGGTGTTTTACAACGCCGGGCTGATTTGCCAGAAGCGCGGCAAGTTCGCCGATGCGGTGAGTTTCTACCAGCAGGCCATCGAGGTGGATCCGCAGTTCGCCGAAGCCCTGCTGAATATGGGCCACGCGCAGATGGCATTGGGCGCCGAAGACCAGGCCCTGGCCTCGTGGCGCCGCGCCATCAAGGAAAAACCCTCCCTGGCCGATTCGTATTTCGAGCCCGTTGACCCGCACGCCTAGGCAAGCGAGGCAGGTCCCCGAACTGCCAACCGGGCGAAGCCCGGCGGGTGTGGCTCCCTCAAGTCGAACATGAGCCTCACTGCGCGGCGCGGAGTGTGCATACTCGTGAAGACGACCTGCGTGATCGTCGCCCCGCCCGCGAAGCCAGCTCCCTTCCCCCCGCTGGTAAACTAGAATCTTCACTCGAGGAGGGAATCCGATGGCTGTGTGTGCCCGCCGCAAGGCGGTGGTCGTAGATGTAGGAGGCGTGCCGGTCGGCGGCGATCATCCGATTGTCGTGCAATCGATGACCAACACCGATACGGCCGATGTCGCTGGCACGGTCAACCAGGTGATGGCGCTTGCCGCTGCCGGCTCGGAGCTGGTGCGCGTCACCGTCAACACGGAGCACGCCGCGGCAGCCGTTCCCAAGATCGTCGAGACCGTGCGCCTGTTCGGTTCGCGCGTGCCCATCATCGGCGACTTCCACTACAACGGCCACATCCTGCTGAAGAAATATCCGGAGTGCGCGCGCGCCCTGGCCAAGTACCGCATCAATCCCGGCAACTCGGACATAGGCCGCAAGACGGACGATAATTTCCGCACCATGATCGAAGTCGCGGTCGAAAACCACAAGCCGGTGCGCATCGGCGTCAATTGGGGATCGCTCGATCAGCAGTTGCTCACCCGCATGATGGACGAAAATTCGCGCGCCGCCGAGCCCAAGGATGCGCGCCAGGTGACGCTCGACGCCATGGTCGCGAGCGCCGTCGAATCCGCGCGCGCCGCGGAGCGCTACGGCCTCGCCCACTCGCTCATCATCCTCAGCGCCAAGGTGAGCGGCGTCGAGGATCTGATCGACGTCTATCGCGCGCTCGCCGCGGCCTGCGATTACCCCCTGCACCTGGGTCTCACTGAGGCTGGCTTGGGCAGCAAGGGCGTCATCGCCACCACCGCCGCGCTGGCGCCGCTGCTGCTCGAGGGGATAGGCGATACGATTCGCGCGTCGCTCACGCCGCTGCCCAACGGCGACCGTACCGAGGAAGTGATCGTCTCGCAGCAGATTTTACAATCGCTGGGCATGCGCAGTTTCACCCCGCAGGTAACCGCCTGTCCCGGCTGCGGCCGCACCACCAGCACATTTTTCCAGGATATGGCCGACCAGATCCAGACCTACCTGCGCGAGCAGATGCCGAAGTGGAAAGAGAACCACCCCGGCGTCGAGACCATGAAGGTCGCCGTGATGGGCTGCGTGGTCAACGGTCCGGGCGAATCCAAGCACTCCCACATTGGCATTTCGCTGCCCGGCACTTTCGAGGAACCCAAAGCTCCCGTGTACGTGGACGGCCGGTTGACCGTCACCCTCAAGGGCGACCGGATCGTGGCCGAGTTCATCGAAATCCTCAATTCGTACGTGGCCAGCCACTACGGCGCGCCCGCCGAGGTAACGGCCGGATAGCAACAGAAAGTGGGGCAGGCGCTTTCGCCTGCCAACCCCTAAGCTCCGCTAGTCCCACAGGTGTCGATGCGGATTCGCCCCGGTCCCGCGGTGCGGTTGGCAGGCGAAATCCGCATCGGACCCGAAAACCGGGGCGCCTGCCCCACTCTCCAAAGCCGCCCGCAAGCGCCGGCAATTGTGTTATGCTAAAAAACGTAACGAAACGAGATAAGAGAAGACAAGGAGCAGTACTCCAAGAATGGCACTGGCGGTCGAAGCAAAACGGCAGGTATTTACCACTAATCAACGCCACAAGACCGACACGGGGTCGCCAGAAGTGCAGATTGCCCTGTTGAGTCAGCGGATCACGCTGCTCACGGAGCATTTCAAGGCGCACAAAAAGGATCATGGTTCCCGCAAGGGTCTATTGAACCTCGTAGCCAAGCGGCGCCGGCTTCTGACCTACCTGCGCAATACGGACCCGGAGTGTTACAAGGCAGTCTTGCTACGCTTGGGCATCCGTCGTTAGTCATTCTCCGGAAGCAGTCCTGTTTTCCATACGAAGGAGCGGGTGCTTTCGAGGACCACATTCCATCGACCTGGGAGCCGGTGCGGCCTGCGCCGCATGGCTGGGCTTCCTTTTTCCGTCAACTCCATTCTCAAATGGCTCTTTCCTTTACCGGAGGGCCGAATTGCGACTCGTGCGGGGCTGGACCCTGGCCGAGACTTAGAGGTTTTCGAAGATTATGATTCACACAGTTGAAGTCGACCTGGGCGGCCGCAAGCTTACCTTTGAAACGGGTAAGATGGCCAAACAGGCGAACGGCGCGGTCGTCGTTCGTTCCGGTGACTCGGTTGTTTTAGTCACCGCTTGTATGGCCGAGCAGGCCAAACCGGGAGCCGGATTTTTCCCGCTCACCGTGGACTATCGCGAGTACACCTACTCCGCCGGCAAGTTTCCCGGCGGTTTCATCAAGCGCGAGGGGCGCATGTCGGAGAAAGAGACGCTTACCTGCCGGCTGATTGACCGGCCCGTGCGCCCGTTGTTCCCCGAAGGTTTCCTGAACGAAACGCAGATCATTTGTATGGTGCTGTCGGCCGATCCCGAACAGGACCCCAACAGCCTGGCCATCTGCGGCGCGGCGGCTGCGCTCGCCATTTCCGATCTTCCTTTCCACCACGTGCTGGCCGGCGTCCGCGTCGGCATGAAGGACGGCCAGTATCTGGCTAACCCGACCTATACCGAAGGCCGCGAATCGAAGCTGAACATCGTGGTGGCAGGCACCGAAGACGGCATCGTGATGGTGGAAGCCGGAGCCAAGCAGGTCTCGGAAGCCGAGGTTCTCGGCGCCATCGAATTCGGCCATGAGTGCTGCAAGAAGATCGCCGCCGGCATCCGCCAACTGGTCAAGCTGGCCGGCAAGCCGAAGCGCGAGTTTACGTCGCCCGAGCTCAACCAGGAACTCTACGCCGCCGTCGAAAAGGCCGCCCGCGTGGACCTCACCGACGCGCTCAATACGCAGAAGTATCCGAAGCTGGAAAGCTACTCCCGCGTGGCCGCGGTGCGCCAGCGCGTGATCGAGCCTATACCCGACGACCAAAAGTCCGAAGCGGGCAAGTGTTACGACGCGCTCAAGGAGCGCATCTTCCGCGATGAGATGCTGAAGAACCGCCGCCGCCCGGACGGTCGCGCGTTCGACCAGGTCCGGCCCATCGCCATCGAAACCGGCGTGCTGCCGCGCACTCACGGTTCTTCGCTGTTCACCCGCGGCGAAACCCAGGCGCTGGTCACCGTCACGCTCGGCACCAAGGACGACGAACAGCGCATCGAACTGCTCGAGCCCGGTGAGTCGCCTTCCAAGCGCTTCATGCTGCACTATAACTTCCCGCCATTCAGCGTCGGCGAGGTCGGCTTCATGCGCGGCCCCGGCCGCCGCGAAATCGGCCACGGCGCGCTAGCCGAGCGCTCTCTGGCGGCGCTCATCCCGGACGAGGCTACGTTCCCGTACACCGTGCGCATCGTCAGCGACACCCTGGAATCGAATGGTTCCAGCTCGATGGCCGCGATCTGCGGCGGTTCCTTGACCCTGATGGATGCCGGTGTCCCGCTCCCCGCCCACGTGGGCGGAGTGGCCATGGGCCTGGTTATGGAAGGCCACCAGTACGCCATCCTCACCGATATCGCCGGCGCCGAAGATCATTATGGCGACATGGACTTCAAAGTGGCCGGTACGCGCGAAGGCATCACCGGAATGCAGATGGATATCAAGGTGCCCAACGTCTCGACCGCCATCCTGCAGGAAGCGCTGGAACAGGCGCGCCGCGGCCGGCTGTTCATCCTCGATAAGATGTACGCCGCCATCGCCGAACCGCGCGCCAGCATGTCGCAGTACGCGCCGCGTATTTACACCATCAATATTCCGACCGATAAGATTCGCGACGTGATTGGACCCGGCGGCAAGATCATCCGTGGCATCGTCGAGCAGACCGGCGTCAAGATCGACGTCGAGGACGATGGCACCATCCGCATCGCTTCCGCCGACGAAGCTTCCGCCAACAAGGCCATCCAGATCATTTCCGACATTACCGCCGTGGCCGAGGTGGGCAAAACCTACCTGGGCAAGGTGGTACGGCTGGTCGATTTCGGCGCGTTCGTCGAGATCTTCCCCGGCACCGATGGCCTGCTCCACATCAGTGAAATCGCCGAAACCCGTATCAAGGACGTGCGCGACGAACTGAAGGAAGGCGATCAGATCCTGGTCAAAGTGCTGGCCACGGAAGGCAACAAAATCAAGCTCAGCCGCAAGGCCGTCCTGCGCGAGCAGCGCGAGAAGCTGAAACCGGCCGGCAAGACCGAGCCGACCAAGGCCTAGCCAACCCGGTGTGCGACCGTAGGGGCCGGGCATGCCCGGCCCGCGGCGCTTCTCCACTTAGCAACCGTCCGCGTTGTGGGGCAGGCGCCCCGGTTTTCGGGTCCGAAGCGGATTTCGCCTGCCAACCAACGCTCCGACCAGGGCCAGCCGCACGTAATTCGCCGAAAGACCGGCGCGTCGCGCTCTATCTCCCATGATCACCATCCTCCTGCTAATCCTGTCGAATTGCTTCATGACCGTGGCCTGGTACGGGCACCTGAAATATGGTCACGCCTGGCCGCTCTGGAAAGCGATCCTGGTCTCGTGGGCAATCGCGCTGTTCGAATACTGCCTGGCGGTGCCGGCAAATCGCCTCGGCTACACCCATTTCTCGGGATTCCAGCTCAAGATCATTCAAGAGGTCGTCACGCTCTTCGTCTTCACCGGATTCGCGATCCTCTTCCTGAAAGAGAAACTCGCGTGGAATTATCTCGTGGCGTTCGTCTTTCTTGCTTTGGCCGCGTTCTTCGCCTTTGCGTTCAAGTCTCCCGGAACGGCCGCCTGAACGGTGGGGCAGGCGCCCCGGTTTTCGGGTCCGATGCGGATTCCGCCTGCCAACCTGCCCTCTACCTGGATTCCGAAGTCAGCTTCGGCGAAGTTGCACTCCCGCGGCGGAAGACCAAGAGAAAGCGAGTCTTGGGTGCGGCCGGGGACATGGGTAA
>PLOR01000009.1 GCA_003142185.1 Bryobacterales bacterium
CCGGTTTTGGGTGTTCACCGAGGGGAACGGTGGGAGCGGCGAGCCGAGCAGGGCCGCTGCCGCGCCACCGCGCGATGAATGCTGCGTCCGCAGAATCGAGCGGGCAGTTCTGCCGCCGGCGAGCTTGTGGGCGGCGATTTCCGAGGAGTGTTACCACGGATGATCGCTGCTCGCACTTGGTTCATTGATGCCCGGATGAAAGCCGACTTGTCGGGACCTATTTCCGTGACCGGCGTGTGACGGGACGACTTGTTACTGGCGAGCTGCCGCTGAACCTGCACGAAGCCATCCAAACTCATCCGAGTCATTCGGGCACCAAGAGGCTTACCGCAATTGGCCAAACGGCTCCGATCCAGTTCCCGGCTTCGTCTTTAAGGGTCGCCTCAAGCTCCAGGCGCAACATCCGGTCCACGTTCACAATGCTCTCCAAATCGGTCGCCGTCAGTGCCGGCACGCCCCGAGAAGAGTGATCCTTCCCAAGCTGAGACCACAAGACTTCCTCGACGAGTTCCCCCTCCGAGCTAATATCAATCGAATCGCCCCGCCTCGGTGATAGCGCATAAACACGCAAACGGTGATTGAAAAACTGCTCACCGTTGTTATACGCAGTTACATAAGTCAATATCGCGATAGGCTCTGCCTCAGCGTCGCCAAGAACCCGCAATAGCGATTTAGAGTCGTAGCTACCAATTCCAATCGCCACACCGTGAAACTCCGCAGTATTGCTGGGTGTTCGTAGACTCCTCAGGGCGAGAGCAATAAGCTGGTGATTAATGCCCCCAGTCCGCTCTTTCGTGACCTCCGGCGACATCGCTGCCGCCTCACGGTCAAAGACCACCCAGTCGCCACCTGCGTTCGGTGAACCGTGATTTATCCGGTAACACCGCCGCTTGACCTCCTCAGCGATGAATGCCTCGTTGTCTGGGTCGAACCTAATCCGAGTGAACTTGACATCATGATTAATCGGGCGAATCTTGTCGGATGCCTCTAGCAACTGAACGAGCTTTTCCATTGTGGCTCTACCCCGCTCTTCGCCCGTTAGCTTCACGCGATCTTGAAGGAGTTCCGCGTCAACAAGAGCAACTGCTTGCTTGCCTGCCTCTACGGCTCCAGCGATCGCATCATCATCACCACGCTGGCCGCTAAACAGAGTTCGCAACGTCTCCAGGGGGATACCGGCGAGGATCCGCCTGAAGTACGTCGTTCGATCCTCTGGATTTTGCGCCAGGGCTCCGACGATTCTGTTGAGGCGATCGAATAGATGTCCGCCTCCCGCGAGCCCTCAAGAAGGATAGTGTGCACGATTACCGTATCTATAGTGCCAATTCGGTGGATGCGCCCAATCCGTTGTTCCAACACCATGGGGTTCCAGGGCAAGTCAAAATGTATGAGCCGCCTTGCTATCTGCAAGTTGATGCCTTCTCCGCCAGCGCTGCTTGAGACCAACGCCCGTCGCCCTATGCGTCCCGGCTCGAAAAAACACTCCTTCTCTCGTCTTCTCTCGGCCGGGTCTTGACCGCCTACAATAATACTGCAGGGAATGAAAAAGTCTCCCAGAAAGCGCTTGATCTCGTACACGGTATCCACGCTTTGAGCAAAGACCACAAATGGTTCGTCAGCCTCGTCGAGCAGCCGTTTCAATAATCGAAACTTGGCCTGCATATGCGGGCCCCTGAGCAGACGCGCATACTCATCAAGTAATTGACCCAGCCGACGAGGCTCCAGTTGCCGCGCCTCACCGGTCGCGATTGGGCCAACCGCTTCGGCCAGAGCGCTCTCATTGTCCTCCGGGTCTTCCTCCTCCACTCGCTTCACAGTTTCTGTCAAGTACTCCAGAAGCTCGCTGGGCTTCTCGCGGGCGGACCTGTTGCGGTAAGGTATCAGCAGGCTAGCCCAGTTTTCCATCCTGTTATCGTTTCCTTCTTCCGCGAAATTCCTTAGGTAGCGACGGAGCAAAAAGGCGAATCCCGCTTTGGGGGAGCTCGCGGCATACTGCAGCGCATTGCTTTTTACGAAACCCAGTGCATGGCGCGTGTCACTCTGAACGTGTACACCTTCCGACAGCAACCAATCGAAATAGTCTGCAATGCTCGAAAGAAGAGCATTATACTCAGGCGGCGTCTCTGCTAGATCTGGGTCACGAATATCCCTTTTGGGGAATAGTGGATTATTGTCCCAGTCGTAGATCTCCTCTTTAATTCGATAGATCACGTGTCCGCTAAGTGCCCGACGCTGTTCCTCGGCGGTTGCTCCCCGCTTCAAACCGCAGAGTAGTCCCGCCAGATTGAGGAAGACATCCGGGTTTCCCTGATGAGGGGTACCGGAAAGGAAGTAGACCCGGCAATTGTCGACTATGTGCGAAGTGAAGATTTTCTCGACCACACGGAACCACTTCTGTGCCTTTTTGTCTTCACCGGTACCATACATCCGCAGCCGGTGACATTCGTCAACAATTACCACGTCCCATTTGGTGTTCTTAAGTTTGTCTTCCCAGCTCTCTCCGAAGGCGAGGCGGTGTAACGAGGCTATTACGCGTGGATCGTGGTCGGCGCCTCCCAGCCGCGCCTGACGGTAGCCCTCCTGATACAACGCTTGGTTTCCAAAGACGTAAAAGCGATCAAGCCCCATGACCTCAAGCTGGTCCGCGACGTTAGAGACCAAACCGCCCAAAGTTACATACAGAACCCGGGCGTCGGGGTTGGCAGCCTGAAGCCTCTCAATAAGCAGCCCTATCTCCACCGTTTTGCCGAGCCCGACCTCGTCTCCGATCAACATCCGCATCGGTGTCTCACGTCGCATGAGGTACTCAACCAGACTGGCTTGATGCCGCAGTGGAAGCACGCGGATGGAGTCGAGCTGGCCCTGTCGGTTTTCGGCTTGCAGCCAGTACGCACAAAGTCGTAGAAAATGATCCCGTGCCCGGTGAGGATCTGGAAGCGTACCGGCGGCAAGGCGAGCAGCAGGAGTTTCCCAAGCCACTGGTTTGGCGATCTCAATCTTCGGTTGTGGCACCTGGATCTTCGCCGGGAGCCGCTCGGGGTTGTCGGGCCCGATATCAGAGAGGGCCAGCCAGAGTGCTTGACCGAAAATGCCGCCCCCGGTTGTCTGTAGCTGACCAATGCCCCAAATTGGGCGTTCATTGAACACGACGTATTCAGGCATAACCGTCTCTCCCGCCGGCTGATCTTCCTTTGCCGAAACTTCTATAGGCTTGCTATTGTCCCACCATCGATCGAAAGCCTCTCGCAGGGACTCAATGGCTCCTCGTACAGGCTCACCGCGGATGCCTATTGCCATTTCACAGTGGTGCGGCAGAATGTTGAGGCCGAGCCCACGGCCGGTCAGGTTTGCCGAGCCGACCACCGCTGCTTGATCGTCGAGGAGAAGCACCTTTGGGTGAAAATACCCGGCCTCTTCCAAGGTGCCTCCCGGCCGCGGTGGTAAAACGTGCCACTGAGCGCGGCCCGTGCTTAAGAGCTGCCGAAACTGAGCTGGCGCAACACTGGCGTCTGTTCGTCCAACATCCGACAACAGGAGGATGTTGGCGTTGCACTGGCGTGCTAGGGCGGTGAGCCAAAGAAGCCCCGGTGACCCAATACTGAATGTGGCGCAGCGGATGCATTGAACCCGAACGCTCCGGAGCGTGTCTAAGACCCAACAACGCAGGCCGCTGCCGTTCTCCAAGGCGCTCACAGAGACTCTCTCTTTGCCCGCGTCGGTCACGGAGACGATGGGTGTTGTGGGCACTTTTTCAGCCATAGCCATTCTGCCACATCAGAGTGCATCAGTGCGGGTAATCAGTGGGGTGCGCGACTTTAGAATGGCGGAGCGATCGGTTTCCCTTTTTTGCGCCACTATTCTGAGTGTTGATGTACACTCAGAGATGGGAGGCCAACTCGATGCCGAATTCTCTGCTGGGACTGGAAGCCGAACGCTCCAAGATCCTTCGTCAACTCACCACCCTCGGCGATCTGCGCACCGGTTCGATCTGCGCGGTTCCTCGCCGCTGCGGAAAACCAACCTGCCACTGCGCCAAGCCGAATGACCCCGGACACGATCCCCAGATTCGCCTGACACGCAAAGTCGACGGAAGAACCGTGGCGGAGTCGTTTCCTTCTCCCTCAGTTTGGCGGAAGGCACAGGCCGAAATCGATGAGTACCATCGCTTCCAGAAACTGAGTGCGGAATTGATAGCGATCAACGAGAAAATCTGCGTGCAGCGGCCGCTGGAGTCGGACAGTGACGCGTGGACTCCAGAGGGAAAAAAACGGCTGCTGCGGTCCTTGAAGAGGTCGCCCGCGAGGTAGGCCAGTGGTTGAACGTCCTGTTCCGTGGCCGGCGCAAGACGGGGCATATGGACCTGGAAGCCAGCGAAATCATGATCCGCTCCGCCATGCATCGGGTGGGAGCCGTGGGCGTCACGCAACTGCTCCAGTTTCCCGTTCCGCCTGCTGAGCAACGTACCGTGCCTTGCTTTTGCGGCCATACGGCTCACTACCAGGAGTTACATTCCAAATCCGTTCTCACCGCCGTCGGCCCGGTGGAAATCTCGCGTCCCTACTACTTGTGCCCGCACTGCCACAACGGCCGGTTCCCAGCCGATGTCGAGCTGGACATTGAAAACACGGAACTCTCTCCTGGCGTGCGCCGCATGCAAGCGGCGGTAGGCCAGGAGACGCCATTCGATCACGGACGCCAGCAGATGAAACTACTCGCCGACCTGGAGGTGACCACCAAATCCGTGGAGCGGACGGCAGAAGCCATTGGGGCCGACATTGCGCAGGGTGAGCGGCAGGAGATCGGGCGCGCCGTACAACTGGATCTGCCGATCATTTTGGGCAAATCGGTTCCGATCCTGTATGTGCAAATGGATGGAACGGGAATCCCGGTGGTGAAGAAGGAAACCCTCGGCCGACAGGGCAAGACGGAAGGTCAGCCATCCCATACACGTGAGGTCAAGTTGGGATGCGTCTTCACCCAGACCGCCTGGGACAAGAAGGGTTTCCCTATCCGCGACCCCGATTCGACCACCTACACCGGCGCCATCGAGACTGCCGAAGAGTTTGGCAAGCGGCTCTACGTGGAAGCCTGGAAGCGCGGCTGGAGCCGTGCGGAGAAGAAGGTCGTCATGGGCGACGGCGCCGAATGGATCTGGAATCTGGCGGAACAACATTTTCCCGGTGCGGTCCAGATCGTGGATCTCTATCACGCGCGCCAGCACCTCTGGGATTTGGCCCGCAGGTTGTACCCCAATAACGAAGCGGGCCAAAAGGCCTGGATGAAACTCCACCAGAAACGTCTGCTCGACAAGGGGAAAATCGAAAAGCTCGTGGCGGCGATTCGCTCGATCCACTCCACCAACTCCGAGGTGGCCGACAAGATTCGCATCGAAGCCGACTACTTCGACAGGAATGCGGACCGCATGTGCTATCCCAAGTTCCGCAAGCAGCGCCTGTTCGTTGGCTCCGGCGTCATTGAGGCCGGCTGCAAGACGGTGATCGGCTCCCGCCTCAAAAAGTCCGGCATGTTCTGGACTGTGCGCGGCGCCAACGCCATCATCGCCCTGCGCTGCTGTCACCTCAACGGCCGGTTCGAGGACTACTGGGAGCAGCGACTGGCTGCCTGACTTCCACTTCTAAGTCGCGCACCCTAATCAGTGCGGGTATTCGTTGCCTGTCGATGTCCTGGATACCTTGTGATCTCTAGGAGTTTGTTTGGAGCAACCGCGGGATTCGACATCGGCCTGCTCAGGGAATGCGCCCCAAGAATCTTCCCGATTTGGACACGCACTGAGCTCTTGACGAAAAGGCCCTTCTGCGCCCTTGTGGAATTGTTCGGCATCTGCCGCTCGGTTCCGCTTGACGCGATCAGCCCGCAGGATCCAGCGGAAGCGCATGTGGCTATACTGGGGTCCGCAACGGTAGTTAACCATCATTTTGGTGGGCGGGCTACTTTGGGCGTAAACGTCATACTCTTCGGTGCCACCCCGTCCTGCCGGTATCCTTCGCCAGTTTATCCCGCTTAGCGTCCTGCACCGCCCAGCGAGCATCGTTGTGGAACCGTGGCTCGTGGGCGGCTTGTCCCCGAGCGCAACACTCGTCGGGAAAGCGTTCCTTAAGAAACCTGTACATTTCCTGGTTATTGAAAACCCTGCCTTTGGGTAAGTCCCGAATCCAGCCAAGTACCGCTTCGCGAAGTTCAGTGTTTTTGAGCATTCTCTGCTCCCGAATGGCCGGCCAGTCCAGGGTAGCCCACTACCATCATTTGGGGTCTGGGTACTTCTTTCGCCCGTTGACAGTGCCCTGGCTGTGGGCGGTGGGAACCTCCACGTCATAGTTCGGGCCGCCCGGCGCCCCCGGTCTGACTCCTGTACTATACGACGCCAAAAAGGCATGTCGCAAGATCATTAGAGGGTAATGCCCTGTTTTTCCAAAGGTCAACGGTTGTCAGTAACACAGCAGGATGGTTAACGCTATCTTTGCCGACAGAATCGCACGACGACGCGCGAACCGTTGCGCAAAGCGATTTACGGGAGCGGCGGCGGTCATTTCCCACCGGGGATCGCCTCCGATGACGACAGACGATATCGAACAGGAAAGCACGTCGATCGATCTCGAAGACGAGACTGGAGGCCGCCTCACTGACATCGAGAAACGGGCCGTCATGCTCGACCTTCGGCCGGAGGAATGGCAGTCCAAAACTTTAACTGGGGAGTTTCGACTCTGGTATGCGAGCATGGCCCGGAAGTATTAACCAAAGTAATTAGATCCGGGCGACTCGCAGTGACTTGTAATCCGGACGAATGGACGCTATACCTGAAGAGCGGTACTCGCCGTGGAGGCTGATTGCATCGGCGCGTGCCGCCGCGCCGGTTGCGAGGTGGAAGCGGAAGGATTCTTGCTGCTGCCGCACAGAAAGGAAGGCTAAAGGGTGAATTCGAAATTCAACCCGCCCGAGATTATGGACCATCCGGCGACGGGAGAAAGGAAGGCCTGTTCGGTGTTTACAGACGAACTTTATGCTTCTCCTGGTACCATGAACGCCACTGAGATGCTAACACATTTCAAGAAGGCACTCCAAACCTATTGCGAGCCACACGGAATCTCAGTAAGCAAGCATAGGGGCAGCCATACAAGTGAAAATGTAGTGAAAATGGTTAGTAACACTGGCCGGAACATCATCCGAGTCTTGTACGTTAGGGTTCGACGGTCCGGCGCGGGTTTCTGGGGGATAACCACAAATCAAGTATGTGCGTTCCACGGGCAAGGGCATCAATGGGATGTTGTACTTCTGCTGGGCCCTGGCGAGCGCAGCTATCTCGGAACATCCCAGAAGGTGGAAGAAGGCTTTAAGAAGCCGTGGTCCAGCTCGGCGTCCGAGTATAAGGTGCACGAAAGTGAACTTGAAGGCTATTTTGCTCAATTCGACAGCTACGCCGAACTCTTCTTTCGATTGCTGCCGCCAGCCACGCTAAAGCAGACTGCGGCGTTAGATCGCACATCTGCGCGCACCTTGGGGCCCGGAGTGGCGCGTGGTGAGTCAGGCGGTAACACAGCGCAGGTTTCGAGAAAACACTGACGTTGGCGCATCATCGGTTACCTGCCAGAGACACATGAGGTAATTGTTCGCTTAAATGAGCCAAACCGAACGCGTGCTGCGAATCCAGCAGATGTTGCAGGTTAGAAAGGTCATCCCGCGGGAGGAATTCCTCGGCGAGTTGGAGGTGTCGCTTGCGACCTTGAAGCGTGACCTCGAATTCCTGCGCAGCCGGTTCCAGGTCAACATCGGATGGAGCCGGGAACGCGGCGGATACTTCTGCGATGATCTCCGTTCCGGAGGCGGGGCAAGGAATATCCCGGGGCCAATGTACAGCGCTAGCGAGATCCATGCGCTGCTGCTCATGCAGGATCTTCTCATCCAACTCCAGCCCGGTCTGCTCGAAATGGATCTCACGCCGCTCCGGCAACGACTACAACTGCTACTTGGCACCAAGCATTTTGAACCCGATCAGATTCGGCGCCGGATTCGCATCCTGCACATGGCATCCCGTCCGGTCAACGCCAAATGCTTCCAGTCAGTGAGCATGGCGACATTGTCCCGGCGGCGTTTGCAGCTGACATACTGCAGTCGTTCGCGTAACGAGGAAACCGTTCGCGAGGTCTCACCACAGCGTTTGGTTTACTATCGGGCGAACTGGTACCTGGATTCCTGGTGCCATTTGCGCAACGGCCTTCGCAGCTTTGCCTTGGACATGGTTCATGACGCCGAAATTAGCGATATTCGGGCAGACGAGATCCCTGATGACGCACTCGATGCACACCTTGGCGGTGGCTATGGGATCTTCGCCGGTGCGCCCCAGAATACGGCTGTCTTGCGCTTCGAACCTCAAGTCGCACGCTGGGTCTGCCGTGAGGTCTGGCACTCCAAGCAGACTCAGCACATCGAGGCGACCGGCCATCTTGTTCTGTCCGTGCCATACTCGGAGGATTATGAACTCACCATGGACATCCTTCGTTATGGCGCCAACGTCGAGGTGCTCGCGCCTGACCACCTCCGCCACCACGTGGAAGAGCAACTTCGAGCCGCTGCCAACCGGTACCTAGTACCCTCCGTATAAGCATCCGCCATCTAGCTCACGCCCTGAGCTACCCCTTCCATTAGAATTGGTTTTGTACTGGCATCCATAGGCACAGTTACTTGCCCTGAAGGAGCGTAAGCCAATGCAAATTAGGTTGAGAATTCTTGAGCACGAGGTACAACTCGGGTGGGAAGCACTCGAGTCGTTGATCGGCAATCTTCCGGATGACGACGAATCGTTGGCCGACCTTTTCCATGAATTGGCGCAATCGAATGTAGCTGCGGTGCGAAGGGGCGTGGCCTGCAAGGCCGTCATCTCGAAGGAGACCGTGGGAATCCTGGCATCCGACTCAAGTCCAGAGGTCGTCGAGGCACTTGTGAGTGCGCAGTGCCGTAAGCTCAGCGAATCTGCACTTGCCCAGATCATCCAGCGCAATTGGAGTGGGATAAACCGGCAAATTGCACAGAACGTGGAGGACTACTACGAACAGTGCGACATAAGCGCAGTAGCGAAACTCCTGGCAGGCAGCGGTGATCCATCTGTCCGTGCCACCCTTGCGTCTAATTCCAGGACGCCCAAGCATATTGTGAAGGAGCTTCTCAAGGACCCCGATCCCGAAGTCCGCCGGTTGGCCCAAAACACACTGAGGCAGCGTTAAGGTCAGTCATTTGCCCTGAAGGAGCGTAAGCAGATGCAAGTCATGTTGGTAGTTGATGAACACGAAATACAACTCGGGTGGGAAGCACTCGGTTCGCTGATCCGCAGTCTTCCGAATGAAGACGAATCGTTAGCCGACCTGTTCCATGAATTGGCGCAATCGAACATAGCCACGGTGCGAGCCGCCGTGGCTAGCAAGGCCGTCATCTCCGAGGAAACCGTCGCAAACCTGGCATCCGACTCAAGTCCAGAGGTGATCGAGGAGCTCTTGTGTGCACAGTGCCGTAAGCTCAGCGAATCGGCCCTCGCCCAGATCATTCAGCGCAACTGGAGTGAGGCAAACCGGCGGATTGCACAGAGCGTGGAAGGCTACTATCAGAGCGATATCACGGCGGTAGCGAAACTCCTGGCGGGTAGCGCTGATCCCTCTGTTCGTGCCACCCTTGCGTCTAACGGCGACGTGCCCAAGCCTGTTTTGCGGCAGCTTTTGAAGGATCCCGATCCCGAGGTGCGCCGGTTGGCCCAAAATACCCTAAGCAGGCGATATTAACTTCTATTTTGGATGAAAGGACGCGCCACGTAAATTATGCGACGAAACAGCGGCTTCCAAACGCCGGTACGATGCTTGGTTGCTGTGCGTCCTGGTGATCGGTTCACTATCACCGGGCTTGCTGGAACTTTCCTGAAAATCGGCGCGGCCAGCCTGCTGGTTCGAGCGGTGGTCTCCGCTGCGCTTATGACGCTCTTCCTGATTTTAGCGGCAATCGCATACATGGCTAGGTAGCCCTGAGGTCTTGTTGGAAGACATTCAGGGCAGAATATCGATTTCAGAACCGGAGCTAACTCATGAGATTCACAACTGATGGCACGTCCAAGGGAAGTCTTGCTGCGGGAACGCTACAGTCCGGAGGGCTGTTGTCTCCTGACGAACTGGCGCTGTCCGCGATCTGTGGACAGACCGGTAGACTGTTTCTGATGGTGGTTCGGCGACAGGGGCGCGTGGTGCTCGAACTCGTTCGAGCGATCGCCATTGACCCCGAGCCTTCGGTAGCGGATGTACCTGTGGCAGTGCACCCGGCGACTCCCAGGTGCATATCGCGGGATTTCTGTGGCGGCTGTGGACATAAGTTGGAGCCCAACTGGACTTTCTGTACGGTGTGCGGCAGGAAGTTCTTGCCCCAGCCGCGGGCCCATGCGGCGCCGAATGGCGGCGCGCGTGGAGGAGTGTCAGGGGACCCGGGCGTATCCTTCCAGGAACTCACTATGAGCGCCAGAATCGATATCGGCAGCCTCTACCGCGGTTGTCCGTATTGCAGCGCGCTGGGCTATTTTCGTTGTGGCAAATGCAGGCTGTTCTCCTGTTGGAACAGCTACAACGACAAACTCCACCTCGATCACAGCGATGTTTGGTGCGCCGCCTGCCAGTTGTGGAGGTGCACCTCGAAACGAGACGAGACCGATGATTCTTTGAGCGAGCTGACGGCTTACGCTGCACATGAGAAGAGGGTTAACCTCCCAAACCGCATTGCTCCTGGATCAGCAAGGCGGGACCAGCTTAACCGGCCACCTTCGATAAGAGGCTACTTGGGTTGGTAGTTAGGCGCGCAGGTGTGCCGGGAGTTAGTGGCCATGGGTTTGCAGCCAACAGTGAGACCGGTGTAAGGGTCGCTATTCAATATGAGTTCGATCTGATCGAGGTCGGAGGCAATCAACGGTGTGCCTCGTGAATGTTCTGCAGCCTGTCCGGCTGACTGCGCCCGGACTTCGTTGCGACGAGCCCGTACTGCCCGACCCGTTGCCGGCCAGTGTGGGGTCCCCGAGCGGGTGGCGCGGCTATAAGCCGCTCGATGGCAGTGGCCTGCTCGGGCGTGAACCGGAAGCTCCCTCTGACGCGCGCTTTGAAGAACTGGGGCCCCGCCATTTCTGGCAATCCATAGATGTCGCGGCGGGCGACCGGTACATCTATTATAGAAGCGGCTCGATCTTAAGCCGTACCGAGGCGGCTTCTCTGCCTTTTCATCTGCCGGTTGGGGCCCTGCCGTCGCGTGCTTTTGTCGCCGGTCTTCGGGGGCATTCTTCCATTTTTCGATAATTGAGGCGGTTGCGCGGGTCGGACCGGATTAGTACCGGGAAACGCGTCAGGATCCGCGTATAGGCGGTCAGCACTTGCGGACTAATGTTGTCCGCCTAAACGGGCCACCAGGACTGCGCTTGGGTTCACTTGTCTGAGGCTGGTTTTTCCGGCGTAATCAGCCGGAGCGGTTGGGCTGGGTCGAAATCAAAGTTGTCTAATGACGGCGCGACCGCCGACTTGCGAGCCTTGAGCGCCGCAATTCTCCTGCGGATCTCTTCGTCATCAGCAGCCCTCTGGCCAGAACCCACGACTCCGGCCTTGGGCTCAATCCTTGCTGCATTCGAGCCATCAGGGGCAGCTCGCTTGGCTGAAGTTCGCTTCCCCAAGGATCGCAGCCGAACGAAATCGTGAAGCGTGCTGATCGAGACAGTAAGCTGGCACTTATCGGCGAGGATTCCAGCGATATCCCGATACGTCCACTCGCGCTGTCGCAACTCGTCAATCAACTCGCGGTACGTCTCCAATCGGGAGCGCGGTAGTTTCTCGGGCAGGGTGTTCAGGATGTCTTGAAGCTTGTCCTGCACGTTGTGAGACCTTCCAGGCCTAATCTCAATTCAAATGTCAGCCGAACGGCTAACGAACGACCACCGAAAAACACCGAACGAATGCCGAATATTCCCCGAATAATCTCCGAACATCTGCCGAACAAGGACCGAATGAAACCCGAACAGACAACGAACACAAGCCGATCAAATGCCGAACAAATGGCGCGCCCGGCGGGCCTTGCGAACCTAAGCCGACAGGCTTAGGGATGGTGTCTCTACCTCTCTTGACTTCAGCTTTTCGAAAACACGTGCGCGCTCCATCACTCGGTTTCCATCTTCCGAACCACGATCTCGCGAATAAACCGCCCCACCTGGCCGGGAAAATGCTCGCACCGTCCACTCTCCTGAATGCGCGCGACTCGATTAGCCGCGATTGCGTGCAGCAATGGACCGAGTCCAGCGCCATTCACCACCACATCGTGGCTGGCAAAGGCAATTCGCACCTCGTCGTCGCCGCCTTCTGCGAAGACGAACTGATTCCACGACAGAATCACCGTCTGGCGCAGCAGCACAATCTCCAACGCCGGCGGTTGGTCGGCCGCGCTGATGAACCATGGTGCTTTATCGACCGAGGTCGCGTTCACGGGTCCGCTCCTTTCGAGGTTGAATGATTGCTTGCTGGATTTGCTTCGAAACGGACGTGAGCAACCGGGCCGCCCTTCGAACCATGTTTCGCGCCGCTGCCAAACCTCGATGAGCGCCTCGATGCGAATGCGTCCCCTTACCGCGCATAAGCTCAGACGCCGACGTCCGCGCCATGGACTGTGCAACAGTAGCGTGGAGCCGCTCCTTGTCGCTTGTAATCACCGTGACGGTTTGGCGGCCACGCGACGCGGCAACGTAGAACAGCTCCTTTGGCATGCCGTCACCGGATATGATCACCGAATCGACGGTCTTGCCTTGGCTGCGATGGGCGGTGACCGCGTAACCGTGGGCGAAGCCGCGATAGCTGGAGGGCAGCGTCCGGCCATCGTCAAGTTGGATTCGACCGGTGACGTCCACGGCGGACACCGTAACCAGTTCGCCGTTTGTGATCCTCAGCCCAGGCTCGCGCCGGTTGGCGGTCAGCAGCAGTCGATCTCCGAAAGACACCTCAATCGGCCGCGCCTCAACGACATCAAAACTCGCGACTTGCCTCTTTGAAATGGTGTGTTCGGTGCCGTCTGCACATCGGACCACCAGACTGCTGGATGCGACACGCACGATCTCCACCGTGTCGTTTCTCGCGATTGACTTCACAGCCTTGTGAAAGCCGAGGATCTGCCCTGCACGATAGTTCCGGAAGTCGGTTTTCTGTGCCGCAGTCCAGTTGAGTGAAACGTGGCGCGTCAGGGCTACACCCTCGCAGACCTCCCCGCGTGTCTTCCGGCGCTCGCGAATCGCATCGGTCACGCGGTCAATCTCGTCGTGCGTCGCGCAGACAACCAGGCAGCTTTGGCCGGAGCGGGCGTCATACGCGTCGGCGATGGCTGCGGCGCGTTCGGAATTTGCGACTTCACGAACGGCGCCCATCGCAACCAACTTCGCGAATCCGCGCTCCGTGTTACGGCGGAGTTCTTCGATTGCGTCCCGGTAGTCATTCCTGGTTTGGCGCTGGACCTGCGTCAGCGCGACGCTCTTCAGCCGGGACTCCTTCTCCAGTATCCGCAGTGCATCGCCCGCTTCCACGCTTCGGATTTGCTTGGTGTCCCCGCTGAAGACTACGCGCAGGGAACAGTCTTCCACCAAGCGGAGCAAGTCCGCCATCTGACGCGCCGAAACCATACCAGCCTCATCGAGGATGATCACCTTGCCATGAACGTCGCCACGGGTGCGCGGGTCCTGCAGGAGGCGTTCGACGGTGATGGCGTCAGCGAAGCCGACCTTCTGCAATTCCTCGACGGCGCTCATCGTCGGCGCTACTGCCAGTACATCGCGACCCGATTCCATCAGGCCGCGTCGCAGTTCCCTGAGAGTCGCGGTTTTGCCGGTACCGGCCGCACCGCTGATGCTCACCGCTCGGTCCCGCGAGTGAAAGACGAATTCCACCGCGTGCTTCTGCTCGGGGCGCAAACGGTCCGAGACAACAAAAGAGTTGGTGCTGCCGAGCGGTTCGAATGCGCCGAGGCCTCGGTTTACGGCGGCGATCATGTTTCGCTCGCGGTCCAGACTAGCCGCCGTGGCGATCTCGCGGCCCGAGCGCAGGACCTTGCCCGTGGATTCCTGGAGACTCAGCTCGCCCTTCAAGTCGGCAAGCCGGATTCGTCCCCGGCCGTGTCGCAGGGCCTCCGTGAGCAGTTCATGGTCCGGTGCGACAGAAACGCGCTCGAAGATGTGCTCTGCGGCATACTCCAGCGAAGGCGCACTCGAATCCACAACCACTGATCTGAGCCGCGCGGCGCCCCTCGCGGCCCCCAGTGCCTGTGTTTCGTCCGGAGTGAGCCGCTTCTGCTGTTTCTCCCGGAGTTCGCGCGTCGAAATCTCGGTGAGTTTGTCGGCGCGCGATTCTCGAACCAGCACCGCGATCTCGTTGTCCGTGGGCCGCCGCCCGTGCTGCTCCACGAATGCGGCGATAGCCGAATCGCGCTGACGGCTCCGCTGGCTGAACTTCGCCAGCAGTTCCGCAGGGACGCCGCGAATCTCGAAACCGAAATCACGCCCCTTCGCATCACGTTGGCTCTCGATTTCGTAGCCGATGGTCCTCACCTCGTGCGCCAACACATTTCGATAGACCTCGGACAGGTAGGCCCGCCGCTCGTAGATGCCCGAGGCCTGCAGCGCCTTCCAGCGGCCTTCCGCGCCGTCGAATGTCAGGTTGGCCGCGACAGCGTGCGTGTGCAGTTGCGGGTCGAGTTCGCGGCTGGTGTCGTGATGGTAGACCGCCAGCACCATGTTGGCGGTCGTCCTATCCTCATTCGCGCCGCCTTGCCGCACCCGGCTCGCGGCGCATGCCTCGGTCTCTCTTAATGCTTCCGCGACGGCGGCGCGGTGCGCGTCGACCAGCCGGTAGTCGCCTCCGACAATGGCAAGCACCGAAACCGATTTGGGGGCGGAGATCGTGAAGTCGTACAGGTTCCGTCCCTGTGCGACCTTGGTTCCGTCGGCGCCCATGCGGTCCGCGCTACGGCGAACTCGCAGAAACTCGGTGGTCCCAGGGTTGTGACCTTGCCGCAGGGCTTCGAAATCCCCCGTGTCCACCGGGCCGCTCAACCCCAGCAGCTCTGCGCCGCGCCCGTGCCATTCGCCCACCACACGCTCGCCCTCTGCATAGTAGTCGCTGTGTTCGAGATGCCTCGACGAGTACCCTTTGCCGTCGGCCATGGCGCGTATCGTTAGCATCGTGTCGACCTACGGCTTGGTCCTCGGACTGCTGGGCTGAACGCGCTCGACCGCGGGCGCGCGCTCGGCCGGTTGCGACGGCGGATCGATCCACCGCTGATACCACATGCCGACCCCGATTCCAATCAAGAGGGCGAGGCCGGTTAACGTGTAGACCGACCATCGATACTCTTCGCGGAAGACACTCACCAGCTCTTCCGCCCCGCGCTTGGTGCTGGCGACCGCGTGGGAGCAAGCCGATTCAAGCCTGGCGATTGCGTGGCCCGCGTCTTCCGCCGCACCTCGGTACGAGTCCCCAAGCGTGCTCGCGCTGCGCCCGAATTCAGCCGTGACCTTCTTTATCTGCGCGGCGGCCACCGCCAGCGCTTCCGCCGTGGCAGGGATCGTCGATTGAACGAACTGTTGACGCAAACTCTCGTTGATTGTGGCAGCAATGGCTTCCGGGTTGATCCCTTCCGCGATGTCGGCCGGTAGTTGCACCAACCGCTGATCGAGTTGCGCTCGATTAGCGTCACTGGATCCGCAGATCTCCTGAAGGGTTCTCAGCGCATCAGCCATGGCCTCTTCGAGCCGGAGCCTCTCCGTCGCCATGCGCTCCGGAGCCTGTACCATGAGTAGAACCAAAAAGCCCATGGCCCGCAGTATCCGCAGCATCTCATCGTTCTCTGCCAGCGAACGGCAGTGGCGCATTTCGCGGTAATAGTCAGCCCTCACCTCCACCGGCAGCGCGTTCGCGATGCGGTCGATCAGATCCGGTTCCTGAGCCGCCGAGGATTGGTTTGACGCACTCACGGCAGTAACAACTCCTTAACCCTGTCGAATTCCGCGAACATGCGTCGCCGATAGCTCTGCGCGCGCATCACCAGCGATGCCTTCTGCAGCTCCGCCGCATCGGTCGATCTGCCAGCCACCGCACCCAGCGTCACGCCGTGATTCCTCGTGGCGTTTTCGAGGACGGGCAACCGGTAGTCCATCCGTATCACCGCTGGTGCGTACTTCCGCTGGAACCACAGCGCCTGCTCGCTCTCCCGCCAATACCGGAAGTCGGTGTGCTCCGCCGTCGAGTTCTCGACGATCAGGTAAGCCGCTCGATCGCCCAAACGCGATGCCCAGGCCAGAACGCTCTCAACGCTGGCCGGATCGGCCGTGACAACGCCAACGGCGGTGAACGCTATGCCGGCCTCGGTTACGTCCGCGTACATCTTGTCGAACCAGTCATAGGTGACCTCGCCAGCTCCCGCGCCCATATCAGCGAGGATCACTGGTGGCCCATCGGTGAGCTCGTCGACAAACGCGTCAAGCCCGGCCGGCGTATGGATATTGACTTTGGGCACCTGACCACCAAAGAAGTGAGTTAGTGATCCGCGAGCTTTGTTTTCGGTGTCGAGGTCGAGCAGCTTGACCGGAATGCCGTTCTCCTGAAACCATTCAGCCAGGGCAGTCATCACGCTCGTCTTGCCGACGCCGCCCTTGCCGCCCATGGAAAGAATCACGCGTTTTTCGACGGCGGACGCCGCCGCGGGTGACTCCGGAATACTCTTCGCATTGCTCATTTCGAACCTCCTGAAGTAAAGCCGCAATTCGGCACGATGCGTTGACTGGTTCCGGCGTCCGAGCCGTCACACTTGCGGGTGTAGAAGTTGGCAGACAAAAATGCCCCCTATATTTAAGGGAATGGGAGAGGCACCTTGGGACAGTTAATTAACAACTTCTTGGGCGCTGGGTCGCTCGAAGCGCCTGGCGACTCTGGAACGACGTACGATCGGTCGATTGGGACCGCTTTTTGCGAGAATTTGTAAACTTGATGTCCCACAGTGCCCTTCCCATTGCCTTATATGTAGAGGCGGTTTTTCGAGGGAGATTGAGCAGAGACCGTTGCGATTCGGACCGATTTTGGGGCGAGACCTTACTCGGCGCCCAGTATCCATCTGTCTCGGCAGAAATGGGCGTACGCCGAGATACGTCGGGCAACTGGAGCAGACGATTATTGCTCGCAGTTTGCAGCACTACAAGAACAGGGACAGAGAGTGAATCACGATGCAGCATTGCGGCCCGTGTTCGATCCAGCAGGATCGGAGCGGCTCGACTCAACTTTTGAACCGGTCCTGACTACGGACGAAGCGGCTGTTCTTCTGCAAATCCACCCGAAGACTCTCCAGAGAATGGCCCGCCAAGGTGTCGTTCCAGCGTTCCGGATCGGAGACCTTTGGCGATTCCGTGCCTCCGATCTTGATCGGTGGCTTCGTTCTGGATTATGCTCGAAGGGCCACTCGTGTCGCTAAACGCGAAAGGTAGGTATTCGTTGTTCATGCGCACGCGATATCAAAACGGTAGTTTGAGAGTGAAGAAGAGAAAGAACGGCATGAGGGTCTGGGAGTTCCGCTACGCCGAAGCCGGACCAGATGGCAAGCGCAGAAGCCGCGGTGTCACGATCGGCACGGTGCAGGAGTATCGAACCGAAGCTTCTGCGCGGAAGTCCCCAACTGCGCAGGCCCTTGTACTACAGATCAATGCAGAGCATCCCCTGGGGCCTGTCACGGCTTCCACCATTGGAGCGTTGATCGCACGCTACGAAAAGGAGGAAATGCCCGCCCGCTACTCAACGCGGGTTTCGTATCAATCGTTTATTGACCGATACATCCGCCCACGCTGGGCTGAAACGCCGATCACCGGGGTAAAGCCGATGATGGTTGAGGACTGGCTGAAGCAATTGAAGCTGGCTCCGAAGACCCTAGGCCACATCCGGGGTCTGATGTCCCTGTTGTTCAAATGCGCGCAGCGTTGGGAATTGGTCCCGAGCAACCCGATGCAGTTGGTACGAGTGAAGGACGTGAGCAAGCGAGTCGAAAGACCTTCAGTGCTGACCGCAGAGGAGTTTCACAAGGTGCTGCCGTATGTTCGGGAACCGTACCGCACTATGGTATTGATCGCGGGTTGTCTGGGCCTAAGGGCAGGTGAGATCGTGGGCCTACAGTGGGCCGATTTTGATTTCGACAAGTTGACCCTACTGGTGCAACGCGGCGTCGTACACGGTCGCGTGGGCGAGGTAAAGACCGAGTACTCGCGCGACTTCGTACCACTGGCACCCGAGCTGGCGGGTGAGCTGCTGGCGTATCGGCAGCATTGCCACCAAACACAGGAAGGATGGTTGTTTGCCAACCCCGCAACCGGTAAACCATACCATCAGGAGGAAATTCAAAAGAAGCACATCAAGCCAGCAGCGAAAGCAGCGGGGATCACGGCCACGGTGGGCTGGAAGTCCTTCCGGCACAGCTTCCGGTCGTGGTTGGACCAGACCGGAGCACCAATTGGGGTACAGCGAGAGTTGATGCGCCATGCCAGCATTCAAACCACAATGAATGTCTACGGCAGGGCAATGACGGACGGCAAACGGCAGGCACACGGGAACGTGGTCGAGATGATTTTGAAGCCAGCCGGTAGCCCCACGAATGAGCCAGAAGCAGAGACCGCGAAACCGGGACCTGTGGCTATCGTGGGCTAAAGTGGTCTTGGGATTTGCGCCGGAAGCTCGTAACCTATTGAAAGAATTGGTTGCGGGGGAAGGATTTGAACCTTCGACCTTTGGGTTATGAGCCCAACGAGCTACCAGACTGCTCCACCCCGCACTTCTATCCTAACGTACGGCTGGGCTTCCGGTCAACGTGCGGCACACGCCTTGTCCGCGCGCCATCCAGCGCGAATGCGGTGAGTGGAAGCCGGAACGCGAACCAAGCAGGGCGCGCGCCGCGTTCCGTCAGTTAGCGGCTTTCCGGCTTCGGTTGAAACTCGGCGATCTGGAACGACTGGCGGACGATCTCGCGAGCCTCGTCGATCCCGCTCACTTCGCCCGCGCCGATGGCCTGCACCAGCAGGTTGCCGGCGGCGGTAGCTTCGATCGGGCCGGCCACCACCTTGCGGCCGGTCACATCCGCCACCAGTTGGTTGAGCAGCGAGTTGCGCGAGCCGCCGCCCACAATGTGGATGGTGTGAATCCGGCTCCCGGTGAGGCCCTCCAACCCTTCGAGCACATCGCGGTAGCGGTGCGCCAGGCTTTCCAGAATGGTGCGGCAGAATTCGCCCTTGGTTTTCGGCGCTTCGAGCGACCGCCCGCCGCACCAGGCCGCGATGCGCGCCGGCATGTCGCCAGGCTGCAGGAAATCGTCCGGATCGACGATGGTCCGCGCCGGGCCGGCCGCTTCAGCCATCTGCATGAGTTCGTCGTAGCCGAAGCGTTCACCCTCCGCCGCCCAGGCGCGGCGGCATTCCTGCAACAGCCACAGGCCGGCGATATTCTTGAGCAGCCGCGTGCGGCCGGCCACGCCGGCTTCGTTGGTGAAGTTCAGTTTGTACGATTGCTCGTCGATCACCGGCGCGGCGGATTCAACCCCCATCAACGACCACGTGCCCGAGCTGATATAGCACCAGCCATCGCCGCGGGCGGGAACCGCCGCCACCGCCGACGCTGTGTCGTGCGATCCCACTGCATGCACGGGTACGGCGCCCAGGCCGGTCGATTCCGCGAGCCGCGGCAGCAGCCGCCCGAGCGTGCATCCGGGTTCGATCAGCTCCGCCAGGATGCGGCTCGGAATGCCAAACCGACGCAGCATATCGGTGGCGAAGCAGCGCGCCTTGGGATCGTAGAATTGCGAAGTGCTCGCGATCGTCACTTCATTGCGCTCGACGCCGGTCAGCCAGTAATTGAGTAGGTCCGGCATGAACAGCAGCCGCCGGGCATTTTCAAGCGCCGCCGAGTTCGCCAGCCGCATCGAGTACAACTGGTACAACGAGTTGATCGACATGATCTGGATGCCGGTGCGCGCGAANNCGCGGGTCGCGATAATGGCGCGGGCAATCGATCAGGCCGCCGTCGGCCGCCAGCAGTCCGAAATCGACGCCCCAGGTATCCACGCCGATCCCGGCCGGTTTCACGTGCCGCTCGCGCCCGGCAATCGTGAGACCCTCGACGATTTCATGGAACAGGCGGAAGGCGTCCCAGTAGAGGCCGGAGGGCAACTCCACCGGCTGGTTGGGGAAGCGGCGGATTTCTTCGATCTCCAACCGCCCGCCCACCAGGCTGCCCAGGATCACCCGCCCGCTTTCGGCGCCCAAATCTGCCGCAAGATAACTCGACATGCTGCGGGCCATTGTAATTCCGCGCAGTGGTGGATTCAAATTCCATCCGCTTTGCCATCGCGCGACCCGCTTCCACTGAGAATCACGCGCGGGCGGCCGAAGGAGAAAGAACCGTCGGCAGTCGGCTCGGGTGAACCCGCGGATCGGCCTGCGCTGTTTTGAAGCGGGCAGTCGTGGAGCAAAGCTTATCTGAATAAATCACGCAGTTCACGGCTGTCCAGGATTGATATCCAGGATTTGATGCGGATTGATGTGGTTCTTCCGCATCGAGCGTACCGTATTCGTGAGCCCCAAACTCCTGAAAGCGGCCGTCATGCCAGCGATACCGAAAGCGCACAAATCCTGATGAGCAGCAATCACCCAACATTTTCTCAGGGTCAAGTAACTCGAAGACCAGCTTCCCACGTTCGCCGTAAACCTTATAGAGGCCGGAATGGGCACGGTCGCCGGTATGGCAATACGCTAGCAAATTCGGTTTTCCTTCAATAAATGAGTAGATATACACGTAGTGGGTATTCTGGGTTCCCCCTGTTCGGTAGAGCAGCACTACTATTGCGTCTTCTTTGCCGTCTCCCGTCACGTCGGCAAACTCCACGGACTGTAACGAAAAACCTGCATACTGGGTATACTCGCGTCCGTCCATAAAGAAGCTTGACGACTTCGTAAGGTCTTCTCCGTTTACTAAATGGAAAGGCTTTCTCTTCGAGTACCCATCCTTCGGATTTCCAAGCCATTTCAGCTCGCCATGCCCAAGAAGAGGGCCACTGAGCGGATAAGAGAAGTTCTTGAAGTCGACCTGACGAATGCCATTCTGAGCAGCGGCCAATCCAAAGGAGACACAAAACACTATTACAGACACCAGAGAACGCATCGCATCCTCCATTTCAACACCCGTTATAACATGCAGGTCTCTAACCACGAACCGCGACCACGAACCGGGGAGAGGTTACGCCTTTCCATCTTCCTGCCAGAGCGCAGACGAAGGTAAAGGGCAAAAGGGGGCAGCCCGGTCTGCGCGCTCGCCTGCCCCTTGCCGCCGATGCTTCAATCCAGTTAGAATCCCCAACCATGAAGCTATCCCTCCTCGTCGTGCCGTTGCTCTGCTGCGTGCTCGCCTTCGCGGCGCCGGCTCCGCCCATCCCGGTCATCTTCGACACCGACATCGGCAACGATGTGGATGACTGCCTGGCGCTGGCCATACTCCACGGCTTCGCCTCGCGTGGCGAGATCCGTCTGGCCGCCGTCACCATCACCAAAGACAATCCGTGGGCAGCACGGCTGGCCTCGGCCATCGACACCTTCTATGGCCGCCCCAACGTGCCCATCGGCGTGGTTCACGACGGCCAGACCAAGGATGATGGCTATCTCAAGAAGGCGCTCGATGCCGGGCACTACCCTTATCGCGACCATCCGGAAGACGCGGTCACCGTGCTGCACCGCGTGCTCGAGTCGGAATTGGATTCCAGCGTGGTGATCGTCCAGGTGGGCTTCAGCACCAATTTGGCGCGCCTGCTCGATTCGCCGAGAGGCCGCGCGCTGGCCGCGCGAAAAGTGAATCGCCTGGTTTTGATGGCCGGCGATTTCGCCGGCCATGGACCCGAGTACAACGTCAAGACCGATATTCCCTCCGCGCAGAAACTCGCCGCCGAGTGGCCCGGCCCGGTCTATTGGAGCGGGTTTGAGGTGGGCAGCACCATCAAGTACCCGGCGCGCAGCATCGAGCGCGACTTCGGCCCGCCGGGCGCGAACCCGGTGGCCGACGCCTATCGTAACTACCTCACCATGCCCTATGATCGCGAAACCTGGGACCTGACGGCCGCGCTCTATGCCGTGCGGCCCGCCGATGGCTACTTCACCGTCTCCCCGCCGGGCCGGGTCACGGTGGATGCGCAAGGCAAGACCGCCTTCACGCCGCAGGACGGCGGCCAGCATCACGTGCTTTCGGTCAACGATGCGCAGCGCGCGCGGATACTCGAAGCGTTCCTGTGGCTGTGCACGCAGCCGGCTCGCGCGCATTAGGGCCGCGCCACGAGCTCCAATCAGATTTTGACGCCGGGATATCGCGCCGCCATCCACTTCACGAATTTTTCCGGCGCGGCCATGGTGGAAAGCCGGCCTTGCCGCACCAACGCCCAATCGTCGAACTTGCCGGATTGCTTGATTTCCGCCAGCGTGGTGGGCGGCTCCAGGCGCCTGGTGAACTCCAGTTCCACTATCGCGGATTTCTTGTTCTTCGGATCGGGTCGCGGCTCGCCGCGTACGGTGGCCAGACCTACTACCGCGGAGTTGCCGCCGCTATGATAGATGAAGACCCGGTCGTCGGGCCGCATCTCAAGGATGGCGCGCACCGCCTGTGGATTAGTGACGCCATCCCACACAGTGCGCTGGTCGCGCTCCAGGTCGTCGAGCGAATAGGTTTCCGGATCGGTCTTGGCGAGAAAAGAAGCCATAGCCAACTCTAGCAGGTCAAAAGAAGCCCGAAAGACGGTACCTTCAGCGCCAGATCAGATTTAGTTGTAGCGTCAAACTATATGGATGCTGTAAAGTTGTAGGCATAGCGCCCATGCAAATTCGCGACATTCGCGCCACCACGGTGACGGTTCCGCTGGAAGCGCCGCTGCGCCACGCCAATGGCTGCCACTGGGGCCGCTTCGTGCGGACCATCGTGGAAGTGGAGACGGATAACGGGCTGATCGGCCTGGGCGAAATGGGCGGCGGAGGCGAATCCGCCGAAGCCGTGTTCCGCGCGCTGAAGACTAGCCTCGTCGGACACGATCCGGCGCGCCTGGAGGAAATGCGGTTTCGCGTCGCCAATCCCACGGCATCGCTGTACAACAACCGGACGCAGGTGCTGGCCGCCCTCGAATTCGCCTGTCTCGACATCCTGGGCCAGGACTGGGGCGTGCCGGTCTCGGAAATCCTCGGCGGCCGCTTGCGCGACCGCGTCCGTTTCGCCACCTATGTTTTCTTTCGCTACCCGAATCCGCGCACGGGCGCGGGTGAGGTCCGCACCATTGACCAGGTGATTCGCCAGACGCGCGAATGGAAGCGGTGTTTCGGTTTCACCACTCACAAGTTGAAGGCCGGCGTGTTTCCGCCCGACTATGAGCTGGAAGTTTACCGCGCGCTGGCGGCCGCGTTTCCCGGCGACTCCTTGCGCTTCGACCCCAACGGCGTGTGGAGCGTGGAACAGGCCATCCGCTTCGGCCAGGCTATCGAAGATCTTCGCAACGACTACCTGGAAGACCCGGTTTTCGGCTTGAACGGCATGCGCCGCACGCGGCAGATGGTGCGTGTGCCGCTCGCCACCAACACCGTAGTTGTCAATTTCGAACAACTGGCCGCCAACGCGCTCGATACCGCGGTGGACGTGATTCTGCTGGACACCACTTTCTGGGGCGGCATACGGGCGTGCCTGAAGGCCGCCGCGGTGTGCGACACGTTCCAGTTGGGAGTCGCGGTGCATTCCTCGGGCGAGCTGGGAATCCAGCTTGCAACTATGTTGCATCTGGGCGCGGTGCTGCCCAACCTCACCTTCGCCGCCGACGCGCACTATCATCATCTGACCGATGACATCATCGAGGGCGGCCTGATGCACTACGAAGACGGCGCCATCCGCGTGCCCGAAGGCCCCGGCCTGGGCGTGCGCCTCAACCGCGAAAAACTGCGCGAGTACGCCGAACTGTACCGCCGGCTGGGAGGCTACCCGTATGACCAGGACCCGGCGCGCCCCGGCTGGGCGCCGACGGTTCCCAACGACCGCTGGGCCGACCCGGCCGACGGCCGTCCGGTGGAGATTCCATATTGACCGCGATAAATAGAGACTGCCATGCTGCCAGAACAATGGGAAATATTTAAACGAGCCGCCCGCCTCGAGAAACTGGACAAGATTCCGATGGCGTTGATCGTCGACAGCCCGTGGATTCCGGGTTATCTCGGCATCAAACATCTGGATTACTATCTCGACCGGGAAGTCTGGTTTGAGGCCAACCTGAAGATCATGCGCGAATTTCCGGACATCATCTTCATCCCATCCTGGTGGATGGAATACGGGATGGCGGCCGAACCATCGGTGCTCGGGGCGAAGATCAAGTTCTGGCAGGACAACACTCCCAGCGAATACCACACGCTGTATCGCCTGGAAGATATCGATCAGTTTCCGGAATATGAAGTGGAGGCCGACGCGTTCGCGGCCCTCACGCTGCACCGCATCGGCATGGAACGGCAGCGCATCCTGGACCACGGGTATATCCTGCCCATGGTGACTTCGCGCGGACCGCTCTGCACGGCCGGGTTCGTGCGCGGCACCACGGAGTTCATGATCGACCTGGTGGAGAATCCCGAGGGCGCGCACAAGCTGATCGACCTGTGTACACGGGTGGTGATCGACTGGCTCAAGGCGCAGCACAAGGCGATGGGCGACACGGTGGAGGGCATCTTCATCCTCGATGACATCGTGGGCTTCGTCAACGAGGATCATTACCTGGAGTTCGCGCATCCATATCTGAAGCGGATTTGCGATGCGTTTCCGGCGGACTGGGTCAAACTCTACCACAACGACGCCGAGGTGGATGCCTGCCTCGACCACCTGCCGGACGCAGGTTTCAATATGCTCAATTGGGGCAAGCAGCGCGACATTCGGGAAGTGAAGCGGCGGGTGGGCAAACGGATGTGCCTGATGGGCAATGTCAATCCTCTGGAGATCGCGGTTCGCGGAACGCCCCGGGAAGTGAAGCGAGCGACGCTCGACGTGTTGGATGGCGCCGAGGGCGAGGGCATCGTTCTCTCGGTGGGCGGGGGAGTGAGCCCGGGCATGCCGCGCGCCAATATCGTGGCCATGCTGGAGGCGCTCCAGGAATTCAACGCGAGCCGCAACGGCGGAGGAGCGCGGCATGGTTGATTACGCCCTGATGAACCAATGCCTCTATGAGGGCAAGGCCAAGGAAGTCGAGCAGATGACCAGGGACGCGCTGGCCGAGGGCCGCGCCGTGCAGGAAATCCTGAACGCAGGTTTGATTGCCGGCATGAGCGTGGTGGGCGAGGATTTCAAGCACAACGTGCTCTATGTGCCGGAGGTGTTGATCGCAGCGCGCGCGATGAAAGCGGGGATGGCGGTGTTGAAGCCTCTGCTGAGCGCCAAGGATAGCGGCGTCAGCCGGATCGGTGTGCTGCTGATGGGCACCGTGCGCGGCGACCTGCATGACATCGGCAAGAACCTGGTGTGCATGATGGCGGAAGGCGCCGGGTTCGAAGTGTACGATATCGGGGTGGATCAGAGCGTAGACAAATTCATGGCCGCGGCGGCGAAATGCAGCCCGGACATCATCGGGATGAGCGCGCTGCTCACTACCACCATGACGTATATGAAGACGGTGATCGACGGTTTTGAGGCGGCCGGCCTGGGGAACATCAAGATGGCGGTTGGGGGCGCGCCGATCAGCCAGATGTTCGCCGACGAAATCGGCGCCGATGGATACGGCGCGAACGCTTCGGCCGCGGTCGACCTGTTTCTGCGGCTGGCCGCATCGAGGAAGCAAGATGGCGACCTACAAAATTCTGTACTGGCAGGAAATACCGGCACAAATCAAGGCTGAGGACGATGCCGACGATGTGACCGTCGAGCTCCCCGCGAAATTCATGGAGCGCATCGATCGGCTGGCCGCCCAGCGGGGCCTGCAAGCGTCCGACGACTATCTGGCGCAATGGCAATGGAGCGAGGAAGAGGAACGCGCGGGCTCGGCGCGCGAGGTGGCCGAAGCGGTGCGAGCCGAACTCGAAGCACAGGCCACCTGGTAAGACTCTCGAGTCATGGCAGCGACCCTCATCATCAACGGACACGCCATCGAGGCCAGCCCCACGGCATCGATTTTCGATCACGCCGAAACCCTGGGCGTCCGCGTCCCCACTTCCTGCCACAAGCAGGGCAAGTGCCGGGAGTGTATGGTCGAGGTCACCGAGGGCGCCGAGCTTCTGTCGGATCGCACAGAAGAAGAGCGGCACCTCAGCGGCAAGTTCCGGCTCTCGTGCCGCACCCACGTGGCGGCGTCGAGCGGCGAGGTTCGTTGCCACACCATGCGGCGCGGGAACATGCGCGTCGAAACGGAGTCAGCGGGTCTCCCCGAGGGACTGCGCGGCGTCCATATCGATCCGGCGGTGGTTCGTAACGGGGAGCGCATCCTGCTTGACGGCGAAGAGATCGAGCGCGCTTCGGGTCCGCTCTACGGCCTCGCCATGGACCTGGGAACCACCACCGTGGTGCTGCGCCTTTTCGACCTGGAAACCGGCGCCCGCATCGCCGACGCGTCGTTCGAAAACCCGCAGCGGTTCGGCGGTTCCGACGTGATGTCGCGCATCCATTACGATTGCTCGCATCCGGGCAAGCTGCTGCGGCGGACGCTGGCCGGTTACCTGAGCCACGCGATCGAGGAATTTCCGGTCGACCCGCTCAGCATCTACGAGATGGTGGTGGTGGGCAATTCCACCATGCGCGATCTGTTTTTCGGTCTCAGCGTGTATTCGATCGGGCAGAACCCGTACCGGTCCATCACGGAAATCGAAATGGCCGAAGGCAAGCGCGCAACCACCAGCCTGAGTATGACCGGCCGGCGTGCTTTGCTGCCGATTCATCCGCGGGCGCGCGTTTATGGCGCGCCGATCATCAGCGGCCATGTGGGCGCCGACGCTGCCGCCTGCCTGCTGGCCGTCGACATGGCGCACGAAGACCGTTTGATCGCGATCATGGATATCGGCACCAACACCGAATTGATTGTCGGCAATCGCCATCGCATACTGGCGGCGTCGTGCCCGGCGGGACCGGCCTTCGAGGGTGGCGCGATTGCCTGCGGCATGCCGGCGCTCGACGGCGCAATCGAGGACGTGACGGTGGACGCCGCCGGCGGTATTCAAGTGCGCGTGATCGGCGGCGGGCCACCCCAGGGCATTTGCGGGAGCGGACTGATCGCGATCCTGAGCGAGTTGCTGCGCACCGGCCGGATGAACGAACTGGGGCGATTCGTAGATGGCGGGCGCATAACACTGGACCCGCAGGGTGCCGTATTCTTCCTCGAGAACGACGTCAGCGAACTGGCACAGGCTAAGGGCGCTCACGTGGCGGGCCTCCAGGTGGTGGCCGGCAGTTACGGCGTCGAGTTCGGCGATATCGAGGTCTTCTACCTGGCCGGAGGGTTCGGGCGCAACCTGTCCGTACCGGCGGCCACCCGCATCGGGCTGATCCCGAATTTGCCGGCCTCCCGGGTGGTGCAGGCCGGGAATGCGGCCATCGAGGGCGCGTCGATGATGCTGCTCTCGATGGCCAAGCGCAGCGAACTGGAGGAAATGGTCCGCAGGGTCGAGCACTGTCGCCTCGAAACTCATCCGCATTTCTTCGATTTCTTCGTCGAGGGATGCCAGTTCAAACTCCTCGAAGCGGTCGAGGTGCCCGGATGAAGCTCCGCAAATCAGGTAGGACAGACGATCGCCTTTTGTCGTCTGTCAGGTCGCGCGTCCCCTCGCCAGGTGCGACAGACGACGGAAACCGATCGTCTGTCCTACCCCCGAGGTTGGATCTCGCCGGTGCGGTCCCGGAAGTCGACGTCCTCGATCCGGAATATCACCGGCTGCTGGGCTATCCGCGCGGTGCGGTGTTGAGCGAGCGCGCTCAGGAGTTGGCGGGCTGGGCGCGCACGTGGTACCGCGCCAACGGGCAGCCGTGGGTATACGCGCGCGAGGCCGGGGATCTCGAAGTGGTGGGCGACATCGTCCGGCTCGAAGGCGTGCCGTTTCGCAGCTTGCGCCTGCGGGGGCTGCTCGAACAGGCCGCGGCCGGCGGCGCGGTTCTGGTGGCGGCCAGCGCTGGCAGCGCGCTCGAAGAGGAAGCCCAGCGGCTGTGGCGCGAAGAGAAGCCCGACGAATATTTTTTCCTCGAAGTGTTCGGTTCGGCGGTCGTGGAGTGCCTGATCACGATGGCGGGCGCTCGTCTTTGCGACTGGGCCGAATCGCGCGGAATGGCGGTGCTTCCGCATGACAGTCCGGGCTATCCGGATTGGGACATCGGGGAACAAGCGCGGCTGCTCGAGTTGCTCCGCCAGGGCGGCCAACAACCTTTGCCCGGAGAATTGGAGACGCTCGATTCGGGCGCGCTTCGTCCCAAGAAGTCGCAGCTTGCGGTCTTCGGGTTGACTCGCCACACGGAGCGTGTGCGCCGGCTGACCGAGCTGTCGCCCTGCGAGAACTGCTCGTATTTGCCCTGCCAGTTTCGCCGTGCTCCGTATGTTCGCGGGACCGATGCCGCGCCTATCGAAACCGTCCGCTTCGTCACTTTCAGCGCCGCTCCTGTTTACTCCACCAATCGCAAGGCTCTGCGGCGATGGGCGGCCGAGCGGCTCACCATCACGTACCGCGATGACGGCACCAGCGACGCACGGTTCCGCTACCAAGGCACCACCTGCACCAACATGGGGCGCCCTCTCGAATTCGATTACCAGGTGAGTCTGGGCCGCCGTGAGGAAGGGTACCCCATTCTGGAAGCCCGCTGCGCCCCGGCGCCGGGCGACACCGGCCACACATTCATGTGCCAGTACGATGCCGATGGCAAGTTGCTGGCCGCGGTGGACGCCGAGAAACCGCTGCTGGGGCACCCGCTTCACGAGGTGCTCGCGTGGCGCCGTCCGCCGGACGCCGCCGGCTGCTACTGCGAAACGGCCAGCCGCCAGCACAAGTGGGGTCTGGTGCTCGAAACCATTCATTACGCGCTGCTCGGGCCGGAAAGCCCGGCGGGAGAAACACCCATACGAAAATGAAGCTACGCCTGCAAGACGCGATTCGCACGCGCCCGCTCCTCGGCGACGGAGCCATGGGCACGCAATTGATGCTGGCCGGACTCGAACAGGGAAACTGCGGCGAAGCCTGGAACCTGGCGCATCCGGAGCGGGTGCTGGCCATCCAGCGCCGCTATGCCGAGGCCGGTTCCGATTGCATTCTCACCAACACGTTCGGCGGCTCGCGAATCATGCTCAACCGGCATTCGCAGGCCGGTCGAGCGGTGGAGATCAATCGCGCCGCAGTGGAGATTGCGCGGCAGGCCTTCGACGGCCGGCCCGGCTACGTCATCGGCGACATAGGACCGTTCGGCGGGCTGATGGAACCCTACGGCGATTTCACCGCGGCGCAAGTGCGGGAAGCCTTCCAGGAACAGGCCAAAGCCCTGGTGGACGCAGGCGCCGACGCCATCATCATCGAGACCCAGACCTCGCTCGAAGAGCTGGGAATCGGCATCGACGTGGCCCGGGAAGCCGGCGCGCCGTGCGTGATCGGCTCCATGGCCTACGATGTGACTCTCGATGGCTCGACCTTTCGCACCATGATGGGGATCGACCCCGAACGGGCCGCGAAATTCATGCAGGAACGCGGCGCCGATATCGTCGCCCTGAACTGCGGCACGGGCATGGACATGGAGCACGCGCGGCAAGCCGTGGAGCGATACCGCGCGGTGTCCGCCCTCCCGGTGATGGCGCAGCCCAATGCCGGCCAGCCCAAGCTGGTCGATATGAAAGTGGTCTACGACGAGACGCCGGAACAGATGGCGCGCGGCGTCGAGCGGCTGTTGGCGGCGGGCGTGAGCATTCTCGGGGCGTGCTGCGGCAGCACGCCGGAGCACATTCGCGCGTTTCGAAGCAGGATGGACACGTATTTCGAATCTCAACGGCGCCGGAGCGAACTCGAACATGAAAATCAAACTCTGTGATGTGAATGCCGCGGCGCTGGAGAAACTGCCGCAGTTTACCGACGACAAGTCCGGCATCGGCGTGCATTACGTGGATGCGTACATCAAGCCCATGAACCAAAAGCTGGAGAACGGCACGCCCGTGAAGTGCAAACGGCGGGGGCTCAAGATCGTCTTCAACGTCGGTGCCCGGAAAGGGGAAGGGCTAATGCGCCGGCTGGCGGTCGGCGCCGACCCGGTGGCGATGCTCGACGCAGCTTTAGCGGAGGCTGCCGCGGCGGCCGGGGTCGGGTTGACGGTTGAAGACAACGCTCTGTTTCTCAGCTACGAACCGGAATGATGAGGAATTACCTGGAACTCACGGATCGGGTCGCCGTGGTAATCGGCGCCACCTCGGGCATCGGCCGCACGCTGGCGCTTGGCCTGGCGTGTCACGGTGCGAATGTCGTTCCCACCGGCCGGCGCGAAGACGCAGTGGCATGCGTTTGCCGTGAAATCGAGCTGGCCGGACGCCGGACTCTGGCGCAGGCCGCCGACATCACCAGCCGCAAATCCATCGAGGAGCTGCGCGATCGGGTGATGGAACATTTCGGCCGCGTCGATATCCTGGTCAACGCGGCCGGCATCACCTTTCTCAGGCCCACGCTCGAGGTGGCGGAGCACGAATGGAACGAACTGTTCGACACCAATCTGACTGGCGCATTGCGCGCTTGCCAGACCTTTCACGCGCCGCTGAAAGCCAGCGGCCGCGGGCGCGTCGTCAATATCGCGTCGCTCGGCAGCTTCGTGGCATTTAGCGAGGTGGCGGCCTACTGCGCGGCCAAGAGCGGGCTGCTCTCGCTCACGCGCAGCCTGGCCTGCGAGTGGGCACAAGACAGGATTTCGGTGAATGCCATCGCGCCCGGGATCTTTCCCACGGAAATGAACGAGGACCTGGTGAGCGGCACCGCCCGCGGGCGCGAGATGCTGATGCGCACGCCGATGCGCCGCTTCGGGAAGCCCGAAGAACTGGTGGGCGTGGCCGTCCTGCTGGCGTCGGACGGCGCAAGCTTCCTCACCGGGCAGTGCATCACCGTCGACGGAGGCTACCTGGCCTCCGGCGTCAATTCGTAAAGGAGTAGCCGCGTGCGCGATACCTTGGTAGGGCATGCTTTAGAGCTTGCTGAAAAACAGCCAAAAGCATCATGGCCACGGATGAACACAGATGAACACAGATTGAAAAGAATTGGCTTATCCGTGTTCATCTGTGTTCATCGGTGGCCCAAAGGTTTTTTTCGGACTTTTTCAGCAGCCTCTTTAGCTTGCCCAAATAATAATAAGAAGCTAAACCCCTCCCGCTTTCCCCTCGCGCTGAAATCCATCCTCACCGCCGCCTTGGCCCTCGTCTGCCTCCACGCCGAATCCGGCTACGATGCCTGGCTGCGCTATCAGCCCATCGAAGGCCCCGCGCTGGCTCCTGTTCGCGCCAGTCTGCCGGCGGTCGTAACAGCCCTGAATGACGCCGATCCGGAGGCCGCCGCGCGCGGCGAGCTGATCCGCGGCTTGCGCGGGTTGGTCGGAAGAACGTTGCGCGCCGAAGCGCAAATCCCGCGCGAAAGCGCAATCGTATTGGGAACCCTGGACGAGCTGAGCCGCGCCGCGCCGCAATGGCGCCTCGAAGCCCCGCTCACCGAGGACGCTTACTGGCTGAAGACCGTGGTCGATCATGACATCCGCTACATCGTGGTCACGGCGTCCAACCCTCGCGGCGTGCTGTACGGCGCCTTCGCCCTGCTGCGCAAGATCTCGCTCGGCCAGCCCGTCGATTCGCTAGATGAACGCAGTACGCCTTACGCGCCAATCCGCTGGGTGAACCATTGGGACAATCTGGACGGTTCCATTGAGCGCGGCTACGGCGGCCGCTCCATCTTCTGGGAAAACGGCCACGCGCGCGCCGACCTGGCTCGCGTCGCGGACTACGGCCGGCTGCTCGCTTCCATCGGCATCAACGGCTGCTCCATCAACAACGTTAACGCCGACCCGCGCCTGCTGACCCCGGAGATGATCGCGGAAGTGGCGCGCATCGCCGCCGCGTTCCGCCCCTGGGGCGTGCGGGTGGTGCTATCGGTCGATCTTTCGAGCCCCAAGATTCTCGGCGGCCTGGATACGTTCGACCCGCTCGACGCCGGCGTTGCCGCCTGGTGGAAACAGAAAGCGGATGAATTGTATCGGGCCATCCCGGATCTCGCCGGCTTTGTGATGAAGGCCGATGCGGAGGGCCGCGCCGGCCCGTCGAATTACCACCGCACTCACGCCGACGCGGCCAATATGGTGGCGCGCGCGCTCGCGCCGCACGGCGGCCTGCTGTTCTACCGCGGCTTCGTCTACGACCATCACATGGACTGGCGCAACCCGAAGAACGACCGCGCCCGCGCGGCCTATGACAACTTCCACGCCCTGGATGGCCAGTTCGACTCCAACGTGGTGATCCAGATCAAAAACGGGCCTATCGATTTTCAGGTGCGCGAACCCGCCTCGCCGCTTTTCGCCGCGCTCGAGAAAACCAACCAGGCCGTCGAATTGCAAATCACCCAGGAGTATATGGGCCAGGCGCGGCACACCGTATTTCTGGTGCCGATGTGGAAAGAGACTCTCGATTTCGACTTGCAGGCGGCCGGCGCATCCACGCTTGTGAGAGCGCTGGTGGCGGGCAAGACCTTTCATCGCCCGGCCGGCGGCTTCGTCGGCGTGGCCAACGTGGGGCTCGACGATAACTGGCTCGGCAATCACCTGTCGCAGGCCAACCTATACGGCTTCGGCCGCCTGGCCTGGAATCCCGATCTCAGCTCGCGGCAGATCGTCGAAGAGTGGACGCGCCTCACGTTCGGCGGCAATCCGAAAGTCGACGCGACGGTCGAGGCCATTCAGCTCAACTCCTGGCGCACCTACGAGAATTACACCGGCCCGCTGGGACTACAGACGCTCACCGACATCACCGGCAATCATTATGGCGTGAACGTCGAAGCCAGCGAACGCAACGGCTGGGGCCAGTGGCATCGCGCCGACGAAAAAGGCGTCGGCATGGACCGCACCACCGCCAGCGGCACCGGCTACATCGGCCAATATCCGCCCGCGGTGGCGAGCGGGTGGGAATCGCTTGCCGACTGCCCCGACGATCTGCTGCTCTTCCTGCATCACGTTCCGTACACTCACGTGCTGCACAATGGCAAGACGGTCATTCAATATCTCTACGATTCCCACTACGA
Organism: Bryobacterales bacterium; assembly: GCA_003142185.1. Lineage (GTDB taxonomy): Bacteria > Acidobacteriota > Terriglobia > Bryobacterales > Bryobacteraceae > Bog-375. The sequence continues at coordinate 33,332 of PLOR01000009.1, forward strand.
CGGCGCGAAGGCAGTTGCCGGCTACGTGAGTCAATGGAAAACGCTCGCCGGGCTGGTGGACGAGCGCCGCTACCGCGAAGTGCTGGCGCAGCTCGAATACCAGGCCGGACAGGCCGTGGTGTGGCGCGACGCGGTGACCGAATGGTTCCGGCGCACTTCCGGCATCTCCGATGCATCGGGCCGCGTAGGCCACTACCCAGGACGCTTCGAAGCCGAGGCGATGCATCTCTATGGCTATCAGGTCCGCGACGTGGTGCCCGCCGAAGACGCATCGGGCGGCAAGGCCGTCGCCTGCGCCGCCGCCGAGTGCAGCGCCTCGCTCAAATTCGATGGCGCGGCCGGCTGGTACACGCTGCGCGTCGAGTATTTCGACCAGCGCAATGGCGTCTCGCATTACCGGCTGCGCGTGGCCGGACAAGTGATCGATGAGTGGGACGCCGATCTGCCGCTGCCCACCGTCAAGCTCGATTCCACTTCGTCTACCCGCCGCGAAATCCGCGGCGTGGCATTACGCCCCGGCGACGAAATCCGCATCGAAGGCCGCCCCGAGGGAGGCGAGCCGGCGGGACTTGATTACATCGAGATCGTGCCGGACCGCTAGATTCGGTGCTAACGCGAAACCGCTGGGCGGTCGGGCCGGTTGACAGACGAAAGCGTCTGTCCCACTTTGCTGTCGAAGGATTCGCAGGCAAGTGGGGCAGGCGCTTTCGCCTGCCAACGGCTCTGAACGGAGCCGCGACCGGAGCGAGCGGTCCACCTCAACAGCACAGCCTCGCACCGCCAAGTTCTCACTTCGGCGTAAACGTCGAATCCACCGCGAATCTTTTGTAGTTGCTGTAAGAAATGCGCAGGCGCTCGCGCTGCGGGCCGGTGCGGAACTGCAGTGTATCGTCGGCCAGCGTGTAAACCGGGAACCAATACTTGCCGTCAACCGGCTTGCGCACCGTGGTGAAGCGGGGAAACAGGTTTTCGCTCTGGGTCGACCGGATCTGCGGCACGGCTTGCCCTTCGATGCGCACAATGTTGAACTCTTTCTTGTCCGCCCAGATCAACCCGTCGAAAAACCGCTGCCCCTCCAGAATCTGCCGTGGTTTCACCTGCAATACCCAGCAGTCCACGCCATCCACGGTCTCATCGCCGCGGCTCTTGGTCTCGTAGTTCCACAAGCGGTCCTCGGTCAGCACCAGCGGCTGAATATCGCGAAAGTCGCGAAAGTCCTCTGGCGTCAGCTTCAGGTTCGTGAGCCCCTTCTCCGGCTTGCCGACCAGCACCTCGGTGCGCTCTTGCTGCGGAGAGAAAATAATGTCTCGCACCTCGCGGTACTCGCCGCGCAGGATGCCGCGCTCGTCCAACTGTTCCACGGTGAGGGTCTGCCGGTACGTGTACTGGTTGCGCTCGGCTTCAGTTTCACTTTCGCGGTGCGCCACCAGTTTGGCCAGGTTGGGAGGGGCCTCCTGCGCGCGCGCGTCGGGCAGCCACAGCAGCGATGTTAGAATGAGGCCGATGGCCAAATCGTTCGGCGGCTTCCGGGCGGCTCTGCTGGCCGGCTGGGCGGTGCTGGGCGTGGCGGGGTTGGTATTCGCGCGGGCCAAGGGCATTCCACTCGCCGCGGCGTTGCCGGTCATCGCCGCTTTCCTGGCGGAATATCCATTCTATCTGGTGGCCGGTTTCCCGGCAGTGCGCCAACGCCTGGCCGGGCTTTGTGTCGTGTACCCGGGTCGAGCCTCGTCCGCGCTGCCCGCCATTCTCACCGGCTCATTGCTGCTTCCCTATCTGCTGTGCTGCTGCGGAGCCATCCATTTTGACGCGTTAGCTCTGGTCCGCCTCGCGTCGCTGGCCCTGGCGATCAGCCTGTGGTATGTGATTCTGCCGGCGGCCATGCTGCTCGACGCGGCATTCCTGGCGCTGATCGGCTGGGTCACCCTGGGCCATTATTTCGACGGCATCTACCCGCGCTTCTTCGGCCAGCACCTGGACATCCTCGGGGCGATCGGCCTGCTCCATGTCGTCGCGCTGGCGTTGATGCTCCAACGCCCTGTCGCGGAAACCGGCTATGGCTTTTGGCCGAACCGGCGTGAGTGGCTCATCGGCGCGCGGCACTATCTGCTCTTCCTGCTCGTCGGCGGTCCACTGGCGCTGGCGCTCAGAACCGCGCGCCTGGCGACTATCCCGGCTCCGTTGTGGATCGTCATCGGCACCTTCTTCGGTTCTCTCTGGGTGAGCTCGCTGGCGGAGGAATTCCTCTTCCGCGGTGTGTTGCAACAATGGATGGGAGACTGGACCGGCAATGCGCGCGCCGCATTGCTGCTGACCTCGATCGTTTTCGGCCTAGCCCATCTTTGGTTTCGCGGCTTCCCTAACTGGCGCTGGGTGCCCGTCGTCGTAGTGCTCGGCTGGCTGTGCGGCCGCGCACGCAACCAGGCCGGCAGCATTCGTGCCAGCGTGGTGACGCACGCGCTGGTGGTGTCAACCTGGCGCGCGTTCTTTGTGTAGCTTCGTTTAGCCACGCGGCGCACAAGCGGTACAATCCTCTCTATGGCAAAACTTGGATTCCTCGGCCTCGGCATGATGGGTTACCCGATGGCGCGCAACCTGCTTCGCGCCGGGCATGAAGTTGCACTCTGGTCCAACCAGGGGGAAAAGGCGCGCAAATTGGCGGACGCCGAAAAGGGACGTTGCTGCGCCACACCGAAAGAAGTGGCGGAGAATGCGGATTGCGTTTTCCTCTGCGTGGGCAACACGCAAATGGCGCGCGCCGTCATCCTCGGACCGGATGGAATCGGCTCGGGCGCACGCGCGGGCACTGTGGTCGCCGATGCCAGCACCATCAGCCCCAGCGAAAGTCGCAAAATCGGCATGGTTCTCAAGAAGAAGGGTATCGAGATGCTCGATGCGCCGTGCACCGGTTCCACCCCCGGCGCCGAGAGTGGCAACCTGACCTTCATGATCGGTGGCGATGCAGCCGTCTTCGAGAGCGTGAAGCCTTACTTTGAGCCGATGGGCAAACGCCTGTTCTATTGTGGCGGCGCTGGCATGGGCCTGCAAGCCAAGCTGACGCAGAACCTGATTCTTTCGAACCTCATGATGGCATTCAACGAAGGCATGGTGCTGGCCGCCAAGGGCGGCGTCGATCCCCAACTGATGTTCGAAGTGCTGGATGCCTCGGCGGCCAAATCGGGCCTGGTCTCCTATAAAACCCCATTCGTCTTCCGCCGCGACTTCCAAGCCAACTTCGCGACCAAGTGGATGCATAAGGACATCGGCCTCATGCTCGACTCCGGGAAGGAACTAGGAGTACCATTACCTGTGACCTCTCTCACACAACAGATCTTTCAGATGGCCATTTCCTCCGGTCTCGGCGATGAGGATTTCTGCTCTACTATCAAGGTGTTAGAGAAACTGGCCGGAGTCGAGGTCAAGGCATGAGGCCGATAAAATAAAAAAATACAGATTTCTATTGCTTCCAAAATCAGAATCTACTATTATTGGAATTAAGCCGGGGAGGCAACTCCCACCAAAGCGAGACTAACCTCTAATATAGACCCCTGAAGCAACCTCCCCGGCGCCCGAAAGGGTCAAGAGGTTCTTCCAGAAATCACATAAACTGAGCGGGAGTGTGTTGGGGTTGCTCCGGCGTGGGCGATTCGCACCCTCGCGTGGTGCATCGGGAGAAATCGCTAAAGTGAAGTGTTGTGGCCCGGAGGCTGGCCACAGATGTTTCCCTTGCAGGCTTTTCGGTTGCGTTTATCCGTATTATCCTTAGACGTCCATTGTGTAAATTTCCGGGCCTCCGGAATGCCTCGTGATATCATGACAGTTACGTCCCCGCAGGCGGCTGAATGAGAACGTTAACCGTACTGGGCTCAACCGGGTCCATCGGCACGAATACCCTTGATGTGGTCCGGCGCAACCGGCAACTGTACCGGATTTATGCTCTGGTGGCCGGGCGCAACGTGGAGACGCTCGCGAAACAGATCGTCGAGTTTCGTCCCCAGGTTGCGGCGGTGGCAACCCCCGAAGCGCTGGCCCGCCTCACCGAACTGCTGGAGTCCTCCGGATTGCCGCGCGCGGAGTGGCCGGAACTGCTTGCTGGCGCGGCTGCGCGCATCCAGGTCTCGAGTGCCGGCGAGGTCGATACGGTGATTTCCGCTATCGTCGGCGTTGCCGGGCTGCCGGCCACCTACGAAGCCATCCGCCGCGGGAAGCGAGTCGGCCTGGCGAGCAAAGAGGTCCTGGTGTGTTCGGGCAAGCTGGTGATGGAAGCCGTGCGGGCTTTCGGCGCCGAACTGGTTCCCGTGGATAGTGAGCACAACGGCGCCCACCAATGCCTGCGGGCCGGCAATCGGGAGCAGGTGGCGCGGCTGATTCTGACCGCTTCCGGCGGACCGTTCCGCGAGACCCCGGTCGAGGCGCTCGCTTCGGTGACTCCCGCACAGGCCCTTAATCATCCAACATGGCGGATGGGCAACCGCATCACCATCGATTCCGCCACCATGATGAACAAAGGTCTCGAGGTGATTGAAGCCTGCTGGTTGTTCGATTTCACGCCCTCCCAGGTCGGCGTGGTGATCCATCCGCAATCCACAGTGCACGCCATGATCGAATACACCGATGGCAGCGTGCTGGCGCAAATTGCCGCCACCGACATGCGCATGCCCATCCAGTACGCCCTTACCTATCCGGAGCGTGCCGAGGCGCCGGTGCCGAAGATCGATTGGAACCAGGCGCGGCGATGGGAGTTCTTTCCGCCAGACATGCGGAAATTTCCCTTGCTGCGGCTGGCGTATGAGTGCCAGGAGATCGGCGGTTCGGCCGCCTGCACGTTGAACGCGGCGGACGAAATCGCGGTGGAAGCCTTCTTGCAGGAGAAAATCGGCTTCCTGGGAATTCACGAAGTGGTCAGCGAGTGTCTTTCGAAAATGCCCGTCCGGTGGCCCCGGTCGGTGGAGGAAGTGCTGGAGATCGACGCGGAGTCGCGGCGCGTGGCGCGGGAATTGACCGTTCATCGCGCAGTGCCGGCTTAGGAACACCATGGTTGCAATCGCCGAAAACATTCTTTGGCTGCTGGTGCTGATCGGGGTCATGATCATGATCCACGAATTCGGCCATTTTTGGGCAGCGCGCTATTTTGACGTCAAAGTGGAAGCCTTTAGCCTGGGCTTCGGTCCTCGGCTATTCGGTTTCCGCCGCGGCGAAACCGATTACCGGGTCTCCGCCATTCTGATCGGCGGTTACGTGAAAATGGCCGGTGACGCGGCGGTGCTTGAGCAGGTGAGGGCCGACAGCCCGGCCGCGCTCGCGCTTCCGGAAGGCAGCTCCGCCGATTCGCGCAGCCTGCTTGCCAAACCGCGCTGGCAGCGCGTCATCATCGCGGCGGCGGGCCCCATCATGAACGTGGTTCTGGCCATCGCGATCCTGACCGGCCTGTACATGTTCAAGTATCAGAAGATCTCCGACGAGGACCTGTACGCCATGATCGACCACGTCGCCACGGGCTCGCCAGCCGCTCAGGCAGGGATCAAGGACGGCGACCGCATCGTCAAGCTCGACGGCAAGCGCAACCCCACCTGGGAGGACATCGGCGAGAAAGAAGTCACCGGCGCTTACCAGCCCCTCTACATCACTGTCGAGCGGAATGGCAAAGAGCTCGATTGCATCGTGACGCCGACGCTCAGCGAGCGTCTAGGCGTGGGCTACGCCGGCTGGGATGAGCGCGGCGAGCTCCAGCTCAGTTTCGTCGAGCCCGGCTACCCGGCGGAAAAGGCCGGTCTCAGAAAAGGCGACCTGATCCTATCGGTCAATGGCCAACCGATTCACTCGCCGACCCGGTTTCAGGAGGCAACCCGCAATAGCGGCGGCAAACCCATCGAGATCGAGTACCGGCGGGACGGCCAAACCTATCGCGTCTCCGTGCAACCGGTGATGGCCGAATTGGATGGCCCGAAACACTGGATGATCGGCGTGGGGCCGCAGCAGAAGCTGCATTTCACCACCATCCAGCTCGCGTTCCCCAAGGCGTTGCGGGAATCGCTCGTGGAGAATGGCAAGGGCGCCTTTCTGCTGGTCAAAGTGATCCAGGGGATGATCGAGCGGCGCATGTCGCCGAAAAACCTATCGAGCCCTATCGGCATCGCCCAGATGTCCGGCGCAGCGGCCCGGGAAGGCGCCGCGGAGTTTCTCGGCTTCATGGCCATGATCAGTCTGCAACTGGCCATCTTCAACCTGCTGCCCATTCCGATCATGGATGGCGGCGCCATCCTCATGCTATTGATCGAAATGGTGATGCAGCGCGATCTGAGCCTGAACGTGAAGGAAGCCGTGTTCAAGGTCGGTTTCGTCTTCATCATGATGTTGCTGGCATTCGCCATCTTCAACGATATTTCCCGGTACGCGCGTGGCTGATCGAATGGGTTGCATCCGGAAGCCTCACGGAATCATCAGGTAAATGACTCCAGTCATGCCCTGTAGCTGCGTCCGCCAGACCGAACTGCCCGGTGTCACGCGTCTGTCCACGGACATTTCATATCATCCGGATCGCACCGCGCGTTTCTACCACCACCCGCTGCGCGATCTTGCGGCGTTTCAGGCTGCGGCTCGCGCAGTGGACTTGGCGCCGGAGCGGCGCGCCGCGCTGGTGGATGCCTTGCGCGTGCAGAATCCGCCGAGCCCGGCCCTCGAGCGGCTGGCGCAGCCCGGCACGCTGGCCGTTGCCGCGGGCCAGCAGGTCGGGCTGTTCTCCGGCCCCGCCTACACGATTTACAAAGCGCTGCACGCCGCCCGCCTGGCGGAGTGGCTCACCGCACAAGGTCTGCCGGCCGTGCCCGTGTTCTGGCTGGCCACCGAAGACCACGACTTCGCCGAGGTCAACCATACGTGGGTCTTCAACGCCCAACACCAGCCGGTAAAACTCGAAATGCGCCGCCAGACCGGCGCGCAGCCGGTGGGCGGGATCGAACTGGCTGCGCCTCCAGTCGACGAGTTGCGCGCCGCGCTGGCGGGCCTCCCGTTCGCCGACGAGGCCGTCGCCCTGGTCGTCGAAACCTATGTAACGGGCCGGACCATGGGCCAGGCCTTCGGCGATCTGCTGCGGCGTCTGCTGGCGCGCTTCGATATCCCGCACGTCGATCCCATGCTGCCCGCCTTCCGCGAGCTCGCCGCGCCCGTTCTGCGCAGCGCCGTCGAGCGGGCCCCGGAGCTGACCGCCGCGGTACTCGAGCGCAACCGCGAACTGGTCGAAGCCGGCTACCACGCGCAGGTCCACGTCGAGCCGCAGAACGCCTTCTTCTTCCTGCTCGAGAACGGCAAGCGCCTCGCTCTGCGCCGCAACAATGGCGATTACCAGCTCAACGGCCGCCGCTTCACCTCCGCGGAGTTGGCCGACCGCGCCGCCGAGCTTTCGCCCAACGCCCTGCTGCGGCCGGTGGTGCAGGATTCGATTCTTCCCACCGTGGCCAGCATTCTCGGCCCCGCCGAGGCCGCGTACATCGCGCAATCGGAAGTTCTGTACAGCCGGATCCTGGGACGCATGCCGGTGGCCGTGCCGCGCGCCGGCTTCACCATCCTCGATAGCCTGAGCCAGAAACGCATCGAACGTTATGGCGTTTCGCTCGCCGATTTCTTCCACGGCAAAGAGGCTTTGCGCGAACGCATGGCCGCCGCGCTCATCCCGCCCGATCTGACGATTCGTCTGCATGACACCCTGACGGATGTGGATGCCGCCGTGGAACGGCTGCGCGCCCGTCTGCTGGCTTTCGATCCGACGCTTGAAAAAGCCCTGTCCACCAGCGCCCGCAAGATCCGCCACCAGGTCGCCAAGATCCAGACCAAAACCGGCCGCGAAACGATGCGCCGCGACGAGCGCGCTAGCCGCGACGCCGCTTCGCTATACGGCCTGATCTACCCGGAACGGCATCTCCAGGAACGCCTTTACTCGATCCTGCCCTTCGTCGCCAAACACGGCCTGGATTTGATCGACCAGATCTACGATTCAATCCAGCTAGAGTGCGCGGATCACCGGGTGCTAGTGGTGTGAGGCGCGCGCTCAGGCAGACGGCGGTGGCTGCATGAGCATGGGCGCGAAGGCCGGTTGGGCGGCCCTAACAATCGCCTCGTCCCGGGAGTTGTAGAAGAGTTTGAAAATCCCGCTGGTAGCAAAGACGACATCGATTGCGCAGTAGACATCCCAGATCCTCCTGTGAAGTTCGATTGGGGTTCTCGCGCTCGACACTTTCAAACCGAGGTTCCGCTCTTGGAGATCCTTAAGCCTGATGCAGCGCGCATGGGACTTGAAGTTCGAATGCTGGCCGAGAAACCTGGCGATAGCATCTGCCTTCTGAGCGGCTTCAGGATCGCCGTTGAACATAAATCTGGTCAACCACTGGCGCACAAGTGTTTTTGACAACTCGATGGCGTTGTCACATTGAATCAGCATCGACGGTCCCATTTGCTGGAGAATGGGAAGCCAAACGCTTAATCGCTTCGGATCCGCAGAGATTTCCTGTCCGGCTTTGAGAAACTGCTCTTTGATGGCCTCGGCTGGGCTGAACCCGTTTGCAGTTTGCATCTGGGGATCGATCGGACCGAGTTCCGCGTCATCGTCCAAGAGTATCTCGTCCGCCGCCATCGACATCATTGTGGCTGCGCTCTTCGCGAAGCTCGGGACGATCACACGGATGTGTGGAAATTTCGCGCGCAGCGATTCGACTATGCTCTCAGCCGCTTCCGGAACACCGCCTGGGCTATGGAGCATGAGGTCAATTGGATTCGCACCGAGGGACTGTGTTATTACCGAGAATCCGATCTTGTCGGAAAAATCGATCTGGAGAGCGCCGGGCGGAAGTTGCTTGGCGGACGTGGTGCAGGCTGTTGCGTAGATTATGCACGGACGCCCACTCAGGTCGGAAAGGGCTTTCACCCTCTTGTAAAGAACCTTGGCCCAGGACGCCTTGGATCCGGGCCGATCCATTCGGGCCTCACGCTGCAGCTCTTCGAGTGCCTCGTCCCATTGGGATTGCGGTTGGTGAGACACCCTCAGGAATTCTCTTGAATTTGAAGAGGAAGCGCTACATATGCGGACGCCGTGATGATTTGGCCGCCGCGAATCGACTCCATGGCGCGATAGTAGTCAGGCATCGTGACGCTCATGACGGCCATGGCTTCCGCAATCGTTGGATTTTCGGCCGCGAAATCCTTCATGCTTTGGATTATTCGGTCCTGCATACACTGGCGCTCGCTAGTTTCGTCAGGCATGTCTTTCCTCCCCACGTTCAGTATAGTTGATCTTATCGGCCGTTCGTGTCGCCGCTTTGAGGGTAATTCAATCAATGTTCTTGCCTCTTCAACGCCACCACTAGATATGGGGGCGTTTAGCGGTTAGACCACCGGCGCTGGCGTCCGTGCGGCTGGTCTTAAAAGACCCCCCGCGAACGGGCTGGAGAACGTGGGCAGGTGACCCGCCTGCCGCTCCGTTCAGCAACCCCCGCACCCTCAGCCAATCGGCCAGGCGGGCAGGCCAGGTGGAGAGCGCTTCGTCAGTTGTCGCCAAGCCGACGCCGTGCGGTCCCTGCTCGTAGATGTGCATCTCGGCCGGCACGCCGGCCTTGCGCAGCGCTAGGTAAAAGAGCACGCTGTTCTCCACCGGCACGACCGGATCGTTGCTGGTGTGGAAAAGGAACGTGGGCGGCGTCGCGGCGGTGACTTGCAATTCGTTCGAGAGGTTCTCGACCAGCTTGGGATCGGGGTTCGGCCCCAGCAGATTGTCGCGCGAGCCGCGGTGCGTGTACTGCGTGGTGAACGAAATCACCGGGTAAACCAGCACAGCGAAATCGGGGCGGCTGGAAACGCGGTCGATCATGTCGGCGGCATCGGGCTTGCCGGGATCGAAATGAGTGGCGGCGGTGGATGCCAGGTGGCCGCCGGCGGAAAAGCCCATGATGCCGATGCGGTCCGGCAGCACGCGGTATTGGGCGGCTTTGGCGCGCACGGTGCGGATGGCGCGCTGCGCGTCGCCCAATTCGATGGGATGATGATAGCGCGGGCCGAGCCGGTACTGGAGCACAAAGGCCGCGACGCCGATCGAGTTGAGCCACTGCGCGACTTGCGCGCCTTCATAGTCCAGCGCCAGATGCGCATACCCGCCGCCGGGGCAGATGACGATGGCGGAGCCGGTGCCGCGGCCTTCGGGCACCAGGCAGGGCGTGAGCGAGGGCTTATCGGCGTCGGCGGTGCCGAGCGCGCCGGGAGCGCCATCCGGCCAGAGCAACTCCGCCTTGGTCGGGTTGCACGCTTGCGCGAACATGGCGGTCGCCAGCAGCGGGATAAACAGAGCGCGAATCATGGGAATACGGTACCACTTGGTGGGGCGAGCTTGGCAACGCCCGCTTGCGGGCGCGTTTTTTCATGGCTTCTCAGCGAGCGGTTTCCCGGCAACGCCAATCTCGCAGTCATAAAGCCAGGTGAGACATACGATCGCTTTTCCTAGCCCGCCGTCAGGGATGGCCCTCGCACATCGGCGGCAAACCGAAGGCAAGGGAGTTTTCGAGAGTGCTTCGGCGGTCCCGGCCCAAATGCGTGTCTCCAAGGCCGTGTGAATCAACTGTGCTTCGCCACGTACAGCAGCAGGCCGAAGATCGCCACCGGAATCAACGCCATTATGGTGTAGAAAAAAATCTGCCGCAGCCACGGACGGCGGCGTTTTCGCCACTCGATCAGTTCGGGACGCTCCGCCGCGCCCACCTGGTCCAGATGCGCCAGGTCCCAGGCCATCTCGCGAGCCTTGGCGTAACGGCTCTTCGGGTCGCGCTCCAGCGCGCGGTAGATGACCTCCTGCAGCTCGGGCGAAATCTCCGGGTTCAACTCGCGCGGCGGTACCGGGTAGTTCAGCAGGCGGTCGTTCATGATCGCGAACGGATTGTTACCGGTGAATGGGGTCTTACCGGTCAGCATCTCATACAGCATCGCGCCCAGCGCGTAGATATCGCTCCGGCCATCGCCGCGTTTGCCCTTCACCTGCTCCGGGGAAATGTAATCCGGTGTGCCCATCACCTGGGAGAGCTTGGCGAAGGTCAGGCGGCGCGACCCCTCCTTGCCCGCGATGCCGAAATCGATCAGCTTGATCTGGTCCGCGTCATCCACCATGATGTTCTCCGGCTTCAGATCGCGATGCACGACGCCCTGTGCGTGGATGTAATCGAGCGCCCCCGCGATGGCTATCGTGATGCGGACCGCGCGGTCGATGGGCAGCTTGACTTGCGCACCCTGGATCTGCCGCAGCAGCCGCCCATTCACCCACTCCATCACCATGTAGACAGAGCTGCGGTCGGGGTCCTCGAAAACCTTCATCACGCCTGGATGATCCAGCGCTTTGCCGATGGCCTGCTCGCGCTGGAAGCGGTCGTACAGAACCGGGTCGGCTTCCATTTCGGGGTGTGGAACTTTGATGGCGACTTCGCGGCCGTTGCGCAGGTCCACGCCGCGGAAGATCGAGGCCATGCCGCTGCGGGCAGCCACGCTGTCGATACGATAGTGGTCGAGCTGCTCGCCCGCGCGTAGGGAACTCATGCGAGTTGTGGATGGGTGCCGATCAGGCCAGTTTGTAAGGGCGCCCGCGATACATGCCGATGCGCTCCACCTGGCGGACGCGAATGAGCTGCACGCTCACATTATCACCGCCATCCAGCTCGTTTGCAAGGTCGATCAGTTCCCGGGCTACGTCTGGAAGTGCCGCGCGGCGGCTGACCATCTGAGCGATCGCGTCGGCGTCCACCGGCCCGTGCAGGCCGTCGGAGCACAGCAACAGCACGTCGCCGGGAATGATCTGGTAGTCGCGGGTTTCCACCGCCACAATCATGGCCGGCCCCAGCGACCGGCTTAGCACGTGGCGCGTTTCGGCGCTGGAGGCTTCGCCCGCCGTGATCAAGCCCAGGCGCATGTGCTCGTTCACCACCGTGTGATCGCGCGTGAGCGCCTCGGCGTGGCCATGCCGGATGCGGTAGCAGCGCGAATCCCCGACGTGCGAAACTACCACCCGGTCATAGCGGAGCGCGCAGGCAACCAGCGTGGTGGCCATGTTGGACCCCCCCGGGCCGCTGGCCATGCCGGTTTCGAAAACCCGTGTGTTAGCCTGCTGCACCAGCCGCGGCAGCAGCGAGGAATGCGGAACGCCCGCCGCCGTGCGCCGGAAATCCTGGAGCAGCGTTTCTACCGCCAGTTTGGAAGCGACTTCTCCATCGTCGCCGCCGCCCACGCCATCCGCCAGCGCGAATAGATAACCTAAAGTTCGGGCCTCGGCTTCCGCCTCAGGCGCGAAGCAGCCCAGATAATCCTCGTTGTGATCGCGGACCCGGCCACAATCCGAGGCTTGCGCGAATTCGATTTCCAACATAAAAACAGATCCGGGCGGCATTGATCTGCTCCGCCCGGATCGTATCGCTCCTGTCGAAAACTCGGGGTCAGGCTTCCGCTCGACTCGTCACCAGTGTAGTACGGCCGGCTTTCTTGCCGGCACGCGTGAAGTAAATGCCGCCGTAGATCGCCCAGACGGCGGCGATCCCCAGCGCCAGCAGTGGCTCCATCTTTGTGCCATACCCCATGAACGGTCCCACCAAATAGAAAGCCATGCACGCCAGGTTGGCCACCAGCCCGAAGATCGGAATGGCCAGATGCCGGATGATGCTGAAGTTCGGGTGCTTGTGATAGGCCACGAAGCAGATCACACAACTCAGCCCATACAGCAGGAAGGTGCCGAAGTTCGATGCCAGCGTCACCGTCAGCAGTGAATTCGGCATCGCCGCCATCCCATCGTGGGTCGTGTAGCCGAAACTCGACCAGATGCCCTGCGGCAGCGCCTTGATCGAGGCATCGGTCGGCGCAGAGCCGTCGCCGAACACCATCACCACCGCCACGCAGCCAACGAACGCCGAAATCGCGGCCAGCGTCCAGATCGCGCGGTGCGGGGTCAGGTTGTTGGAATGAAGCATACCGAAATGCTCCGGCACTTCCTTGTCCTTACCCATGGCGTAAGTGACTCGCGCGCCGGTGTTCATGCAGGAAAGGGTGGTGCCGATCAGCGCCAGGAACACGGTGAAGGCTTCCACCAGCATGAAAATCCGGCCGCCACCGGCGCCGAACGTCGCGTTGCCGATGACGATCATCATGTCGCCGATGGGCGCCGCCGAATTCGACGCGTATTGCATGGTGTAGCCCGAGTTCAGAAAGTAATTCGCCGCGAAGTATTCGAACAGGTAACAGACCAGCCCCTGTATCAGCAGCGAAACCAGCACCGCAATGGGAACGTCGCGCTTGGCGTTCTTCGCCTCGCCTCCCATCGATGTCACCGATTCGAATCCCACCAGAATCAGGATCGCCACCGTCGCCTGAATGAATGCCCAGCTCAAATTGTGGACTCCCACCACCGATCCGGCACTGCCGTGCGAAAGGAAGTTGCCCTTGTCGTCTTTCTCCGGATACGCAACCAGGAACGGCACTACTTTGCCGGCCGCGTCCAGTTTCGCCTTCGGCACCCCCGCCGCGTCGCGAACAACGGTGTCAGTCGCAACACCGCTCACCATCGTCTTCTCAGTGGCGAATTCGTAAGTGTACGCCTCGCCGGAGTTGGAATCGAACTGCCAACCGGGCGAGCCGGCGGGATGGCTCGAACGGTAACCCAGCGCCATCACCGCGAACACCACCAGCGCCGAGATCTGGATCACGTTGATCGCGATATTGACTGACGTCGCGCCCACAACGCCACGGTGGGCGATGTACGCCACCGCGAACGAGAACACAACCGCCACCGCCATCATGAACAGCACGCCCGGATTGGACGCGTTCATGAAGTTAGGCCACAGCGTACCCACCAGGTAGCCCACCAGGATGCCCATCACGCCCACCATCACGCCCGGATAGATCCAGTAATAAAGGTGCGACGCCCAGCCGACGATGAACTTAGCCAGCCGCGCGAAACGCCACACCGCGTCGTGGTTCAAAAACGACTGCTCCGCGAAGTAATACGAGCTGCCGGTTCCGGGATACAATTTCGCCATTTCCGCATAACAAACGGCGGTCGCCAGGCACAGCAGCAGAGCGACCACAATGCCGATCCACATGGAAGGCGACGTAGATCCGGTGGTCGCCTGGATAAAGAAGGTGAGCCAGAGAAACGCGCCCGGCGCGATCAGCGCCATTGCGTTGAAGGTCAGGCCCGTCAGGCCCAACGTCGGTTGCATCTTAACTTCAGAGTTGTCTGCCATTCGGTTGCTCCTCTCAGGTGTCTGACGCTGCTACTTCTTGGGCCCAAAATAGGCGATCATGCCCAGCAGTATAGTCGGTTGGTTCTTGTTCAAACCGCCGCTGCTATTCTCAAAAAACGGCTGGCTCGACCAGTCGTCGCGGAACTCCAGACGGCTCGTCAGCCAATCGGAGAGCTTGTACTCGCCGGTGAGCGTGAATTCCTTGACAGCCTGCGCCACGCCGGTCGAAAAGCCGTTGACGTCGTCGAATATCTCGACGCGTCCGGCAAAGGCGGCCTTCTTGCCGACTGCGCGCCGCGCGGCAAAGGCGATGCCATCCCATTGCGCGGTGCCCGGCCCGATGTTCTTATTCCTGCCGTAATCGGCGTTGACGTAGAGACTGAGATTGTCGTTCGGATTCACCTGCACCACCGAATCGATTAAGTTGCGCCAGCCGGGGCTATTCTGATCGCGCTCCGGACCGCCGTACCACACTTCAGTCCAGGTCACTTTCTTCCACGCGTACGCGCCATTCAAGCCGATCAACTTACCTTGATCGCTCGCGTAGACGTTGTTCCAGCCGTTCACCAGTTGCACGCCGCCGGTGAAATGCGGGCCAATTGGGAACGAAGTGCGGAGGCCGAAGTGGTAATACGGAATCGCCCACGCAAACAGCAGCGAGCGGGAATAGTTCCAGTTCCCGTTGACGTCGATCACCTCGGCGCCCGCCGACGTGACGAATTCGCCCACGTCCACTTCCACGCCCTTCCACGACTTCGGCTTGAAGTCCACATACGCCTGCTCAAAATACTTCATCGCTTCGGGCGCCGCATCGGTGACATGAGTGGCGGAGAATATCTCGCCAAACCCCACGTCCAGATGGAAGCCAATCGGCCCTGGTGCACGGTCAATCGTAATCTTCCCCATGTTGAAATGTACGGTGTCGGCGCGGTAGTCGAAATTGCGCAGCCCGTTCCAACCCGAAGCCGGGTCGTTGGCGTTTCCGTCGACGTAGCCGTCTAGCAGGAAAGAGAAATCCATGCCCGCCTGGTGATAAGCGGAGGGAGGCGCTGGTGCGGCCGGCGCCGCGGCAGGCGCGGCTTGGTCGGCGGCCGCCGGCGTGGTCGCTGTCTGAGCGTCTGGCGGCGTTGTCGTTGCTGGTGCGTCCGGCGGCGTGGTGGTCTGCGCGAGGGCAGTTCCAGCCATCAGGCACGTGGCGACAAATATAGTTGCTCCGGTGTATCGCATCATGTTCCTTTCGTTTTCTTGGTATGGACCCAGCGAGCGGAGCTGGAATAGGCCAAGCCGGCTAGCACGGGGCCAGCTTGTTTCTCGTGATTTTACATTTTTACGACTTTTTGATGCCATAAGGAAATAGATAATTTCTATCGCCGGGATTGCAAAAATTACACGCCGTTAACATATTAGCCGCCATCGCTAATCGGTTATGCTGTAACCAGTTGCGTTCTATGCGGGTTGCCGGTTTGCTATTACTCGTTGCAGGATGGGCCATCGTCTTGGCCGCATTCGTGATGCTGGGCGCCGCGGCTCCCCGGGCGGCTTTCGTCGCCGCGGGCGTCGCGATCGAAATTCTAGGCCTCGGCCTGGTGGCCCGCTCTCATGTTTCCCCTCGGGAGTCCAAACGATGAATCCGTCCGCGCCGCCGCCTTCGGAAGCAGCCACGGTGCTCGTGCTGGCCTGCCTTCTACTGGTACCTTTGGCAATCGCCGGCCTCGCTCTCATCAATACCGGACTCGGCCGATCGCGCAGCGCGTCGCACGCCATGCTCGCGGCGCTTTGTGCCGTCTCGGTTGCGGCCGCCGCCTATTTCGTCTGCGGCTTCGCCATTCAGGGCTTCCCCGGCGGACCCGCGCACACCATCACCGCTGCCGGCAAACAATGGAATTGGATCGCCGCCCAGCCGCTCTTCTTGCGCGGCCTCGCGCTCGACGCCTCCCCCGCTTGCCTGATCCTCTGGCTACAACTGTTAAGCGTTGCACTGGCCGCGCTGATTCCTCTCGGCGCCGGCCTGGACCGCTGGCGGTTGGGCGCCGCATCGGCCTCCACGGCATTGCTTGCCGGATTGGTTTATCCCCTCTTCGCCCACTGGGTGTGGGGCGGCGGCTGGCTGGCCCAAATCGGTTTCGTCGATGCCGCCGGCGGCGCGCCAGTGCAAGCCGTGGGCGGTCTCACCGCGCTTGCCATCGCCTGGATTCTGGGGCCGCGCCGCGGCAAGTACTCGAGCGAAGGCGGCCTGCCCGCAGCCATCCCCGGGCACAACGCCGTGCTGGTTCTGTTTGCCTGTTTTCTGGTCTGGACGGGATGGCTCGGTCTGAACGGCGCCGGCGCCATGCTTTTCGGCGGCGCCCCCGTAGGCGCGTTGGTGCGGGTGGGATTAAACACAACTCTTTCCGCGGCCATGGCCGGCCTGGCCGCGGCCGCCATCACCCGCGCCCGTTTCGGCCGGCCCGACGCTTCATTGTGCGCCAACGGCTGGATCGGCGGCCTGGCGGCATCGAGCGCCGGCTGCCTCTTCTTCACGCCCGCGGTGGCTGCGCTGGCAGGCCTGGTGGCCGGCGCATTGGTCGTCTTCACGGTCGAGTGGCTCGACATCTACGGCGAAATCGACGACCCCACCGGCTCGGTTTCCGTACACGCCATCGGCGGCATCTGGGGCGTGCTGGCGCTCGGCTTCTTTGCCCGCTCCGGCTCCCCCGTGCAGCCGCTGGCGCAAATCGCCGGCGTGGCCACGCTGCTTGGTTTCGTGCTGCCCCTCGCTTACAGTCTCAATTGGCTCCTGGATCGCTTGAGCCCGCAACGCGTGGCGCCCGAAGGCGAACGCCAGGGTCTCGATCTGCACGAGCTCGGCGCCGGCGCTTATCCCGAGTTCGTGATCCACCGGGAGGACTTCCTGCAACGGTAGCGCGGTCCCTTGCCCGCACCGGCGCGGCGGTTCGAGGAATTCGGCGCGCTAAGGTACACTGGGATTATTCTAGGCGGACCTTGTTGAAGCGACTTGTCTTCCCAGCCTTGCTGGCCATCACTCTGGTGGCGCGCGCGGACCAGCCCGAACCGGGGCAACTGGACGCCAGCCCGACGCTGTTTACCGTCATGGCGGCGCTGAACGCCGCCGGTTTCGACGCCGGGTTGGACGCGCCCAATAGCCACCCGCTGCGCAAGGAAGTGCGCGAGGAACTGGCCCGGCGCGAGATCCCGTCGCTCGCGGCGATCAAACAATTCGTCGCCGAACACCACCAGGGGAACGCTACGGCCGAGTTGGGCCAGTATATCTCTTTCGCGCTGACCGTGGGCGGCCCTCCCGATTTCGTGCAGCGCAAACGCGATGTGGAGATCCCGCCGGAGGCACTGCGGCTGCAGGAGTTCTCCAAGCTGCTGGCGCCGTTTTACAAGGAAGCCGGCATCGCCCAACTGTGGCAGCGCGCGCAGCCGGAGATCGACGAATACATTGCGCGATACCACGCCCCGGTAACGCAGGCGGTGCTGCAAGTGAACGCATATTTGCGGCAGCAGACCTCCGGGTTCAAGGGACGGCATTTTCAGATTTTCATCGAGCTGCTGGCTCCGCCCGGCCAGGTGCAGCGGCGCAGTTATGGATATGAAGACACCGTCGTGGTGACGCCCTCGGCCGAGCCGCGTTCGTTCGATATTCGCCACGCCTATCTGCATTACCTGCTCGACCCCTTGTCCACGCAGTACCAGGAGATCCTGGACCGCAAGAAGTTCCTGGCGCGACATGTGCAGCGGGTGGGCCGGCTGGAAGATTCCTTCCGGGACGACTTCCTGGCGCTGACCACCGAGTCGCTGATCAAGGCCGTGGAGTCGCGCCTGGATCACGATCCCGGCGCGATCGAGCGCGCGCTGTACCAGGGATTCATCCTGGCACCCTACTTTTCCGAGGCCCTGCCGCTGTACGAGAAGCAGGAACAGTCGATGATGGTCTATTATCCCGAAATGGTGGGTGGGATCGATCTGAAAACGGAAGACGCGCGGCTTTCCCGAGTGGATTTCAATGCCGGGCCGCCACGCGCGGCGAAGCCCGTGGCGGCCGCGGCCGCCGTGCCCGCCGTGCCTGCCGCGCCGCTGACCGGGGCGGCCAAGACGCTGGACGATGCCGAGCGGCTTTACACGGCGCGTGACCTGGATGCGGCGAAGAAGAAGTACCTGGAAGTTCTGGAGCAGACCGACGAGAAGCTGCTCCACGCGGACGCGTATTATGGGCTGGCCCGCATCGCGGCGCTGAATAGGGATCCCGAGACGGCTGTCCGGCTGTTTCAGAGCGCTCTCGATCTTGGGCCCCGGCCGGCCACCAAGGCGTGGGTGCTGGTGTATTTGGGCAAGCTGACTCTCGCGGCCGAAGAGCCCGAACAGGCGCAACAGTATTTTATCGGCGCCCTGAAGGTGGAAGGCATTTCGGACATGGCGCGCAAGGAAGCCGAGAACGGCCTGCGCGCAAGTTCCAAGCAATAATTTCGAAGGAGCGATTTGGATGATACGAACGTTTTTGACCGGCGTCCTGGTAATGGCCGCCGCTGTCTCTGGGCTGATGGCACAGTTAAAGCCGAAATCGAACGCCGAGGCCGAGGCCGTGCGGGCGCTGTTCGCGGCGCGAACGCAAAGCCCGGACGCAACCATCAAGGCGGCCGAGGACCTGCTCGGCAAATTCGCCGACACGGCGTACAAAGAGGTTGCTCTGCTGCTGGAAGCCGACGCGTACCAGCAGAAAGGCGATTACGTCAGCGCGGAAATCACCAATCAACGGGTGCTGGAAGCCAATCCCAAGAACCCGCAAGCCTCGATGCAGTTGGGCGAGCTGATTATGCAGCACGTGGGCGAAAACGACCTCGACAAGGAGGAGCAGCTTTCGAAATCGGAAAAGGATTTCAACCAGGCGCTCGAGAGCCTCGACACCAGGCCGAACACCGGAATATCGGATGCCCAATGGGAGGAGGCCAAGAAGTTCATGCGGGCTGAGTTGCAGAACGATCTGGGCCTGGCGGCGATCAAGCGCAAGAAATACGACGCGGCGGTTGCGGATTTTAAACTGGCGATCGAGGGCGACCCGCAGCCGGCCTACCAGGTGCGGCTGGCCATGGCCTACCAGAAGACCGGCAAGAACGACGAGGCTCTTGCCATTTGCGACAAGCTGCTGGCCGACCCGCAGCTCCACCCCGCCATCAAGCAGGTGGCGCAAGGCGTGCAGAAGATGGCGACGCAGGCCAAGGCCGCCGGCGGGAAATAGCCGGCAGCCATGCGCGCGGAGTTGGGCACGCTCGAATTGAGCATCAACCACCGGTTCTCCAATCCGGCGTTGCTCGGCCACGCGCTGACCCACAGCTCGGCGGCCAACGAGTCGCGCGCCGGCGCCGGGCCGCCGCTCTGTGACAACGAGCAAATGGAATTCCTGGGCGATTCGATCCTGGGATTTCTGATTGCCGAAGCGCTCATGCTCCGGCAGCCGGATGCGCACGAGGGCGAGCTGTCGCGGCTCAAAGCGCACCTGGTGAGCGCGGCCCATCTGCATGGCGTGGCGCGTCGGCTCGACTTGGGCAGTTATCTCGAGTTGGGCCGTAGCGAAGAGATGAGCGGCGGCCGCAGCAAGAAGACCCTGCTGGTGGATGCGCTGGAAGCGGTGATCGCCGCGGTTTACCTGGATGGCGGCATCGACCCGGTGCGCCAGTTCATCGAGGCGCATGTGCTCGATGCACCGTTCGCCGGCGACGAAGAGGCGGGCACCGACATCCAGCCGGCGATTACCAACTTCAAAAGCGCCTTGCAGGAGCTGGCGCAGTCGCACAAGCTGCCTCAGCCGCGATATGCCATCGTGCGCGAGCGTGGCCCGGAGCATTCCAAGACGTTCACCGTGGAAGTCCGCGTGGGCAAGGATTGGATCGGCCAGGCCGAGGGCCGCACCAAAAAGATCGCCGCGCAGCGGGCCGCCCGCGGCCTCTTCGACAAGCTGCTCGCAGCCGGCGCGGAAGCGCAAGCGGAGGAGTAGCGCTTGAGCGATCCGGTACGAGCCCCAGAAGACTACGATCTTGGCTTTGTCTGCAAGGCGTGTGGCAGTTGGTTTAACCACGTGGATACGAAGGAGTGGGACACCAAGTGGTCCGAGCCGGACGCCGAAGGAGAGCGCTGGCCACTGGAGCTCATTTTCAGGTGCCCATTGTGCGGCGAGGTCCGCAGCTACGTTCCGAATGAAGGCGTGTTTCGCGGAATATGGCTCGGAAAGCCCTGAGTCGGAGCGAGCCGAACTCGAGTCTCGTTACTCGCGTCCGCGGCTTGCAGAGGCACTTCGTGTCCACACGGCTTGCGCCGTGGGCTACTATCTTCCGCCCTCCGGGCTGACGACGTGAAAAAGGGCTGTTACTGGACGACGGTTTCGACGGGTTGCGGCGCGGGTTGCTTATGTTTGCACTCGGCGTTAGGGCATTGCCAGACCGTGCCGGCTTTTAGCCATTTTTCGATCATGTACGGGCTGCCGCACTGGGGGCACTTTTCGGGTACCGGCTTGCCCCATGCGACGAAATTGCACTCGGGCCAGCGGTTGCATCCGTAGAATGTCTTGCCGCGCTTGGAGCGCCGCTCCACCACTTCGCCTTCGTTGCACTCCGGGCACTTCACGCCGATGGTTTTCTGCTTGACATACTTGCAGGTAGGGTAATTGCTGCAGGCAGTGAACTCGCCAAAGCGGCCGGTCTTGAGCACCAGGTTGTTGCCGCACTGCGGGCAAATCTCATCCAGCTTCTGGTCGGGTTTCTTCTGCTGGCCGCCGATTTGCTTGGTGGTCTTGCAATCCGGATAGCCGGTGCAGGCGAAGAACGTGCCGAAGCGGCCCTTCTTGAGCACCATGGGCCGGCCGCAGTTCTCGCAGTACTCCTCTTCGCCCTGCTCGGAAAGATCGGCCTTATCCACGTCCGGCAAATCCACCGTCAGCTCGCGGGTGTAGGTGCAGTCCGGGTAGCCGGTGCAGGCGATGAAGCTGCCGTGCTTGCCCCACTTGATCACCAGCGGTTTGCCGCACTTCTCGCAGGGCAAGCCGGTGGGCTTTTCCATCCGCTTGATGTTCGTCATGTGCTCTTCGGCGTGCTTCAGGTCCTTGTCGAAGCGCTCATAGAATTCCTGCATCGCGACGCGCCAGTCGATCTTGCCTTCCTCGATCTCGTCGAGCTCCGCTTCCATGCGCGCCGTATAGGTGACGTCGAAGATGTCGTCGAAGCTTTCGAGCAGCAGGTCGGTCACCACCATGCCGAGTTCGGTGGGAGTGAATCGGCCGCCGTCTTTCTTGACGTACTCGCGCTCCTGAATAGTGGAGAGAATCGAAGCGTAGGTGGAAGGCCGGCCGACGCCGTCGGATTCCAGGCGCTTCACCAGCGTGGCCTCGTTGTAGCGCGGCGGCGGCTCGGTGAAGTGCTGCTCCGGCCGGATGGCCTTGAACCGGAGGCTCTCGCCCTCGGTCACCAACGGCAGGTGATGCTTCTCCTCTTCGTCTTCCTCGTCGAGTTGGTCCTTGCCTTCCTTGTAGACCTTGCGGAAGCCGTCGAACTTCTCCACCGAGCCTGTGGCGCGAAACAGATAATCGTCGCCGTTGTTGCCTTTGGCGCTCACGTCGATGGTGGTCTGATCGTAGAGCGCCGGCATCATCTGGCTGGCCACGAAGCGGTTCCAGATCAGCCGGTAGACTTTTCGTTCGTCTTCCTGCAAGTACTTGTCCACCACCTCCGGCGAGTAAGCCATGGAAGTGGGACGAACCGCCTCGTGGGCGTCCTGCGCGCCCTTCTTGGATTTGTAGAAATTCGCCGAATCCGGCAGGTACTCGCGGCCGTAGCGCTCGCCGATGAAGTCGCGCACGTCTTTGATGGCGTCTTCGGAAACGCGCGTGGAATCCGTGCGCATGTAAGTGATGAGGCCAACCGTGTCTTTGCCGACTTCCACGCCCTCGTACAACCGCTGCGCCAGCATCATGGTGCGCTTCACGCTGAAGCGCAGCTTGCGCGACGATTCCTGCTGCAAGGTGGAAGTGATGAACGGCGCCACCGGGAAACGCCGCTTCTCGCGCGTCGAAACCGATTGCACCGTGTACGCGGCGTCTTCGAGCGCCGCCACTACGCCGTTGGCCGCCTCGGTCGAGCCGATTTCGGCGGTCTGGCCGTTGACGCGCGCCAGGCGAGCTGTCAGCCCGGGCGGCTTCTTCGCCGCCAGGTCCGCATCGATGGTCCAATATTCCTTGGCAAGGAAAGCGCGGATCTCGCGCTCGCGCTCCACGATCACCCGCAGCGCCACCGTCTGCACCCGGCCGGCGGAGAGACCGCGCCGCACTTTGTCCCACAGCAGCGGCGAAATCTTATAGCCCACCAAGCGGTCCAGCACGCGGCGCGCCTGCTGCGCATCCACCAGGTTCACGTCCACCTGGCCGGGCTTCTCGAACGCCTTGGTGACCGCCTTCTTGGTGATCTCGTTGAACATCACGCGGTAGATCCGCGGCCCGTTCTTCTTCTCGGAAAGCTCTTCCTGCAGGTGGGAGCAGATGGCTTCGCCTTCGCGGTCGGGGTCGGCCGCCAGATACACATCCTGCACTTTCCGGGCAGCTTGTTTGAGCTCGGCGACCAGCTTTTTCTTGCCTTCGATGACTTCGTAGCGCGGCTCGAAACCGTGCTCCACGTCGACTGCCAGATCCCGTTTGGGTAAGTCCTTAATATGACCGAGCGAAGCCTTAACGATAAAGTCCTTGCCCAGGTATTTGTTGATGGTCTTGGCCTTCGCGGGCGATTCCACGATTACCAGAGCTTTTGCCATATATGCCGTTCTTTAAAAAGACAGTCTGTCCCTGCCGCCCGAGAAAATGGATTTGCCGACGACCCAGACAGTGCTACCACACTTTAACAAAGTTTTTGCCGGGAAGTTGCCTGACCAGTCCCATCATCTCCAGTTCGAACAGCGCTGCCAGGAGTTCGGAGGTCGAAGTGTCCTCTACCGTTGCCAGCAGATCGTCCAGGTGCGTGGCGGTGTCTACCTTGAGGGCTTCGAGCGTGCGGCGGGCCACCAGTCCCAGGTCGGGACCGGGTTCATTAAGATTAGATGCTTCAGGCGCCGCGGCGGTTTCGCCGCCCTCCACCAGAATGCGTTTGCGCCCTCTATCGATTAGATGCCGGCGGGATTCGGCGGGCAGTTGGGAGACCACGTCGTTCCAGTCCTGCACCAGGCGCGCGCCCTGCTTGATCAACAGGTTCGGGCACCAGCTCAGCTTCGAAGTGATGTTGCCGGGAACGGCGAAAACCTCGCGGCCCTGGTCCATGGCCAGCCGCGCCGTGATGGCCGATCCGCTATACTGCGCACCCTCGACCACCAGCACTCCCAGACTGATGCCGCTGATCACGCGATTGCGGATGGGGAAGTTCTGCGGGAACGCCGTAGTTTCCATGGGGAATTCGGAAACGATCAATCCCTGGCGCGCCAGGTCCGCCATCAGCCCGCGATTCTCGGATGGGTACACCACGTCCACGCCGCAGCCGAGCACCGCGATGGTGTCGCCGCCCGCCTGCAACGCGCCCTTGTGCGCCGCCGTATCGATGCCGCGCGCCATGCCGCTCGTGATGGCCAGGCCAGCGTGCGCCAGGTCCGAGGAGAGCCGTTCGGCCACCGCGATACCGTACGGCGTCGCGCGGCGGGTCCCTACCACGGCGAGCGAAAGCGCACTCAGCAGTTCCACTCTACCGCGCGCGAAGAGCACGATCGGAGGATCGAAGATCTCGCGTAGCGCCTGCGGATAGCGCGGATCTCCGATGGTGACGGCCACGGCGCCGGCTGCCGCCATTTTCTCCTGCTGCGCCACGCCGTCTTCAAACGTGCAGCCGCTGGCGATAGACTGCGCCACCGCGCCGCTCACACCGGCGGCTTCGAGCTCGGTGCGCGAGGCGCGGAAGATGCTGGCGGGCGTGCGGAACCGGTCGAGCAGCTTGCCGGCGCCTCTGGCGCCCAGACCGGGAACCAGTTGCAATGCCAGCCAGTAGAGTTCTTCATCGCGGCTGATTACGGGAGGTGACATGGAGGGCCCAAGTTTCCGATCACGACGATAACAACCGTGCAGTGGGCCGCGCAAGTAGGCCTGCCGTCCGGGGCCTTTGCGAAGCCGGGCCGGGCATGCCCGGCCCCTAGGCGAGCGGGAAGGGAGGGCGCATCCCGTTTACACTGGTAGCGAACGCCCATGAAACAGGAAGCGGCCTTTTTTGACGGCAAAGAGCCGGTGCTGATTTATATCGCCAAACGGCTCCGCGACGCGCTGAAGCTGGAAACGCTACTCACCGAGGCTAGCCTGGATTACGGCGTGGAAGCCGACGAGTACCGCGGCGGCATCATCTTCGCCACCACGCGTACAGGGGCGTTCTTCTACGTGCTGCCGGACTCCGAACCCGCCGCGCTCGAAATCATGCGCCGCGGTGGCTACAAGCCGTACGCCGGCGCAGCGGGGCGGGCGCTTCCGCCTGCCAACCGTCCGGGAATTTGAGTGGGCGAGAGGCGTTGGCAAGCGAAAGCGCCTGCCCCACCTTGCTTAATAGGCCCATCGCCAGAGGCTGGCGCCTACCGTGTAGCCGGCGCCGACGGCGGCGAACAGGACCAGGTCGCCTTTCTTGAGGCGTCCCTGGCAGATGAAATCGCGCGCAGCCAGCGGAATCGTGGCCGCCGTGGTGTTCCCGTAACGGTCGATATTGATCGAGACTTTTTCGGGCGCAATGCCGAGGCGCTCGCCGGCTCCATGTATGATGCGCAGATTGGCCTGGTGCGGAATCATGGCTCCCACGTCCGCCACGGTAAACCCGTTGCGCGCCAGAAGATCGCGGCAGGTTTCGTGCATCTTGCGGACGGCGTATTTGAAAACCTGCTGTCCGGCCTGGTGGACGTAGTGCTGGCGCTTCTCGACGGTTTCATGGGACGCCGGCAAGCGGCTGCCTCCCGCCGGCATGATCAGCGCATCGCCGCCAGAGCCGTCGATCTCGCCCAGGAAATCGATGAAGCCCAACTGGCCGTCGCCATCGTTGGTCGGCTCAATGAGAACCGCTCCAGCGCCGTCGCCGAACAGGACGCAGGTGGCGCGGTCGGTGTAATCGATGATGCGGCTCATCGTGTCGGCGCCGATCACCAGCACCTTTTTGTGAGTGCCTGCCATGATCAGGTTAGCGCCCGTGGTGGTGCCATAGACGAAACTCGAGCACGCCGCAATCAGGTCGAACCCCCAGGCGCCCTTGGCGCCGAGCCCATTCTGCACCAGGCAGGCAGTGGAGGGAAACATGTAGTCCGGTGTGACCGTGCAGACGATGATGACCTCGACTTCCGAGGGATCCATGCCGCGCTGCTCCAGCGCGCAGCGCGCGGCCGCCACCGCCATATCGGAAGTGGCCACGCCAGGGTCCGCGATATGACGCTCGCGGATGCCGACGCGCTCCATGATCCACTGGTCGTTGGTGGCGACCATCTTTTCCAAGTCTTGATTCGTGAGGACGCGGGGAGGCGTATAGCACCCCAGCGCCGTGATTTTGGCCCTTGGCAATGTTTTTGTCCCTTTAAAGAGTTCAGGGTAACCCACTTGGGGTACACCGCGCACAAGTCGGGTTGCGGGTGGGTGCGCGACGCAGGAATGGCGAAACCTCGCATGAATCTGAACGTAGGGGTACGCACGGCTTCTCTCTTTCAGGATGATTTGTATCAGGGCACGGCTTGAGCCGTGCCGAAGGATCGAGAGAACGGTTTGGGCTTCAGCCCCTGGGGGACGCAGAAAAGCCTCAGAGGCTAAAGCCTTTAACTACCGATGCGTTGCGGCACGGCTGAAGCTGTGCCCTGATACAGAGCCAGCCGCCCGGTTCCCGCTTCCATGTCGCCGTTTTGCGGTCCGCGGTTCGCTTGGACGGGCGTTATCGTGCGGGGCGCGAGGCTTTGGCGCGCGCGGCGCGTTTGCCGGCTGCCGCCAGCTCCCCGGCGTGCCGTTCGGCCCACAGGCCCAGCCCGAGTATCGGTTCTTCGAGCGACCGGCCGAGCGGCGTGAGCCGATATTCCACGCGCGGCGGCACCTCGGGAAAAACCTTGCGGTGGACCACGCCGATTTCTTCGAACCGCTTCAGGGTGAGCGAAAGCTCGCGCTGCGTTACGCGCCCGATGGAACGCCGCAAAACGGTGAACCGCAACGGCCCCGGAGAGCGGAGCAGGTTGTAGAGCACCGGCATGGCCCATTTGGAAGCGATCACGCCGATCAGCCGCGTCATGGGGCAATCGCCCGCGGCGCCGGCCGGCGGCCGTCCTTTGGTTGGCGCTGGCATACCAGATATGGTATTCATCCCTACTTGCAAATTATAGCATGGTATGGTTAGCATACCAATAGAGAGGACAACATGGCGCAAGAAAAGTGGAATTTCGATCCGGTGCATTCCGACATCGGGTTTTCCGTGCGGCACCTGATGATTTCCAAGGTCAGGGGCCATTTTCAGAAATGGAGCGGCGCGCTGCTCGCCGATGAGGCCGGCCTGGCCGATTCCAAAGTCGAGGCGAGCATAGAAGCCGCCAGCATCGACACCAAGGAGCAGCAGCGCGACGACCACCTGCGCTCGCCCGATTTCTTCGACGCCGCCAACCACCCGGCGCTCACTTTCCAAAGCACCCGGGTGGAAAAGGCGAGTGAGGATGAGTACAAGGTAACCGGCAACCTGACGATTCGCGGAGTCACCAAGGAAGTCGCGCTCACCGTCGAGTACCTGGGCCGGAGCAAAGACCCGTGGGGCGGGCTGCGGATGGGCTTTTCGGCGAAAACCTCGATCGACCGAAGCGATTTCGGCCTCAAGTTCAATATGCCGCTGGAAGGCGGCGGCGTGGTGGTGGGCGATCGGGTCGAAATCGTGCTGGAGATTGAAGCTGTGAAGGAAATCCCAGCCGTGCAGGCGGCCTAGCGGCCGAGACCGCAGACGCTGTTTCTTTGTGGGCAAGCTTAGTACGCCCGTTCGTAAATACGGCGACGTATTTCCGGCGGCGGCCGAGTGCTTCGCGGCGGGCCGGGCATGCCCGGCCCGGGCCGGCAAGCGCCTGCCCCACGACGGGCCGGTCGGGGACCGGCCCCACGAAGCATGCTATTCTAGATCTCCCAAGGTTACAGAGGCGCTAGCGTCCGCAACTGGACCGAAGGCAGCTCGGCGGTCCCGCTGAGCGCGGCACTCCGGCGTGCCGGCTTCAAGCGTGCCCGTACACTCCCGGGAAGAGCCAGGTTGCCGCCCCGGGGTTCCGAGAGCCGGCCTGCTGCCTGCTCCGGCCCGGCTGCACAAGAAAATCGCAGTTCCGCTTCGCCATCGAGATGACAACCACAACAGACCGCTCCCAGCCGCCCAGCCACAGCCCTCACTTGTTAAGGTGGGTGGAAAAGACGGCCGAGCTCACCCGGCCTGCCGCCATTCACTGGGTGGACGGCAGTGAAGAGGAGCACGCCGAGCTATGTTCCCAGATGGTGGAGAGCGGCACCTTCATCAAGCTGAACCAGGACCTTTGGCCCGGCTGCTACTACGCCCGGTCCGACGCGAGCGACGTGGCGCGCGTCGAATCGCGCACATTCGTCTGTTCGCTCTCGAAGGTCAATGCCGGCCCTACCAACAACTGGGAAGATCCATTTACGATGCGGCACAAGTTGAAGGCGCTATTCCAGGGGTCGATGGCCGGCCGCACCATGTACGTGCTGCCATTCTGCATGGGACCGGTCGGATCGCCGATGGCGCAATACGGCATTGAGCTGACGGATTCGCCATACGTGGTGGTGAACATGCGCATCATGGCGCGCATCGGCGCTGGGGTCCTGGAAACGTTGAGAAGAGACGGGAAGCGCGTGGTGCCCTGCCTGCATTCGGTGGGCGCGCCGCTCGCGCCGGGGCAGAAGGATGTCCCGTGGCCTTGCAATCCGACGAAGTACATCGTCCACTTCCCGGAGACGCGCGAGATCTGGTCGTACGGTTCGGGATACGGCGGCAACGCGCTGTTAGGGAAGAAATGCTTCGCGCTGCGGATTGCCTCCAACATGGCGCGCGACGAGGGCTGGCTGGCCGAGCACATGCTGATCGTCGGCATTGAAGATCCCAAGGGCGAAAAGACGTACCTCGCGGCGGCTTTTCCCAGCTCCTGCGGCAAAACCAACCTGGCCATGCTGGTCCCGCCGAAGGGAATGGAAGGCTGGAAGGTTTCGACCGTAGGCGACGACATCGCGTGGATCAAACCCGACGAAAACGGCCGCCTGCGCGCCATCAATCCCGAAGCGGGTTTTTTCGGCGTGGCCCCAGGAACGTCGGTGAAGACGAATCCGAACGCGATGGCGACGCTCCAGCGGAACACCATCTTCACCAACGTCGCCCTCACGCCCGAAGGCGGAGTGTGGTGGGAGGGCATGACCGAGGAGCCGCCGGCCGAGTGCCTGGATTGGGAAGGGAAGAAGTGGACGCCGGAGATCGGCAGAGAAACCGGCGCCCTGGCGGCGCATCCGAATTCGCGCTTCACGGCTCCCGCGTCACAGTGCCCGGTAATCGATCCCGATTGGGAGAATCCGAACGGGGTTCCCATCAGCGCCTTCGTTTTCGGCGGCCGGCGCGCCAACACCACGCCGCTGGTTTACCAGGCATTTAATTGGAGCGCAGGCGTGTACGCCGGAGCCACCATGGGATCGGAGACGACCGCCGCGGCCACCGGAGCCGTGGGCCGGGTTCGCCGCGACCCGATGGCCATGCTGCCCTTTTGCGGCTACAATATCGGCGACTATTTCCGGCACTGGATCACGATGCAGCATTCGCTGAGCGAAACACCGCGCATCTTTCGCGTCAACTGGTTCCGCAAGGACGCGCAAGGGAAATTCCTGTGGCCCGGGTTCGCCGAGAATCTGCGAATTCTGCGCTGGATGATCGACCGGGTACACGGCCGCGCGCTCGGCAAGGAAACGCCGATCGGCTGGATGCCGCGCTACGACGACATCGAATGGAAAGGGCTCGATTACCCGCGCGAGAAGTTCGACCACTTGCAGGCGTTCGACCGGGAGGCGTGGCACGGCGAAGTGATGGAGCACGAGGAGTGGCTGATGGGCCTCCGCGACCACCTGCCGCCGGAAATCATTTACGAACGCGAGTTGCTGATCTGCCGGCTGCAGGTCCCCAACCAGCCTGGGACCGGCGCGCAATAGCGGCCGGATGCTTGGCGCTCACTTGCGGCGCCACAGGATCCAGTGGCCGGTTTCCGCGACAGGACGGAAGCGCTGTTGGAGCGCTGGCCCGTAAACTCGCAACAGGCCCTGAATAAAGTAATCCTCGATCGGGAAATCCCCGGCTGCCTGGCTGTACTTGCGCACGAGCACCCATCGCGCGTCGCCGAAAAAGCGCCCGGCGCTGGGGTGGGCAGCGTCGCTGAACGTCATGTTGTAGCTGGCGGTGGCCATGCCTCCCCGCGGCGTGGGGCGGTCGAGAAGGTAGTTGAACGGATTGAACTGGTCGATCGTCATCACCCCATCCGCGGCTTCGGTGTGCGTACGAATCAGATCCAGTCCATCGTTCAGCGCTTCCGCGTAGGCTGCGCCACCGGTCTCCGTTGTCAACGCGGATTCGACCGGGCCAAGGGCGATGGATGCGCCCCGCGCCGATTGGATGCGTACGACGGGGGTTTCCGGACCGCGGTATCGCTCCCAGGCCGCCGCCGCCAGCGATACGCCGTTCATCAGGGTGAGCGGCAGCAGGCACAGCGCTCCCAGGAACATCGCCAGCAGCCAGCGCGTCCGATCATCGCCGCCGCGGGACTGGCGCCGCACAACGGTGTCCACCAGTACCACGGCTGCGAATCCATCGAGCGGCAGCGACATCGCCTGGTGATTGGTCGAGAGCAGGAGTCCGCCCACGCAAACCGCCGCCAAAACGAACAACCACACACGCGCCCGCCGCCACAACGCATCGCGAGAGCCTGTCTCTCCGGTTCCGGCGGCCGACACCGCCGCCAGCAGCAGCAACGGAATGCTCTCGATCACCACCACGGGGCTGAGCGTGGACCCCAGCCGCCAGGTGGTGCCACGCCCGATGGCCGCGTAGGCCAGATCGCGAAACATGTCGGCAAGGTCGAAGCGCAGGTAGCAGAGCATGATCGCGGCCACCATGCCAAACCCGCCGCACAAAGCCAGCAACCGCCTCCGGCGGCCCACGCCGCAGCAAACCCAAAGGAGCAGGAACGGGACGGCAAGAATCGCATACGAAATCTTTAGAAACAGGAGCAGCGCCCACGCCGCGCCGGTGGAGAACCCACGGCCGGCGCCTTGCACCTCTCCAACAGGCGCTCGCAACGCCTGTAGCCCGCATTCCAACAGAATGATTCCCAGCAGCGCATAGCCGTAGCGGTTGTAGAGCATGGCATAGGTGAATGCCAGTGGAGAGTACCCTAGCGAAAACGGAGCGGTAATCAGCAAGACCGCGTAGACACCCAGCACGAACGCGCCGGCACCCGCCAGACGCCCTCGCGCGACCCTATAAGTCCAGAGTGCAATTACGGCGCCGAACACGGCGTTCGCATAACCAATGCCCGCCGGCCGCATTCCGGAGATCGCCAAGCCGGCGGCCTCGATCAAAAAGAGCAGCGGTCCAAACGAGGAAGAAAAATCCCGGTGCGGGATCTGCCCCTGGCTCACCCGATATGCGTTGCTCAACGCGTTGAGGACGTCGTGTTCGAACTCCCGCAAAACCGGCATGCCGATATAGGCGGCCAGTCCGCAAGCCAGCGCGACCGCCGCGATCGCCGTCCAGTCGTTCCAGGAAAAAGCCAGCCGGCGCATTCCCGGTCCGGACGCAACAGCACTTCCGGCGATTGCCGTTCCGCCTCTGCTCGCTCGTGGCACGTCCCTGTCGCGATTCATCATCCGACCTTCGCTAGGCAAGAATAAACGCCCTGGCGGGTTGCCGGTTGGGGGCCGGGCACGCCCAGGCACGCCTTCCCAAGAAGCGCTCGACCACCGCTCGGGAATCCGTCACCGTATTTACAAAAGCGTATCTACGAATGGGTTGCCTTAGCCGCGAGCGCCGCGCTGGGCCAGCACGCGCTCGACCTGCTGCATCAGGGATTGCGCCCGAGGCATGCTTTCGGTGGCCTTCTTGATCTCGGGGTCCTCCTGCCAACGGGCGCGGTCCGCGGTGTCCTTGTCGAAGGCGCGGAAGTAGAGTTCCCAGCGGATCTGCTCCTTCAGCCAATCTTTGCAAGCTTCGAAATCGGCGTCGGTGAATACCACCTGCTGAGCCTTCAGGAACGCTTTGAAACGGCTCAAGGTGTCATCATCCACTTTCCAGCCCGTGGGCAGCGTGGGCTTGGCGCCATTGAAAAAGGTGTTGCCGAAGCGATAGTAAACCGAGACGCCCTGCGTCCATGCCAGTCCCAAGCGGCGTTGGAGAAGAGTGTAGTGGGGATTGGGATACTTCTCATCGGGGGTGATGCCGCCGCCGCCATATACTTTGCGTCCGCTGTCGGTGGTTTTCAGGTCGTCCTGGTTCTGGGTGTCGGAATGATGCGCATAGTAATAGTCGAAGAACGACTGATGCGTGTAATCGCGCTGGATGAGACGGCCGCTGGGAGTGAAGTAGTGGGCGATGGTGAGCAGCAGGGCGGCGCCCTCGTTGAGCGGGAACTGCTGCTGGACGAGGCCTTTGCCGAAGGTGGTATCGCCCAGCACCCAGGCGCGGTCGTGATCCTGCAGCGCGCCGGCGACAATCTCGGATGCCGAAGCGGAATCGCCATTCACCAGAACCACCATCGGATAGTGCTGGGCGGCGGCGACGGCGCGGGCGCGGAACGGCTGCTCGGCTTCCGCGCGGCCATGGTGGGAGACCACCATCTGGCCGTCGCGCAGGAAACGCCCAGCCACGGCTACCGCTTCGTTGACCAGCCCGCCGCGGTTGTCGCGCAAATCCAGAACCAGCCCGGCGGCATTTTGTTCGCCCAGCTTGGCCAGATCGTCTTCCACGTCCTTGGCGACGTTCTGCGCTTCAAAGCTGTTGATGTTGAGATAAATGATGCCCGGCTTCCACCAGAACGCGTCCACCACACTGGTTTCGATGGCGCCGCGGGTGACATCCACGGTGACGGGGTCCGGCACTCCTTCGCGCCGCACCGAAATCCGCACCTGGGTGCCGCGCGGCCCGCGCAGCAGGTCGGCCACGGCGGGCGATTCCAAGGCACTGGTGTCTTTATCGTCCACGGCCACGATCACGTCACCGCGGCGCAGGTCCGCTCGCGATGCCGGCGAGCCCGGGAAGGGGCGTATCACCACCACGTGGGCCTGATCCATGCTGATCTCCATCCCCACCCCGAAATACTGCGCCCGCTGGCGCCGCTGCATCTCGCGATACTCGGCCGGATCGACGAACACCGAGTGTGGGTCGAGGGTGTGCAGCATGCCGGGAATGGCGCCCTGGTAGAAGGCCTTTTCCGAAGACACCGGATCCGCGTAGTTCTTTTCCACCAGCGCGAACACCGCGGCCACCGAGCGCATGGTGCGGTCCAGTTCCTCGCCCTGCGATGCCGCGTGCACACGGCCGGCTGACACTCCAACCCACGCCGCAAACCCCACTAAGGCCGCCAGCAACGAAATCCCAACCGTTTTTCTGATGTTCATGTTCCTACCCGGCCGCCCAGAGTGATTCCCGCAGACAGCTCTCCGACGCGCTCCCTATATTGGACGGCCGAGCGGACAACAAGTACCGCGGCCGCTTCACTGCACGCCCATCCCTGCAACCATGATAGCGCGGGTGGGACCTCGCGCTACGCCTGGTACACGCCGGTGTGTGACGTAGAAATGGCGAAACTCTCCGTTCCTAGTGAATTCGCCTGAAACGGAACGTAGGAGTACGCAAGGCTTTGGTCTGTCAGGAGGCTTTGTATCAGGGCACGGCTTGAGCCGTGCCGAAAGGTTTGGGCTTCAGCCCCTGGCTACGCAGGAAGGCCTCGGCGGCTGAAGCCATTGGCTACCGGTGTTGCGGCACGGCTGAAGCCGGTGCCCTGATACAGAACCAGCCGCCGGATCCCCACTTCCGTGTCGCTACACCTGGTACACGCCGTCGAAATCGAAGAAATAGCGCTCGACGGCGAGCGAAGGTTGCGCGGCGCGGATCACCTCGGCGGCGCGCGCTATGTCGGCGATCACCTCTTCCGGGGGGCGGCCGATGTACGCGCCGCAATCGTTGTGGCCCGTCAGGATCATCCGCGCCGAGCCGTGGAGCGCCATCGAAGTGGCCAGCATGCGCAGCACGAAGTCACGGTCGCCTTCGCTTGCCGGTCGAGCGAGCGCCTTGGCTGCACCGGGAATCTTGATCTGGTCGCAGAGCGCCACGCCGCGGCGCCGCAGAAATTTCCGCACCACCAGCTCGAAGCGCGCGTCAAAGCAGGTCAGCACGCACGCATCGGCCCGGTAAACCTCGACCGGCGAATCGAAGTGAAACAGCTTCTGCATCGACTCTACACCCGCGCCCTCGTCAGTGCCTGCCCGCGCCGGCGCAGGTGCGGCGTGTGCCGCGCCATATCCTGGAAAAATGTCGACGGATCTTGTGGCGCCAGCCAGATCTCGCAGTTCGGCCCGCACTCGATTCTCACCGTCTCGGCCGAAAGCGGCGGCGGCGCCGTATCTTCCGCATCCTCGCCGATGTAGGTGATCGCCCGGTAGGGGATCAGCCGGTTCGCCAAACCGGCGCGGATCAGCAGCCCATCCGGCGTGGTGACATATCGCTGCGGATAGGCGCGGATCAGCAATACGAGCAATACCGAGCCGGCAATCCAGTGGTTGCCTCCCACCAGGATCACGACCAGGCTGAGGCCGATCGCGGCCAGAATCCACCACTCGAATTTCGCATCATGAGTCATAAACTTCGTATCGTGAGTCATAAATGAGGTTCCTGTTTGGGCTGGGCGGAATGGACAGACAAGCGGCTTTTGCCCGCCCGGCGCCGTGCGGGCGCCGGGCCCGATCCATTTTCGCCCTATGATTGGCAGTTACCCGGCCTTGCGCTTGGCTTTCAATTCGGCCAGCAGCCGGTCTATTTCGTCGTGCTTCTCCATCGCCTTGAACTGGTCCTCGACGTTGTCGGCCATCAGTTCGGCCGTGGCCTGCGCGGTCGCTTCGCTGTGCTGCACCTTGTTCTTCATGCGGTCAAAGGCAGCGGTCTTCGATTGATCGCCCATATTCAGCCCCGCCTGGGTGGCTTTGCCGAGCGCGCGGGAGCGCCGGTGCTGCGCGATCAGCATGTCGCTCTTGGCTTGCGCTTCCACCAGCTTCTGTTGCAGCTTGGTCAGCGCGCCCTTCAGGTTCTCCACCTGCGTTTTCTGATCTTCCACTTGCTGCCGGAAGCTCTCGGCCGTCGAGCGGTAGGTCATCGCGCGCTCCACCGCGGTGCGCGCCAGCTTGTCGTCGTGCTGGTCGAGGGCCATATCCGCGCGCCGCATCCATTGCCCGTCGTTGTCTTCGTTTTCCTTGAGTTTCTTCTCCAGCACATGCTGGTCGGCGATCGAAATCGCCACCTGGGTCTTCACCTGGAGCAGTTGATTCTCCATATCGAGGATCACCTGCTTGATCATTTTTTCCGGGTCCTCGGCCTTGTCGACCAGATCGTTGAGGTTGGCCCGAATCAATGTGGAAACGCGCTCTAAGAGTGCCACTCGAGTTCTCCTTTCCTGTGGGCCGCGCACACGCGCACGCGGCCCGGTTACCCAAAGTCCCTATGGCGCCGCCGGAGCCTGATCGTCCGGCTTCGGCGCCTTGTCCCCAATCGTCCGCACTTTGGCGAATAGCTCGCTGAACGGCATGCCCGAGAGGGTCTCGAACAATGCCGGAACCTGCGCCGCTATCTTCGTCATGTCGCCGGTGATCTTGCTCATCCCGGCCGTATCGCCGTTGCCGGTCGACACAATCGTGATCTTGTCGACGTTGGCCAGCGGCGCCGCCAGCGCTCTCACCACCTCCGGCAAGCCGGTGATCAGCTTGTCGATAATCGCCGCCTGGTTGAATTCCTGGTACGCCGCGGCCCTCAGGTTCATGGCCTTGGCTTCGGCTTCGCCCTTCTTGAAGATGATTTCCGCTTCCGCTTCGCCCTGCGCGCGAATGGCCGACGCATGGCCTTCGGCTTCGATGATCAGCCGCTGCTTTTCGGCTTCCGCCAGGGTCTCGATGCGCTGCCGCTCGGCCTCGGCCGGCTTCAGCACGGTGGCCGTCAGCTCGCGCTCGCGCCGCTGAATCTCGGCCTCTTGCACCTTGACTTCGTGCTCTTTCTCGACCTGGTGAATGGTGACTTCTTCGGCGCGCACCTGTTGCTGCATGATGTTGGTCTGGATCTCGTAGGCTTTGTCCGCCTGGGCCTGTTGCTTCTTCACGGCCTCCAGGTACAAGGCCTTCTTGGTCTCCAGGTCGCGCTGCGCCTCGGCCTGCTTGGTCTGGGAAAGGGTCTCCGCCAGCACGCGCTCCTGGTCGGCCTGCGCTTTGGCGATGGCGGCTTCGCGCGATGCGTTCGCCCGTTTGATCGCCGTGTCGCGTTCGGCTTCGGCGGATGCCACGTCGGCGTCGCGCTTGATCCGCGCCACGTCCGGCCGGCCCATGTTGGCGATGTAGTCGTTCTTGTCGCGGACCTCTTTGATAGTGAAGGAAATCACTTCGAGGCCCATCTTGGTCATGTCGTCGGCGCAGGTGGAGCGCATCCGCTCGCCCACCATCTCCGGCTGCTTGACGATCTCTTCCACCGTCAACTGGCCGATGATGCCGCGCAGGTGGCCTTCCATCACCAGCCGGATCAACCCTTCGCGCTCATCCGGCTGTTTGGTCAGGAACTGCTCCGCCGCGGTGAGGATCGATTCCGGATCCGACTTCACCTTGATCTGCGCCACCGCTTCCACCGTCACTGCAACGCCCTGCCGCGTGTACAGGTCCTGTTTGGGCGCCACGTCGAACGACATCAGCTCCAACGACAGTCCGCGCGCGGCTTCCACCATCGGAAAAATCAGCGTGCCGCGGCCCTTCACCACGCGTGTGCCGCCCAATCCGTAGACGATGATGGCTTCGTGCGGACCGGCCTTGCGGAACAGCTTGGCAAACGCCGTCAAAATGAACAGCAGGACCAGGACTCCCAAAAGAACGAAGATCACAATCGGGTTTTGGATAATTTGCTGCATTTAACTCTTCAACTCCGTTTCTCCGGCGAAGTCTTCCCAACGCCGGACGTAAGCAATGCCCTTTTCGTAGCGCGTGACCACCACTTCCGCGCCCTTGGGGATGGCTGCGCCATCCTCGCTGCGCGCGCCCGCAACGTGGCGCGTGCCCTCCTGCGAAAAAACCAGTTCGCCCGTTCCACCGTCGCGGATCCGGATGCTCAGCTTCCCCAGCACCCCCACCATGTCGTAATCCGCCGGATCGAGGGGCGCTTCATGCGCCATCAGCACCTTGGCCAGAAACACGAACACCACCGCCGCGGCGCCCAGCCCGCAGAACGTCGCCACCACGAAAGCCACGAAATACCAGACGTGGTAGTAATGCTCCAGCAGGTAACCCGCGCCGCCAAACCAGGCCAGAAAGGCCGATATGGTTCCGAAATTCAGCCACGGCAGTTCGGCACGCCCGCCGCCGCGCGGAACGTGCCCGTGCGGGATGTGCAACCCATGGTGCAGTTGCAAATGCGGGATGTGCACGTGCCCCGTTCCCGCCAAAAACGACAACGCGCTCAACAGGAAACCCACCAGAAAACACGCGAGGTAGAAATCCGCCCAATTCATTTACTGCCTCCTCGTCTTGCGGGCCGCCGGCGTCTTCAAGACTTCCATCAACCGCTCCGCCAGGCCCGGGTTCTCCAGAATCTCACCCAGCAGGATGATACACATGCGCGTGTCGCTGTGCCGCGCCAGATGGAGCAGCGCCTGCTGCAGTTCCGGGTCGCGGCGGAATCGCTCCGCGCCGCTCACCAGCCACAGGTCCAGCTTGTCTTCGAGCGCCCCCACGTCCGACACCAGCTCGTTCTGAAACCCCTCCGGATCGTCCACCAGGTAGCCCGGATGCACCTTGAAAAACCGCGCCAGCAGCATCCGCGAGGAGTTGGTCAGGTGCGGCCGCGCCCCGCTCTCAATCTGCGAAAGGTAACTCTGACTGATGGATTTACCGAGCTCGCGCTCGATCAGCCGCGCCATCTCCAGTTGCGACAATTCGCGGTCGAACCCGCGCAGGGTTCCTTCCACTTCGCGCAGGTACCGAAGTTTTTCACCAAGTTTCATATAGCAATTTGTAATTATAGTATTGCAATTTGCGATTGTCTGTCAAGAAGAGAATTTGGCGCGTTTTCAATCGGATAGCGGGGGCAGTTTTGGCCGACTCGGCCAAAGGCGCCGAGGCTGAAGCCGTGCCCTAATACAAGACAACACGATTGGGTTGGCGGCTAGGGCCGCCTAATGTTCAAATGTAGCTGCCGCCCGCGCCTTGGCGGGTCCAGAGTACTTGGGCTTTGTTCGCGCCGGGCGGAGGAAGTTCATGCGAGCCGGGTATGCCCAGCGGCGCGGTTCAGGAGAATTATGAAGCTAACGGTGCTTGCAGTTTTCATCATCTCCGCTGCGTGCGCGCTTGCTCAGCAAGTCGACGTGCAGTGGGACAAGGTGGAGCGGGTCTCGAGGACTACCGCGACCTTGCAAGTGGTCGTCAATCCGCCGCTGCGGCGCGGGTCGCCGATTCACGACCGCGTCTTCAGCGAACTGGAACGCGTGGGCGCCGATTACGTGCGCTACGTCCCCTGGCTGCCTTATCCGAAGCTGGCGGTGGCCGAACTGGAGCCGCCGGCGAACGGCGAAACCTCCTGGGATTTCTCTTTGATCGATCCCATGACGCTGGACTTCCTGAACTCGACCAAGGGGCATCCGGCGATCCTCAACTTCAGCACCATTCCGCAATGGATGTTCAAAACCGCCGAGCCAGTGAAATATCCTGCCGACCCGGACGAAGCAACCTGGAACTACACGCAAGGCACCGAGCTGCGCGACGCTTCCGGCAAAGAACTTGGCGATTACTACGCGCGCCTGGTGAGCTGGTACGGGAACGGCGGCTTCACCGATGAGCTGGGGCAACGGCACGAATCCGGGCATCACTTCAAAATCGCCTACTGGGAAGTTTTGAATGAGCCCGATTTCGAGCACGCGACGACTCCGGAGCAATACACGGCGCGGTATGACGCGATTGTCGCGGCCATCCGCGAGGTGGCGCCGGAAATCAAGTTCGTCGGGATATCGGTGGCCGAACCGTCCAAGAATCCGCGGATGTTCGAGTACTTCCTCGACCCGCGCAATCACCGGCCGGGCACACCGCTCGATATGATTTCGTACCACTTCTACGCGACTCCGTCGGCCGATGAGAGCGCGGCGGTGCAACAGTTCACGTTCTTCGACCAGGCGGACCGGTTCATCGCCACGGTGCGCTACATCGAAGCCATTCGGCAGCGGCTGTCTCCGGCCACCGAAACCGCGGTGAACGAGATCGGCAGCATCCTGGCGGGCGATCCGAATCTGAAGATCGCCATCCCGGATTCGTACTGGAACTTGTCGGGAGCTTGTTATGCGTACGTCTTCGGCCAGCTTGCCACGATGGGCATCGATATCGCGGGCGAATCGCAGTTGGTCGGCTATCCCACCCAGTTCCCCAGCGTGTCGATGGTGGATTGGTCGACCGGCGCTCCCAATGCACGGCTCCGAGTGCTGGAACTGCTGAAGAACAACTTCAGCCCTGGCGACCGTATCGTGAAGACATCTCCATCGAGCGCGAGTTCCGCGGTCTACGCGCTGGGGATGATGTCACCCAAAGGAGAGCGCAAGCTGCTACTGGTGAATAAGCGCGACCGCGATATAGAGCTGACGCTCAACGGCCGCGCTGGCGAAGTGCAATACGTCGACCAAACCACGAAGGGCGGCGCGCCGGGCCGGCAAGCGATCGGCACCGACAAGCTAAGGCTGCGCGGATTGAGCGTAGCGGTGGTGACCATGGCGGCGGAGTGAACGGAAAGAGGGAGCTTCCCGATGAAAGCCTTGACGATTCTGAGCGCGACGCTGCTGGCATTTTCCGCATCCGCGCTGGCGCAACATCAGTACCCGTTTCAAGACCCGACGCTGGATGCGGAGAAGCGCATCGATAACGTGCTCTCGCTGATGACGCTGGACGAGAAAATTGCCAGCCTGGGCACGTCCGGCGTGGCCGTTCCGCGGCTCGGCATTCGCGGTACCGCGATCGGCGAAGCGCTGAGCGGCGTGGTGCTCGGCGGTCCCATGCAGACCATACTCGCTGCGTTTCCCGACGTTCCGCCTGAGGCGAGAACGCTGCCTACGCCCACGACGCAGTTCCCGCAGGGGGTCGGCCTGGGGCGCACCTGGGATCCGGATCTGGTCCACCAGGCAGGCGCGGTGATCGGCTCGGAGGCGCGCTACATTTTCGAGAACGGCAAAAACGCGAAGGCATTTCTGGTTTTACTGACGCCCAACGCGGATCTTGCGCGCGATCCGCGCTGGGGCCGCACGCAGGAATCCTACGGCGAAGACCCCTTCTTCAGCGGCACCATGGCGGCCGCACTCATCCGCGGAATTCAGGGCGACAACCCCAAGTACTGGCAGGCGGCCAGCCTGCTCAAGCACTTCCTGGCCAACAGCAACGAACACGGCCGTTACGGCTCGTCGTCGGACTTCGATGTGCGGCTGATGCGCGAGTAGTGGGCAACCATCCCACTTGCGGCCGGACGCCGCAGCAATTGTTGCAGGGCTTGATGCTGACCGGCGGATGCGCCATCCCGAGCGCGGGCATGGAAGGCAGTGACCGCCAGTCGATCGCGCTGGAACAGGAGGACCTGATCCAGGAAGTTTACAAGGCCAATGCGAAGACGGTGGTGGTGCTGGTGGCGAGCGCGCCTTACGCCATCAACTGGACCCAGCAGAGCGTGCCGGCAATTATCCACATGAGCCACAACAGCCAGGAGGAAGGCACCGCCATCGCCGACGTTTTGTTCGGCGATTACAACCCCGCCGGCCGGCTAGTGGAGACGTGGCCGAAATCGATCGACCAGTTGCCGCCCATGATGGATTACAACATCCGGCACGGCCGCACCTATATGTACGCCAAAGAGGCGCCGCTCTATCCGTTCGGATTCGGCTTGAGCTACACGAAATTTCAATACGCGAATCTGCGCACCAGCTCACCAGCGCTGATAGCCGGCGGCAAAATCACGATCAGCGTGGACGTCACCAACACAGGCGCGCGCGATGGCGACGAAGTGGTGGAGTTCTACGTGCGGCATTTGGGCTCGAAGGTGGACCGTCCGGCGCGCGAACTGAAAGGCTTCGGCCGGGTCAACATTCCACGCGGGCAGACGCGAACGATCTCGGCGCCCTTGAAGGCAGAGTCGCTGGCGTATTGGGATGACAGCCAGAACGGATTCGTCGTAGAGCCGGAATCGGTGGAGATCCTGGCTGGCGCATCGTCGGCGGACATCAGACTGCGGAAGACGATTACGGTCGGACAGTAGGACAGGCAATCGGAATGGCGATGGCCTGCCCTACCTTATGGTTGCTCAGTTCGCGATCCCCAGCGGCACGGCCACCGGCGTTCCGAAAGGGCGCGTGTCGCTGATAAACGTCTGCGTCACGCCGGTTGAAGTGTCAAACAATTCGAGCGTCGGCAGGACGGAGCAGGCGGAGAATGGGATGAATGGAATCATTGTCCCGCTCCCGGCTGGGGTCGGCCCGCTAACGAGCGGATTGCTTTTTACTACGGCGCGGATATCGAGGCGCAGGGCGGTGGGAGCTGCGGCCAAATCGGCGAGCTTCAGCGTGAGCGATACCGCCGTGCCGGCTGGCAGGTTGCTCACCTGCAACGTTTTCAGCACGTTGTTCTGCGCGTCGTGAAACTCGAGATCCACCGGGCAGGTGGCGGCCGGGGTGGTCGAAGTCGGCGGAGTGGCCGAGATGACCGCGACGGCGAAAACTGCGCCCGTATTGAGCACGCTCAGTTGCGCCGTCTGCGTGGCGGGCGCCCAGCCGACGATGCCCGTGGTGACAGCGGATTCATAGGTTGGAGTGGTGGTGGTTTGCGCCGTGGCCAGGCCGGCGGAAATGAGAAGGGCCAACAGCACGCTGGTCCCCATCGAGTTATATTTCATACGGACTCCTTATTCGAACGGAGCTCGGGGGACGCGGGCAGCCCGTGACTCTCAGCATACTCTAACCCGGGTTGGAGCGAAAGGTTGCGATTGCGCGTTCGCAGGCCGGGGGCCTGCGCCACTTACCGCACCAGCGTTTGCACCACGCGCGAGGCCAACTGGTCGAAGGTGAGGATCTCGTAAATGGTGGGATCCGACATGATGCGGGCCACCAGCGCGGCATGCATGGCGTGGCCGGCGCGTTCGGCGATCACGTGGCCGAGCAGCGGCTTGCCCAGCAGCGCCAGGTCGCCAATCAGATCGAGCGCTTTGTGGCGGCAGCATTCGTCCACGGCGCGCAGGCCCGCCTGGTTCATCACGCCGCCGTTCGAGAAGCACACGGCGTTTTCGAGCGACGCCCCGCGAATCAGCCCCATGTCGCGCATCTGCGCCAAGTCCTTTTCCCAGCCGAAGGTGCGTGCGAACGCCAACTCGGAAGCGAAGCGCGCCGGCGTCACTTCCATCTCCAGCGATTGGCGGCCCACCGGCTCGGGATAACTGGTGTCGCAAGTCAGGCGAAAACTGTCGGCAGGCAGGATGCTGATCCGCTTTCCCTTGTCCTCCACCGAAATCGGCCGGCGGATCCGCAGGTACTTGCGCCGGCGGCGAAAATGCTGGATGCCGGCTTCCTCGATCAGGCGGACAAACGGCAACCCGCTGCCATCCAGAATCGGCACCTCGAGGTTGTCGATCTCGACATAGGCGTTGTCGATCCCCATGGCGTAGAACACGCTCAGCAGGTGTTCGGTGGTGGAGATGAGAACGCCTTGGCGCATCAGGCTGGTGGCATAACTGACGCGGGCGACGTGCCGCCAACTGGCGGGAATCGCGAAATTCTCCAGGTCGGTTCGCAGAAAAACAATTCCCGTGCCGGCTGGCGCGGGCACAACCCGGATTTGCACCGGGACGCCGCTGTGCAGCCCCACGCCCCGTGCTTCCACCGGGCGGCGAATGGTCGTTTCAAACCGCAAGAAAATTCCTATCGCGCATATACCCTTTTATGCAGCACGCCAAAACCCGAACTATATATGATTGATTGCAAAAGGTTGGATCAGGTTACACTGTGTCGGATTCGCTACACTTTGCCGGCGGTCTGTGGTGCAAACGCCCCGTTAGGGGGCAGGTAGCGCCGGCGGTCTCGCCGCCGGTGTCTTATGGGCACTGGCTCCGGGACCGCTGTTTTGTACGCAGCAAAAACACCGGCGGCAGAGACCGCCGGCGCCACCCGATGGGTCGCCGCCCGATAGTATGATGGGCCAAGTGCCAGGCGAGCGGCTTTTCCTCATCGACGCGTTCGGCTTCATCTTTCGCGCCTACCACGCCCGCGCCCGCAGCGGGGCTCCTCCCATGCGGACGTCCACCGGGTTTTCCACGGAGGCGGTCTATATCTTCAACAATATGGTCCGCAAGCTGACGCGAGAGTACCAGCCGACGCATATTGCCGCCGTGTTCGAAAGCGGCGAACCGACCCACCGCCTGGAGGAGTTTGCCGAGTACAAGGCTAACCGCGCGGAGACGCCGCCCGACCTGCTGGAGCAAATCCCGCACGTGCGGCGGCTGCTCGAAGCGATGCGCATCCCGGTGCTCGAATATCGCGGTTATGAGGCCGACGATGTGATCGGCGCTCTGGCACGGCGCGAAGAAGCGGCGGGCGTCGAGGTGGTGATCGTATCCAGCGACAAGGACATGATGCAACTGGTGACGGACCGGGTCTCGATGCTCAACCCGGCCAAGGACGATGAATGGTACGGCCCGGCCAAGGTGAAGGAATTCCTGGGCGTGGAGCCGGCGCAGGTGGCCGATCTGCTGGCGCTGAAGGGGGACGCGGTCGATAACATTCCCGGCGCGCCGGGAATCGGCGACAAAGGCGCGCGCGACCTGATCTCGCAATTCGGCTCGGTGGAAGCGGCCATCGCACATGCCGCCGAAGTGCAGCGGAAGATGTACCGCGAGAGCTTGCAGAACAATGTGGACCGCATCCGGATGAGCAAGCGGTTGGCGACGATTGCGACCGATGTGCCGATCGAGTTTTCGCTCGAATCGGCGGCTGCGCACACGCCCGATCCAGTGCTGCTGAAAGCCATTTACCAGGCCATGGAGTTTCACAGCCTGCTCAAGGAACTGGGACCGGCGGAAGACACGCGGACGCGCGATTACGCGACGTTCGGGGATGCGGACGAATTGCGCGCGTGGCTCGCTCAAGTGCCGCGCGGCGCGCCGGTGGCGGTGGCCATCGCCAGATCGGGCGAGGGCGAACTGGCGCTCGACGCGATCGGCCTGGCCTCGAAACCGGGCGAAGCGCGCGCGGCATCGGGCGACCTGGTCTCGGCGCTCAAGCCGTGGCTGGAAGATGCGGGCGTGCCCAAGATCGCCTGCGACGTGAAAGCGGCGCTGCTGACGCTGGAGGAGATGGGAATCGCGGGGGCCGGATTCGATCACGACGTGATGCTGTACGCGTTTCTCTTGGATGCCGATCCGGCGGGGTGTTCGCTCGAAGAGCTGGCGCGCCGGCGGCTCGATCTCAAGCTTGGCGCCGCGCCCGAACAGCACGCCGATATCATTCTCGAACTCTACCGCCAACTGGAGCCGGCCATCGATGCGCGCGGCTTGCGCGAATTGTACTCGACCATCGAACTGCCGCTGGCGCGCGTGCTGGCGCGCATGGAACGCTCGGGCGTGTTGATCGACCGGACTGAATTGCAGCGCCTTTCGACGATGATGGAAGGCGCGATTGCGCGGCTCACCGAGCGGATTCACACGCTGGCGGGCAAGCCATTCAACATCAGCTCACCTCAGCAGTTGGGCCGGGTGTTGTTCGAGGATTTGAATTTGCCAGCGCCGGTGAAATACGGCAAAGGCAAGGTTGTCTCGACGGCTGCCGACGTGCTGGAGACGCTGGCGCCGGATCACGAAATCGTGCGCCTGGTGCTCGAATACCGGCAGCTCACCAAGCTCAAAGGGACGTACGTGGATGCGCTGCCGCTGCTGGTGGACGCGCGCGACGGCCGCTTGCACACCAGCTTCAATCAGGCGGGCGCGGCTACAGGGCGGCTTTCATCGTCCAGTCCAAACCTGCAGAATATTCCGGTGCGCACGGAACTCGGCCGTGAAATTCGTGCGGCGTTCGTGCCGCGTGCGGGCTGGAAACTCGTTACGGCGGATTATTCGCAGATCGAGCTGCGCCTGCTGGCGCATTTTTCCGGCGACCCGCTGCTGGTGCAGTCCTTCCGCGACGGCGAGGACATCCACACGCGCACGGCGTCCGAAGTGATGGGCGTGCCGCCGATGATGGTGACGCCCGAGGCGCGGCGCGACGCCAAGGCGGTCAACTTCGGCATCGTATATGGCATCAGCGCTTTCGGTCTGGCGGCGCAGTTGGGCATCTCGCGCGGCGAGGCGGAACGCTACATCCGCGGTTACTTTACGCGCTACGCGGGCGTGCGCCGGTTCCTCGATGAGACCATTGCGGCGGTGCGCCAGTCCGGCGTCACACGCACGTT
This sequence comes from Bryobacterales bacterium, assembly GCA_003142185.1. Taxonomy (GTDB): domain Bacteria; phylum Acidobacteriota; class Terriglobia; order Bryobacterales; family Bryobacteraceae; genus Bog-375. Next base: position 78,293 of record PLOR01000009.1, read on the forward strand.
GTTCGGCCGCGAGCGGCCCATCCCCGATATGAACAGCCGCAATCCGAATGCCCGCGGCTTCGCCGAGCGCACAGCGGTCAACTCGCCGCTGCAAGGCACCGCGGCGGACCTGATCAAGCTGGCCATGGTGCGCGTGCAGGCCGCGATAGAAAGCGGCGGCTATCGATCCGCGATGCTGCTGCAAGTGCACGACGAGCTGGTCTTCGAATGCCCGCCAGAAGAGGTGGAAGCGGTTTCGAATTTGGCCAAACGCGAGATGGAGGGCGTCCGCGAGCTTTCGGTGCCGCTGGTGGTCGATATCGGCGTGGGCGACAACTGGCGGGATGCGAAGTAGGTAGGGCACGCTTTAGCTTGCCAACTTTCAGTGATTTTAGGGCAAGCTAAAGCATGCCCTACCTGTCCGCGTCGTCCCGCAAACGGACACACGTGGGACTCACGGCAGAGGCGCCGTGCCTGTAATTTATGACTCCGGCGAGTGGGTACTGGCGTGCTTTTCACCGGAAGCGGTGGCTTTGCGCTATCAATAGGATGGAATGAGAGTCGACGAAGACCGCAGGCCCTGGATTCTGATTGCGGACGACCAGACGGACGTGCTCGAAGCGCTCCGCCTGTTGATCAAAGCCGAAGGCTATGTGGCGGAAGCCGTCACCGCTCCCGCCGCCGCCCTTCATGCCATTGAAGCGCGCGACTTCGATGCGGTCCTGATGGACCTGAATTACACGCGCGACACCACCTCAGGCCAGGAGGGGCTGGAGCTGCTGGAGCGGATTCTGAATCTCGATGCCGCGCTGCCGGTGATCGTGATGACCGCCTGGGGATCGGTGGAGCTGGCGGTGGAAGCGATGCGGCGCGGCGCTCGCGATTTCATCCAAAAGCCTTGGGACAACGCGCGCCTGTCGGCCATTCTCAAAACGCAAATCGAGCTGGGCCGCGCGCTGCGCAAAGGGCAGCGGCTGGAGGAAGAAAACCGCGCTCTGCGGGCCGAGCGTTTTCCGCAATTGATCGCGCAATCCGCCGCCATGCGCCCGGTGCTGGACATGATTTCGCGGGTCGGGCCATCGGACGCCAACGTGCTCATCACCGGAGAAAACGGCACCGGCAAAGGCCTGGTGGCGCAGACCCTGCATTCGAGTTCGCTGCGCTCGACGCGCCCGCTGCTGACGGTCAATACCGGCGGCCTGGCGGAAGGCATTTTCGAGAGCGAGCTGTTCGGCCACGTCAAAGGCGCGTTCACGGATGCCAAGACCGACCGCGTAGGCCGTTTCGAAATGGCCGATGGCGGCACGTTGTTTCTGGATGAAATCGCCAACATCTCGCAGGCGCTGCAAGGCAAGCTGCTGCGTACGCTCGAAACCGGCGAGTTTGAGCGGGTGGGATCGTCGAAGAGCCGGCGGGTGGACGTGCGCGTCTTCTCCGCCACCAACGCCGATCTGCACGCCGCGGTGGACGAAGGCCGCTTCCGCCAGGACCTGCTGTTCCGGCTCAACACCATCGAGTTGCGGCTGCCGCCCTTGCGCGACCGGCGCGAGGATATCCCGACGCTGGCCGCCCACTTCCTGCGGCAGCACGCCGGGCATTACCGCAAAGCCATCAGCCTGTTCGACGAAGGGGCGATGAAAGCGCTGCTGGCGCACACCTGGCCAGGCAACGTGCGCGAGCTGGATCACGCCGTGGAGCGCGCGGTGCTGATGGCGGAAGGCGAGACCATACGCGCCGCCGACCTGGGCCTGCGCGGCGGGCGCGAGGCTTCGCTGCGCCTGGAGGAGATGAGCCTGGAGGACGTTGAAGCGCTGCTGATCAAGAAGGCTCTGGCGCGCTTCAACGGCAACGTGAGCCACGCCGCAAACGCACTCGGCCTGAGCCGTAGCGCGCTGTACCGGAGGCTGCAGCGGTACGGGCTCTGAACGCGCCGCCCCACTGATTATGCCGCGCACCGACAAAGGCTCCCGGCTCGGCTACGAAAACCGCATCATGATGCTGGCCGTGCTGGCGGCGCTGCCGGCGGCGGCGTGCGCACTGGCTTTGCTGTGGAGCGGCGGCTACCAGTCGCGCACCGAGTGGACCTTGACGGTGGTGATCGTAGGCGGCTGGCTGGGCTTCGCGGCGGCGCTACGCGAGCGCGTGGTATTCCCCATGCAGACGCTCGCCAATCTGCTGGGCGCGTTGCGCGAGGGCGACTTTTCCATACGCGGCCGCTCGCCGCGGCGGGACGACGCGCTGGGCGAGGTGATGCGCGAGATCAACACGCTCGGCGTGACCTTGCGCGAGCAGCGGCTGGGGGCGATGGAAGCCACCACGCTGCTGCGCACCGTGATGCGGGAAATCGATGTCGCCATTTTCGCGTTCGACGAACACGCCCGGCTGCGCCTGGTGAACCGCGCCGGCGAGCGGCTGCTGGATGCGCCCACCGAGCGGCTGCTGGGCCAGACGGCGGCGGAACTGCATCTCGATCAATGCCTGGACGGACCGGCGCAGGCCATGTTGCACGCCGCCTTCCCCGGCCGCTCCGGGCGTTGGGGCATGCGCCGCACGCGCATCCGCGAGCGCGGGCTACCGCTCGAGCTGGTGGTGATCGCCGACCTCACCGAGGCGCTGCGCGAACAGGAATTGCAGGCCTGGCAGCGGCTGGTGCGCGTGCTCGGCCACGAGTTGAATAACTCGCTGACGCCCGTCAAGTCGATCGCCGGCAGCCTCGAAACCATTCTGGCGCGCGATCCTCTCCCGTCGGATTGGCTCGAAGATGTGACGCGGGGGCTGCGAGTCATCCACTCCCGTTCCGACAGCCTGACGCGATTCATCAGCGCCTACGCGCGGCTGGCCAAGCTGCCGCGTCCGCAATTGCAGCCGCTCGATGCCGGCGATTGCGTGCGGCGAGCGGTCAGCCTGGAAACACGGGTCGCGGTGGATGTGACGGGAGGCCCCGCCGTCAGTGTTCAGGGCGATCCGGACCAGTTGGAACAGGTGCTGATCAACCTGCTGCGCAATGCGGCCGACGCGGCGCTTTCGACCGGCGGCGGCGTGCGCGCCGGCTGGAAGAAGGAAGCTGGCATGGTGGAGATTTGGGTGGAAGACGATGGCCCCGGCCTGTCCGGCACGGCGAACCTCTTCGTGCCCTTCTTCACCACCAAGCCCGGCGGATCGGGGATCGGCTTGGTGCTCAGCCGCCAGATCGCCGAAGCTCACGGCGGCGAGTTAGCGCTGGAAAATCGGGAAGACGCGACGGGATGCATTGCGAGGTTGAGGCTGCCGGGGTAGGGCGGTGATCGATGGCGGGATTTCGCCGGAGTGATGCCGCTGGTATCATGAGACAGGACACTTTCCATGCGGTTCGAACGAATCACGGTTGACCCAGCCGTAGCTACCGGCAAGCCTTGCATCCGCAATCTGCGCTTCCCGGTTTCGCGACTGCTCGGTCTGCTGGCGGCTCGGGAGACGAGGGAGTCGATCTTGAGCGCCTACCCCTACCTCGACGAGGCGGATATCGACGAAGCCCTGCACTATGCCGCATGCCTTTCGGAAGACGAGACCGTTGAGCTGAGCCAGTGAAGTTCTTGGTCGATATGCCGCTGTCGCCGGATCTGGCGCAGTGGCTGCGAGCCGAAGGCCATGATGCCGTCCACGCAGATGAGCTCTCGATGAACCGGAGTCCGGACTCGGAGATTCTTCAGACCGCGGCCCGCAGTGGTCGCGTCGTCATCACGGCAGACCTGGACTTCCCGAGGCTTCTGGCCGGGCTGGGTTCGACTTCGCCCGGGCTGATCCTATTGCGCGGCGGGAACTACAGCGAAGCCGAGAGCCGGGATTGTGTGCGGCGCGTCCTGATGTCGGTTGCGCACGCGGAGTTGCCTGGGTCCGTTGTCGTGGTTGACCTCAAGAGTATCCGGCGTCGCCGGCTCCCCATCTGAGGTTGAGTGTAAGGGCGGGTCTTGAAACGAGTCAGCCCGGACCAGGGCATTAGTCGTGCCATCGCAGGGAATTGCCCAACTGCTCATGTCCGAAACGCTCCACGTCGTCGAGCGTGAGGAACCCACACCAACTGCCGAACCGTTCATCCCCAGCAACCTGAAGCTGAAGATAATAGCACTCGATGGCTTGATCGTCGCTTACTTCCGGAGGGTCCTCGTAGTCACCAGAACCCCACCGAGTGTCGCTCTTGAATAGGCGAACGGCTAAGCTGATTCGGCCATCGTATAACCACTCGCCGACGCGTATCGGTCTGCCAAGGACCTCATCGGGTTTCCACAAGTCTTCAATCGTCATCGCGTCATCCCAAGCAAGAAACGGGTCAGCCTGAACCGGGGCATTAATCGCGCGGAACCGGCTCAGCTGGTTTCGGGAGCGAATGGCCGGTCAGAGATTGCCCTTTCTTACGAACCCGCTTTTCCTGCCAGGCTGCTCATAGCTGTTGCGCCGGGTGAGTCACCTCGGCGGGATGGACCGCGCGGAGACCCTCGAATCGCTGGAAATCTCGGACATTGACGGTCAGCAACTGCGTAACGCCGTGAACATACATGCTCGCGGCCAGGCGAGCATCGTGGACCTGCACGCCCTTGACGTCGTGCGCGACGAGAAGCTGACGCCAACGATCATGGACGTCGCGGCTGTCCGGTAGCAACTCGAAATCCCGTTCGATCACGCGGGCGATGCGGTCCGTCTCGGCGGTACTCAGGCCGAAGCCATTTCGATCAAGGGGGCGAGTGGAAGCATTCCAGAACTCGCCAAGGATTTGGGAAGTAAAACAGAGCCGTGCACCCTGCGCCACCAGCGCTCGGAGAGCCGCTCTAACCGTGGCGTGGTGCGGATCGTCGCTCTTGCTCATCCGCAGCAGGATATTGGTATCGAGAAGCCACGCGGCGGCATGCGGCATCAGTCGTGATCCCGATACAGGCTCTCGCGCGTGAAGGCCTCATCAGGTAAAGCCGGCACCTTATGCGAGAACTCCGCCATTTCCCGGAAGGTGTCTTCGAGCCGATCCTGGCTGAGCCTGCCGGCGCTTGCGGGAAGACGGACGGCCCCTTCGAGCAGGCTCGCGGCGTACGCCTCAACCGCGCGACCGTGGGCGATTGCCTGGCGTGCGAGCTCCGCCTGAACCTCGGGTGTGATGTCAACCTTGATCGTCATGAGTCCTCCCCTCACTGCATGCCCTTAAGCTACCGCGACGCGGCTTCGCGCGTCAACAAAAGAGCCGGGTCCGGTCAGCCGACCCGCATGGGATTGACGACCTTCAGGCCCGCGAAGTCTCTTTCGTTATCCGTGACGAGGGCGCAGTCATTCACTTCGGCGACCGCGGCTATGATCATGTCGAGCGGGTTGCGTGGCCGTCCGGCCACCGTCCCGCCAGCCATCAGCCGCGCCCAGACGAGGGCGGCTTTCTCGTCGAACGGAAGAACTCGGCCGGCGAACAGAGCTTGCGGGCCCTCGGGGCCAGCGAACCAGCGCTCCAGTTCCTTACGCTTCTTTCCGGCAGGCTTCTCCAGTAACCCGCGCCGGATCTCGGCGACAGTCAGAGAGGTGATAAACAGATCCTCGTCGGATTGGCCGGCCATCCACGCTACGAGAGCTTCCGATGGCATGGGTTTGGCGACATTACTGATGATATTGGTATCGAGGAGATACCGGCTCACAAATCGACCTTGCGGGCAGCCGTCACCGGGCGGTGCAAATCCAAATCGGCGCCGACCAGGGGCGAGCGGCGCAATGCACTGAGGATACCGCCCTTCTTCGGCTGTTCGCCTGCGATGGTACGACGCACCGTGGCACGAATCTGCACCGAATCGGGACCATTGCCGGCGAGCCGCCTGGCAAGCGACCGGATCAGTTCGCGATCGGCGTCGCGGCCTAGAACCTCGAACCGGGCCATCCCGCGCTGGCTAAGGCGCTTTCGGTAATTCTTCAGCGCTCGCTTCTGCGGGGTGATCTTCATGCTGGAGTCCCGTTTATATCCAGTAATATATCCAGATTATAGCACCGGGTGGCGCGAGCCGAAGTCCAATTCCGGAAGACTTCGCGGTGTCGCCGCTCGGCGAAGCATGACAGACCACCAAAGGCGATGGTCTGTCCTACCTGCCTGGCCCTTACGGTTGAGCCGGCGGGGCGGCCGGACTCGCGGCTTCGTCGTACACGGCGGCGAAGAAATCGCGAGCGCTGGGCGAAGGGCCGATGTGCAGGCTTTCGCGGCCGACTTCCACGAAGCCGAGGTAACCGTCGTCGCCCAAGTCGTCGAGGATGAAGCGGAGGCATTCCAGCTCCATCGGCGGCAGGCCGGAGTAATCGATATCGAAGACCTGCCCGGAACTGTGCGCCGCCTCGTCGCGCCGGTCCTGCAATTGTGCCAGATCCTCCGGCGCCACCAGTGCCGTGACCGGCAATGGGCGGAACTTTTCCTGGTTCGTGTCCATGGTCTCGAACAGGCGGCGCGTCTCGAAGGCAATGTAGATCAGAGCGCCGAGCGTGGCGGGAGACGCCGCGGCAAGCTCCTCGCGGTTGTCGGCCGCGGCGCCGGGGAAGCGCACAGTGTAACCGAAGAATTCGGGCCGGTCGATAGCCCTGGCCAACAGCTTTCCGTGATCCGCGCGAATGTCTTCGTCCGAATGGAAGATCAGGTCCTCGCGCTTCAGCCACACCGCAAGACGATGCGGCGCGCGGCCGACGCTGTTGAATTCGCTCTTATTCGCGTCGGCCAGCGCGGCGAAAGCGGCCGGGTCGGAACGGTACAGAGCCAGCAGTTGGGTGGCGCACAGGATGCGGAAATAGTAAGTGGGCGAGTAGTCGCGCTGCATTTGCTGCTGGATGGCGAGGTAGAGTTCCCGGTTCCATGCCGGGCTCGAGGAGAAGTACATGCGCGGCACGGTGATCTGGTCCTTGGGAATGCCACGCGCGCGGCGCGTCAGTTCCTGCATTTCGGCAACGCATCCCTGCCCGCAGTGGTACGCGAAGATGGCCCAGTCGCGGCTGCCGAAGGTGCGTTCCATGCCGGCCAGGTATTGGGCCGCGGCGGGAATGGCGCGTTCCGGGATCAAGCGCTCGTCGCGCGCCAGCACGGTGTAGGGTGTGCGACGCCTGACGGTTTTGTATTTCACCTTGCCGCGGGCGCTCTTGACCTGCACCTTCACCTTGACGGTACGGTAACGGGTGACCTGGCCCACTTTGAGTCCCATGGTGCGCGCGGTGGCGAGTGAGATCTGCATGATCCCGCGCGGACTGCCCGCCCAGCTTTCGGCGCTGACGTCGCCCCAGCTTTCCAGATACGCAATCGCCTCCAGTACATCCTGCGGGAAACCGCTGGCCGCAGCGGCGGCGCGAAACACGGCTTGCAGCTTGGGATCGCTGGTCACGCGCTTGGCCCCGGCCACGGCCTTGGGTTCGCGCATGATGATGAACGTCTGCGAATCGACCATCAGCCGTGTGCGCGTGGCCAGTGCGTCATCGGCAAGGCCGTCGCGGTCCACGCCGATGCCGGCCAGCCTGTGCTCGGGCGCAAAGTAGCCGGAGGAGGCGGCCTGGGAAAGCGAGACCAGGCACAAAAGAGAGAGCGCCGCGAATTTCATGGGTACTTCCAGTGTAGTGGGACGGCGGAGAGGCGCGCGGCGGCGGCGCCACCAGGTCGAGCCCAAGAAAAGCCCGCCGGCAAGCGGGCGTTGGCAGTCGGGGACCTGCCCCACCGGGCGTTGGCAAAGCATGCCCCACCTAGCCGTTGGCAAGCTAAAGCGTGCCCCACCCAGGCAAAGTGTGGGTACAATGAGGATTCACGATGAAGCCAAATCTGGTTCTGCTCCTGGCGGCGGGGTGCGCTCTGTTTCAGGCCGCGTGCAAACACGCGCCACCCGCCAATGTAGCCGCGGTGGTGAACGGTCACCCCATCACCTACATGGAGCTCGAAAAGACTTACCAGACGCAGTACCCAAAGCAGCCGGAGGCCGTCAACAAAGACCTGGTGATGTCGCAGAAGCTGGATCTGCTGACCAGCCTGATCACCAACGAGATCCTCATGCAGCGCGCCGAAAAGCTGGGCCTCACGGCGGTGGATGCGGACGTGGATACCGAGATCAACAAGATGAAGGCTCCGTACACCAAGGAGGGATTCGAGCGCCAGCTTGCCGACCGGCACCTGGCAATTGGCGATCTTCGCGCGCAGATTCGGCAGCAGCTTACGGTCCAGAAGCTGGTCAATAAGGAGATCACCTCGCAGGTCAACATCACCGACGCCGACGTGGCGAATTTTTACAACGCCAACAAAGCCAGCTTCAACCTGGCCGAGTCGCAGGTGCATTTGGCGCAAATCCTGGTAACAGCCGATCCCAACACGCCGGTGCGCAACCTGCGGAACAGCAAAGCCCACAGCGATGCCGAAGCCAGGGCCAAGATCCAGAACCTGGAAACGCAGCTCAAGCAGGGCGCCGATTTCGCCCAGTTGGCGCTGAACTACTCCGAAGACGTGGACTCGGCGCCGAACGGCGGCGACCGCGGATTCATCCCGGAATCGGCCTTGGCCAACTCTCCACCCGAGTTGCGCAAGCTGATATTGTCGATGCAGCCCAATCAGATCTCGCCGATTATTCCGTCGCAGGATGGTTATCGAATTCTCAAGATGATTGCCAAGGAATCCGCCGGCCAGCGCGAGCTCAACGACCCGAACGTGCAGCAGAGCATCCGGGAGAATCTGCGCAACGCCAAGGACCAGTTGTTGAAGGCGGCGTATTACGAAGTGGCGCGCAACGGCTCGAAGATCGAAAACTACCTGGCTCGCGGCATTGTGGAGAACACCGGACAGACCAAGTAGCGAAGCACGTCATGCGGGTGTTTGTTTTTGAAGATCGCTTTTCGCTCGACGCGCTCAAGCTGGCCGAACGGCCGGAACCGAAGCCGGGCCCCCGGCAGGCGCTGTTGCGGGTGCGGGCGAATTCGCTGAATTATCGTGACCTCCTAGTGGCGAGCGGCGGGTATGGCCGCCAGGTGAAGACCCCGCTGATCCCGTTGTCCGACGGCGCAGGCGAGGTGGTCGAGGTGGGAGCGCAGGTGACGCGGGTTGGTCCGGGCGCGAGAGTGGCCGCTATCTTCATGCAGAGCTGGCTGGCGGGCGCGCTCACCGAAGACAAAAGCAAATCAGCGCTGGGCGGCGGCATGGACGGGATGCTGGCGGAGTACGTGGTGCTGGACGAAGAGGGCCTGGTTCCGATTCCCGAGCACCTCTCTTACGCGGAGGCCGCTACCCTGCCCTGCGCCGCGGTGACGGCCTGGAATGCGCTGGTGGCGGAAGGCGGAATTCGGGCCGGCGACTCGGTGCTGGTGCTGGGCACCGGCGGCGTGTCGTTATTTGCGCTGCAGTTCGCACGTCTGCACGGGGCTCGCGTGATTGCCACTTCGAGCAGCGACGACAAGCTTGCCCGCGCGATTGCGCTGGGCGCGTCCGATGGCATCAATTACCGGCAGACGCCGGAATGGGGCCGCGCGGTGCTGGAGCTGACAGGCGGCGCCGGCGTGAATCATGTGATCGAAGTCGGCGGAGCCGGAACCTTGCCGCAATCGTTCCGCGCGGTGCGTTTTGGCGGGCAGATCAGCCTGATCGGAGTGTTGGCGGAGCCAGGCGCCCAAGTGGATCCGCGTCCGCTGATGATGAAGGGCGCGCGCCTGCAGGGGATCTACGTGGGATCGCGCGAGATGTTCGAAGCCATGAACCGGGCGATTGCGCTCGATGGGCTGCGGCCGGTGGTCGACCGGGTGTTCCCGTTTGCGGAAGCGCCGGAGGCGTTTCGCTACATGCAAGCCGCGGGACACTTCGGGAAAATCGTAATCAGCCAGGAATGAATCGGGCCGGGCATGCGCGGCCCCTACAGGCGACGGATAAATTCGTGGGACTAGCGCCACCAGGGGCTGACGGGCTGGCCGGGTTCGGGTTTGCGGCGGGCGGGGCCGCTGCGGCGCGCCTCGGCCTTGCGCTCCGCGGCCACGGCCCGATCGGTGGCATAGGCGAGGATGTCTTCGTTGGTCAGTTCGTGGTCACCCTGACGATCCGCCTCCAGGTCGGCGGTTATTTTCTGCGCGCACAACGCCGGGCCTTCCTGAATGCCGACATGGTGCTTCAAGAACAGCTCCATATCCACGCTCACCACGTGCGGGATGGAGGACTTGGTCCCGGCATCGTTCATGTCGAACCGGTACAAACGCCGGTTCTGTTTCTGCTGAAACCCCATGTATCGCAGTTCCACCGCTCGCTCCCCCGGCCGTACCGCGCCACGCCTCGGTTCCGGACTCACTCGGCCGCTCCAATGTTCTCGTCCGCCGGCTGCTGCTTTTCCATCCTGGCGATCTCCTTATTAACGCTTCTTCAATGAGGTGTGCGATCGAATTGGGATGGCTTGTACCTCCGCTCAGCGACCGAAGCCGGCGCCGGACCTGGGCCGGCTTCGGTCACGCGATTTTACCAGCGTGGTTCGCGACGCTGCCGCGGTCCACCACCGCCGCCGCCGCCGCTGCCGCCGCTGCCGCCACGCGGACCGCCGCGGAAGGAGCGTCCGCTGTCGGACTTGGGCCGGGCCTCGTTAATATTGAGGGCGCGCCCATTCAACTCGGTGCCGTTCAAGGCGGCGATAGCGCGATCGGCCTCGGCGCTGTCCGCCATCTCGACAAACGCGAAGCCGCGCGAGCGGCCCGTATCGCGGTCGGTAACCAGGTTGACCCTCTCCACGTTCCCGTGAGGCTCAAAGAGCGCACGGATGGAAGACTCGGTTGCGGCAAAATCCAAATTGCCTACAAAAATGTTTTTCATCTTAAAGGTTCCTTCGTATTTGACGGTTCGGGCAAGAGACGAGGCAGATGGACTCCGGCCAAGGCTGTAGCGGGACGATCAAAGACAAATCCAGTGTACCAGATCTCGCCGGCACGCGCTGTCGCAGCGTGCGAAACGGTACCTTTGGCTCACAGGCCGCATCTCCCCTATCATCCTATTGTCAACCGAAAAAGGCCGGAGCGAAAGACGCAGCGGGGCCGTTGGTCCCAAGACGGCGATCTGCCGCTGGGTGCCACGGCAAAAAGGCTCTGAGCGCAGGCTGGATCCCGGGCCCAAGTTCCGGCGCGCGGCAGTACGGCTGCCGGGTCGTGTTAAACTACCATTTCACCCTAATAATGCTGCTTGCGAGAGAGTTTGTCGCTTACACAGCCCGGCAACTGGTCAGAAAGTTGACGCCGGGCACGATTGAAACCTCCGACCCGGACCTGGTCGCCAATAAGATTGCCGAAGTCCTCACCGAAGAATTGGCGGTGGAGGACCGGCTGAACGACGAAGTACGCGACCTGCTGAATCAATACAGCGACTACATGCGGCGCGAGGGCGTAAGTTACCAGGAGATGTTCCGCCGCATCAAGAACACACTGATCTCGCAGCGCAAGGTGATTCGGGCTTCGGGCCGCGACTCCGGCGACGCCATGAAGCTATCGCGCGACAAAGTCACGGACATGTCCCACAAGATCATCGACATGTTGCGCAAGAACCGTGAACTGCGGCTCAGGAACAAGGACACCAACGCGGTGCGCCTGGAAATTCTGCGGATCATGACCGAACTGCTGCAGGCCGAGGACAAAGTCGATCGCGCGGCGCGGCAGAAGATTCGCAGCCAGAAACGCGAGATTCCGGAAGGCAGCGAAGAGTGGGACCTGCTGCTGCGACGCTACTACGCCGAAGAGCTCAAGAAGCTCGGCATCGATTTGGCGCGGTAGGGGCGCGATTCCTTCATTCATTGCGCGACGGAGAAACCTGAAGCCGTGAATAAACGCGCCCGCAAGCGGGTTGGCAGGTGAAGACCTGCCCCACCTATTGTCCGTAGGTGGCTTTTGGACCGTGCTTGCGGAAATAGTGCTTGTTGAGCTGGGCGTCGGAGATCGGTTTCGCGGCCGGGTTGATGGCGATTGTCTCGACGGCCATGGCGGCGAGCTGTTCGAGAATCACGGCCACGTGCGCGGCGTCCGCCGCGGTCTTGCCCCAGCAGAATGGAGCGTGGCCGGCCACCAGCACCCCGGGGACGGCGAGCGGCTCGCGGCTTTGCATCAACTCGACAATCGCCACGCCGGTGTTGCCCTCATAATCGCTTTCGATTTCCTCAGCCGTCAGGTGCCGCGTCACCGGCACAGGGCCGTGAAAATAATCCGCGTGGGTGGTGCCGAAGCAAGGAATCTCGCGCCCGGCCTGCGCCCACGCGGTGGCATGGCGCGAGTGCGTGTGGACAATGCCGCCGATCAAGGGAAACGCGCGATAGAGCGCCACGTGGGTGGCCAGGTCCGAAGATGGGCGCAGGCTGCCTTCCACCACGCGGCCCTCCAGATCGGCGATTACCATATCGGCCGGCGTCATCTTGTCATAAGGCACGCCGCTCGGCTTGATCACCACCAGGCCCTCGTCGCGCGCCAGGCCGCTGGCATTGCCGAACGTGTAAATCACCAAGCCCCGGCGTACCACCTCCAGGTTGGCTTGCAACACTTCAGAGCGTAGCGCTTCCAGCATTAGGTTCCCGTCCTTGAAGTTCGTGGATAAAATCTCCACGAGGCCATCGTTCTGTCGCAGGGCCTAAAGGCCATGCTGAGTAAATCCCACGTCGGCACGGCTGAAGCCGTGCCCTGATACGAAGCTGCCGTATCGCGTTGCGAACTTGTGAGACAGGACATTAGGTTCCTTGTCTCGATCGCGCAGCGATGCCGCGCAGCTCGGGCAGAATGGCGCCGATTTCCACCGGCTTCGAATGTTTCTCGCCGAACGAAAAATACAGAGTTCGATAGAGCGGAAAGAGCGCGGCGTAAGTCGCGACCGCGTCGGCTTCGGGCGCGACCGTGCGATACGCGGGGCAAAGCGCTTCCTGCGCTTCTTCGATGGTGCGAAACGTGCCCGCCGCCAGGAAAGCGAAAATGGCCGACCCCAGACTGGTGACGTCGCCGGCCGGCACCAACACGGGTTTTCCCAGCACATTGGCGTAGACCTGGTTGAGCACCGGGTTGCGCTGCGGAATGCCGCCGCCGTTGATGACGCGGCGCACCGGCACGCCGTATTGCTCCATGCGTTCCAGAATCACGCGGGTATGAAAAGCGGTGCCCTCGATGGCGGCGAACAGCTCATCCTGCGCGGTGTGGGTNNACCAGCACGGTGCGGTCGCCGTTGTCCCAGGTGAGGCGCAGCAGGCCGGTCTCGCCGGCGCGGTAGTTCTGCAAGCCCTCGGAAAGCGCGGCCACGGTGGCGCCGGCGCGGCGCGCAATGGCTTCGAAAATATCGCCGGTGGCCGAAAGCCCGGCTTCAATGCCGGTGCGCTGGGGATCGATCGATCCCGGAACCACGCCGCACACGCCGGGAACCAATTGCGGCTGTTCGCCGATGGCCATGATGCAGGTGGAGGTTCCGACCACGTTGACGACGTCGCCGAGTTTGACGCCGGCGCCGATCGCGTCCCAATGCGCGTCAAACGCGCCCACCGGCACCGGGATGCCCGTGCGCAGCCCCAGCTTGTCAGCCCACTCCGCGGTGAGGTGGCCGGCGATCTGGTCGGATGTCTCGTATCGGCCAGCCAGTTTCTCGCGCACGCCTGCGAGCAAAGGATCGACGGCGACCAAAAACTCTTCCGGCGGCAGACCGCCGAGCGCGGCGTTCCACATCCACTTGTGCCCCATGGCGCAAACGCTGCGAGGTAACTCCGCGGGATCAGTGATGCCGCAAAGCGTGGCGGCCACCATGTCGCAGTGCTCGAGCGCGGTCACCATCCGCGCGCGTTTATCCGGATTGTTGCGCAGCCAGTGCAGCAGCTTGGCGAAACCCCACTCGGAAGAATACGTCCCGCCGCACCACTCGATGGCCGCCAAGCCGCGAGCATGGGCGGCGGCGGTGATTTCCGCGGCCTCCTTCCAGGCGCGGTGGTCGCACCACAGATAATAATCGTCGATCGGCTCGAGGCGCTCGCCGACGGGGATCACGCTCGAACCGGTGGTATCGAGGGCGATGGCTTCCACGGCCTGCCCGTTCACGCACGCACTCGAAATCGCTTTCCGCGAGGCCAGCGCCAATGCGTTCATGTGATCGGCATGGCTCTGTGTGGCGTGATCCGGATCCTCCTTCTTGCGCAGCAGCGGATACTCAGCCACGCCCGAGCCCAGCCTGCCCTTCACGCTATCGAAAATCGATACCCGAACGCTGAGGGTTCCGAAATCCACGCCCGCTACTAACGCCATGGTTGCTCTCCTGACAGTGGATGCCGTTCCGCGCTACCGACCGCCCAGCCCGCTCCCTCAGGAGCGGGAAAAAAATGGCCACAGATAAACACAGATGAACACGGATCGAAAACAAGGGTCTTATCTGTGTTCATCTGTGTTCATCTGTGGCTCGAAATGAGTTTTTCGTATCTTCCCACGGTTGCGAGCCCCGATCGCAGATACCCAAGCGACTTACTCGTGCGAAATTACGCTCCAACCCAGGTAATTGCTGGTGGCTTCGCGCACGGCGGGTGCGACAGATGCCAGGTTGGCCGCCACGTGATGCTCGAAACCGTTCTCGCAGATGTAACGCAGCAGTTTCTGCAAATGCGGAATGTGTACCACGCCCGCGCCGCCAAAGGTCTCGAGCGAATCGTCGGTGAATTCGCCTTCGCCCACGTAGCCGGAGATGATGCCTTCGCGGTCATTGGTGGAGAAGCGCGCGTAGCTCATCGCTCCCGGCTTCACCAGCCCGACGCAAGTGCCGTAAGTATTGTCGCGGCCCACCGTGCCGGCGATGATGGCCTGGAAGTCCATCTTGACTTCGCGGAAGAAGTGCTTGGGCAGGTTGCTGCAATGGAAGCAGACCGCCTTGTCCGGGTCGTCGCCGTAGTTGTTGTTCCAATCGAGCAGCGCGCTGGGCGTGCCGGACGCCAGTTGCAGGGCGTGCATGCCGATCACGCCGCAGATATCGACTTCGCACGCGCTCGAAATCAGATTGTTGCTCATCATGCTCATCACCGTGCACGGAACCACGCCGAAGAACTCCTCAAGCGATGTCCAGCACTGAATGGCGCTGATGGAAACTTCGGTCTGCGCCATCCACTGATCGATCACCGCCCCCAGTTTCGCCATTTTCATGAGCGCGGCATCGGGCACACCGCTGGTGGTGACGTAACTATGGATGTCGGTGAGCTTGGCGACGGCCAGCGGATCGTCATCCTTCATGCGGTTGATGCGGCCCAGAATTTCGGAAAGGTCGATCGGCTCGACGGAGATGCCCGCGCCTTCCAGCAGCTTCTCGCTATAGCGGACGGTGTTGAACGCCGCCGGCCGCGCGCCGATGGCGCCGATGCGCAAGCGCTTGAGACCCTTCACCACGCGGCACACGGCGCCGAACCACTCCAGATCCTTCCGGAAGAGATCGGAATCCGGCGCTTCGGTGTGGCGGGTGGTCAGTGAGTAGGGGATGCCGTACTGGCTCAGGTTATTGCAGGCCGACATTTTGCCGCAGAAGCTGTCGCGGCGGTCGGTGATCGTCATCAATCCTGGCGCATCCGGCGTGGCCTGTACGAGCACCGGCACGTTGAGCCCGGCCATCCGCAACGTGTCGGCGATGGCGCGCTCGTCGCCGAAATTGGGCAGTGTGACGATCACGCCGTCGAGCGTCTCGCGATGCCGCTTGAACAGATCGGCGCACTGGGCCGCCTCTGCGCGCGTTTCCACAGCGCCATACTTGGTGTCTTCGGGAGTGGGCGCGACCACGGTGTGGCCCGCTTTTTCCAACACAGCGATCATGTCCGCCCGCCCGCTTTTGGCCAGGTGGCCGGGGAAGAAACCGCGATTGCCGACGATCACACCGAACGTCATCGCGCGCGTTTTGCCGTTACTCATGGTGAAATGCCCTCTTTGGTTGCGATTCGAAGCTCGATTCTAACCCGTTTCAGGGAAGGCCGGCGCGAGCGTTCCGGCAGCCGTAGCGCCGGCGGTCTCTGCCGCCGGTGTTCTTCGGAGCGGCCTGGCAGCGCGCCCGAACATCGGCCGTGCGCAGACGCGCACAAGGTACAAGACACCGGCGGCAAGACCGCCGGCGCCACGACTGTCCTGCTACGATGGCGTCTATGAAATCCCGCCTGTTTCGCGCGGCTCTGCCGTGGCTGGCCGCGGCCGTGGCCGCCCTGTTCGGCGCCGTGGCAATCCGCTCGCAAACGCCGGCGCCGGCGCAGACCCGCTTTGCCGCTGACCGGATGGACACCTTCCTTTACGGCGCCGCCTTTTATGAGGAATATATGCCGGAGGATCGGCTGGAGAAAGACGTCCAATTGATGCAGCAGGCCGGCATCAATGTGGTGCGCGTGGGCGAGTCCACCTGGAGCGTGTGGGAACCCGAAGACGGCCGCTTCGAGTTCGCCTGGATGGACCGCATCATCGAGCGGCTGGCGCGCGCGCACATCCACGTCATCATGGGCACGCCCACTTACTCGATTCCACCGTGGATGTTCAAGGCGCACCCGGAAATCCTGGTGACGCGGCTGGACGGCCAGAAGGCCACCTATGGGATACGCCAGAACATGGACATCACCAACGCGGATTTTCTGCGCTACTCCGAGCGGGTGATTCGCAAGATCGCCGAACACTACCGCGAAAATCGGGCGGTGATAGGTTACCAGATCGATAACGAGACTACCTCCAACGGCACGGCGGGGCCCGATGTCCAGGCCGGCTTCGTGCGCTATCTGCGGGATAAGTTCTCGACGGTCGAACGGCTGAATCAGATCTGGGGACTGCTTTACTGGGGGCAACAACTGCACGACTGGAGCGAGGTGCCGCCGCGTAACGGGATCCTCAATCCCGGCTGGAAGCTGGAATGGGACCGCTATCAGGAATCGCTGACGACTCGCTTCCTGGCGTGGCAGGCCGGGCTGGTTCGCGAATATCTGCGTCCGGATCAGTTTGTGATGCAGGATTTCGGCGGCGCGACGCGCGCCGACATCAGTGAACGCGAGATTTCGAAGAACCTGGACATCGTGGGCATGAACCCCTATCACACCACGCAAGACGAATACACCGGTGAAGGATCGAGTTACGGCGGCGACTTCGCGCGCTCGCTCAAACGAACCAACTACCTGGTGACTGAAATCAACGCGCAGACCATTGGCTGGGATTCGCGCTCGCAGTATCCGCCCTACGACGGGCAACTGCGCCAGGACGTATACCTGATGGCTTCGACCGGCGCCAATATGGTGGAGTACTGGCATTGGCACTCGCTGCACTATGGGCAGGAGACCTATTGGAAGGGCGTGCTATCGCACGACCTGGAGCCCGGCCGCATTTACGCCGAGGTGTCGCGGACCGCGCACGAACTGGAGCGGGTCGGCCCGCACATCGTCGATCTGCAGGCGGCTCACCCGGTGGCGCTGCTCTATAGTAACGACTCGCGCCACGGCACCGACTACATGCCGTTCCTGGTATCGCCGGTGGCCGGCGACATGCCCTGGCACCATCCGCAAGGTTACGAAGTGGAAATGCGGCGGCTTTACGGAGCGCTTTACCGGCTCAATGCCGGCGTGGATTTCATTTTCCCCGACACCGAGGACTTGAGCGGGTACAAAGTGATCGTGGTACCACCGCTCTACATCGCGAGCGACGCGCTGCTCGGCCGGCTGGTGGATTACGTGCGCGGTGGCGGGCACCTGGTACTGACGCTGAAGAGCGGATTCTGCGATGAGTATTCGACCGTGCGTGCAACGATGGCACCGGGGCCGCTGCGCGAGGCCGCCGGCATCCATTATCAAGAGTTCTCCAACCTGGCGAAGCCGCTCGATCTGCGCGGCGATCCGCTCCAGGCCGGCGCCCAGAACCAGGTGAGCGATTGGGCCGAAATGCTTCTGCTCGACACGGCCAAACCGGTCGCCTATTACGATCACCCGTTCTTCGGACAGTATCCCGCCATCACCGAGAATCATTTCGGCAAGGGGATGGTGACCTACGAAGGCACGGTGCTGAGCGCGGCGCTGCAACAGAAACTGCTGGAGCGCGTTTTCGAGCAGGCGCAAGTGGCGGGGCCGGACCAGAAGCTGCCCTCCGCGGTGAGGGTCAAACATGGCGTCAACCGCGCGGGCAAAGCTATCCACTATTACTTCAATTTCTCCGCGGCTCCGCAAAGCCTGGCTTATTCCTATGGCCGCGGCCTGGAGTTGTTGTCGAAGCGTCCCGTGGCTCCGGCCTCCTCCCTGACCCTCGAACCCTGGGGCGTGGCTATCGTGGAAGAAGAGTAGGTCTTCGACCGTGGCGCGGGCCGTCGGGCCTGCTGAGCCGAGAGTCGTCGCGGCTTTTCTTCCTGGCGCGAGGCGCCATGAGGGTGAGTTCCGCGGGTCATGCTATTCTAAAAACTCGAAGGCCGCAGCGGCGCACAACGCGCGTTCCGACGAATGCGGAGAGATGGCCGAGTGGTTGAAGGCGCACGCTTGGAAAGCGTGTATAGGGGAAACTCTATCCAGGGTTCGAATCCCTGTCTCTCCGCCAGAATTATCAGTACTTCTTCAGATATTCCAATAGCTCGGCTTTCTGGTCCTCTGCCAGGGTAGTGCCGAACTGCGCTCCTCTGTGGCCGACGTTGCTGTTGCCTGGCTTGGTGGTGTCGTAGACCCAGCTATTCCCGCTGGCTCCGGCGGTCTCGCTCTGGTAGCCGGCCTTGGCGGCGTCATATTCGCGATTGCCGACGAAGAACCTCGCCGGGCGCTCGTCGGGATGCAGCATATGATACAGCGTCGGCACGGAACCATTGTGCAGGTACGGAGCGGTGGCCCAAATGCCGTTCAGCTTCCGCGCCTTGTACTGGCCGGTGGCCCGCCAAACCACCGGGTTGGCATCCATTCCGGCTTGATCGGCCTCGCTGATTCCGTCATCCTGGAAGGCCCTCTTTTTCAGGCCCGCCAGAATCGGCGCCACCGCCGCGGGAAACGGCTTGCCGCCCACCGGTTGGCCGAAGCTGTGGGCGCGCATCGGGTCTGTCATCACCTCGGCGAGCGCACAGAGCTTGTCCTGATGGCAACCCTCGCACTTATCCTTGAAGATTGCTTCGCCTTTTTGCGCCTTGGCCTGGTCAATCGGATCGAGAACGCCGCTGGGCCACGCAGGTGGCTGCAACTTGTGGGTCAGCACTTCCAAACGGTGCAGGTTGCCAATGCGCAAGGTCGATTCGTAATCCTGCGGGTCGAACACCGCGCCCATGCCGAGGGCCTGACCGATGTTCCGTTCCAGAATCGAATTGGTGTTGCCGTCGTAGTGAATCCATCGCGGTTCCTGGTTGGCGTCGCGCTGCTGGGTGGTGTCTGGCACACCCCACAGAAATGGAAAGCTGACCGGCGACTGCATTTTCATCGCCGATTTCGGGAACAAGAGGTTACGTGCGGCGCCGAAGGCGTCGATGCGGCCCGGCCCCGGTTCGGTGCCATCCAGCAGCAGCTTGCCGTTGCGGATGTGAGCCAGGCGCGCCTTCAGGAAGGCGACGCTGGTCTTCATGCGCTCCCGGAAACCCGGTTGGGGCGCCGCAGGCCGGGCCGCGTCGGCTGCCTGGGACGACACGGAATGAAACGACGGGTCCGCGTTGGGCACGGGCTTCACGTCGTCGGCGCCCTGCAACGCGGCATCAGCGGCGTATTGTCCCACGCCCTCGGCGGACGGACTGTCCGCCATATTCTCTTTCTGGTCCATGGCCACAACCAGAGCCAGCAGCGCCGGTGGGTCCTTCATCGTGGCGTCTAGCGATTCCTGAAACTCCACCTGATAGGCTTCGAGGTCGATCAGGCCGGGCGCGCCATCGATACGCACGCGCTTGCCATGATAGGTCAGCTCGCCCACATGGCACGCCGCACAACTGAACCCTACCATCTCGACGCCTCTGGCGCTGGCGTTGCGGGAACGTACCACGGTCATCCCGACCGGCATTCCGTACGGATTCGTGCTGCTCTTGGCGTCAGGCAAGAACCCGAACCTTTCCATGCCTTCGAGAAACGGTTTCCCGGTCTTGCTGCTTTTCAGATTGGCTAGCAGCGTGTAGGGCATCAGTTCGCTGCCTTCCGCGAGATGATAATACTCGGCCCGCTCCGCGCCCGACCAGCCGTTCGGCGAGTAAGCTACAGGCGAGTCCGGAGAAACCGCCGGCGACGATTCCGGTTTCCTGGAACAACCGGTCAGCAGAACAAAACAGACAGCAGCGAAATACGCGCGCGGTGAAAGCATGTGGAAGATTATATCCCCGGACAGTCAATCCACAGGCAGGCTCCGAAGAAGCCCTATCTTTCTCCCATCTTTCGCGGGGCTTGCCCCGTTTACTGGCTGACCACCAGGCCGTCGCGCAGCACGATGCGCCGGTCGGCGCTGTTGGCCAGCGATTCCTCGTGGGTGACCAGCACCAGAGTGGCGCCATGCTCGCGATTTTGAGCCAGCAAAAGTTCCAACACCGCGCGCCCGGTGGCCGTGTCCAGATTGCCGGTGGGTTCGTCGGCCAGCAGGATGGGCGGGTGCAGCGCAAAAGCGCGAGCCAGCGCCACGCGCTGCTGCTCGCCGCCGGAAAGCTCGACGGGGTAGTGATCGTGGCGGCCCTCGACCCCGACGCGGCCGAGCAGCTCGCGGGCGCGTTCCCGCCCGCCGCCGTCCTGGCCCGCCAGTTCCATGGGCAGCAGCACATTCTCCTCGGCGGTGAGCGTGGGGATCAAGTAGTACGACTGAAAAACGAAACCGATCTTGCGGCCGCGCAGCAACGCCATCTCATCTTCGGACAGCCGGCCAATGTCCTGGCCGTCGAGCAGAACCTGTCCGCTGGTTGGCGAGTCGAGGCCCGCCATCAGTCCCAGCAGCGTGCTCTTCCCGCTCCCCGAAGGACCCATGATGGCGGCAAACTGGCCGGTCGGGATTTCCAGATCGATACCTTTGAGGATATCGACACGATGGGAGCCGGTGTCGATGGACTTGGTGAGATCGCGGATCTGAATCAAGCTTGTATTATGGCATTCCGCCCGGGTTTGACAGGCGAAATCCGCGTCGGACCCGAAAACCGGGGCGCCTGTCCCACGGGCGCGCGACACAGGAATGGCGAAACTCTCCATTGCTAATGAATTCCCGCGAATCTGAGCGTAGGGGTACGCAAGGCTTCCTTCTTTCAGGAGGCTTTGTATCAGGGCACGGCTTGAGCCGTGCCGAAGGATCGCGGGAAAGGTTTGGGCTTCAGCCCCTGCGCCCGCAGGAAAGCCACAGCGGCTAAAGCCATTGGCTACCGATGTGTTGTGGCACGGCTGAAGCCCGTGCCCTGATACAAAGCCAGCCGCAGAGTCCCCCACTCACATGTCGCACACCCAGGCTCACTCGTTGCGCAAAACAGTGAAGGGCTTCTGGCGAACGGTGCGCAGGATCGACGCCCATCCGGCCGCGACCCCGGTCGCCACGCCCAGCGCCGTCGCGCCGAGCAGCACCCTCGCGTCCCACGCCGGCGCCAGCTTGCGAAAAATCACCGACAACAGCAGGCTCGCAAACAGGCTGCCCATCACGCCGCCGCTGGAGCCGGCCAGTGCGCCCAAAAAGGCGAACTCGGCCAGCATTCCGTTCCTCACTTGAGAGGGCCGGGCGCCTAGGGCTTTGAGGATGGCGATTTCGCGGGTTCTGGTCTTTTCTTCGGCCAACACCATGAGGATCAGGATGCCGGTTCCGGCGATCAGAATCAGCAGGGTAATCTCGCGCAGACTCCAGATGGCATCGGACGCCACCGATTCGATCGCCGCCGCCAGCTCCCGCCGGCTGATCACCGCAATGCTGGGAAAGCTGCCGGAAATCGCGCGCCTGACTGCATCCGCGCGCCCGTTTCTCACCGAGATGCCGGCCCCATAGGAAACGCTCAGCCCGGCGAATGCGGTGCACGGAAAGACCAGCCCGCCACGCTGTTCCTCGATGGCGTCCATGCGGCGCAGACCCACGATGCGAGCCGGAAGGGCTCTGCCGCTCGAGAGGAACTCGACGGTCTGGCCTACTTTCACACCCAGCATGGCGGCCAAAGACTCCGACATCACGGCCTCCGGCGCGGCCGCACCCGGCTGCCACCAGCGCCCCGCGGAAAGCGGCGCGGAAGGCGCGGCGCTGGAACAGGTGGCTGCCCAACGCTCCGGAGCGGAGGCGGGAGCCGGCACGCCGGCAACCTTCGCGAGCCGTAGGACGATCAGCGGAAGGAGTTCGACCGGTTGCTTCACGTCGGGATTGCGGCGCAGCAGATCGATCAGCGGTCCTTTTTGATCGGGGCCGAAGCCGAATACAAATAAATCGGCGCCAGGCAGAGGGAGCGATTGTTCGATGGCATGAATTACCGCCGCCGGAGCGAGCCAGGCGGCCGTGACACCCATGATGCCGACTGCCAGCGCCAGAAATCGGGTTTCGCCATGGAGACCCGGCCGGCCGAGATTCATCGGGCCTTGGATCTTCCAATATCTGGCGGCCCGGCGCATCACGCGTACCAGCCCGCTACCCGCAGCCAGCAGAATCAGCGCGCCGGCGGCCTTGCCAAACAGGTACGCGGCGCCGGCCTTCCACGAGTGGACCATCCATCCGGCCAGCACGACCAGCCCTAGCAGTGACAGCAGCCCAATTCGCCAGCGTCCCGCCGGCCGCTGAACATGCCGGCGGAGCAACAGCAGGGGCGGCGCGGCGCGCACGGCAGCCAACGGCATCGCGGTGGCCATCAGGGAGGCGAGCATACCCAGGCCCACCGCTTCGCCCGCTTGCGACCAGCGCCACTCGATCGCCACGGGAAAGAGCGACTGGCCTCTCGAAAGCAAAAGAAAAATCCGCTCCAGGGGAATCGCCAGAACCGCACCAATGGCACAGCCTGCCAGCGACAGACCCCCGATCTCCAGCAGATAGACGACCAGGATCTGGCTCCATCGGCCGCCTAGCACCTTCATGACCGCAACCGTGTCCAGCCGCTGCTCGATGTGCAAGTAGATCACCATGGCAACTCCCAACGAGCCAAGCACCAGGGCGTTCCAGGCTGCCATATCCAGATAGGTGACGGCAGCGTTCAACGCGGCTGCGGCCCGTGGGTCGCCGCGGTCGCGATAATCCACCACCTGAGCGTCCGGAAACACCTGTTGGAAGCGCGCCTTCAAGCCCGTGGTGTCATGGCCGGCGCCAATCCGAAAGAGCAATCGCCAGGAGATCGAGTTCCCCTGACGGGCGATCTGCGACCGGTCAAATGCGTCGCCGGAAAGCATCACCCGAGGGTAAGCGTTGGGCGCGGCCGCGAAGCGGTCGGGTTCGCCGGCGATCAGCGCGGCGACGCGGAAATCCACTCCGTCGATCAGGATCCGGTTGCCGGGCACTACCGACAGCCGCTCGGCGAGCGTGCGGGATACAACTGCGGTGTCCGGCTGGAGAGCCTCGCCGAGCGGCAGGGCCGGGTCCAACTCCACCCTGCCGTACCAGGGGTAGCGGCGCGGATCCACGCTTTTGATGGAAATCAGCACCGGATCGGCCGCCTGATCCGAGGAGGCCATCGTATAGGTCTCGAGCGACTCGGTCTCTTGGATCCCCTGGCGAGCCAGGTCGTCTATCTCGCCGCGCTGTTCTTCGGAAGGGGGCTGGCGCAACGTCACGGCGACATCGGCGGCGATCCACTGGCGCATGTCGCCGCTGAGGCGGCGGGTAAACTCGCTCGCTACCACACGGGCTGCGCTCATGGCCCCGACTCCCACCGCCAGCGTTGTCAGGGCTACCGCGAAGTGCCGTCGGCCGCTCCACAGGTCGCGCCAGGCGATCTTGCATGCGATTCGCCAGAATCGAAGAGGTCTCATCTCGAGCGGGCCCGGGACGCCATGAGATAGAAGCTTATCACGGGCGCTGATTTCGACGTGGCGCACGCACTCGTCGGTGCCGTGTCGAGACTCTTCTCGACACCTTGGCATGAGGCGCCTGGCGTCGGCACGAGTGCCGACGCGGCACCGACGAGTGCGTGCGCCACGCCGGATTCGGTTTGACAGTACTAAACCGGCCAACCAACGATTGAACAACGGCCAAGAAACCGCTACTGTAGATCCAAGAGGGTGCGATGAAACTGCTGCGCTGGGTTCTGGCTGTTGGCTGCTCAGTTACTGCGCTTGATGCTCAATCCTGTCCGGCATTGAATTTTCTGCAAGGGGCATCGGTTACAACGTACGACTCCAGCAGTATTGGCGGTCTTTACCGCCAACCGGACGGATCGTTCACCGAGTATAACTATGAGGTTCAATCTCCGTTTAAGCTGATCGATTCAGCCACCAACTTCCAAACGGGCTTTCTGTGCTCGGGGGCCGGAGCGCGCATATTCAAGACCCCTGCGGGTTGGGTTCCGCTGGCCGCTCAACCGGGGGCGTCGTCGCAAGTCGGGCTATTCTCCGATTTCGTTGGCGACGGCAATGTGGCCGGGCTGGGCGTCGCTCCCGCCGGCTTCGAGGGTCTTGCCGTCGATAGCCTGGCGATAACGCTCTTCACGCCGGGCGGCGGCCACAAGCCGATCGCCTATTACCCGGTGCCCGCAAACCCGATGGGCCTCCTGGTAGCGGACCTCAATAACGATGGCAAGCAAGATGTGGTGGTCATCAGCTTGGGCACCTATGCCTCCCCCGCTACCGTCGCCGTCTTCCTCGGCAACGGAGACGGAACAGTCACGCCGGGGGCAACCTACGCCACGGGCTTTGGTGCGTTCGCCGCGGTGGCATTCGATTTCAACGGCGACAACAAGCTGGATCTCGCAGTCCTCACCGCTGGCAATGTTGGGATTTTCCTGGGGCACGGGGATGGAACCTTCGCCGCTCCCGTCAATTACCCGGTCGCGCAAGGGGCTCAATCCCTCGTATTAGGGGATTTCAACGGCGACGGGCACGTGGACCTGGTGGCCGGCGCCAGCCAGAATCTCTCGATGCTGCTGGGCAATGGCGACGGCACCTTTCGCGCCGCCGTCAATCTGCCCCAGCATATCAGCGCCTACGCCATGGCTCCCGGCGACTTCAACAACGATGGCAAACTGGATCTCGCCATCAGTGATACGGATGCTGGCACGGTGTCGATCCTGCTGGGAGATGGAAAGGGCGGGTTTGCCGGCGAATATGACTATGTAGCCGGGTTCCAGCCCGGCAGCATCCTCGCCACGGACCTGGATGGCGATGGCAATCTCGACGTAGTCGTCGGCTTGGGCCATCCCGATGTGCTGGCGCCGAACACTTATTCCGACACCGTCACGGCATTTTTCGGCCGCGGAGACGGCACCCTTGTCGGGCCGCCGGCGTACTCGGTGGGCGGCGTCCCCACCTCCATGGTACTGGCCGATTTCAACGGCGATGGCAAGCCCGACTTGGCCGTCGCGGCCGGTGGACTCTGGATCATCCTGTCGCAGGGCGGAGGCAGCTTCAAGACTCCGGTTCAAATCGCCAGCCCATCGAATACCGTAGTCAGTTCGGTGGCCGCGGGCGATTTCAACGGCGACGGCAAGCAGGATCTGGTAATCGGGGCCAACTACGGAAGCGGCGTCTACGTCCTGTTGGGGAATGGCGACGGCACTTTCCAGGCCCCCGTCGCGTACCCCATGGGCGGTTCGATCACCTCGGTCGCGGTGGCCGATTTTAATGGCGATGGCAAACCCGACATTGCGGCTTGCGGGATGGGGGCTGCCGGCGTCCTGTTGGGGAACGGAGATGGCACCTTCCAGTCCGTCAAGAGTCTCACCCAATTTGGCAACTGGCCGTATTGGCTGACGGTGGCCGACTTCAACAAGGACGGCAAACCCGATTTGGCCATCGCCAATAAGGGAACACCCGGCGTCGGCACCGACATCGGCGGCGTGCTGGTCTATCTCGGCGTGGGGGATGGCACCTTCCAGGACCCGGTCAGCTACCCCGGCGGAAGGTATCCCAATTTCATCGTCGCCGCGGACGTCAATGGAGATAAAATCCCGGACTTGATATTGTCCGCTACCAACCCGGACTTCACGACCAACTTCGAATTTGATATAGGGGTCCTGTTGGGCCATGGCGATGGGACGTTCGGCGCAACGTCGCTGTTGCTTACCGACACTGACCCGACCTACATCGCCGTGGCGGATATCAATGGCGATGGCAAGCAGGATCTGGCGATCGCTCACTACGGAGGCAGCACCTATACCAGCTTCATGTTCGGCAACGGTGACGGAACCTTCCAGCCGGAGGTGGACCTCACAGCCACTTCCAATCCGAGCACGGTGCTGGTGACGGACCTGAACGGCGATGGAAAGCCGGACCTCCTGATCGGCCTCCCCGGGACCCTTTCGTTCTACATTTCCGTCTTCCTGAACATCTCCGGACAGCTTAACGACTTGAACGGCGCGAGTTTTCTGTCGGGTCCAATAGCTCCCAATTCGTTCGTTAGCGCGTTTGGCTCCAGCCTGGCTACGGTGACGCAGCCGGCCGCGTCGCCGTATCCAACCAACGTCGGCGGCACCACGGTCACGGTGACCGATGCTTTGGGCGTGGCGCGATTGGCACCGCTGTCTTATGTCTCACCCACACAAGTCAACTACATCGTTCCGGGCTCGACGGCCCTGGGACAGGCCACCGTCACGGTTGCCAATGGCGGTACCACGTCCAGCGCGGCGGCCGTTATCGCGGCCATCGATCCGGGGCTGTTCCTGTTCGAGGGAACCGATATCGTCGCCGCGTATGTGCAACGGGTGAATGCGGACGGCTCGCAAACCGTGGAGAACATTTACACGCTCAACTCGAGCGGCGGAATCGTGGCGGCGCCCATCGATCTCAGCCCGGCCAGTAGCCAGGTGTACCTGGTGCTGTATGGGACCGGCCTGCGCGGTCACAGCTCCGCATCGAATAGCGTCACCGTCACAGCCGGGAGTGTCGCCTTGCCCGCCCCAATATACGCGGGCGCGCAGCCGCAGTATGCGGGGCTGGACCAGATCGATGTGCTGCTGCCGCAAAGCCTGGCTGGAAAGGGCGACGTGGTGATTCAGGTCACTGTGGATGGCCAGGCCGCCAACCCCGGTCACGTTACCATTCAGTAAGGATGCGCGCTGCCGCGGTCCTTATTCTGGCAGCGGTCCCGCTGTGGGCGCAGCCGCCGGCGATCCGTACCGGCGGCGTGGTCAACGCCGCCAGCCGCACGCCGTCCATACTGCCGGGCGGCCCCATCGCTCGCGGCGCGCTCTTCGATATCGAAGGAATCCGGCTGGGGACGGGCGCGCAGACAACTTCAGTGACGGTCTCCGCGCGGGGTTCCTCGCTCCGCGTCCCGTTGTACGCGGTGTCGCCGCAGCGCATCGAAGGGCGGTTGCCGGTGGGCGCGCCTCTGGGCGATATCTCGCTCACTGTGACGGTCAACGGCGTGCCAAGTCCGCCATACGCGCTGAAAGTGGTGCGCGCCAATTTCGGTATCTTCAGCCGCAGCCAGAAGGGCTGGGGTCCAGGCCGCGTGGACAACCAGGCCACCGATGGTTCCCGTTCCCCCAACGGCCTGCGCAATTCGGCCCAGCCCGGTCAGCCGCTGGTTCTGTCGGGAACTGGGCTCGGTCCATCGCGCCCCGAAGTTTGGATAGGCTTCCGCCGCGCGATGGTGGACACGGTGCGGCGCGGCGCTGCGGATACAGCCGATGAGATTGTGTTTCGACTTCCGCCGGACAGCCCGGCCGGCTGTTACGTTCCGCTTCAGGTTCGCCAGCCGGACGCTGCCCCGAGCAATACGGTCACGGTTTCGGTCCACGCCGGCGGCGGAACCTGCGAACCGCCGCCCGTCCTTCCCATGGCGGCGTGGGAAGGCCACAGCAGCGGCCTGGTGGTGATTTCGCGAACCGTGAAATCAACCGACTCAACCATCACCGACGAAGGCATGGCGGTTTTTGTCGCGCATAGGGACCTGGGCCCGACGTTGCATCCGATCCTTTTGATTCCGCCGCTCGGAACGTGCACTGCGTACACCGGTGCGATGGCCTCCGGGCCGCAGCCGTCGCCATCGGCCGCGGATGCGCTGATGTCATCCCCGCATGCCGCCGGGCGCGATGCCGGCCCGCGCCTCAGCGTAACGCTTGGCAATCGGAAACTGCCGATTTCGCCGGTGCACGGCGCACCCGGTGTATACAAGCGGATGCTGGGCGAGCAACGCGGGGAACGGCCCGGGCGCGGCGGGCCGCTCTTTCTGGAGCCGGGCACCCTGGTGGTGGCCGCTCCGGGCGGCGCCGATATCGGCCCGTTCTTGGTCCCGCTGCCGGCGCCGGAACCTTTCGTGTGGGAAAACCGCGATAACACCGGCACGGTGGATCGGCGGCTCGGAGTGACCCTGCGCTGGCGGCCGCTACCCGAAGAAGGCGTGATGCTGATCGGCTTGATGAGTGTCGACTCGTCGGCGTCCGCCTGGGGCGCGTGTTACTGCGCCGCGGCGGGCGCTGCAGGAAGCTTCACCATCCCGCCGGCGATGCTCGCCAACCTGCCAGCTAGCCAGCCCGCACCGACGGTTCCTCCACCGTCGATGTGGGTCTCTTATCTACCCTTCAACAACCAGAAGCCGCTCGACGCCCGCGGCCTCGACAACGGCCTCGCGATCAGTCTGTTCGTGCAAGCGCTGGAAGTGCAGGTTCGCTGACCGAAACTCCCACCCGGAAGACCTTGCTGGTAACACCAAGCGATTCGGCCTCACCCCTGAATCGCGCTTGGTTTTCCGGAACTCCTTTGCATTCTTGGGAGCGAACGGTTATCAGCGCACTCGCGGCGACTCCAACACAAATCCCAGATCGTCGAGCGTCGTCCAGGTGGCGCGCCGGTAGGCCACTACCGCCTTCTGATAATCCACGTAAGCGTTCACCAGCGAAGCTTCCACGGTGGCCAGTTGGCTCTGTGCCGTCAGGAGTTCGAAGGCGGTCACCGTGCCGAGCTGGTACTTCATCTGCTCCGCATCCACGTTTTGCTGCGACAGATCGCGCGATGTCTTGGCCGCTTCCACCGATGCCTGGGCCAGATCGAGCTGCCGGTTGGCGGTCTCCACGTCGAGAATCACCTGCTGCTCGATTTGGCGCTGGCTATAGCGGTCGCGCACGCGATTCACCAGCGCGTCCGTCAGGCTGGCCTGCGCCGCGCTGCTGCGGACCGGGATTCCCAAGGTCAAACTAAAGCCGTAATAGGGCGAGGAAAAACCAAAGAGCTGGTACAGCGAATCCCCCAGTCCGCCGGTCACCAGGGAGGTTGTTCCCCCCACCGGCAATACTACCGGCAGTTGGTTGCCGCCTAGCCCACTGCTTCCCGCTTGCAAGCTCAGGTCCAATCGGGGCGTCATCTGGTCGCGGGCGACTCTCGCGTTCAACTCGTCCACGCCGACGCGACGGCCCGCCGCACTCAGTTCCGGCCGGTCGCGCCGGGCTTTGGCGATGGCCTCGCCGAGCGGCAGCGGATGGAACCCCGCGGGCGTCTCACGCGGATCGTCTTCCAATACAATCTCCATCCCCAGCGTATTCGGCTTCAAGTCCGCGCCGATCAATTGGCGCAGGCCGTCCAGGGCCTGCTGGTAAGCGTACCGGCCCTGAATCAGATCGAGCTTGCGCTGCGCCACCTGCGACTGCGATTGCAGGATATCGAGCTTTGAAATCGCCCCGAGGTCCAGCGACTGGCGGTCCCGCTCGTAAGACTTTTGCGCCAGGTCGAGCGACTGCTCCAGCACGCGGATGTTCTCGCGCGCCCGGATGGCTTCCCAATACTGCCCCGCCGCATTGGCAATGGTGGTAGCGATTTGCGCCTGGCTCTGCTCGGTGACGATGCGAAACTGAGTGCGAGCCACCATCAGCGGCGCGCGTATCTGCAGATTGCCGCGATTCTGCAACAGCGGCTGCGTCACCGTGAGATTCAGGCCGGTAGCAACGCTGGGGTTGAAGAAGTTGAAAGGGCTGTTGGAAGACGAACGGGTCGCGTTGAAGCCGGCCGTCACCGTCGGCCCGGCGCCCAACACCTGGCTGTAGGATGCCGTCGAGGTCTGCTCCAAATCGCTGAGCGATTCCGTTCCGCTGGTCTGGGCGGCTTCCTGCTGCACGGAGCGCTGCGCGTTGAATTGGAACAGCACCTGCGGATCGAACGGGGCGAAGGCGCTGGTGATCGCATCGGCCGCGGTATAAACGTCCAGTTGGGTCAGTAGGATGCCGGTGGAGTTCTTCAGCACCAGGGCGAGAAAGGTCTTCAGGTTCAAAACCAGTTTGCCGTTCTGAATGCGCTGCTCCAGGCCATCCACGTCGCGCTCGACCACGGTATCCGGATGGAACCGGCGTTCATAGCTTCCCAGCAGGGGAAACGAATCGCACCACGCCAGGCGCGCCGCGCCGGCCGCCGCGACCAGCGCCAGCGCGCGCCAACCGCCTCTACTCATAGCGCAGGGCCTCGATCGGATCGATCCGTGCCGCCTTCAGCGCCGGGTAGATCCCGAACACCACGCCAACTCCTACCGACACTCCGAACGCAATCAAAATCGACGAGGTAGTTACGATGGTCTTCCAATCCGCCGCGCGCGCGATGAACCAGGAAAGGAAGTAGCCGAAGGCGATTCCGAGCACTCCGCCGGCAATCGAGATCAACACCGACTCCAGCAGAAACTGCCGCACGATGTCGCTTCTGCGCGCCCCCGTGGCGCGCCGTATCCCGATCTCGCGCGTTCTCTCCAGCACCGTGGCCAGAACGATATTCATGATGCCTATGCCTCCCACCAGCAATGAAATCGCGGCGATCGCCACCATCACGTAAGTGAAAATAACCTGCGCCCGCTGCTGTTCCGCCAGCAGTTCGGCGGGAATCGTCACCGTAAAATCCTGTACTCCGCGATGCGTCGAATTCAGAATCGCCGCCACCACTTTGGCCGCCTGCACGCTGTCGGCTCCGTTCTTCAATTGCACGTCTACCCCGTCCAGCGGATCGCGCAAATAGCCGGTTAAATCCCAGAAGCGGTACTGAAATGTGTTCAGCGGAGTGTAAATCCGGTTGTTCACATCGCTTCCCGCGGCTGCCAGGTTCTGCGATCCGGAGGACGCCTGCCCGCGGAGCACACCCACCACCCGCAGCCAGGTATCTTCCACTTTGATGTACCGGCGCACCCCCGCCTCATAGCCCAGTAAACCGGTTTTGGCGGTTTCGCCGAGCACGCAGACCGCGGCGCTCGACTGCTCGTCGGCCTCGCCGAACGCCGATCCCTCCGCGAAGACCCAGTTATGGATCTGCGCGTAGGACGGACGCACGCCATAGAGCCAGGGTGCTTCGCCCACCGGTTTGGGCAGCAGCCGGGACGGGTGTAGCGTCCTGCGCGGCGACAACACGTTCATGGAATCCAGGTTGGCCTGAATGATACGGACGTCGCGTTCGTTCAGACCTTGCGACGATTTTCGCCGCTGCTGCCTCTCCGCGCTGCTGGTTGAGGGAATCGACTCCACCAGGAGATTTCGTACGCCCAGTTGCTCGATGAACCGCAGCGATTCGTCGCGCGCGCCGGCGCCGATGGCCAGCATCCCAATCACCGCTCCCACGCCGAAAATAATGCCCAGCGCCGTCAGCAGCGTGCGCGTTTTCTGGCTGAGCAGGTTTCCCGCCGCCAGGGCAAAATCGGAACCGTAGCGGCGCACAAAGCCTACCCGCTCGAATCGCGTCTTTCCTGCCGCGGCTCTCGCCTTCATCGCCATGCCCTCGGGTTCCTCATTTCGGTAACGGGGAAGCCGTTCCGGCCGCCTTTTTCCGCGGCGTCTGTTCGGGGTTCGAAAGCGCCACCACCTGGCCCTCGCGCAGCCCCTCCACCACCACCTGGCTTTCGCTGCGCCGCACCAGCTTCACATCTTGCGGTGTGAAACTCGCGCCGGAGGGTGTATATACGTAAGTCCGGCTACCGCCTTCAAATAGCGCCTGGGCCGGGATCCAGAGAATGCCGCGCAACACATCGGTGGTGATCACCAGGCGCACGGTCATGCCGGGCCGCATCTCCGGAGCCGGATCGTCCAGCCGCATCTTGCACTCGAAGTGCCGCTCCCAGGGCGAGCCGCTGGTTCCCCCCAAGTCCACCACGTGCCCGTGAAACGCGCGCCCGGGCAGGGCGATGACCGTCACGTCCACCTTCTGGCCGAGCGCCAGGTGGCCGCGATCCAGTTCGCCGATGGTGGCCGTGATGGCCCAGTTGTGCAGATCCGGAATCTCGGCTATGGCCATGCCGGCCCGCACCGCGTCGCCCGGCTGGAAATCCGGCAACGACATCCCGTCCATGTAGAAGTTGGTCTGGGTGTTCTGCTTCAGCGCCACGTAGCCCGCGCCATGCGCCCGCAGGGTGAGCGCCGCAAGGTTCTTCTTAGCCATGGCCACTTCCACGTCGGCTCTGCCCACTCCCGCCGCCTGCACTTCTACGGCTGCCCGATTGGTGTCCTTGCGGCTCCCTATGTCCTGGCGGATCTGGTTCAGACGGTCCTGGGCGGCCTGCAAAGCCAGGTCGTTCTGCCGGGCCTGGATGGCGGAGAGGATGGGGTTCCTGCGCACATCCAATTCCGCCAGGTGCACCTGATGTTCGGCGCTTGCGATCGAGTACGTGTCTTCCTCCAACTGCGCCTGCGCCTGCGCTTGCGCTTGCTCCACCTTCAGTTTCGCCTCCGCCAGGTCCGCCTCGGCCTGCTCCAACCGGTACTGCTGGTCGGTCGGATCGAACTCCACCACCACGTCGCCGGAGTTCACCACTTCGCCGGTCTTGCGTAGCGTGGTGATTCGCAGTTCGCCTCCGGTGGTCATCGGCGCGCTCAGCACTTCGGAGTTGCCACCCCGCAGTTCGCCGGGCGCCGACACGGTCAGCGTGAGGTCTCCGCGCCGGACCTTGGTGGTGGGAATCGCCGTGTCCGCCGGCGGCTTCACGGCTTTGTACATGCGCTCGGCCTGCCATACCACCGCAGCGCCGATTGCGGCGAGCACTGCCGTAACCACAAGCGCCTTCCAGATGCCGCGCAGGATTCGCCGCGCGCGCCGCGGCCGGGGAGGGCCGGCTGCCGCAGAAGGCGTGGCTGGCGCGGCCGTCGAGCTCATTTCTGGCCTCCGTTGCGCGGCGGTTCCACCAGGGTTACCATGCTGCCTGCCGCCAGGCCCTTCACCGCAACCTCGTCCGGATTGCGCGCTTCCACCGTGACCGCCCGCGCCTCATAGCCGTGCGCGCCGCCGACATACACGATGGGTCGCCCTTTGTAAGTGAACAGCGCTTTGGCCGGCACGCTGACCGCATCCGGAATGCGCGCTGTGATCACGTCCGCACTGGCGTTCATGCCCGGCCGCAGTTGCGCGGCGGGAGTATCCAGCGCGATGTAAGCCGTGAAATTGCGGGAGGGCGGCCAGTCGAAATTCTGCTCGGTGAGCGGCGAGACTCCCGTCAGTTTGCCGGTCCACGTCTTCTCCGGCAAGGCGTCGATCTTGATCACCCCGGCATCGCCAGGCGTAATCTGGCCGCGATCCACTTCGTCCACTTTGGCCTCC
The DNA here is from genome assembly GCA_003142185.1 of Bryobacterales bacterium. Classification (GTDB taxonomy): domain Bacteria; phylum Acidobacteriota; class Terriglobia; order Bryobacterales; family Bryobacteraceae; genus Bog-375. Next base: position 111,745 of record PLOR01000009.1, read on the forward strand.
ACCCGAATGGTGGAAAGATCCGGCACTTCGGCAATCACCGCACCGGGAAACGCGCGGTCTCCCACCTTGTATGGCTGAGCGTTGAGCCAGCCTTGCGAGGTGTTGGTTAAATAGTTGATCACCCCGTTATCCGGCGCCTTTACTTCCATCAGCACTACCTGGTGGTTGGCGATGTCCAGTTCCGCCTGCTCCTGGTCGCGCAGCCTGGCGAGCGATGCGATCTTGGCCTCGGCGGATTTTTGGTGCAACTCCACGGCGGCCTGCTCGACGTGCAGTTTCTCTTCCGCCACGCGAGCGTCGATCTTGCTCTCTTCGCCCTGGATCTCGCTCATGATGGCTTGCTGCGATGCCGCGAGGCGCGCCTTTTCGAGATCGTATTGGGATGTCGCCGTGTCCAGCTTGTCCTGCTCGGCCGTGATGCGCGCTTGCGCCACGGCCTGCTCCAGGTTCGCTTTCGCCTGGCGCAGTGCGGCGGTATGTTCCCGAATGGCCTGCTGGGCCGCGCTGGGATCGAAGCGGATTACGGTTTGGCCCTGGGTCACCGGACTGTTGGGCGGCGCCAGCCAGACAATTTGCAAGTCCGAGACGCGCACCGGCGCAGTGAGCTGGATGGAGCGCTCCGCCGCCAATTCTCCCCGGCAACGCACCAGCACCAGAAACTCGCCCCGGCGCGCCTTGGCCATGGGTAGGTCCGCGGCCGCTTCCACCTTCCGCATCCTGAACCATGCCAATGCGCCTGCCACAACAGCCAGCGCCAGCACTGCCGCGAACCAATAGCGGGCCTTGCCGGCGCGCCTCATTTCGCGCCCGCTTCCGGTGGCAGGATGTCCGCCGCCGCCGTCAGGTCCGGCAGCAGGTGCGGATCCTTGGAATTCAGCAGGTAGCGAGCCGCGAAGGTCTTAACGGGGCTATCCAGTGCGGAGGCAGCCACCGGGCTGGCCGAATCGAAACGCGCCGTGAAGGTCAGCGATGGGTACGCATCCAAATGCACCACCGCCGTCGACCCTGGCACCAATATGGCGCCATCCGCTTCGTTCACCGAAAGCTGCAGCACCATGCTCGCCGGATCGAAGATATGCAACAGGGGATTCCCCGCCCACAGTTGATCGCCCTCCTTCGAGTGGCCCATGGAATTGTTCTTCCAAACGTTGTCGAGCGACACCATGCCGTCAATCGGAGCTTTCACGGTCAACTTATCCAGGTCTCTCTGCAATTGCGCCAGGGTGAGCTTCTGCCGGTCGCGCTGCAGCGTCAGTACCCCGACTTCCGCATGCTCGGCCGCATCGTGGAACTGGCTGGACCGCACCAGACTCTTGACGTGTTCTTCGGCGTCGCGCAATTTCTCGGCGTTCTTGAGCTGATCGAGGTCGCTCAATACCGGCCCCTTGCGGATTTCCAGCTTGGCTTTTTCCAGATCCGCGTTGGCCTGCGCCAGGTCCGAGGCTCGCTTGGCGGCATTGCTGCGATCCTCGGCCATCTTCTGTTCCACCTGGTGGGATAGATCGTCGAACTTGGCTTGTGCGTCGCGTTGCGCTTTGATTTGCGCGGTGGTGTCGAACTCCGCCACCAAATCTCCGACGTGCACCACACTGCCGTTGGGAACCAGTTTCACCAGCGTCATCTGGCCGCCCTGGCCGCTGATCCGCGGAACTTGCACCAGCGTAATCCGCTGCGCGGCAATGGTGCCGATCGTGCGCACTCCGCGCGGCAGGGCAGGGGACACGGCGGCCGCGCTCTGGCTCGTTTCCGGCGCGGAATTCGCCGGAGCTTTGCGGACTCCGCATCCGGCGCCCGCCAGGATCGCCGTCAGCACCGCGGCCACAACTCCCGCCGATGAATTTGTCACTGACCTCCCGGCCAACATTCGACGTTAACACTTAGACGCCGGGAGATTGCAATTTGTTGACCGCTTGTGCCAACTTTGCCAGATGGCATTCTGCCCGGTGCGGCCCGGGAAATGCCGTCACACGTGGGCCGTTGTCGCCTATCGTATTGCCAAAGCTGGTTTTCCGCGGAGGGGCTGCGCTAGCTGGAAGTTCAGGTTCGCTGATCGGTGCCGAGGGGCTAAACCCACTCACCCGCCGCTAGCACCACCCCGACGGAAACATGGATCGACTGCCGGCCGCCGCCCATCGCTACGCCGTTTACCGGCGCCACGTCGGAGTAGTCGCGGCCCCACGCCAGCGTGACATGGCGGCCGCTGACCATCAGGTCGTTGGTTGGGTCCAGGTCCAGCCAGCCCAGACCTGGGAAATAGACCGATACCCAGGCGTGCGACGCCTGGCTGCCGATCCATTCGCCGCTGGTCAGGTAGCCGCTCACGTATCGCGCCGCCAAGCCCAGCGACCGCAGGCACGCAATCGTGAAGTGCGCGAAATCCTGGCAAACCCCGCGCTTCGATTCCAACACCTCGGCCACCGAGGTCGCCACCGTTGTGGCACGTTGGTCGTAGTGAAACTCCGTGTAGATGCGATGGCATAAATCCAGGGCCGCATCGAGAAACGGCCGGCCGGCGGTGAACGAGGTTTCCGCATACGCCGCGAATTCCGCGGCGGGCGTGATGCGGGGAGAGGGAAACACGAACTGGTATGCGTCGAGCGCGTGACTATCGGCGTGACGCCATTTTTCGCCGCGCGCCTCTTCCCAGGCCGGCGTCAGACAAGGTTCGAGCGGGTCGCCCGGTTCCATCTCAATCAGAGTGGCTGCCGAAATCGTCAAAGTCCGGTGAGGTTCGTGGATCGAGAAACAAGTTACGTCGTTGCCAAAATAGTCCTTGTGACTGAAAGTAGTTTCCGGCATCGGATCGATGGAAAGAGTGTGGTCCAGCACTCTCTGATTCGGGCCGTCGCGAGGCGTTAAGTGGACTGCCGTGTGGCAGATCGAGACCGGCTCGGTGTACTGATAAGCGGTGGTGTGAGTAGCACGGAGCTTCATGGCATGGCCTGAGGATCGGAAAACTGGTGGGAAGCGACCGCCTGGCTGAAGTATTGGCGCGTCAGCGTTTCCGACAGCGATTGGAGTTCGCCCGTGAGGCGATTCAAAAGGATCTCGAGATTTTCCCGCCGGCCATCCGAGTTGGTGACTGTGAATTCACGGGCTTCCGCCAGTTGAACCGCGGTAAGCAGCGATATGGCAATGCGCGATTCCGGCGCGCGGTGTATCGGCGACCAGCTCCCGGGCAGACGGTCGATGTGTTCGTGCAGTTGCGCCAGTTGATAGGCGGCGGATCGCGGATTGGCTTCATCCAGCAGCAGCAGGTCGAGCACCAGTTCGGGCTGCATGGAGGTGAGATAACGCGAGCGATAGGTGATGGAGCTGTCCGCGATTTCGAGCAGCACCTCGAGCTGGCCGCTGTCGGTATCGCTCTCGAAACCGAATCCATGGCGGATCAGGTCCACCATTTGGGCGGCCCGCTCGATCCGCCGGCCGATATCCAGAAAGCGCCAGCCATCGCCGCGCGTCATGCTCTCCATCACCAGGCCGCCAAAGGCCGAGAGCGTGCTGATGGCCTGATCTAGCAGAGCCTGCGCCCCGCTGACGCGGATTGGTTCCGGAGGAGGCGGCGCCGACAGTTGCAAATCCAGTTGGTTGAGGATACGCCATGCGTCCGCGGAAATCCGGTCGCGCAGCAGCCCCCCCACGCTGCGTACCCGGTGGATATTAGCTGGAAGGCCGTGGCGCGCCGCGCCGTCGTAAATCATGGCCAGCAGTGCCCGTTCCAGCGAACCGAGGTGGCTGTTGGATGGCTGAAGTTCCTGGCTAATGTAACCCATCCCGGTGAGGATTCGCTCCCCCGCCGCTACGCCCGCCATCGCCATCAGATCCGATTCCTGGATCAGCCGGGGCAAAATGGCGCGCGCTACCCGCATGGCCGGCTCCACGCGTTCCACGTAACGGCCCAGCCAGAAAAGATTGTCGGCCACACGGCTGGGCAAATCGAAGGTCGCCCGGCTGACATCCAACCGCGACGGGGCAGGCGCCAGGAGGCTGAACTGCGAAGTCGGCCCTTCGGCTAACACCCAGGTGTCTTTGCTGCCGCCGCCGCTCTGCATGGATGTCACCAGGTCGTCCAGCGACGCAGTGACCCGTGTCAGCCCGCCCGGCATCACGATGTAGGATCCGGCCGAGGCAACTGCGTAGACCCGGAGCACCAGGTGCCGCGGGCGGAGCACCCCGTCTTCCCATACCGGAACTGTGGACAGCGGCACCTGTTCCTGAGCCACGTAGGCGCTTGGCGTGGCGCGAATCCTCTGCACTAGCGCCGCCTTGTCCGCCTCGCTCAGGAGCGCGCCAAACACCGGCTGCAGGCCCGGCGAGAATGCCGGCTTGATGACCAGCTTCGACAGATTCTGGACAACATAGGAGAGCGCCCGCTCTTCGCCGCACCACCATGTGGCCACTGCCGGCATTTTGAGCTCTTCGTCCAGGAGGCGGCGGCATAGTCCCGGCAAGAAACTCGCTGGAGCGGCCGATTCCACCAGACCGGAACCGAGCGCGTTGGCGACCGTCACCGTCCCCGAGCGAACCGCTTGCATAAGCCCCGGCACACCCAGCATCGAGTCCGGCCGCAATTCCAGGGGATCGCAGTACGTATCGTCCTGCCGCCGCACGATCAGATCCACCGGCGGGAGTCCGCCCAGCGTCTTCAGGAACACCCGGTTGTCGCGGACTGTCAGGTCTCCGCCTTCCACCAGCGTAAAGCCCAGGTACCGTGCCAGAAAGGCGTGTTCGAAATATGTTTCGTTATAAGGTCCGGGCGTGAGCAACACGATGCGCGGATTTTCCTTTTGGCCCGGTGCCAGCGAACGCAGCGTTTCCTTATAGGTTTGGAAGAAAGCCGCCAGGCGGTGAATATGCGCCGTGCGGAAGACATCCGGCAGCACGCGTGTGGAGACCAGGCGATTCTCCAAAGCATAGCCGGCGCCAGAGGGCGCCTGGGTGCGATCGGCAATCACCCACCAGCAGCCGTCCGGGGAACGGGCCAAGTCGGCCGCATAAACGTGCATGTGAATACCGCCGGGCACCGGCACTTGGCAGCAGGGCCGCAGGAATGCCGGATTGGGAAACACCAGTTCCGGCGGCAGACCGTCTCGCAACAGCTTCTGGGATCCGTATAGATCCGCGAGAATCGCATTTAACAGCTTGGCGCGCTGCGCGACCGCGGCAACGATGTACGACCATTCCGCACTGTCCAGAACCATCGGCAGCGGATCGAGCGGCCAGGGCCTGCCGGCGCTTTGTGGATCGCTATAGACATTGTAGGTGGTTCCGTTTTCGTGGATGACCCGCCGGCCTTCCTGCCAGCGGCGCGCGAATCCCGCCTGCCCCATCCGTTCGAGCGGCTCGATCAGCGGCCGCCAGCGTGGCCGCATGGTCCCATCCACGGCCACCATCTCGTCGTAATAGCCGGGGTTCGGCTGGTAGGGCCAGTCGCGATGAAGTTGCTCCCCCGCCTGGCCAGTGTCTGGAGTCATGAACAAACCGGAAACCCTTAATTCTTGCATATCGGCGCCCGCTCACGGATATCGCCTGGTGAGCACCGCGGAGCCTTGAGGCCACTTTTCAGGTTGGGTGAACTTCCCCACAGGCTCATCTTGCATGAGGCAAGCCTGAAACTTCGTCCAGGTGGTTCGTCCTGGTATGATTGATCTCAATGATATGGGACTCCCGTGAGGCGGAAGCACGGAATGGCCCTACGCGTGCTTGTTTCAACCGACTCTAGCTGACTGGCGGCCGTGGGAGCCGCGGATTGGGGTGTTTGCCAATGCAACTCCGGATCGGTTACGAACTGATATACAGCTTTCCACAACCTACGCCGATCATCCTTGTTGTGAATGTGCATGATTCACGCACTGCCGACCTCGTCGTTCCCGATCGCCTCACGGTCGAACCATCCATCCCGATCAACGGCTATCGCGACGCCTTCGGAAACCAGTGCCACCGCATCCTCGCACCCGCCGGCCGCCTCCGCCTTGCCGCCGACGGCGTCATTAGAGATAGCGGCCAACCAGATGAGGTTGTATCCGCCGCCGGGCAGGACTCGGTGCAGGATCTGCCCGAAGAAGTTCTCGTGTTTCTGTTGGGCAGCCGCTATTGCGAGACCGATCTGCTGTCTCAGACGGCCTGGCAACTCTTCGGCGGCATGGCTCCAGGCTACCCGCGCGTGCAGGCCATCTGCGATTACGTGCACAATCGCATTTTCTTCAACTACCAAAACGCGCGCCCGACCCGTAGCGCCGCGCAGGCTTTCGACGAACGAACCGGCGTTTGCCGCGACTACGCACATCTCGCCATCGCCTTTTGCCGCTCGATGAACATTCCGGCGCGATATTGCACCGGCTACCTAGGCGATGTCGGAACGCCGCCTCCTTTCCCTCCGGGCGATTTCGCTGCGTGGTTCGAGGCCTGGATCGGCGGCCGTTGGCACATATTCGACCCGCGCAACAATATGCCGCGCAGCAGCCGCATCCTGATGGCGCGCGGTCGCGATGCGTCCGATGTCGCCATCGCCACCACCTTCGGACCCAATATGCTGGAGAGTTTCAGGGTCTGGACCGACGAAATTCCCGGAGTAGCCTGATGTGTTACCTAACGGTTTACCACTCCACCGTCTACCGTTACCGGGAGCCCGTCGGTCTTGGCCAACATCGCATGATGTTCCGCCCGCGCGCCAGTCACGACCTGCGGTTGATCCGAACCAACCTGGCCATCACGCCGCGACCCGCTCAGTTGCGCTGGCTGCACGATCCGTTCGATAACTCCGTCGCGGTTGCCACTTTTGAGGGGACCACGTCCGAGCTCCGCTTCGAAAGCACCGTGACGCTGGAGCATTTCGAGAACTCCATGCCGGATTATCCGCTCGAAGAGTATGCGCGAACGTATCCTTTTCGCTATTCCGATGAGGACTTTCCCAATCTATCGCCCGCTCTGGCTCACCACTACCCGGGCGAGACCGTGTCCGCATGGGCATTGCAGTTTCTGGATCCAGCGGATACTACGGGCACCATGAAAATGCTGCGGGCCATGACCTGCGGCATTCGCCAAGAGTTCATCTACGTCCGCCGCACCGAGAGAGGCGTGCAGACTCCCGAGGAGACGCTGCGGACACGGCGTGGCAGTTGCCGGGATTTCGCGGTCCTCATGATGGAAGCTACCAGATCGCTTGGTGTCGCGGCGCGGTTTGTCAGCGGCTATATCTTCGTGCCCAACAGTTCCGGCCTCGCAGGCGGCGGAGCCACACATGCCTGGATGCAGGCCTATCTGCCCGGCGCCGGCTGGATCGATTTCGACCCCACCAACAGTATCGTCGGCAACCGGAATCTGATTCGCGTCGCGGTTGCATGGACGCCCGAGCAGGTGCTGCCCTTGTGGGGCACCTACGAAGGTCCACCGGGAGCTTTCCTCGGTATGGACGTCACCGTATCTGTCACCGAAGCGGCGGCGTGACGCTTCGCATGACGGCGTCTCGAATTCTTCGCCCGCAGGGGGCCGGTCGCTTTGTCCTTCTCTGCGATCACGCCAGCAATTACATCCCGGCGGAACTTCACGACCTCGGCTTGCCGGCGTCCGAACTCGCGCGCCACATCGCATGGGATATCGGCGCGGCGGGCGTCACCGAGGCGCTATCGGAAATCTTCGATGCCCCGGCGATACTCTGCGAAACTTCTCGCCTGGTGATCGACTGCAACCGCCATCTCGACGCCGCGGACCTCATTCCTGAGGTAAGCCACGGGACGGTGATCCCCGGCAACCTGCATCTCGACAAGGCAGCCAGAGCGGACCGCATCGAACGCTGGTTCCACCCCTATCACGATGCGGTCGAATCGGTCTTGCTGGAACGCGAGGCGAGAGGCGCGCCATCCATCGCGGTTTCCATTCACTCCATGACGCCTTCTCTCGCCGGCCAACCGAGACCCTGGCAAATTGCTCTCTCCAGCCATCTCGACCGCAGCCTTGCCGACGCAGTGCTGGCTGCCCTGCGCCGGCCTGGCGACATAGCTGTGGGGGACAATCAACCATACGATCTGGATCCGGAGATGGACTTCAGCATTCCATTCCATGCCCTGCGCCGGAGGCTGCCGCACCTCCAGGTGGAATTCCGGCAGGACGAGATACCGGACGCAGCCACCCAGCGCCGATGGGCTCTCCGCTTCGCTCAGGCGTTGCGGTAAGAAGAAAGCCGGAGAGTCCGCGTCGTGGCGCGGGCCGTCCAGCCTGCTGAGCCGAGAGTCATCTCGGCTTTTCTTGCCGCCACCAACGCTGCCTTCAGTGCTCCCTCAGTCCGGCTCGCAAAACTGGTGTCGGGTTTCTCGCGCCCTATTCCACCTTCGTCACCAAGGCTTCTACGTCGAACTTCCGCTCCATCGCCGGGTCGTCAATCGACGCCACCAGCGTTGGGTTGCCGGGCAACATCGTCGCATTCACCTCAATCTTGATGTGCGAAATCGTGGGTTGCAACGCTTCACCTGACGCGTCCGCTTTGTGCGGAACAAACGTGCTCAGGTCGATCGTCGAGTTGATCGCCACCTTGCCCTGCGCCTCGTGGAGCATGGTATCGATGCTGACTCCTGTGTCGACGTAAGTGAACTGGGTGTTGACGAGGACGCCCCCCGATTGGTTCGATCCCGTGGCCACCGGTACCCTATCTCCCACGCGGAAAGAGCCGCGCCCCGTGGTGTCGATCAACATCGCGTAACGGCGTCCGTTCTTACCCGCTGCGCCGCTGCCATCTTTGATCCGGAACTCGACCTTATACGTAGACGAAAGAGCGGCGTCTTTCTTCTCCTGGGCCGGCGCCGGCAACACGGCCACCGCCAGCAAGGCAGGGCCAAACACCATCGCTGAAAGCTTCATGTGTTCCTCCTGACCGGATTGACGCTGAGCGGGCCGCCAGCGTGGTGCCTCATTGGGGCTAGGCTAGCTATAGCTAGCGCCCGCTTTGGCCGCGGCCGACACCGAGTTAAAAGCCGTGGCTGGATATCGGGGGATTTCGGGGTCCAAAACTCTGGAATTCGGCGGGCCTCCTATTTCGGGGTTTCGTAGCGAGTCCTTGAGTTCTGAGTCCCAACACCCGAGCAAGCCTCTCTCGGACAGAGTAGGGGCGCGAGTTTGGACCATTTGGCGCTATCAACGCCGACGCCGGTAGCCGGACACGCGAAAGTTGGTTTGTTCCCGTAAAGGGGGAACTCAGATACCCAACTGTGCGTATTAATGAACGGGACTTCCCGCGAGGCCCACGCGCGTGATCTTGAAGATATTCAAGTATGGTGGGATGCGCTCGCGGCTCGGCGACCTTGTTGGGTTGCGATGGGGTTCTGCAATGATAGGATGCAAGCTATGCTGACCGGAATACCGATTCTTGCCTGTTGGGTTTTCGTTGGGGTGTATTGGAACATCAGCGCGCGCTCCATCAAGCCCACGGCGGAGGGTCAGGACTGGAGCGGCAGGCTCGCCCGGATGCCAATCTGGCTGGGGTACATCCTGTTGATCGTCATCTGGGTGTATCCATTTGGAATGGTGGCGACACGACGCACGGCCGTTTCGGGCTCGCTTGCGGTTGCGATCTGCGCGCTGGGGCTGCTGGTGTCCATCTGGTCACGCAGGGCGCTGGGCAACGAGTGGAGCAGAGATGTCGAATTGAAGCAGTGGCACAAGCTGGTGGAACGCGGACCGTATGCTCTCGTGCGGCATCCGATCTACACCGGCCATCTGCTGTTGGGGCTGGGGACGGCCATTGGCTCCGGCCTGCTGGTTGCGTTCGCGGGGCTGGCGCTGTTCTTCGTGGGCTTCTGGATCAAGCTGAGGCAGGAGGAGAGGCTTCTGGTGAGGAGCTTTCCGGAGGAATACCCCGCTTACCGGGCGCGCGTCCGGGCGCTGGTTCCGTATGTGTTGTGACGCGATTTCGCGAAGCGGCGGGCGTGGATGGCCAAGTTTGGGAATTCCGAATTCCCCCTTCGCGAGCGTGCGCGGGGAGGTCGCAGGAGCGATGGCCGACACGTTGTGTAGATCTGAGGATCTGTGGCAATCCCATCGGGACGTCAGCCACGCATCAGACTCTCGGTCGGCAGAGCGCTGCGGCCTCCCGGATTGAGTGTACCACCCGGCGTATCCGCGATATGATGCGGACATCGCCATGAAACGCCTATTGCCGCTCGCACTCTTCGCCTCCGCCATCGCCGCCACATCAGCCGCCGCGCAACCGCCCGAGGCTAAGCCGCTGCGTATCGCCATCGCCGGCCTGAACCACGGCCATGTTTGGGCATTTCTGCGCGGTGCGCAGAGCCGCCCGGCCGATGTCGTCATCGTCGCGGTTTGGGATCCCGATGCCGCGCTGTTGGCAAAATGCGCCTCATCGAACCACATCGCCGCCGATCGGCTCTTCACCAGTCTCGACGCCATGCTCGACACGGCGAAACCCGAAGCCGTCGCGACCTTCACCGATACTTTCTCGCACGTCAAGGTCGTCGAGGCGTGCGCCCCGCGCCACATACCGGTGATGATGGAGAAGCCGCTGGCCGTGGACATGAACCAGGCACACGCCATCCAGCAGGCTTCGGAGCGCTACCGCACGCCAGTGATCGTCAACTACGAGACCACCTGGTACCGCAGCCACGGCGAGATGTGGAACCTGTTGCATGAGCAGAAGGCCGCTGGTGAGATCCGCAAACTGGTGGCGATGGACGGCCACCAGGGTCCCCAGGAGATCGGCGTGCAGCCCGAGTTTTTCGCCTGGCTGAGCGACCCCGTGAAGAACGGCGCCGGCGCCCTCTTCGATTTCGGCTGCTATGGCGCCAACCTGATGACGTGGATGATGGACAATCAGCGGCCGCTCAAGGTGACGGCGTTGACGCAGACCGACAAGCCCGCGATCTACCAGCACGTCGATGACGAAGCCACCGTGTTGCTCGAATATCCCAGAGCGCAGGGCATCATTCAGGCGTCGTGGAACTGGCCGGTGGGCCGCAAGGATTTCGAAGTCTACGGCGCAACGGGCTATGCCATCGCGACCGGCGGCAACAACCTGCGCGTGCGCCTGGCGGGGGCGCAGGCAGAGGAGACGCGTACGTTGCCGGAGTTGAAGCCGCAAGAGGCCGACTCCATTTCGTACCTGATCGGCGTCGCCCGCGGTAAGTTCGAGCCCGGCGGCCTCTCGTCGCTCGAAAACAACATGATCGTGATCGAAATCCTCGACGCCGCGCGCGAATCGGCGCGCACCGGGCGCACGATTACGCTAAGCCGATGAGCCGGCGTGGCGCGGCTTGCCCGTGCACCATCCGGGGCCGCCAGGCCTGCAGAGCCGAGAGTCATCTCGGCTTTTCTTGGCGTCGCCACGCCCGTCCTCAAACGCTCGCCCTACACCTTCGCCGCCTTCCATCTCCCACGCCGGAACCACACGATTCCCACCACCGCCAGCACCGATTCGGCAATGCAGATGGCCAGGTACACGCCGCGCGGTCCCAGCCCCGCCCGATCAGCCAGCAGCCAGGCCAGCGGAATTTGCAGCAGCCAGTAGCAGAAGAAGTTCATCCATGTAGGCGTCACAGTATCGCCGGCCCCGTTGAAGGCCTGCTCCATGATCATGCCCCAGGCGTAGAACGGGTAACCCAGGCTTACATAGCGCAAGCAGGCCACGGCCACCGGCGCCACCGCGGCGTCGGTGGTAAACAGGCCCACCAGCGGCCGCGCCGCGCTGAAGAAGCACACCGCCACCGCCGCCAGAAACGACATGTTGTAGATTCCGGCCACCCACACCGCGCGCTCCGAGCGCTCCGGCCGCCGTGCGCCAAGGTTTTGCCCCACCAGCGTGGCCGCAGCCGATGCGATGCCCCACGATGGCATAAGCGCAAAAAGTATGATGCGCAATGCGAGCGTATAGCCGGCGATGGCCGCGCTTCCAAAGAGGGCGTTGATGCGCGCCAGGCTGACCCAGCTCGCCGTCGAGATGAAGTACTGGAGCATCGCCGTCGAGCCCACCCGCAACAACCGCCCCATCACCGGCCAATCGGGCCGCACGTGGCGCAGCGCCAGTCGCACGCGGCTCTTGCCGCGGAACAGAACCGCGAGTTGGTACACCACGCCGATCGATCGGCCGATGGTGGTCGCCACCGCCGCGCCGGTCACTCCCAGCCGCGGGAAAAACGCGAAGCCGTAAATGAAGCACGGATCGAGCGCCATGTTGATCAGGTTCGCCAGCCATAGCGTTCGCATCGCGGCCGCGGCGTCGCCCGAGCCGCGGAACACCCCATTGATCAGGAATAGCAGCACGATGGCGACGTTGCCGCCGAGCACAATCCTGGCGTAGCCCGATCCGGCATGGATCACCGACGCCGGCGCACCCATCAGCCCGAGCAGGCGCGCGGCCAGGAATACGCCCGCGAGGCCGGTCGCGATGCCCACCGCCGCTCCGCACACAATCGCTTGGCCGGCCGCAGTCGCTGCTCCCTCTCTATCCTTTTCGCCGATGCGCCGCGCCACGGTTGCCGTGGCCGCCATGCTGAGGCCCAGCGCGATGCTGAAGACCAGCACCACCAGGCCCTCCGTCAGCCCGACCGCCGCCAGCGAATCCGCGCCCAGCCGCGCCACCCAGAATGCATCCACTACGCCGAACGTGGATTCCATCGCCATCTCGAGCATGGTCGGGATCGCCAGCAGCGCGATTCCGCGGCTGAGACTGCCTTCGGTATAATCTTGATCGCTTCCCGCCAGCGCTTCTCGCAGAAAGTTGCGCTGGCGGGCAAATGCACGCTTTTCGATCACCTGCATGGGAATGCCCTCGCGGAGTACAGCTCCGCACTGACCTGGTTTTTGGGTTAACGGAAAATGGAAGCTACCGGAAGCGCCCTCGGCGCTTACCGAATAGCGATGGTGGGATTGGGCATTCGCATGGGCGAAATCACCTGGGAGCTATCATATCACGAGCCTGAAGCGAGCTTCAAGAAGAGCCGCAGGAAGCTGTTGACAGACGAAAACCTCTGTCCCACATTGCTGTGGAAAGACGTGCCGCCAAGTGGGGCAGGCGCTTTCGCCTGCCAACCTTCTTCACCGCTTCCCGCCCGTTTCCTACTTGCGCCACACAACTCCGCCCTTCATCACGAAGCTGACTTTTTCGAGCGTGGCGATGTTCTCGAGCGGATTTCCCTCCACCGCAACCACATCGGCAAGGTACCCCGCCTGTAGCGCACCGATCTGGCCGTCCCATCCGAGCAGCTTCGCGGCATGCAGTGTGCCGGCTTGAATCGCTGCCAGTGGTGACATGCCGTATTTCACCATCAGAACGAATTCGCGCGCCTGCGTGCCATGCGGGAACGGCCCCACGTCCGAGCCCATCGCGAATTCGACGCCGGCCGCCAGTTGGTTGCGGAATTCCGCGGCGTGATATTCGAGCATCGCCCGCTCCCGCGCGGCCATGGCCGGTGAAGCCGCGTGATCGGCGAAGTAATCGACGATGGCGAAGGTGGGCACCGCGAAGATGCCGCGTTCTCGCATCAGCCGCATGGTTTCGTCGCTCAATTGATAGGCATGGTCGATCGACGCCACGCCGGCGCGCGCCGCATAGAGCGTGCCCGGCTCACCGGTGGCGTGCACCGCGATACGCTTGCCCACCCGCGCCGCCTCCGCAACCGCGGCCGAGAGTTCCGCCTCGGTGTACTGGTATGGCGTGGCGAATTTGCCACTCGCCAGCGTGTCGTGCCCAGTCTCGTAGATCTTGATAAAATCTGCACCCTCCTTGAACTGCCCGCGGATGACGCGGATCAAGTCGAGCGCATTATTGGCCCAAGTGGCGTTGGGCAGCACCCGCTGTTCCGGGTTATAGCCGATAGCGTCTTCATGACCACCGAGAATGTCGACCGCGTTGCCGCTGATGCGCAACCGGGGACCCGGAATGGAGCCGGCGTTGATCGCGTCGCGCACCGCCGTGTCGGCCGATCCGGCGCCCTCGGTTCCCATGTCGCGCTCGGCGGTGAACCCAGCCATCAGGTCGTCGCGCGCCGCCAGCAGCGCCGTGATCGTCCGCTGGGGAACCGATTCCTGTACCGTCTGCAGGTCTTCCGCGCCCGGATGCAGAAACAGATGCACGTGCGCGTCAATCAATCCGGGCAGCAGCGTGCGGTCTCCCAGGTCGATCGTCTCGGCATCCGCGGGCCGGCTGACCTTCACGCCGACCTCGGCGATCCGATCCCCGCGCACCAGCACTTCGCCCGGCGCGATCACTTTGCCCGTCTCCACATCCAGCAGCCGGGCCGCGTGCAACACGATCGGGTGATTCGCCGGCTGGCACCATGCCCTGCCGGCCAGCGCCACAACAAGTAACGAGAGAGAACGCAAGAGTTTCATAAGCTGTTGCGCGCCATCATACCACTTGGTGGGGCATGCTTTAGCGGCTTGCCCTTCCATGCGATTGACGCCGTTTCAGTAGGCAGGGCCTGGATAAACCGCCGTATCGGGCGATGTCTGGTATGTCGCCAGTATGTTCCCGTATCGCGTATCAAGGATGACAACGTCGCCCGATGAGCCGGCGAACCAGACCGTCGAACCATCCTGAGACATTTCTATGGACGATGCATCGGTCGAGGGCAGGCCGGAGTTGAACTGACTGGTGATTTGGCGGACGGTGAGGTCGAAGACCTGCAGTTGATTTCCAACCTTCCAAAAGAGCCGGGTTCCGTCCGGGTGGATGAATATCTGGGTGCCGAGTCCCGGATAACCGCCGCTCTTCCCTGGCGTATAGGTCGACGCGGATAGGTCGGCCGTGCCGCTGAGGACGTCGTAGTAAGTGATCATTCCCGAGCTGCTGAGAAGGTAGGCGGTAAGTCCGTCCGGGGACATCACTAACGCAGTGGGAGCATATTTCAACAACAGCGTGGAAGTGAGGGTTTGCGTGACCGCGTCGAAGGCCAGCAACACGCCGAGATTGCCCGCCGAGTCCTTCGTATAATAGCTGACCGCGTAGAGAGCGATCCCGCCACTGTTGGTGAACGCGATGCCCGCGGGTGCGGTATTGTTCGGATCGAGCGTCGAGGTCGGGATCGTCGCCAGCACGCTTTGGCTGTCCAGGTCGCAAATCGAGATTTCGTTGACTGTTTCGGCGTGAGCCGTCCAGACCTCGTTTCCGACGCCCGTCGATGATGGCCGGACGGCAAATACTCTCGCCTGCGGCGGGAGGGCAACCAGGCTTGATATTGCGAAGGTCGTCATGTCGACTCTCAAAATGTTATAACTGAGGCCGTCCAGCATGATCATCTGAGGGTCCGCGGAAGTGGCCGGCGGCACCAGCGTCAGATCGGGGTGAGCCGTCCTCGCATATGGGCCGTATATGGGTGGGAGATGGGGCACACCGGTACTCACGGCAAGAAACTCCATCATTGCCGCTCCAATGGCTCCAATCGTTTCAGCCTCCGATTCCGCCAGGGGCGTGCAGACGGGAGTCAGTAAGGGCGTTACTGCCAGATAAAACGTAATATCACCATCGAAATTCGTATACGTACCGTATTGCGCGTCCGCATAAACGCAGCTTGTTGCGTAAAACTTGAACTCCTTGGTCCCCCCAACATCGCTAATCTGCCACGAGTACTTGATATTGCTCAAGAGGTAGGGCGCGACTGCGAGATTAAGCGTGACGCCGGCGTACTTATTGTCGATTACATCGCCGCCGAAGTCGATAATGGTTGTGCCCGCACCCTGGGCATGCAGCTGGCCCAGAATCAGTAAGAGCAAGCAGAGGAGCTTCATTGGAGGACCACCGATTGAGCCAGCCAACTTGAGTTGAGCAGAATTCCGTTCGCTGCCAGGCCATTCGCGAACGTGGCCGCGTTATCCACCCCCAGCGTTCCGATGAACAGGTTGGCGTAAGAGCCATCGAGGATCAGATAACTCGGCGGCAGGTTCGCCAGCGTATCCGCGGAAATGGTGAACGTGCTGGCCCCGGGCGCGGCGAGGCACTGTACTTCCACCGTGGAGTTAGTAGCCGCTGCGTAGGCATAGAGCAAAATTGCCGTGGGCGCCGCTGGGTCTCCGGGTGTGAACGCGAGGGCGAGCGGTGCGTTCCTCGGCACAACGATGATCTCACTCGGGCGGCTCCAGGCCGGCGGCGGCTCGGGGTTGAGAGGTATCACCGTTTGGTTCGGGCCGGCAGGATCGATGGTGAATGTCCCGTTCGCGCCCAGCAGATTCATCGCCATCACATTCGAGTTGACCATCCCACCCAGGGTGCTCGAAAAGTAATAGCTGCTGGGCGAGAAGGGCAGAGGCTGCGTGCCGTTGTTGTAGGTCTGATTGGGCTGTGGATTGAGGCTGGCGCTGGCGGGCAACGCTCCGCGGAGGCTTTTGTCATAGTAGGAGTCGCCCGAAGTCTGGTTCACTAGACACGTTCCGGGGGGCGGATAGGACATGTAAGGATCGAAGCTATAGGGCGAATTGGGCCGCGTGTAGAACCGCGAATAGAGCTTATCGAGAGTCTTGAGAATGGCCGGGGATGTACTCACATTTTCGACCGTGTCTACCCGCTCCAGATGGATGAAGGCCTGCGTTCCAGGCGTGCGGACCAGTTTCGAAAGCGGGTTGCCCGGGTCGTCGCACGAGTTGGTGCCGGCAGCGGCGATGGCCATGGTGGTGACATTAGACACCGCGCCGCCGGCGTTAACCGACACCGGTACCCAGCAACCGAGCGGGGCATTGGCGGGAACGTAGGCGTTGATCTGATCCACACCGGCGCAGCACGGGCTGCGCCCGGAATAGAGGACGGTTGCGGCCTGGCCTCCGATGGTAACCGTCACCGGCGTCGAGACGTTGCCGGGCGTGGGCGCTACGTTATCGGGAAACGTGACCGGGCCCAGGCCGGTGCCCCAAATCTCAACGATTTGACCGGGCGCCGTAGGAGTCACCAGCGAGTTGATCGGCAGACTGGTCGCGGACACATAGTTCTGGATGCTGCCGGGACCGGCCCCGCCGGCGACTGCGAAGAGGCCCGGCGCCGAGTCTGCGATCTGAATGGTGATGGCGTTGCTGCGGGTGTTCTGATACGTCAAACGCAACGTGGCCAGGCCGGCCGTGACACTGGAAGGCATCACGGCGTTGATCTGTCCCGCCGAGACGAAGAGCGGGAACGCCTGGGTGACCACGCCAATCTGCGTGACACTTAGCGACACTCCGCCAAACGTTGTTGCCAGAGGAGCGGATGCCGTCTGGTATTGGGCGGGGCCCAGGTTCTCACCGTAAACCGTGAACACACTGCCGCGCGCGATCGGCGCGTTGGGCAGACCGAAGGGCGCGGAGGAAGCCGCGTTGACGGTGCCGCGATTGTAGAGGATTGGCTGTTGGGCTAACAGAACGCTCGCAGACAGAACGAGCAGCACGACGCGCATTGGCTCAGTCTACTATAGTCGTGACCAGGATCAAGCAGAATGCGCAGTCCCCAAGGACTTGGAGAAGAAAGCAGTACTAAATCACCCTATTACGTGCTAGAACTGAGTCTCCGCGCAGCCAAACTCACTCGGCAACCCGCCGCTACCCCAACAAATCCCGCGCGTCGATCTTCTTTTCTTTGGGCAACGGAGCATTCAGGAACCGCAGGAACGGCACCATGGCGCGGAAGCGATCCACAATTTCCTGGTACAGCGTGGGCAAAGTGGCGACGTCGGGTGGCAGTTCCACGTACAGGACGAACTGCTTGAAACGCAGCAGGTCGGCCGCCGGATGGTCCGCACAGAACCCTTTCGGCACCCGCGCCAGTTGCTCGCCCTGCAATTCGCCTAGCAGGCGCCGCACCTTCGGGTTCGCCAGGATCCGCCGGAGTGCGGCATGGTTGTCTGCAATATGATTGCGAATCGCCAGCAGCGCAGCCGGTTCCGGCATGTACACGCCGCCGCCCACCGCTACTTCCTTGTGCGAAATCGCCACATAGAAACCGCCGTGCCCATGGGCCATGCCGCCGCGCAAAGGGAAACTGGCGGCGATGTGCTCCTTGTAGGGCTTCTTGTCCTTGCTGAAACGCACGTCACGATAGATGCGGAAGATGGCTTTCTCGGGATCGGTAGCGTACTCCGGCGCAAAGCCGGCCAGCGCCTGGTTCAGCGCCTCCACCAGTTCGCGCATGGGCTGCTTCACGCTAGTCTCGAACACCGCTTTCCGCGGCTGAAACCATTCGCGACGATTGTTCCGCGCCAACCCGCGGAGAAATCCGAGTGCTTCCGGGGGAAAGCCCGCAAAGCCGGAACGCGCCATACAACCTCCCTTTATAATCGAGATAATGCCGACCACCGAAGAGATGCGCGCGCATCTCGCCGCGATTCCCAATTTAACCCTTTCGGCCGACGTCCCGCTGGCGCGCCATACGCGCTTCGGCGTGGGCGGGCCGGCCGATCTGTACGCTGAGACCGGGGCGGAGGATGCCTTTCTCGAAGCGCTCCGTGCGGGCGAAGCCAGCGGCTTTCCGACGATAGTGATTGGCGGCGGAACTAACTTGATCGTCTCCGACCGCGGCTATCGCGGCCTGGTGCTGCGCTACCGCGGCGACGCCCTCAGTGCCGAAGACAACCGCGTCACCGCCGGCGCCGGCGCAGAGTTGCAGCGCCTGGTGGATTTCTCGATCGACCGAGGCCTGCGAGGCCTGGAGACGCTGGCCGGCATCCCCGGCTGGACCGGCGCGGCCATCTACGGCAATGCCGGCGCCTATGGCCATTCGATCTCCGAACGCGTCGCCTGCGTACGCTTCTTCGATGGCCGCCACGTACGCGCCTTCTCCAACGCCGAGTGCCAGTTTGCTTACCGCGAAAGCATTTTCAAACGGCACAAAGAGTGGATCGTCTTCACCGCCGAGTTGGAGCTGGAACCAGCGGATCGAGACGAGCTCCGCCGCACCGCCGACGGCATCGTCAAGGTCCGCAACGAGAAGTTCCCGGTCACCATGCAGTGCGCCGGCAGCATCTTTAAGAACCTGCTGCTGCGCGATCTGCCACCCGCCGTGGCGGCCCAGGTGCCAGCCGAGTCGGTGCGCGAAGGCAAAGTGCCGGCCGCTTGGTTCCTCGATCAAGTGGGGGCCAAGGGCACGCAGCGCGGCGACATCCACGTGGCCGACTATCACGCCAACCTTATCTATAACGCCGGCAGCGGCACCGCCGCCGACTTGTGCGCGCTCATCCGGGATCTGAAAGCCCGCGTGCGCAGCCGCTTCGGTTTTGACCTGGAAGAGGAAGTGCAATACGTCGGCTGATTGCGTTTGGTGGGGCATGCTTTAGCTTGCCAACGCCCGCTTGCGGGCGCGTCTTTTCACAGCCTCTGAAGAGGCGCCCCCAGTCGTTTTTCCCCAACCCTAATTCTTTGGCCCCATCGCGCCGATCTCTTAGTACTAGAGATCGATGCCATCTCACGAAACCTTATTCACTAAGGCGGCCCGGCGCCACGTCGCCCGTCTGGCGCAGGTGATTGCTCCGGCGGCGCCGGGTCTGGAGCGGAAGTTCCTGGCGCTGCTCCGCAAGCGGCGCTATGGCGCCGTGGAGCGGCGCGCGCTGATGGCCATTTCACCGTGCGCGGCGGCGCGGCTCGGATCGATCGAGAGATTCCTCGATCAGGTGGAATATAACGGCCGGCGCCTGGCCAAGTGCAACCTCTCGCCTGATGCGGCCGGCGAAGTGCTGCGGCATTTCGATGAAATGCTGGAGCCTCTCTTGCAGGGCAGATTTGGCCCCTCACTGGAACAACTGCAATGGGCCACCCTGTTGGCGTTAGAGCGCGCTTATTACCGCGTGCGCGAAGAAGAAAGCCAGGCGCTGTTCGGCATTTATCGCGCCGGAGCGGAAGTAGCCGATTCCGGGAAGTTGTCCCAGCGCCTCGTGCGCCTGCTGGCGCACGCATTTCGAGCCCGCGCCGGAGGCCTGTTGGTAAAGGAAGGGGAGCTCGACCGGGAACTGCGCCAGCCGCTGTACATCGAGCAAGGCACCCCCGAGGAACGATGGATCGCCGACCCTGCGCTGCGCGGGCGGTACGCGTCTTACTGGTCTTACCCGCTCAATGGGTCGACGGCGCTTCAGCTCGGTTTCCCGGTTCCGTATCCCTGGCTGCCGCGCGAACTGGAGCTGATGGAGGCCGCGGCGGAGCACTTCCGCAAAGCCCGCGAGCGCGCGCTGCTGTTGGAGGAGGTGGAACGGCTGGCGGCAGCCGCCCGGCAGGCCGAGGATGACGAACGGCGGCGCATCGGCCGCGAACTGCATGACGAAGCCGGCCAATCGCTGTTGTCGCTGCGGCTGCAACTGGAAATGATGGAACGCGGCGCGGACCCGCCCATGCGGGCCAGTCTGCAGGAGGCCCGCGGCGTGCTCGAACGGACCGTCGTCGAGTTGCGGCGAATCATCGCCGCGCTCAGCCCTGCCGTGCTGGAGCGGCTCGGCCTGGCGCGGGCGCTGCGCCTGTTGGCAGGCCGGTTTGGCAGGACTTTTCCGGCGGGCGTCCGCGTCCGCATCGCCGGCCGCCTGGAGGATCTGCCGCCCTCTCTACAACAAGTGATTTACCGGGTCGCGCAGGAGGCCTTACAAAACGCGGCCAAACATTCCCAGGCAACCGTCGTAAGACTTTCCGTGATGCGAGCCGATAAGGTTATCAGAACGCGCATTTCAGATAACGGCCTCGGTTTTGAGGTCGGCGTTACGGCGAAGCCAATGTCATTCGGTCTGGCAGGCATGCGGGAGCGCGCGGCGCTCCTGGGCGGCAAGCTCACCGTGCGCAGTGCGCGCAACCAGGGAACGACGGTGATTTTGGAACTGCCGCTGAACTCGGCTTAGGAAAACTCACATGTCTAAGATTCGCGTATTAATCACAGACGATCATGCAATGTTCCGGCAGGGGGTCCGCACCTTGCTCGCGGCGGAGCCCGACCTCGAAATCGCCGGAGAAGCCAGGGACGCCGCCGAAGCGGTCAACCTGAGCCGGCAGAACCGCCCCGATGTCGTGTTAATGGATATCGGCATGACGGGGATGAGCAGCTTTGAGGCCACCCGCGTGATCCGCAAAGAGCGGCCCGAAACGCGCGTCGTTTTCCTCTCCATGTACGACGACGATGAGTATCTGGCCGAATGCGTCTCTATCGGCGCCAGCGGCTACATCCTCAAAGAGAGTCCCGCCGAGCAATTATTGACCGCCATCCGCGAAGTGCACCGCGGCGGCAGCTACCTCAGCCCGCGCCTCCTCACTCGCCTGGTGGACGATCTCCGCACTCAGGGGCACGAGCCTGTCCGCCAACCGCGCTTCGGCACGCTCACCAAACGCGAACGCGAAATCCTCAAAATGCTCGCCGAAGGCCAATCCGTCAAAGAGATCGCCACCGCCTTCGAGCTCAGCGTCAAGACCGTCGAGGCCCACAAGTTCAACCTGATGCGCAAGCTGGATATTCACAACAAGGCCCAACTGGTGCAGTACGCCATCCAGAAAAAAATCATTCGCCTGTCCGAGCCCCTGTTGAACTGAACCTATGGTGCAGGCCCCGGCCTGCACCTTATCCGTACTACTTGCCAGCGCGCGAGCCCGGCTGGTAGCCTGCACGTTCGTTGTCAATCGGCTCCCGTGAGGCAGGTCCCCGACCTGCCAACAGCGTGGGGCAGGATGATATCCGACGCGCCGCTTGTTCCATCGGCTCGGTGGGGCAGGCGCTTCCGCCTGCCAACCCGCAACCGGTGGGGCAGGTCCCCGACGTCCCCGGCCTGCCAACGCCGGGGCGAAGCCCGGCCGGTTCTTCCCCGCGCTCGTAGGGGCCGGGCATGCCCGACCCAGTGGGGCAGGTCCCCGACCTGCCAAATGCCGACCGCTAGCCCAGCCGCCCGTGCAACCTTCAGTCACAACCCATCTCCCTCACTAACTCAATCACTTACCTCTCAAACCCCTTGACGCACCCCTTATCCTTGAATTGGGACTGTGGCGCCAGGCACCGCTGCTAGTCCTTACTTGCTGGCCAGCAAGCGTTGNNAAAGGCATGCGGGGTCCCCTACGGGCAGGACTCTCGACGGAAGACTTTGGATTCCGGAATCTATAACCGCCGGCGGAAAACGGATAGCTATCATTGCCGCCCGCCGGATAACAGAGAGTAAGGAACGAATCGACATCGATATGCTCGCCATCAAAGCGGGCCAATACATCGAAGTTTCTACTCAATCCATCGGGTGGCCGATACGCACGGCGATAAGTCCGCGAAGCCCGGCCACCCGCAACGCAATCTTATCTTTTTCATCCGCCCCACTCGGCCGCAGTCTGCCCAAAAATCCCCACGTTTCGGAACGGCCAGGCTCGCGCCCGGCGTTGGCCGGTCGGGGACCTGCCCCACTACGCCTGGCACTCCGCGCAGGGGCAGATGCGGCGGAAGTGATCCCAGGAGTAAATGCCGGCTTTGTGGCCGTCGCTCCAATTGATGCGGATGGCGTAGTTGCCCACCTGTTCGGCGCCCAACATCTTCAATACCGGTTTGAACATCTGCAAGGGATTGGCGGCTTCGGCCTGGCGCGGCGGGGTGCCATGCGCGCCGGTGCAGCCGGCGCAGGGACACTTGTCGCGCAAGTAGACCAGCCCGTATTCGCTGTGATGGCCATCCTTCCAGTCGATCTTGATGCCGCCGGATTTGGAGATGGCGATGTGTTCTGGATCGTTGGAAGGGCTCATGTTTGATTGAAGAGGCGCTCGACGTCGCGCACACCGGAGATGCGGCGCATGGCGGAGACCAGTTTCTCAAGTTGCTTCTTGTCGCGCACGTCCACCGTCATTTCCACCACGCCGCCCACCTGGTCGGTGAGCGATCTGGCTTCCAGGCTGCGGATGTTGGTGCTCTCGTCGGAAAGCACGCCGGTCAACTGATTGAGCATGCCCGGGCGGTCGTCGGTGTGGACCACGATGCGCACCGGGAACGCGTCGTCCACCGCGCGCACCCATTCGACCTCGATCTTGCGCTCGACGTCGTACATCAGGTTCTGCACGTTGGGGCAGGCGCGCGAATGCACGGCCACACCCTTGCCGCGGGTGACGTAGCCCACGATGGCCTCGCCGCGGATGGGGTTGCAGCACTTGGCGCGATAGACCAGCAGGTCGTCCATGCCACGGACCTTGATGACAGCGTCGTGATCCTGATGGCGGCCGGGACCGGCGGGCGCGCCGGCGGCAGCGGGCTCGACCTCGGGCGCGAGGGGTTCGGCCGGTTCTTCGTCCACCTTATCCGGGGCCACCTTGCTCAGCACCTGGCGCGCCGAAAAGCGCCCGTAGCCGAGCGCGGCGTAGAGGTCCTCGGTTTTCGAGTAGCCGTATCCGGCGGCTACCCGATCCAGATCGGCGCGCGCCACGCGGGACAATTGCACGCCCAGGCGGCGGGCTTCCTTTTCGAGGTACTTTTCGCCGATTTCGATCGCCTTCAAGCGCTCGCTGGCGTTGATCACGTGCTTGATCTTATTGCGCGCGCGTGAGGTGCGGACGAAGGCCAGCCAGTCCTTGCTCGGCTGGTGGCCGGGCTGGGTCATGATCTCGACGATGTCGCCGTTGCGCAATTGCGAGCGCAGCGGAACAATGCGGCCGTTGACCTTGGCGCCGACACAGGTATTGCCCACGTCGGAGTGGATGGCGTAGGCGAAATCGATGGGCGTGGCTTCGCGCGGCAGCACGATCACCTTGCCCTTGGGGGTGAACGTGTAAGCCTCTTCCGGGTAGAGGTCCACCTTGAGCGTGGACATAAACTCGCCGGGGTCCTGCATGTCGCGCTGCCATTCCACCAGGTGGCGCAGCCAGGCGATGCGGTTGTCGTCGGCCGCCGGGCCTTTGCGGCCTTCCTTATATTTCCAGTGAGCGGCGATGCCTTCCTCGGCGATGCGGTGCATTTCCTCGGTGCGGATCTGCACTTCGAAGGTTTGGCCCTGCGGCCCCACTACCGAAGTATGGAGCGACTGGTAGAGGTTGGGCCGCGGGATGGCGATGAAATCCTTAATGCGGCCCGGAATGGGGCGCCAGCGGTTGTGGATGACGCCGAGTGCGGCGTAGCAGTTCTTCACCGAGTCGGTGAGAATGCGCAGCGCCATCAAATCATAGACCTGATCGACCGTAATTTTCTGCCGGCGCAGCTTCATGAAGACGGAGTAGGGACGCTTGACGCGGCCCTCGATGCGCGCCGGAATGCCTTCCCGCCGCAGCTCGGCCTCCACCGTGCGGAGGATTTCCTCGAGGAATTCCTCGTTGGAATGGCGGCGGCTCTCGATAGAGGCGATGATTTCTTTGTAGGCGTCGGGCTCGAGGTGCTGAAAGGCCAGGTCTTCGAGCTCGCCGCGCACTTTGCCCATTCCGAGGCGGTGGGCGATGGGCGCGTAGATTTCGATGGTCTCGCGCGCTATGCGCTGGCGCCGTTCGGGAGCCAGATAGCCGAGCGTGCGCATGTTGTGGATGCGGTCGGCCAGCTTGACCATGATGACGCGGATATCCTCCACCATGGCGAGCAGCATCTTGCGGAAGCTTTCCGCCTGGCGGTCCTCGGCGGAAAAGAAATCGAGTTTGGAGAGCTTGGTGACGCCATCGACGCAGCGCGCCACTTCTTCGCCGAACCGCTCGCGGACCTCGTCGACGGTGACGCTGGTATCTTCCACCACGTCATGCAGCAGGCCTG
Organism: Bryobacterales bacterium; assembly: GCA_003142185.1. Classification (GTDB taxonomy): domain Bacteria; phylum Acidobacteriota; class Terriglobia; order Bryobacterales; family Bryobacteraceae; genus Bog-375. The sequence goes on from PLOR01000009.1 coordinate 136,355, forward strand.
TTTCCATGCCGACCACGTCCAGGCGCATCTCGGCGAGGATGCGGGCCACCATGATGGGGTGGACCATGTAAGGTTCGCCGGAATCCCGCATCTGGCCTTCGTGGCGCTCGCGGGCGAACTGATACGCGCGCTCGAGCGGCGCCAGGTCATCCTTGGGGCGGTACTCGCGGATCTTGGCCTCAAGCTCCCGGTACAACTGCCCCACCGGATCGGACGGGGGCGGCAGAGGCACGGATTCCGAAAGACTGGCAGGTTCGGATGCCACTTTCCTCGATTGTAGCAGGGGCGGCTGCGGGCTCCGCTTCCGGGGCGCGCGGGCGCTTGTCCTAGAAGAGAACCGGCAAGCTAAAGCATGCCCCACCCAGCCATAATGGAGAGGATGGAAACTCCAGTGACGGTTGTGATTCTGGCGGCGGGCTTAGGGACGCGCATGAAATCGCACAAGGCCAAAGTGCTGCACCGCGCCGGCGGCAAGACCCTGGTGGAGCACGCGGTGGATAGGGCGCTCGCGCTCACTTCGGCGGAGCGCGTTTTCGTGGTGGTGGGCCATCAGGCCGAGCGGGTTCGCGCCGCCGTCACCACGCCCGGCATCGGATTCATAGAGCAGACCGAACAGCTCGGCACAGGCCACGCGCTGCTGGTGGGGCGCGATGCGCTTTCGCATCTCGATGGCAACCTGGTGATCTTCTACGGCGATGGTCCGTTGCTGCGGGCAGCCACGGTGCGCCGTCTCATCGAAACCGTGGATGCGAGCGATGCCGCGGGCGCGCTGCTTTCGGCCGACATGCCCGACCCCACCGGTTACGGGCGTGTGGTTCGCGGCACAAGCGACGAGGTGACGACCATCGTGGAGCAGAACGCCGCCACTGCCGAGCAACTGGCAATTCACGAAGCCAACATGGGCATCTACTGCTATCGCGCGGAACTGTTCTGGCGGCACGCCGTCGAAATGCGCCCCGATAATCCCGCGCACGAATATTACCTCACCGACATGGTGCAGATTCTCAACCGCGCGGGACACCACGTGAGGGCGATGAAGATCGACGATCCGCGCGAATGCCTGGGGATCAACGACCGGGTCGAGCTGGCGGAGGCGGACCGCCTGCTGCGCGAGCGCAAGCTGCGCGAGCTGATGCTGGCAGGCGTGACCATAGAGAAGCCGGAGACGGTGACCATCGATGGCGGCGTCGAGATCGGCATCGATACCGTGGTCGAGCCGTTTGCGCGCATCCTGGGCAACACGTCCATCGGCGAAAACTGCCGCATTGGGGCGTCGAGCATCATCGAGAATTCGATCCTCGCCGACGAAGTGGTGATCGGTCCACTGACGGTGGTGACGGCCTCGCGCCTGGAGCGTGGCGCGCAAGCCGGGCCTTTTTCCCGCCTGCGTCCGGGGAATTACGTCGCCGAAGGCGCGCACGTCGGCAATTTCGTGGAGTTGAAAAAGACGCGGCTGGGCCCGGGTGCGAAGGCCAATCACCTGGCCTACCTGGGCGATGCGGAGATTGGCGCCAAAGCCAACATCGGCGCCGGCACGATCACTTGCAACTACGATGGCGTGCACAAGCACCCCACGCGGATCGGCGACGGGGCCTTCGTGGGAAGCAACTCGACTTTGGTGGCGCCGCTCGAAATCGGCGATGGCGCTTACCTGGCCGCAGGCTCCGTGATTACCGAGCAGGTTCCCGCCGATTCGCTGGCCGTGGGCCGTGCGCGGCAGGTGAATAAAGAGGGATGGGCCAAGAAGCGCCGCGCCCGATTGGCCGCCCCGCCCGCGGCCGGAAAGTAACGCCGGACCACGCCATTGAAGGATCCGACGGCCGCTGCCAATGTGGCGGCGGCGACCTAGTACTCTCAGTCGATTCATCGGACCGGTTTGCGGTCGAAAACCTCGGTGAAATATGGGCATATCCGTGAAATTCCTCGCTGCAGTGCCCCATATCGTCTCACTAATTTGGAGCAAGTCCGAATCGTCGGCATAGATCGCGCGGCCGCCATGGGAAGGCGAGCCGGCGGTCCGCTGCTAACTAACTGAAAACAAATACAACAGGCCCTGGTTGGCAATGTGGCAACCGGAATGCCTTTGCCCTTTCGGGACATTGTGCAGGGCCCAGCGCGGGGGATGGAGCAGAAATGCAGGTCACGCCGACTGGGACTCAAAGGGCGGTAGCTTGCGCCAAGACTGGTTTGAAAGGCATCCATGAGCATCGAAAAACCTTTTGAGTCGATTGCGGAACAGTGGTTCGCTCTCCGGGTGAAATCGCGCTCCGAAAAGGTCGTTTCCACGATTGCGCGCAACAAGGGGTTCGAGGAGTTCTTGCCGGTTTACGAGTGCCGCCAGCGGTGGTCAGATCGCTTGAAGTCGGTTGAGTTTCCCCTTTTCCCAGGCTATGTGTTTTGCCGATTGGACCCGCGGCACCGGCTCCCGTTATTGACCATTCCCGGCGTGCTCCAGTTTGTGGGCATCGGAAAAACTCCCGTCCCCATCGACGACGAGGAAATCATCGCGATTCAAAGCGCCGTAAAGTCCGGTCTGTCGTCTGAACCGTGGCCCTTTCTGGAGGCCGGGCAGCGCGTGCGGCTTGAGGATGGGCCGTTGGCCGGCCTGGAAGGCTTCCTGGTAGAGGTTCGCAAGCAATATCGCGTGGTTGTCTCTGTAACTCTTCTGAAACGGTCGGTAGCAGTAGAGATCGATCGTGAGTGGGTCGCGCCGCTCGACCCGAGCGGGCGCCCGATGGCGATCCAGACCAGACACTCGCTGGTCGCAAGTCCTCAGTCCATATAGACCGGGCTTCGTGCGCAATATCAAAAGCTTCTCAGGCAATCCGGCTCTGTCAATGCCGGCAGGGCAAGAAATCACGGAGGATGAACTTGTGTTGAATAACATGCCCCGTTTTAGAGCAAACTCCCCATTAGCACCGCAATCCGTCATTCCTGCCGATGAACCCCAAGACAATGGGATGCTCGCCGAGGAACTGTTTGTGCGCATGCTCCGGCTGGAACGTAAGAGAACCGAGCGTTCCCATCGGCGCTTTGTGCTGATGATTCTCGAATCCGGCGAGCTTATGAAAGCCGGGAACCGGAACGAAACGCTCGACAAGGTTCTGCGTGCGTTGTCGCAGGCGACGCGTGACACGGATATAAAAGGGTGGTACAGGCGTGGCGACGCTATCGGGGTCATTTTCACCGAGATCGCAGCCGCCGAGGAAAAGTCGGTGGTGAGATTCCTGTCGACCAAAGTCACCGACGCGCTATATGACACGTTGAGCGTCGGGCAAATCAACCAGATCAGGCTGTCTTTCCACGTCTTCCCCGAAGATTGGGACAACGACGGTCCAGATGGGCCGGCCAACTCGACCTTGCACCTGGATCTGGCGCGCGACGCGACGAAGAAACCGATCACTGCCGTGCTCAAGAGGCTGATGGACATTGCCGGCAGCCTGGCCGCCTTGGCGCTCTGTCTCCCAGTGCTGTTCGCCATTGCGATTGCGATCAAACTGACCTCGAAAGGCCCGATCCTCTTCCGTCAGGTCAGGCTAGGCCAGTACGGGAAAAAGTTCACGTTCCTGAAATTCAGATCCATGTATGTCGGGAACGACCACGCAATTCATGAACAGTACGTGACGCAATTCATCGCAGGCGCGCAAGGACTCGAGCAAAGTGGACCGGACCAGCGAAGACAATACAAATTAACCGCGGATCCGAGAATCACGCGAGTAGGGCGACTGCTGCGCAAGACGAGCCTGGACGAATTGCCGCAATTACTCAACGTCCTGATCGGAGAAATGTCCCTGGTGGGCCCGCGGCCTCCGGTGATGTATGAATACAAGTGCTACGACCTTTGGCACAAGGAGCGCCTCATTGCGGTGAAACCAGGGATCACGGGCCTGTGGCAAGTTGAAGGGCGAAGCAGGGTGAAGTTCGATGAAATGGTGCGGCTGGACATTCGCTACGCCAGGTCATGGTCGTTGTGGCTGGACATAAAGATCCTTCTTCAGACACCGCTAGCGGTTATCTCCGGAGCGGGCGCGTGTTGAAGGTGGAGGGGTAATGATTCGAGTCGGCATTATCGGTTACGGCTATTGGGGACCTCACATTGCGCGGAACTTTCACGCCGCGGACGATTGCGAAGTCTCTGTAATCTGCGACAAGAGTCCGGCCGCTCAAGGGCGGATTCAACGCGCCTATCCAGGTGTGCGCGCCACGTGCGACGTTTCGGAAGTGTTGTCTTCGCCGCAGATTGACGCTGTCGCCGTGATCACGCCCGTTTGGACCCACTTCGAGTTGGCCAAGGCAGCCCTGGAGAACGGGAAACACGTTTTTGTCGAGAAACCATTTACGTCGACTGTGGCGCAGGCCGAACAATTGATCGAACTGGCCGCGAAGAAGCACCTGACGATCATGGTCGATCACACCTTCCTGTTCACGGGCGCGGTCAAGAAAATCGAGCAACTGACCAAGGACGGCACGCTCGGCAAGCTTTACTACTACGATTCCACCAGGGTCAATCTCGGGTTGTTCCAGCACGACGTTAATGTCATCTGGGACCTTGCACCGCACGACCTTTCGATCATGGACCACCTCGTGCATTCGAAACCGGAATATCTGGCTGCAACCGGGCAAAGCCATTTGAATGGCCACCAGGATGTCGCTTACATCACCGTCTACCTCAGCGATAACGTGATCGCCCACTTCAATGTCAACTGGCTGTCGCCGGTCAAGGTGCGCACGACTCTTTTGGGAGGCGAGAAGAAGATGGTGGTGTGGAACGACCTGGACGCCGACGAAAAGATCAAGGTATACGACAAAGGTGTGGACATCAAGAGTCAGCAAGGCGTTTACGAGTTGCTGGTCAGTTATCGCACAGGCGACATGTGGGCACCCAAAGTCGAACAGACTGAAGCCCTGGCCGCGGAGATCGGCTACTTCATCGACTGCATTACGCGCGACGAAGTACCGTTCAACGACGGTCTCGCCGGTTTGCGGGTAGTCAAGTTGCTCGAAGCGGCGGATCGGTCCCTGGCAGATATGGGCGCGGCGGTGCGCCTATGAACGACTATCTGTGCATCTCGCCGGACGTAAAGCTTGGAACGAATGTGAAGTTCTCCAAGTTTATTAACCTCTACGGCTGTGAGATCGGCGACAACACGAAAATCGGGGCTTTCGTCGAGGTCCAAAAACACGCAAGGATCGGAAAGAACTGTAAGATATCGAGCCACACCTTTATCTGCGAAGGGGTCACGATTGAAGACGATGTGTTCATCGGACATGGGGTTACGTTCATCAACGATAGCTATCCCCGCGCCACCACCACCGAAGGCGGTTTGCAGACTGAAGCGGACTGGATGGTGGAAACTACCGTGATCAAGAAAGGCGCGTCACTTGGATCGGGAGTTACTATCCTCTCCAAGATAACGGTAGGTGAACGAGCCATCGTCGGCGCCGGCAGTGTCGTAACCAAGAGTGTTCCCGCCGATACGATTGTTGCGGGAAACCCGGCCCGTGTTTTGCGAGCCGTGACGTCGGAAGCATCCCGGAGGACGGAATGAAAGAGAAGAATATACCGTTTTTGGATCTTGTCACTCCTCACAAGGAGTTACGGGAGGAACTGTGTGACGTGTTCGCGACTGCCTTAGGCAACGCGGCCTTTATCGGCGGACCGATGGTGGAAGGCTTCGAGGGAGATTTCGCCAGGTTCTGCGACGCTCAGCACTGCATTGGAGTGGGAAGCGGTACCGACGCGCTCAGATTTGCGCTCATCGCGTCGGGCGTCAAAGATGGCGACATAGTTATCACCGTTCCAAACACCTTTATCGCGACCACGGAGGCTATCTCACAGGCCGGCGGCCGGCCGGCATTCGTGGACGTCGACGAGCATACTCAGAACATGGATGCTCAGAAACTCCGGGAATACATTGAGGTTCACTGTTGCGTCGATGGCGAAAAGGGAGAGTTGGTGAATCGGAAGTCCCGCAGACGCGTCGCAGCGATCGTTCCGGTGCACCTTTACGGTCAGACCGCGGATATGGATCCCATCCTGGAGCTCGCAGGCCGGTATCATCTGACGGTTGTGGAGGACGCCTGTCAAGCTCATGGCGCTGAGTACTTTTCGAAAAGAGAAGGGCGCTGGAGGAAGGCTGGGACGATGGGGCGGGCGGCCGCATTCAGCTTCTATCCGGGCAAGAATCTCGGTGCGTGCGGCGAAGCTGGCGCGGTGACGACCAACGATGCGAAGCTCGCGAAGAAGATCCGCATGCTTCGCGATCACGGCCAGGCACAGAAGTACTATCACGACATCGAGGGATATAACGGCCGCCTGGATGGGATTCAAGCAGGCATTTTGAAGGTCAAGCTGAGGCATTTGGCCAGTTGGAACGAGCAGCGCCGGGAAAGCGCGTCCCGATATCGCGAACGGACGGCCCCAATCGGCGAACGCATCCGGCTTCCCCATGAACCGCCGTGGTCCAAAGCGGTGTACCATCTGTTCGTCGTGCGCGTCGACAACCGCGAACAACTTCAGCGGCAATTGGCGGACGCAGACATCGGCACCGGAATTCACTATCCGGTTCCGCTGCACCTACAAAAGGCCTACAGCCACCTCGGTTACCAGCACGGCGATTTCCCCGTGTCCGAGAAAGCAGCGGGTGAGATACTGTCGTTGCCCATGTACCCAGGGCTGAGGGACGACCAACAAGGCCGGATTGCCAGCGAGTTGGGCGTCTTCGCTGCCAACACTCGCGCCGCATCGCTGGCTCTCGCCGCGGGCGCTGGCAATTGGTAGCGCGGCAGAAATCGGACTGATCGGGAACCATCCTTGGATTGGAGCTGACTGTGACATTGTCCATCGTTGTGTTGTGCTGGAATGACGTGAAGGTGATCGGCGATTGTCTCCGGTCGATCTATCAGGAGACGCAGGGCATCGACATCGAGGTCATCGTGTCCGACAACGGATCGACCGACGGCTCTGTCGAATTCATCCACCAATTCTACCCACGCGCCCGTGTATTGGAAAACGGAACGAACCTCGGATTCGCCAAGGGCAATAACGAAGGAATCGCCCGGAGCTCTGGGCGCTACGTCCTCATTCTGAATCCTGACACCATCATCCGGGATCGCGCTTTGGAGAAGTGGGTCGCCTTTGCGGACTGTCACCCCGAAGCCGGGGCGTTTGGTTGCCGGGTTCTCAACCCCGATGGTTCCTTTCAACATCCAGCGCGTCCTTTCCCGACAATTTGGCGAAGCTGGATTGCGGCCCTTTACCTGCGCGCATTGGCGTACGTTTCCGACCTGTTCATTTCCGACACCTACACTGGATGGAAAGGGATGACGCAGCGCCTTATCGACTGGCAATCCGGGTGTTGCGCTATGTTCCGCGGCGAACTGCTGAAAGACCTCGGCGGCTTTGACGGGCAGTTCTTCTATCACTTCGAAGAAGTCGACCTGTGCCGGCGAGTATGGGATGCGGGACATTCCATCATTTACACTCCCGATGCAGTGATTACACACCTGGGCGGGCAGTCCGTCAATCGGTTCCCCTTACGATTCGAGCTGGAGAGATGGCGAAATCGCTACCGCTACTTTTACAAACACTTTGGCCCACAGGGCGCGCGCCGGTGCAGGCTTGCAGTTCTGGCATGGATCAGCGTTCGGCAGCTTGGATGGGGCCTGTGCGGCCTGTTCTCAGCGTCCGAGGTGCTGAAAGCCAGGCTGGACATGTATCGCGTCACGAGGGACTGGAACAAGAGGCTAGACCCGGTTCGATTTGTCGAAAGCGGCGACGAACCAGACATCCCGACGCCAATGGCGCTGCAGCAGTCCTAACGGCACGAATCCAGCGGTCAACTTCTCATTTAGCGCAGGAAAGGCGTTTTTTCGATGTCCATCTCTTTAGTCACCGGCGGCGCCGGCTTTATGGGCTCTCACGTTGCTGAGCAGCTCCTCAACATAGGGCACGATGTGGTCGTGTTAGACGACCTGTCCGGCGGGTTTCTGGACAACGTCCCCGTGGCCGCGGAGTTTGTCCAAGGCTCGGTGGTCGACCACGAGCTACTCACTCGACTCTTCGACAAGTACAGATTCGATTACGTGTACCACCTGGCGGCGTATGCGGCTGAAGGACTCAGTCATTTCATCAAGAGGTTCAATTATCAGAACAACTTGATCGCGTCGGTAAACCTGATTAACGAAGCGGTGAAACACGAGGTGAAGCGTTTTGTGTTTACCTCCTCCATCGCGGTATACGGTGCGGGCCAGACACCCTTGACCGAGGACATGATCCCAGTGCCGGAGGATTCGTATGGCATCGCCAAACTCGCCGTGGAGCAGGAACTCAGGGTAAGCCATGAAATGTTCGGCTTGGAATACGTGATCTTCCGCCCCCACAACGTCTATGGCGAGAGACAGAATATCGCCGACCGATACCGCAACGTCGTGGGGATCTTCATGAACCAAATCCTCAAAGGCGAGCCGGTGACGATCTTCGGCGATGGTACTCAACAACGCGCGTTCACCCACGTTAATGACATCGCCCCGATCATCGCGGGATCGGTGGATGTCGCTGGCGCTCGAAATCAGATTTTCAATGTTGGCGCGGATGTGCCCTATACCGTCAACGAGCTAGCGAAGTGTGTCAGCGACGCGATGGGAGAAGAGTGCCGGATCAGATACCTCGACCCGCGTAACGAGGTGAAGGTGGCTTTCTCCGACCACGGCAAAGCGCAGCGGGTATTCGGCACGGACGTTAAGGTTTCGCTTGAAGCTGGAGTTCGCATGATGGCCGAATGGGTGAAGCAGCGTGGTGCGCGCGAAAGTACTGTGTTTGAGAACATTGAAGTGTTTAAAAATCTGCCGCGCAGTTGGGCTGCGGCGGCTAGAGTCAACGTTTAGGCGCTTAAGACTGCCGACACTCTCCCATGAGTTCCCCAGTGCCGCAACAACAACGCCTCAGAATCTGCATGCTGGCGTACGCCTTCTACGAGAGCGATACGCGCATACTGCAGTATGCGACGGCCCTTGCGAAGCGGGGAGATACGGTGGATGTCCTCGCATTACAGCGTGACGACAGCCACCCGGAGTCCGAGATTCTAGACGGTGTGAATGTCTATCGTATCCAGCCCAGAACAGTCAACGAGAGGGGGCTGTTCGCTTACGCGACCAGAATATTCCGGTTTCTGCTGCGGTCGACGCTGTTTCTGCGCCGCATGCACCGGGAACATCCCTACGATGTCGTCCATGTACATAACGTTCCAGACTTCCTGGTATTCGCCACGCTGTACCCGAAGTGGAAGGGCGTGCCTATCATCCTAGACATTCACGATCTGCTGCCCGAGTTTTATGCCAGCAAGTTTGCCCTGAAGGATCGCTCGTGGATGTTCAACGTGTTAGTGTTTATCGAACGATGTTCGGTTAGGTTTGCGAACCACGTCATCATCGCCAATCACCTTTGGCGGGACCGTCTCGTGGCGCGTTTGAAACGTCCGCAGAACTGTAGCGTGGTCCGCAATCTTCCCGATCTCGACATCTTTGTGGCGCAGCCGAAGGACAGGCAGGAAAAGAGAGACAGGCTCCTGATCTTATACCCGGGCTCGTTGAACTGGCACCAGGGCCTGGATGTGGCCATCCGAGCCTTTGCGCGGGTTGCCGGCGAGATGCCCCAAGCAGACTTTCACATTTACGGGGAGGGGCCGGCCAAGCCAGCGCTGATCGAGTTGGCGAATGAACTGTACATGCAGGGCCGCGTGATCTTCCATGACTTCCTGCCCAGCCGTGAGATCGCTCGGGTGATGGCTGAAGCCGACCTTGCCATCGAGCCGAAGCGCGCCACTTCGGCGTTCGGCAACGAGGCGCTGAGCACCAAGATTCTCGAGTTCATGGCTTTGGGCGTCCCGGTGGTAGCGTCGAGGACCAGGACTCACATGCTTTACTATGACGATTCCATCGTCAAGTATTACGACAACGACGATGAAGCGGCGTTGGCGGACGCGGTGCGCTTGCTCGGGAACGATCCGCTGCTCCGAAGGGAGCAGGCAGCCCGCGCCTCTAAGTATGCGAGTGAAAACACCTGGCAGGCGCGGAAAGACGAGTATTTGAGATTAGTCGATGGATTGGTCAGCAACAACGGCAAGACTAAGGCATCCACACAAACCGCCATAGGGGAACCCGACCAAGCCTCTTACAACAAGGCTTAACCGCCTCACAAGTGTACTTTGAACCATCCAAGTTTACCTACGAAAGGACCTAAGTTATGGCTAAGCATCTAATCACTGGCGGCGCCGGATTCATCGGTTCCCATTTGGCAGATTTGCTAATCAACAACGGCGAATCCGTCACCATCATTGACAACCTCTCCACGGGGCGGTTTACCAATGTAGCGCACCTTGAGCGGAACGAACGGTTCAAGTGCATCATTGACAACGTGTCCAACGAGCATCTGACCGAGGAGATGATCCGCGGGGCGGACTACGTTTATCATTTGGCGGCCAGTGTCGGGGTCCGGCTCGTCATTGAGCGACCGACCGAGGCCATTATCAATAACGTGATGGGAACAGAAATTGTCCTGAGGAACGCTTGCCGCTACCGCAAACCTATTCTGATTATTTCGACCTCCGAGGTCTATGGCAAGAGTCGCGAGCGCGTCTTCAGCGAGGACGCCGACTGCGTGATGGGTCCGACCTCCCGGTCGCGATGGGGCTATGCCACGTCGAAGGCGATTGACGAATTCCTGGCACTAGCCTATTTTCAGGAGAAGCAGTTGCAGACGGTTGTGGTGCGCCTGTTCAATACGGTCGGGCCACGGCAGACCGGCCACTACGGCATGGTCATCCCTACGCTAGTCCGGCAGGCTCTTCTCAATCAGCCGCTGACCGTCTTCGGCGACGGTACGCAGAGCCGCTGCTTCGCGCACGTTTGGGATGTGGTGCCGATGCTGGTGGACCTGCTGGGCCGGCCCGACACCGCGGGACTGGTGTTTAACCTCGGAACTCAGGAGGAAGTGTCAATCAAGCGATTAGCCGAGCGCATTATCGAGCTGAGCGGGTCGAAGTCCACGATTACCTATGTGCCGTACAAGGAGGCATATCCTCCCGGCTTCGAAGACATGGAGCGCCGCGTGCCCGATCTTTCCCGGCTCAAGCGATTCACGGGCTACGAACCAAAGCACCAACTCGATGACATTCTGCGCGACGTCATCCGCCATCTCCAGGAAAAGGTGCCTCAGCAGGACGCGGTTGCGATTGGCGCGTAATTCGACCAAAGACAGCAGGAGCCGTTTACAGTGGTTCAACCCAAAACAGCCGTAACTTCTATTCCCGAAGACGTCCTCGTCTCCGTGGTAGTTCTGAACTACAACAACAAAGAGCTGCTGGCACAGAGTCTTGTCAGCGTTCTCGATCAGGACTGGCCAAAGCTGGAAGTGATTGTCGTAGACAACTGCTCCACGGACGGCTCGCCGGAAATGGTGGCGAAGCAATTCGGCGAGAGGGTGCGGGTAATTCGCCGCACCGTTAATTCGCCGACGGCCGGGCGGAACCAGGGTTTCGAGGCGGCGACGGGCGCCTACATTCTTTCGATCGACAACGACATCACCCTTCCCGACCGGGGTGTCGTTAGGAAGGGAGTGGGACTGTTCCAGCAGTTTCCCAGGGTCGGTGTCCTCGCATTCAAAGTCGGAACATCCGAGAGCCCGAATGAGCCGCTTCCCGAACATTGGTGGTATTCCCGACCCCTGGACACCTGGAAGAATCGGTTTTTTTACACCGACTTCTTCAGCGAGGGAGCAGTCCTGTTTCGCTCGAAGACACTTGTCACCAGCGGAGGGTATGACGACAAGTTATTTCAGTATTTCGAAAGCGTCGATCTGTCTCTGCGGTTGATTCGCGACGGCTTCGAGATGCTGTACTGTCCGGTGCTGGCTTGTGTTGAGTTGCGCGTGCGCGGCCTTCTACCCAAGAAACGGACACGCATCAACTATCTATCCCTGCGCAATCGGCTGTGGATCGTCTGGAAACACTACCCATTTTGGCGTGGTCTCCGTTTCGCCGTGGGCAGAGTGGCAATCGCCTGCTTACGGTCGGTACGCTACGGATGGGTGGATTACTTCCTCCGCGGCGTCGTGGAAGGAATTGCCGCTCCGCGCGCCATCCGTGTGCAGCGTAGGCCCCTCAGCAAGGATATCTGGCACAAGATCCGGGATATCCGCAGCGGGCAAGGTCCCGAAGTCCCAGATGAAGTATTCCCGAAGACACTCACAGAAGCGTAACCCTCTGGACCTCGTCTCACTTCACACATGTGGTTGATCTGCGCAATCGACGTGCTGGTTGTGTTCACGCTGGTGAGGCTCGCTACGAAGCACGGCCTGGAACGCGCCCTGCCGGCCTTCGTGTTCTTTCTCACCCTAATTCCCGGCGAGTGCCGCATTGTCACGGGCGTATTCGACCTCTACACATCCAGGCTGGCCCTGATTGTTCTGGCCGCCTTGTTCTTCACGAAAAGAAAAAAGAGCGTTATCCAGACGTTTCCACTAAAGAACCTGCTCTTCGTTCACGCGGGCTGGCTCTTGCTTTCCACGCTAGTTTCAATCGTAGTCCTGACAAGCGCAAAACAGTTCTTGGCCCAGGTACTCGAATACTACCTCATATATTATATTATTCTGAAGACGGTCACGGACGTGCAGACGATTTCGAAACTCGCCTTCGCCATGGTGGCGGCGGTGGGAGTAGCGTGTTGTTTCGGCTTGCTGGAGATTTATGCTGGGTGGAGCGTTCTGTCAATCTTCCCAGCAGAGCTGCAGCAAACGTTTGGCAGTGGGAACACACTTTACACAGAGCTGATGGACCGTGGAATTCGGGCTCGCTCCACGTTTCCCCATCCAATCCTATTCGGTGCCGCAATCTCGATGGTCCTTCCGCTCGCGATGTATCTGTTGACGACAGTGTCAAGCCGCTTTCAGAAGGTGTTTCTGTATGTGTGTGTGGTGGTCATGTTTTGGAATCTTTACAAAACCAGCAGCCGGGGACCGTGGCTGGCTACGATCGCATCTTTGGCAGTGCTTCTCCTCGGTGCCAACCGCAAGGTGCGGAAGCAGCTTCTGGTGGTAGGCGTGCTCGCGTCGTTAGTGCTGTTGGTGCGGCCCGGCGTCACGGACACGATTTGGAACACTTACTTGGCGACGCTGAACCCAAATACTGGAATGGGGATGTCGTTTGCATACCGGCCTGCTCTTTACCGTGCTGTCACAAAGGCATTAGAAGATCCACTACGCGCCTTACTGGGATTCGGCCTTGGCGCATTCCGGGACGAGGGCCTAATCATAGTGCTGCCGAACATAGCGCCCCACCGATGGTTTACTTGTGACAGCGCATGGCTTCTGTTGACATACGAAACGGGCTATGTTGGCCTGTTGTTTATCGGAGCCTTGTTGATGAAGCCCGCCGTCATCGCTTTACGTGCTTATCGAACGCTACCAAAGCCGGAGCGCTACTTCTGTATCAACTGTGTTAGCTGTCTTGTATCGTTTTTTGTAGTCATGATATCCGTCGCCGCCTACGGCTGGGGTCAAAATGGCCAGATGTTGTGGGTGGTGATTGCGATGACGGTTTCGTACGTTGCTCTAAGCAAGCGAGGGAGGGAGCGCCAGGTCCCGGTTGCATTGCCAGCAATGGAGGAGATGGCAGCGTTTTAGCGTTATGTTTACCAACTTCGACGTTACGTTCGTTGCCGCGGTGAATAGCAGAGAGGTGCTGGAACAGAACCTCTTGGCGTCGCCCTGCCTGCGGTCCACGAGCAGGCATGAGATCCTTATTCAGGAACACTACGCATCCGCCTCGGCAGCCTATAATGATGCACTCCGTAAGGCTGCCAACAATTTGATCGTCTTCGTCCACCAGGACGTGTTTCTGCCCGATGCCTGGTTGTCGCAACTCGGCGAGAATTTGCGCCGCTTGGAAGAGAAGGATCCCGATTGGGGCGTAGTGGGCTGTTGGGGCGCCCGGGCCGACGGCGAGCTGTGCGGACATATCTATTCGTCCGGCCTGGGTGTGTTGGGCCAAGAAGTCGAGCAGCCCGTGACCGTGCAGACGCTCGATGAGATCGTTTTGATCTTTAGGCGGGATTCCGGCCTCAGCTTTGACGAAACCTTGCCTCACTTTCACTTTTACGGAACCGACATCTGCATGAGAGCCGCGGAGCAAGGTCGGCAGTCTTACGCCATCTCCGCATTCTGCGTCCACAATACGCGGCAACTGTTAACGCTTCCGGACGAGTTTTATGCGTGTTACTGGCACATAAAGCGATCATGGAGGAGGCGATTGCCGATTCAGACTAGCTGCATAAGGATCTCACGCTTCGATTCGGAAGTGTACGTGCGGAAGCTGGAAGAGGTTTACCGGAATAGGTTCCCCCGCGCCCGCAAGGCAGCGTCGCGGTGCACGGATCCCCAGCGGATTTTGGAAGAGTTGGAAGCTCAGCAAAGGATCATGGTTCGATCACAGTGAACGTATATAGGTTCAATCCGCTCCAAGACCCGCGGTGGACGGAGTTTCTCCTGCGGCATCCCAAGGCTTCCATATTTCACACCCCAGGTTGGCTGGGTGCTCTATGGCGCACCTACGGCTATGAACCGGTAGTTTTCACGACTTCGGCTCCAAACGCTCAATTGCAGAACGGTGTGCTGTTCTGTCACGTCAACAGTTGGCTGACCGGGCGGCGATTAGTGTCACTGCCGTTTTCCGATCATTGCCAACCCTTGCTGGACGGCGGCGGGGAACTTCAGACGGTCCTCGAGTACTTAGAACAGGAGGCGCGACGGGAACGCTGGAAGTATGTGGAGTTGCGGCCGCTCTCCGATACAGAGATCTGTGATGCTGGGTCTCGCTTCATAAAAGGCGCGAAGTACGGCTTTCACAGCATCGATCTCCGCCCAGCTCCAGAAGCGATCTACCGGGGTTTTCACGATAGCTGTGTAAGGCGCAAGATCCGAAAGGCAGAGCGGGAGCAACTCCTTTACGAAAAGGGCCATACCGATGAGCTGCTGAAGAAGTTCCATTATCTATTGCTTCTGACGCGCCGTCGGCATCAGTTGCCCCCTCAGCCCATGGCGTGGTACCGGAACCTAATTGAATGCATGGGCGACGAACTGACGATTCATGTTGTTTCCAAGGATTCCGCTCCAGTTGCTAGCATCATCACCTTGGCCTACAAGAACTCGCTGGTCTACAAATATGGGTGCTCAGACTCCAGGTTTAATAACTTAGGCGGTACACCCTTTCTGTTCTGGCAAGCGATCGGGGAAGCCAAGCGCGCGGGCATCGAAGAATTCGATCTAGGCCGCTCCGGTCTGGAAGACCCGGGACTGGCGAGTTTCAAGGGCCATCTGGGAGGCGCTGAGTCAGAGCTGAATTACTATCGCTATTCTACGGCGTCGCCGAAAGATCCGTCCGCCCGACGGGAGCGCTCCCGCCTCAGGCAGATCTTTGCCCGCATGCCGGACGCGATTTTCACGGGGGTCGGACGCCTGCTTTACAGGCACATGGGCTGAGCGCCTCAACTCGTGTCTCCTCGTATGAACAAGGTGTTTCTCGACTATTATCGTTGCCCTGAGCGGTATGCCGACCTCCAGTTGCTAAGTGGTGGTGCCGTCGGCCGGCATCCGGGCTACTTTCGGTTCGGTGGCCACCTGTGTTACGGAACGTCAACGGTTGCGGAAGGCGCGGTCAGCGCCAGTGATAGCCTGCCGGACGTTCTTTCCGGTGTCGAGATCGGGGGCTCGACGTGCCTTCTACCGTTCAATCTGAACGAGGTGATAACGAATCTTCGGCAGGAGAGGTATTTAACAGGAACCGCTCGGGCCTCGGCGTTTAAGAGATTGACCCGAAGTGCTTATTACCTGGCTCGGCCCTGGCTGACCGTTTCTGTGCGGCGGCACCTTCAGCGCCTTTGGCTGAAAGGCTGGGACAGCAAGCCGTTTCCACGCTGGCCGGTGGACCGAACGGTCGACCAGCTCTTTGAATTCGTGATGGCACTCTCTTTGAAGGCCAACAAGGCTCTCCGCATACCCTTCATCTGGTTCTGGCCGGAAGGCAAGAGAAGCTGCGCGATTGTCACCCATGATGTGGAAACCAAGGTGGGACTGGACTTCTGCAACACCCTCATGGATATCGACGATTCCTTTGGTATCAAGTCCTCCTTTCAACTGATTCCCGGCGCAAGATATACCGTCTCGACCGACACCCTGGAATCCATTCGGGGCCGGGGCTTCGAGATCAACGTCCACGATTTCAAGCACGACGGCCGGCTTTTCGGAGACTGGAACCGATTTCAGGAACAAGCTCGGCAAATTAATGAATACGCGAAGAAATTCGGCAGTAGCGGATTCCGTTCAGGCGGCCTATACCGAAATCTGGATTGGTATGGCGCGTTTCGTTTTTCATATGACATGTCTGTACCGAACGTCGGACATCTGGATGCCCAGCTTGGCGGATGCTGCACGGTCATGCCATTTTACATCGGTGACATACTCGAACTTCCCTTGACCACCACACAGGACTACTCACTGTTCAACATCCTCAACGTCTACTCAACCGCGCTATGGCAGCAGCAGATTGCCGCAATCAGGACGCAGCACGGCCTGATCAGCTTTAACGTGCACCCGGATTATCTTAACACTCCGCGCGCACGGAATACGTATGAGGCCTTGCTACAGAGTCTGGTGCCGCTTCGTTCCGAAGCGGATGTATGGATCCCTCTCCCCACAGAGGTCGATACGTGGTGGAGACAAAGAAGCCGAATGAGCATTGTGCCCGACGGAGGCGGCTGGCGCGTCGAAGGCGCCGGTGCCGAGCGCGCCACAGTCGCCTACGCCAGCATGGATGGGGATAGCATCGTCTATTCCATCGACTGACTCGATGAAGTCGATCCAAGATGGCGTGCCCTCGATCCGGCGTATCCAATACAATCGTTCTGAATGACGACGCGTCTCGCAACCCCAAGACTTGACAAACCCCATGCGACTTTGGTTGCTTCGAACGGCTAATGTAAAGCAGGCCCTAGCTTGGCTCCGCAAGTTCCTAGTGGCTTGCTGCGTAACCGCATGCTGCCAAGTTTGCTATTCGGCAGACGTTGTCCTTCTGGAGAAAGGAGACGGGCCGTCGCTTTCCAGTCAGCGCGCGGCCGTTGCCGCCGGCTTCTACGGGCTCAGAACAACAGTTTTTCACTTGAAAGACCGGTCGGACGACCTTCCTGCCATCAAGGCCGCAGAACAGAACAGCACGGTGGCTGTCATCATTACCGCCGACGTTCTGCACGCAATCAATTCTGCGCACCTGCTGTCTGCGATCAGGCGGGAGAATGGGCACAGCATCCCGATCCTGATAGACGGAATCACAACGGAGACGGGAGCGGAAGATCTGCGCCAATGGTCGGGAGGGGCCGTCTCAGGCTGCCAGGGGCCCGTGAGCATCACTGAGCAGAGCGTCTACCGCATTTCGACAATCCAAGAGGTGACTCGGCAGCTTTCCGGCCAGAAGTTGAGCGCCAGGACCGGGCAGACATGTGCCCTGATCGTGGACGGATCGAGGGCTGAATCCGTCATCGACCTTTCATCCGTCACTGACGAAAAGCCGGTATTTGTCAAGGCGGACGTTGGGGCGGCAAGGGTGTTCTTAAGCTCTGACGTGGCCTTAGCCCACGTCGAGCCGCCGCCGAGTGCACTGGATGAATCGTTGTACGAATTCTCCGAGGTGGCGCCGGCGATGATGTTTCTCCGGTATGCGGCGGGGGACAGGGCGTGGCACGCAAACGGGCACTACGCGAATCTTACGGTTGACGATGCGTGGCTGAGGGAACCCTACGGATACCTTCAGTATAGCGATCTGTTGCAGGAGATGCGGCGGCATAATTTCCACACAACAATCGCCTTTATTCCGTGGAACTACGATCGCAGTGAACCGGACGTGATATCGCTGTTTCGGGCAAACAGCGACCGGCTGTCGATCTGCATCCACGGCAACAACCATGACCACCAGGAATTTGGGCCGCTTGCCGGCCGACCACTGGATGCGCAGGTCAACAATATCAGACAGGCACTTGCTCGGATGGAGCAGTTCCGGAAGCTTACGGGGCTTCCGTACGACCGCGTCATGGTATTTCCCCATTCGATCGGTTCAGAAGCGGTCATCGGCGCGCTAAAGGGTTTCAATTTCCTTGCGACCGCAAATTCGCGCAACATTCCACTGGACTCCCATGTTGCACTCGATTCCCAGTTCGGACTCCGGTCCTGGACTCTGGCTTTCCGCAACTTCCTTAGTTTTCGGAGGTATTCCGCTGAAATACCAATCGCGATGTCCGAGGTCGCAGTCGACGTTTTTTTGGAGAACCCGCTGTTGTTCTATGTCCATCCCGCTTATTTCGCAGAGGGTATTGGTCGATTTGACACGATGGCAGACACGGTCAACCAACTCCAACCCGGCACGCTGTGGCGCGGGATAGCCGATATCTCCGAGCATCTGTATCTTGAAAAGATGCGTGACGATGGCAACTTCGACATCCAGGCATTCAGCAGCAGTCTACGGATTAACAATGTCCATCGGAAGGACGCGCTTTTCTATGTCGAAAAAGACGAGGACTTCCACTTCCCTTTAGAACTGCTCGTCGATGGGCTGCCGTACAATTACACAAGAATCGGCGCCCGAATCGCCTTCACGTTGCCGGTTGGTGCGGGTATGTCGCGGCAGGTGACTTGTCGATACCAGAACGGTCTGGATCTCAAGAGCGTCAACATTTCCAAGTCTTCATTGCGAGTTGCCGTATTGAGGCATCTGTCCGACTTTCGTGACGATGTGGTCAGCCGATCGCGCATTGGTCGAACATTCATCCGAGTCTATACAGACCATGAGGAGCAGGCAAATGTAGGAATTGCGACAGTTCTCATGGTCCTGTTCTTCACTTTGCTTGTAATTGGCTGGCGTACGTGGAGAACCCCCCACCCTAACCGGGAGCAGCGGCTGGAATAGCTGGCGTGCCTGGCGCCGTCGTTTTCGCTCTGAGCGCTACTGGTCTGGCAAGAGTGCACTTTTGTCGCCAGCGTCGCTCCGCCTCCCCCGTTCCAAAACCCCTTACGAATGGCAGTCTTAGGATGTTAACCTACAGCATCTTGCCGAGGCGTCGTCCCGAAGGCTATAAACAGAGTAGTGGTGCTAGCCATGCCACGCGAGGAATGCCTATGCGCGGCCATGGTGGACCCACCGATTTCGCGCCTGCCAGGCAACGGAATTCGCTGCAGTTGATGTTCTGCGGTTTCGATTGGAAGCAAGTGGAGTGGATGGGCCAATTCGATGAAACCTTTGCTTAGTATTTTGCTTCGATGCTTTTCAGCTTGCATGGCGACCGTTGCGCTTTCGTGTCTGTTATCATCACCAATGACTGCTGCCTGTCATGTTGTCACCGCGGCTGGCGGTGGATCGAAGACTGGCGCCGATTGGAATAATGCTTACGCGGGGCTTCCCGCTACGCTGGTCCGTGGTGACACCTATTATCTGGCAGATGGCAGTTACGGAAGTTATAGCCTCAATACAGCGACTTCCGGCACTACTCAGATCACGATCAAAAAGGCCATTGCGTCTGACAACTGCACAAGTACCGGATGGAATGTGGCGACGATGGGTTCTGCCCAGGCAACGTTCACGCAGATCGCTAATTCCGGCGGCGGCTATTACACGGTCAACGGCCAGGTGGGAACGTTCAACAATAACGGCCTCCCGACCGAAGGCTCATTTGGAATTTACATCAATGGCACGAGTTGTCAATTGGGATCGATGAGCAGGTGCGTGGGGCTGGACATGCCCAGCGCCAGCGGCACTACGCTATCCTACATCGAAGTTCAAGGGACTGGGGCGACTTCAAGCGCCAACACTAACACGCCGGATGACCTGCTTTACTACGGGGGCTCGACGAACCTCACGATAGACCATGTGTTCATGCACGACAGCAGTTGTGACTTCACATTCGGCTACGGCAGCACAAACCTGCTGGTTCAGTACTCGTATTTTTACAAGAACTGGGGCGCCGGTTCCTGCCATGGTCAGGTGAGTTGGAACGGTAGCGCTCACACCGGAACAGTATGGCGCTATAACACCATGCGCACCATCGAGGGAAGTGCGATCTGGACGGCTGCAACGGCCGGCGGAGGTACGACCTACAACGGCGTAGAAATCTACGGCAACGTCATATACTGGGGTGGTACCGCGGATAAGGCGGGTTACCAGTGTTTGGGCGACGGCGTATTCACCTGCCTGAACTCTGGCGTATCCTGCAATGGTTTGCAATTTTACAACAACACGATGGTCAATCTGCAGGCTTCTGGAAGCGCCGGGAACAATTGTGGCGCTGGCTCTGCCGGCATCTACTATGACCCGGCATCAAGCGGAGGCACTGCCATAGCCACCAACAATGTGTGGTACAGCAGTAGCACCAGTGCGGCGGGGCCCAGTTTCTCGGGTGGGACGATTACGCACACCTATAATTCCTCTCTGGGTACGACGGATGGAGGATTAAGCGAAACGGGAGCTGTCAATGATACCGCGGCTGCTAATCCGTTTGTGAGCTGGAGCGGGTCCGGAAATCTCAATGCTCAGTTGGCGGTGAACAATTCGGACGTGAATAATTGGTCACCTTTGTCGGCACCATTTGCCACCGATCCTAATGGCGTCGCCCGCACATCATCGCGGGGCGCCTATCAATTCGTTAGCGCGCAAATGCAGCCGGCGACGCCTCCGCCCAACGTGATTACGACAATTCACTAGGCGGGCTGCCTTCTCGTGTCGCTGCCGGCCTTTGCCGACTCGCAGCCGATCCGGTTACTGTGAAGCGGGCGAGAGTCGAGCCTTTCCACTCTTGCCATGAGCAGATCGACCCACATCGCGAAAGGGTGTGGGACACTTCGGCGCACCCACAAAGTGCACTTCCCCAGCTTAGACTGCCCTCTCCCCACTTGTCATGCAACCGACCATCTCCGTCGTCATCCCTGTCTATAATCGCTTTGACTGTTTGAAACGCTCTGTCGAGAGTGTACTGTCCCAGACATTGCCTGTTTCCGAGGTCATCCTCGTGGATGACGGTTCAATCGACGGCACTTCTGAGTTGCTTCCACGCTACATCGCCGAAAACCAGATGTGGCGCGACCGGGTTTCTTACGTCCAACAGGACAATCAGGGCCCAAACGTTGCCCGGAACACGGGTATTGCACACGCAAAGGGTGACTGGCTCGCTTTCAACGATAACGACGATCTCTGGCTTCCACAAAAGCTGGAATGGCAGTTTCAGGCGCTCGACCAGTTCAAGGACCAGTGTGGCGCTTGCATTACAGACGCCTGGTTCATGAATAACCCGCACATGAAGATGACGCTCTTTCAGCTTGCGGGCAAGGAGCATCGCGAGAGCATTGGTATGATCCCAGATCCCCTCAGGTACATGCTTGGCACGAACTCGGTGGTAGGCGTGCATCCGATATGGCTCCAAAACCTGGTTGCTCGAACGGACCTGGTACGTCGCGTGGGCGGATTCGACCCGGCCTTCCGCTTTGGCGATGACGATGACTTTGCTTTCCGGTTGGCCTGCGAAACGAAGTTCTGCTTTGTCAACATGCCCATGGTCCTTATCGACCGCACCCTGCCGGCTGAGCGCCATGTCGGGGCAAGCAAGAACTGGGACGACGCGGATTTTCGTCTTCGCATGGCCCAAGCCCGCATGGAAAAGCGCCTTCGGATTAGCGACGGCTTGCCGCTTGAGGTTCGCACGATGATTCGACGCGATTTAGCCGCCATCCATAGCGGGTGGGCAAACTGGCTTCTCCAGAAGGGAGAATATGGAAAGGCAAAAACAGCCGTCAGGGAGGCTTTCCGGTATCACGGTACATTCAATATTGCACTCAAATCGGCGCTGATTCGATGCGCGCCAGGGCTGGCCAGAAAACTCGTCCACTCTCGGGAAGACAGTCGAACCCGCAGGACTTTCGGCATCGGGTAAGGGCCGCCACAAACTTCACTCTCGCGCCTCGACATTGATAACATAAAGAAGAACGCACAATGAACTCCCAAGGGCAACCGCTCGTGAGCGTTGTCACGCCGATGTACAACGAGGCCGAGCATCTCGCTGAATGCATCGAAAGTGTTGTCGGCCAAACATATGAGAATTGGGAGTACATTATTGTCGACAACTGCAGCACGGATGGGTCTGTGGAAGTCGCCCGTCGCTATGCTGACAGAGACCGGCGGATCCGCATATCTCACAACACGCAGCTTTTGAAGGCACTTGTGAACCATAATGCCGCGTTACGCCAAATCTCTCTTGCCAGCAAGTACTGTAAGATGGTGTTCGCGGATGACTGGGTCTTTCCAGAGTGCCTGGAACAGATGGTCGCCGTGGCCGAGGCTCACCCCTCAGTTGGAGTGGTCGGCGCATACGGCCTCGAGGGCCCGCAAGTCGTTTGGACCGGGCTACCGTACCCCAGTACCGTGGTCTCAGGTCACGACATCTGCCGTCGCCTGTTCCTCGATGGCCTCTATGTTTTCGGAACGGCCACTTCCCTGCTCTACCGAGCGGATCTTGTTAGAAGTCACAAGTCCTTTTACAACGAAGCAAACATCCACGCAGACATGGAGACATGCATTGCGCTTCTTAACACTTGCGATTTCGGCTTTGTTCATCAGGTCCTCACCTTCACGAGAGTCCGCGAGCAGTCGCGGATTTCGATGTCGAGGAACATGAATACTCTCGCAGCCAGTAACTTGCATCATCTGGCCGCTTACGCCCGGCTTTTCCTCAGCCAAGAAGAATTCGAAGAATGCCTGAGGCGGACACTGGCCGACTACTATCGGTATCTGGCGGCCTGTCTGCTGCGCGGCCGTACCAAGAGCTTCTGGGACTACCACCGTGGAGCGTTCCGGGACGCCGGCGTCGCCTTTAGCCGCGCACGCCTGGCTCGCGAGGTGCTGGCAGCGTTGTTCAACGCCGGCCTGAATCCCAAAGCCAGCATTCAGAGGCTTCTGAGGGTTACACCCGATCAGAGCGTGGCACTTCATACAGAAATGACGCCAGCACAACCGGTCTCGGCTCCCGAGTCCCGAGCAAAACAGCACCGATGACCCAATCTTTGATGACGGAAGTCTCGGTCGGGTCGCCGAAAGAGTGCGTGCGGCACAGGATTGGACTGTTCGGGCATTTTGGAGACATTAACTTCGGGAACGAAAGCACGCTTCAATCGCTCCTCTACCATCTTCGGCGCAACCTACCAAATAGCGAGATCACCTGCATCTGCACGAACCCTAGCGCCGCAGGACGCGCCTATGGCATCGCCACTCTGCCAATGAATGGTCTAGTTCTGAAGCCGCTGTGGCTCCGGCGCAACTCCCTGGCGCGATTCGTCCGGAGGCTGGTGGTCGGTATCCCAAGCGAACCGTACAGGTGGCTCCAGGCCTTACGGGCACTTAAGCGAATGGACGTGCTGATCGTTGCTGGAACAGGCCTGCTAACGGATCTTAGCGGCCTTCTCAACTGGGGCCCCTATAGTGTGTTCAAGTGGTCGCTGATGGCCAGGGTGTGCCGGTGCAAACTGCTTTTTGTGAGCGTGGGCGCCGGTCCGGTATACGGCCCCGCCGGCAGGTTTCTGGTTAAAGCCGCCCTTCGCCTCGCGAACTTTCGCTCTTATCGAGACGCCGCCACAAAGCAGTTTCTGACCGATCTCGGCATCCAGACACGTGATGACAGGGTATACCCTGACCTCGCGTTCAGTTTACCTAAGAGCGCCCTACCGACTGATCCAGTTCGACGAGGGGCACGGCCCATTGTCGGCCTCGGTCTGATGTTGTACGCTGGACGGCAAAGCGTCGATAGGCCCAGTGAGGCGGTTTATGCGGACTACCTCGAAAGTCTTGTCGTTTTTGTCCGGTGGTTGTTGGCTCACGACTATGACGTCAGACTGCTAACCGGTGATATATGCGATCGGCCTGCTGTCGGACATTTTGTGGAACTACTGAAGGAACGGTCAGTCCTGTATGAGGAGGGTCGGATCATTGACGACCCAGTCCTATCTGTGGAACACCTCTTGTGGCAACTCTCGAATACGGATGTGGTAGTTGCAACTCGCTTTCATAACGTTCTGCTGGCTCTACTCCTCAACAAGCCGGCGATTTCGATTTCGTTCCATCAGAAGTGCGATTCCCTGATGAGCGCCATGGGATTGTCGGAATACTGCCAGGATATAAAGCATCTAGGCTCCGAGAGGTTGATAGAGCAGTTTTGCGAGCTTCAGAAGAATGCGCCGTGGCTCAAAAGCTTGATTGAAGAGAAGACGGAACAGTTCCGCAACGACTTGGACGACCAGTACAACGTGATCTTCAAGGAGATTCTGACTGGGTAGGCGAGTCGACACCCTAAGGAGCGGAACGGTGATCGGGTATTGTGTGAAAGGAACATTGCCTTAATGGGACAGGTGAGCGAGACATATCATAAAAGAGACTTTTGGGCTAAGGAGAATCTTCAGTATACGGAGGCGCATTTCCGACTGGAAAAAGTTGCCGGACTTGTAAATGGAATTGCAGGCGACAGGCAGTGGGATCTTCTTGATGTTGGCTGCGGGCCCGCGACTCTGAGGCGAATGCTTCGAACAAACGTACAGTATCACGGGATTGACATAGCGATTCACACGCCGGCGCCGAATCTTGTGCAAGCGGATTTCGTGGAAGGGCCCGTCGCCTTCGGCGATAAGCAGTTTGACATAATTGTAGCGCAAGGTGTTTTTGAATATGTCGGCAAGGTGCAATCGCAGAAGTTTGCCGAAATACGATCCTTGTTGAAAAGCGGTGGCACATTCATTACATCGTACGTCAACTTCGATCATCGAGAGGCGAGTGTTTGGCCTGCGTATAATAATATGCAATCGTTCAACGAGTTTCGAGCGGGGCTGGCGTCTGTTTTCGATATAAACCGTTCTTTCCCTACCTCTCACAATTGGCATCATCATGAGCCACGGCGGCAATATATGAAGAGAATTCAGATGCATATGAACGTGACGATTCCCGTCATCAGTCGCCTGTTCGCGGTGGAATATTTGTTCATCTGTTCGTTGCCGCATTCAAGAAACGCAGTGAATGCCGCGTCAGCCGCTCGCGGCTGAGTGGCTTGAAGGAAGCCCTCTGCATGTCGTTTCATCGAGTGACCGTTTATGACGTTTGAGAAGACGAAGCTGCCAGGGGTGTTCGAGATTCGTATCGAGCCCCGACCGGACGAGAGGGGTTTTTTTGCGCGGTGCTGGTGTCAGCGGGAGTTTGAAGACAATGGCCTGAATGCGAAGCTGGCGCAATGCAGTGTTTCATTTAACGTCCGGAAGGGGACGCTGCGAGGCATGCATTATCAAGCCGCACCGAGTGAGGAGGCCAAAGTCGTTCGCTGCACCAGGGGGGCGCTGTACGACGTGGTCGTCGATCTGCGCCGGAGCTCGCCAACATTCGGAGATTGGGTGGCGGTGGTTGTGACGGCTGCGAGCCGGAACATGGTCTACGTGCCGGAGGGTTGCGCACACGGCTTTCTGACCCTGGAAGACGAGACCGAGGTTCTGTATCAGATTTCGGAGTTCTACAGTCCAGAGTCGGCCCGGGGGGTGCGCTGGGATGATCCGGCATTTCGAATCGTTTGGCCCGACGAGGTGAAGGTGATCTCCGAACGGGATCGGACGTACCCGGACTTCGAATAAACGCTATGTGTTTCCTGAAGAGACTCGACGGGAGAACGGCGGCGGAAACCGGCCGGGACCTGCACCGTTTTGCAACGGAACTCTACCCCACGTGCCGAAGCATCACCGGGGATGGCATCCGGCGGACCTTGGCCTCGATCGCAAACCGGATTCCGTTGCAAACCGTTGAGGTTCCCACGGGCACGCCGGTTCTCGACTGGACCGTCCCTAGAGAGTGGAACATTCGAGATGCCTATATCAAGGCGCCGGACGGGAAGCGGGTTGTGGATTTCCAGCGTTCGAACCTGCACGTCGTGAATTACAGTTCGCCGGTCCACGCGACCATGCCGCTGAGCGAACTCAAGCCGCACCTGTTCACGCTTCCGGAGAGTCCCGATTGGATCCCTTACCGAACTTCCTACTATCAGGAAGACTGGGGATTCTGCCTGTCCCACAACCAGATGCTGGCGCTCGAAGATGGCGACTACGAGGTTTGCATCGACTCGACCTTGGAGGCCGGACGCCTGACGTACGGCGAGTGTTATCTACCCGGGCGCTCGGCCGATGAGATTTTGATCTCAACTCATGCCTGCCATCCATCCCTGGCGAACGACAATCTCTCGGGGTTGACCGTGGCAACCTCTCTAGCCCAGTTGTTGTCCGAGCAGGGTCATCATTACTCGTATCGGTTCTTGTTTATTCCAGGAACGATCGGGGCCATCACGTGGCTAGCGCGAAACCGCGAGAACGTTGGGCGCATCCGACATGGGCTGGTTCTGACGTGCATTGGGGACGCGGGCGGATTCCATTACAAGAAGAGCCGCCGCGGAAATGCCGAGATTGACCGGGCCGCAGCGCATGTTCTGCGCCATCAGAACGAACCATCGGAGGTTCTGGAATTCTCCCCGTATGGCTACGACGAACGGCAGTACTGCTCTCCGGGTTTCAATCTCCCGGTAGGCTGCCTGATGCGGAGTGTTTGGGGAAGCTTTCCGGAGTATCACACCTCAGCCGACAACCTCGCATTTATTCAGCCACTGCAACTGGCTGGATCGCTCCGCGTGTGCGCCGCCATCTTGGATGTACTGGAAGGCAATCGACGATATCGCAACCAGAGCCCCTATGGTGAACCGCAGCTAGGACGGCGAAACCTCTACCGATCGGGCGGCGGGACGCCTGGACTGGAGATATCGGCACGCCTCTGGGTTCTGAATCTCTCCGATGGAGAGCACTCTCTGCTCGATATCGCGGAGCGATCCGGTATCCCGTTCCCGGCAATCAGCGATGCGGCGAGGTTGTTGTGCGAGGGTGGCCTGCTGGCTGTCGTTCCTGACGACGCTGGATGAATGCCCACAGAATTTCCCTCGGGCATACTGGCACCAAGATCCCAAACTTTTGGATCTGCGATCTCCGCGAAACATCGTGGTTGGAGATAACTCCCTTATCGTCAATCTGTTGGCGCGTTGAAACGGATTGGACTTTGGCGTGCTTATCAGCGGGTGCGACATGAGAATACTATTGACTGGGCACAGAGGCTATATCGGCGCAGTGGCGGGACCAATTTTGCGGTCCGCCGGCCACGAGGTTGTCGGCCTGGACACGGACTTATTTGCGGGTTGTGAGTTCGGGCAACCGGCCGAGGAAATACCAGAGGTCCACAAAGACATCCGCGATCTGACGAGAGCGGATCTCGAGGGCTTTGATGCGGTTGTGCATCTGGCTGCGTTGTCGAACGACCCGTTAGGCAACCTCGATGGCGACCTTACTTACGACATCAACCACAGGGCCTCAGTCCGGCTGGCCGTACTAGCCAAAGAGGCGGGCGCGCGGCGCTTCGTTTTCTCCTCGTCCTGCAGCACGTATGGCGCCGCGGGGGACGTGATCCACGACGAGAGTGGCGCGCTCAGTCCCGTGACAGCGTATGCCGAATCCAAAGTCCTGGTGGAGCGTGACCTGGCACTGCTGGCGGATGAGCATTTTAGCCCAACTTACCTGAGAAATGCGACCGCTTACGGAGCATCTCCCAGTCTACGGCTGGACGTTGTCTTGAACGATCTGGTGGCCTGGGCGCATACGACTGGCAAGGTATATATCAAGAGCGACGGGACGCCATGGCGTCCCATTGTGCATATTCGCGACATTACGGCGGCGATCCTGAGCGTGCTCGAAGCTCCGCAGGACGCCATTCACAACGAGACTTTCAATGTCGGGCGGACAGAGGAGAACTACCGCATCCGCGAGCTGGCTGCCATCGTTGCCGAAACCGTTCCGGGTTGCCATGTCGAGTACGCCGCCGACGGTGGACCCGACAAGCGCTGCTACCGCATCAATTGTGACAAGATTCGGCGCGTTCTGCCGAGCTTCCGCCCAGAGTGGACAGCCCGCAAAGGAGCGCAGGAGCTATATGAGGCATACCAAACGGCCGGGTTGCGCTTTGCGGATCTTGAGTGCGGCCGGTACACCCGGATCAGCCACATACAGAAAATGATGAAGGCCGGGCGGTTGGACACGTCGCTGCGATGGATACCCCAGCCCGTCGCGGCAGCAGTGGGTGCCTGATCCGCCGCGCCTTTCCAAGAGAGCATATGGCCACAATCACTCTTCCTACCAACACCCAGCAGCAAGGAGCCTCAACTAAGGTGTGCCGCTTCTGCGGCGCGGGCTTGCAGCGAACCTTTGTCGACTTAGGGATGTCCCCGCTTTGCGAGACCTACCCGTCACCCGCCGACCTCAACCGGGGCGAGGTCTACTATCCGCTCCACGTCTACGTCTGCGAGGAGTGCTTCCTGGTACAACTGGAGCAATACGAGAGCGCGGAGAATATCTTTAGCGACTACGCATATTTCTCCTCCTACTCCGATTCCTGGCTCAAACACGCTGATAATTACTGCAACAAGATGATGACACGAATCGGCCTAAACGGGCAGAGCTTCGTTGTCGAGGTGGCCAGTAACGACGGTTACCTGTTGCAGTATTTCGTCAAGCGCAACGTGCCGGTGTTAGGCATTGAGCCGGCGTCGAATGTGGCCAAGGTGGCCGTCGAAAAGGGAGTACCGACGCTGGTCCGGTTCTTTGGCGCGCAACTGGCGGAAGAGTTAGCCGCGGAAGGCCGTTGCGCCGACTTGGTTCTCGGCAACAATGTATTGGCGCAGGTCCCAGACCTGAACGATTTTGTGGAAGGGCTCAAGATCTTGCTGAAGCCCGATGGGGTCCTGACGCTGGAGTTCCCCCACCTGCTGCGGCTGATACAACGAAACGAATTTGACACGATTTACCACGAGCACTTCTCGTATTTTTCGATGATCTCCACCGTTCGCATCCTGGAGGCTCACGGGCTGAAGGTGTTCGACGTGGAAGAGTTGATGAGTCACGGAGGCTCACTGCGCGTCTACGCCTGCCGAGCGGAGAGCCAGACACACGATATTGAGCCTAAGGTTCGGGAACTGATCGCGGAGGAACAAAGGGCTGGGCTGGCTTCGGTGGAAGGTTACGACAGCTTCGCACGGCAAGTGAAACAGACCAAATTGGCCTTGGTGGATTTTCTGCTGACTGCCGCACAACAGGGCAAATCGGTTGCAGGTTACGGAGCGCCGGGCAAGAGCGCGACGCTACTGCATTACTGCGGCATCGGGAAAGATCTCATCGAGTATACGGTGGACCGAAGCCAGTACAAGCAGGGACGGTTCCTGCCGGGTACGCATATTCCGATTTACGATCCAAGCCGGATTCGCGAGACCAAGCCGGACTATGTCGTCATCCTGCCGTGGAACCTGAAGGACGAGATTATGGAACAACTTCAGTTCATCCGGGAGTGGGGTGGCCGGTTCGTAGTGCCGATTCCGAAAGTGGCCGTCTATTGAGGCGAAACAGGGTGGAGGTGAGTTTATGAAAGTGGTTCTCTTCTGCGGAGGGGCCGGCATGCGGCTCAGGGGCTACGCCGATGACGTCCCCAAACCGATGGTGCAGGTCGGGACTCGACCACTTCTCTGGCACCTGATGAAATACTACTCGCACTTTGGGCACACGGAGTTCGTCGTCTGCCTCGGTTACAAGGGTAACTCCATCAAGGATTACTTTCTGCACTACGATGAGTCCGTCTCCAACGATTTCGTCTGGTCGCAGGCCGGGAAGAAAATCCACTTTCTGAACCGCGATATCGACGACTGGACGATCACCTTCGTGGAGACCGGCGCCAATGCCACCATTGGTGAGCGGCTTAAAGCAGTGGAATCCCATCTGCAGGGCGAAGAGATGTTCCTAGCGAACTACGGCGACGGACTGAGCGACCTCCCGCTCCCCGATATGTTGGGGGCATTCCGCCAGAGCCAGGCTGTGGCTTCTCTACTCCTGGTGCAGCCTACGGCGAGTTTTGACATTGTCAACGCCGGGTCTGGGGGAATGGTCACCAACATTTCCGCGCTGAACCGCACCGACATTTGGATTAACGGCGGCTTCTTCGCGTTGCGCAACGAGATCTTCCGCTACATTCACCCGGGCGACGAACTGGTGCGGGAGCCATTTCAGCGGCTGATTGAGGAGCAGGCCTTGTTGGCGTACAAGTATACCGGCTTCTGGCAATGCATGGACACTTTTAAGGACAAACAGCGTCTCGAGGAACTGAACCAGGGTTCGGCACCATGGAAAGTCTGGCATAAGGCATCGGGACCGGCCTCGACCGGCGCAATGGCGATGTCGGCTCGCGCATGATCCACCTGAACTTGGGCGGCGGTGCGGCTGAAGCGTTGCAGATACTCTGCTTGGGTGCCCATTCCGACGATATCGAAATTGGCTGCGGCGGCACCATTCTCCGCTTGGCCGAGGAGCACCCGGGGAGTGTATTTCACTGGGTAGTGTTCAGCGCAATTGGGGTTCGGGAGACCGAGGCGAAATGCGCAGCCGCCATGTTCGCCGGCCAAACTGGCCTGAGGGGACCGCTGCTGAAAACCTTCCGGGACGGATTTATGCCGTTTGTGGGCGCCGAGGTGAAGGACGTCTTCGAAGAGCTGAAGCAATCGGTCTCCCCGGATCTTGTCTTTACTCATAACCGCAAGGACGCCCACCAAGACCACCGCCTTTTAGCGGAGCTGACTTGGAACACGTTTCGCGATCATCTCATTCTGGAATATGAAATCCCAAAGTACGATGGAGACCTCGGGCAGCCTGGCTTTTTTGTCCCACTCCAGGCCGACGTCTGTCAGAAGAAAACCCGATACATCATAGACGCGTTCCAGTCCCAACACTCCAAACGCTGGTTTCGAGAGGACACGTTTCTCTCCCTCATGCGGCTGCGGGGGATGGAATGCAACGCCCCCAGCGGCTACGCGGAAGCTTTCTACTGCCGCAAGATGGCGCTCTGAATTGAAGCACAACGCACCGAAGGCACTAAAGCAGGCTGAAACCTCCGGCATTCCGAGAACACGATGCACGACTTGAAGGGGAAAACGATCCGTGGTGGTCTCGCAAGACTCTCCGCCCAAGGGGCGGGCTTTCTCCTGCGCGTGGGCTCTCTCATGGTATTGGCCCGGCTCCTCGAACCGAAAGACTTCGGATTAGTGGGTATGGTCACAGCGTTCACGGGAGTTTTGACGCTATTCCGGGATTTTGGGCTTTCGTCTGCCGCCGTTCAGCGTACCACCGTCACGGAAGAGCAGGTTTCAACACTGTTCTGGATCAATATGTTAGTTGGCGTACTGCTCGGTCTTCTTGCAGTAGCAATGGCACCGTTCATCGCGGCCTTTTACCACGAGCCCCGACTTTCTAAGGTGACACTTGTCTTGGCAGCCGGCTTCTTCTTCAACGCCGCAGGCGTGCAGCACTCAGCGCTTCTCCAACGCCAAATGCGTTTCACTGCCTTATCGGTTATCAACATTGTCAGTTTGATTGTGGGCACTGCTATTGCGATTGGGGGGGCTAAGGCGGGTTACGGATATTGGTCTCTGGTGGCGATGACGGTCACGCTTCCGATCACCAGCACGATTGGTTTCTGGCTGACCGCCGCCTGGATTCCAGGGATGCCGCGCAAGCAGGCCGGGGTTCGTTCTATGATCCGTTTTGGCGGCACAGTTACGCTGAATGGTCTTGTCGTCTATGTGGCCAATAACTTCGAGAAGATCTTATTGGGACGCTATTGGGGAGTCGACGCGCTCGGCCTCTATGGACGAGCATAC
The DNA here is from genome assembly GCA_003142185.1 of Bryobacterales bacterium. GTDB lineage: Bacteria > Acidobacteriota > Terriglobia > Bryobacterales > Bryobacteraceae > Bog-375. The sequence continues at coordinate 168,239 of PLOR01000009.1, forward strand.
CAGCTCGTCAACATTCCGACAGATAACATCAATTCCTCGGTCGGTGAGGTTGCGTTCTCGGCGCTTTCGCGACTTCAGGACGATCCCCCGCGACTAAAGAGCTACTTCCTGAAAGGGTACTCTCTGGTTCTGGCGCTAACCCTGCCGATTACAACTGCCTGTGTGCTGTTTGCGGATGACATAGTTGTCGTTCTCCTGGGACCAAAGTGGAAAGATACTGCCGCGATCTTTCGCTTTTTGGGTCCGACGATCATGGTCTTCGCTATCGCTAATCCACTATCCTGGCTGCTCTCCTCGATCGGATGGGTCGGACGGAACCTGAAGATCGCTCTGGTTATCGCACCTACGATGATGGCGGGTTTTGTGATCGCGATGCCCTACGGGCCGCGAGGCGTTGCGTTTGCCTACTCGGCAGTGTTGAGTCTGTGGTTGCTTCCGCTCATCGCCTGGTGCGTACGCGGTACGGTGGTATCCTTCTGGGATATTCTGCTGACGGTGAGCCGGCCGCTGGTTTCCAGTGTTGTGGCCGGAGCACTCGCTTTCGGGCTACGGTCGATCTACGGTCCGGCGCTGTCTCCTTTTCCACGGCTGGCGATCGAGAGTACCGTGCTTCTCCTTACGTTCCTCGGAATACTCTTGTTTGTCACGGGACAAAAGGCATTCTATTTGAACCTCGTTCGGGGCTTGACCAAGCGTGAGGCGCCTGAAGAGAGCGCTTTGGTTTCGGTTTAGCAGGCAACCAATGTTGAAGGCACCCCTCCAGAAACTCGGGACGGAACGGACGGACGAAGGTCTTTACGGTGACGGACGGGCTTGCGCCCAAGTGGACCGAACGCAGATCGATGGAGGCAGTGGCCCGGGCCGCGTGGCCGTAGTGACCGGGGCTGGCAGCGGAGTCGGGCGTGCCTTAGCGATCGCACTGGCGCGCGAAGGGGTGGCGGTATGTCTCGTCGGGAGAGATCCGATCAAGCTGGCAGCGACCGCAGCCGTCGCCCGGCCGTTCTCACCGGTGACCGAATTCCAAATCGATTTGACTGTTGAAGACGCTCTCCAGCCGCTCATGCAGCACCTGGAGAGAGGAGCTGGCAGACTGGATGTTCTGATTCACTGTGCCGGCGTGATTCAACAGGATCCGATGGAACGCGCCCGCCTTACCGACTTCGACTTCCAATATGCCACCAACGTCCGCGCTCCATACGCGTTGACCCAGCGCCTGCTTCCTTCGTTGATGGCAGCCCGTGGGCAGATTGTGTTCATCAACTCCAGCGTCGGGTTGACCGCCAAACGGCCGGACATAGGCCAATATGCCGCGACAAAACACGCTTTGAAAGCGATCGCGGACAGTTTGCGGGAAGAGGTTAATCCAAAAGGACTTCGTGTGCTTACGGTATATTTGGGCCGCACAGCCACGCCGATGCAAGAAACCATCAGCAGGCAAGAGGGACGCGCCTATCACCCAGAAACCCTTCTGCAACCGGAGGACGTCGCTTCGGTGGTTCTTAATGCACTGATGCTTCCGCCGACGGCGGAGGTGACGGATATTTCCATTCGCCCCATGGCGAGACCCAAGGGTAATTGAACTGTGAAACGGTGCAGAGTTTCGAGGCGGTGGCCGAGTTGGCTGCGACGCGACCGCCGTTGCCGCTGAATGATGCCGGAAGACGATCGGAGTGAGGTAAGAGAGATGATGAACAATTCGCTGGTCCGTGCGGGTCTCGCGCAGGGCAAGACCATCCGCCTTGCAGTGTGTGGCATTGCGGTCCTTATGTGCTGGCTCAACCCGGCAACGTTGTCTGCCGCGTCTACCATCACCTACGTACAAGGCAATAACTCCGATCCGCAAGCGTCGAACACGTCGGTGAAGGTCACCTACACAGCCGCACAGGTCGCCGGCGACCTCAACGTCATCGCCGTGGGGTGGAATGACAGTACAGCCACGGTCAGCACCGTCACGGATACGACCGGCAACGTATACACCCGAGCAGTCGGACCGACGGTTATCTCCGGTCTCGAGTCACAATCCATCTATTACGCAAAGAACATCGCCGCGGCGACGGCGGGAGCGAACAGCGTCACGGTGACGTTCTCCGCTGCCGCAGCGTTTCCGGACATTCGGATCCTCGAGTATAGCGGTGCAGATCCAAATAACCCGGTGGATGTGACGGCAGCGGCTTCGGGCAACAGCGCTACCAGCAGCAGCGGCGCTGTAACGACGACCAACTCGACCGATCTGCTTTTTGGCGCCAACATGGTTCAAACCTCGACCACTGGTCCGGGCACCGGCTTCGCAAGCCGCATGCTGACGTCGCCTGACGGCGATATTGCCGAGGACGAGATGGTCACTGCCACGGGCAGCTATAGCGCCACCGCTCCGCTTACTTCCGGCCAGTGGATCATGCAGATGGTCGCTTTCCGCACGCCGGCGGGCGGCACAGGTGCGCCTACGGTGAGCAGTGTATCGCCGAATAGCGGGACGACCGCAGGCGGGACAGCAGTTACGATCACGGGGACGAACTTCGCCACGGGAGCCACGGTGACGTTTGGAACGGCGGCAGCGACCAACGTGGCTGTGGTCAACAGCACAACCGTTGCGGCCACAACTCCAGCGGGAAGCGCTGGCGCAGTGACGGTAACAGTCACGGTCAGCGGGCAGAGCGGGAGCTTGGCCAGTGGTTTTACCTACGCTCTTGCGCCGACGGTGACCAGCGTATCGCCGAACAGCGGGTCGACTTTGGGCGGGACAGCAGTCACAATCACGGGGACTAACTTCGCCGCGGGAGCGACGGTAACGTTCGGCGCGACGGCGGCGACCAGCGTGGTGGTGGTCAGCAGCACCTCGATCACAACCACAACTCCGGCGGGAAGCGCCGGTGCAGTTACGGTGACGGTGACCGTTGGCGGCCAAAGCGGAAGTCTAACCAGCGGATTCACCTATGCAGTTTTCCCAACGGTGAGCAGTGTTTCGCCAATTGGCGGACCGACGGCGGGCGGAACAGCAGTCACGATCACGGGCACTAGCTTTGCCACGGGAGCAACAGTGACGTTCGGCGCGACGGCGGCGACCAACGTGGTGGTGGTCAGCAGCACCTCGATCACGGCTACCTCTCCGGCGGGCAGCCCGGGTGCGGTAACGGTGACAGTGACGGTCAGCGGGCACAGCGGCAGCCTGGCTAATGGGTTCACCTATACCGTTGCGCCGACAGTGACCGCCGTTTCGCCGAACAGCGGGTCGACGGCGGGCGGAACAGCGGTCACGATCACAGGAACAAACTTCGCCACGGGAGCTACCGTAACGGTTGGCGGAGCAGCGGCGACGAGCGTGGTGGTGGTGAGCGGAACCCAGATCACGGCGACGACCCCGGCGGGCAGTGCGGGAGCAGTGACAGTTACAGTGACGAATCTGGGCGCACAGAGCGGGAGCCTAGCCAGCGCGTTCACCTATGTGACGTCGGGCACTCCGAGCGCGCCTACCAACCTGACGGTTGCCGCAGGCGGCCCCGGGCCAACCTATGTTAGTGGCCAAGGGTATTACAATACGACATCTTTAACTACCCACACCACTGCATCGTTTAATAGCACCGGCGGCGATCTGGTACTGCTGTTCGCTTCCTCTCATGCCGGCGTTGCGTTTACTCCGAGCGATAGCTTGGGCAACACTTGGATCCCGATAGCTGGGCCGACCAGCACGGTGTTGGGTTTCGATTTGCGTTCGCAGGTGTGGTATGCTCCGCATCCTACGGTTGGCGCCGCTCAGACGGTTACCATGAACCTGTCAATAGCGCAGCCTCTGGTGATGTCGATTGTAGTTGTGAAAGGCTCGAACGGCTCTTCGCCGATTAACGCGATATCCCTCGTTGGCAGCGACAACGGAACCTCAAGCATCAACGTCATCAGTCCGAGCATAACCACCACGGGCACAAACGATCTGCTGGTTGGTTTTGTGAAGACCAATGGTACAGAGACTTTCACCGCTGGGCCAGGGTTCACACTGCAAGCGGCGACAACCGTGTTAAACCTCACCGGCGAGACAGAACTAGAAGCGGCAGCGGGCACTTATGACGCAACATTCACGCTCAGCACGGGCGTTACCTGGCAATCCGTGGTGGGAGCGGTAAACAACAATCCGAACCAGACGACGTTATCCTGGACGTCGTCCACCGAGGCCGGCGGCACCATCAGCCAGTATTTGGTGGAGCGCTGCCAGGGCGCCGGATGCACCAGCTTCGCGCAGATCGGAACGTCTACCACTACCACATACAACGACACGGGACTGACGGCGTCCACCAGCTATAGCTATCGGGTGCGGGCCGAAGACACAGCCAGCAACCTGGGGCCATACTCAAGCGTGGTGACAGCCGCGACTGCGGCTCCGATTCCCTCGCTGCCGGGAAATCTGACCGCAACGGTAGCATCGGGCACTCAAGTCAATCTCGCGTGGGTTGCATCGTCGGAAACGGGCGGGACGGTCAGCAGTTACCTGGTGCAACGCTGCCAGGGCGCGGGTTGCACCAACTTCGCGCAGGTTGGAACGTCCGCAACCAACACATACAACGACACAGGACTGGCAACCGGCAACAGCTACAGCTACCGGGTGCAGGCCAGCGACACGGCCGGGGGCCTGAGCCCATTCTCCAACGTGGTTAGCGCTACTCCGGGTCCGTCGACGGCACCCAGCGGTTTGACGGCGACGGCGGCCAGCATGGTTCAGATCAACCTGAGCTGGACAGCATCAACGAGCAGTGTCGGCCTGGCGAATTATATTGTGCAACGATGCCAAGGGGCAGGCTGCACGAACTTCGCGCAGGTAGCGTCATTTGCGGCGACCACGACGACGTACAGCGACACGGGTCTGGCGGCCGGCACCAGCTATAGCTACCAGGTGCAGGCCAGCGACACGGCTGGGGGCCTGAGCCCATTCTCCAACGTAGCCACGGCGACCACGCTTTCGTCAGCCACGGCGATTACCTACGTGCAGGGCGCCTACACCACACCACAATCGTCCGTGACGACCGCCAGTGTCGCATTCACGGCCGCGCAGGCCGCCGGGGATCTCAACGTCGTGGTGGTGGGATGGAACAATAGCACGGCCACCGTCAGCTCGGTCACCGACACGAGCCACAACACCTACACTCTCGCTGTGGGCCCCACGATCCAGAGCGGAGTCGCGACGCAGTCGATTTACTTCGCCAAGAACATTGTGGCTGCCGGCGCCGGCGCAAACTCGGTCACCGTGACTTTTTCGGCTGCCGCGGCGGAGCCCGACATCCGCATTCTCGAATACACCGGAGCCGATCCCAACAACCCAGTGGACGTGACGGCTGCTAGCAGCGGCAGCAGCGCAACCAGCAGCAGCGGGTCCGCAACCACGACCAATGCGACGGATTTGATCTTCGGCGCCAACCTGGTTCAAACCACGACCACCGGTCCGGGCACTGGCTTCACCAGCCGCATGCTGACGTCGCCCGACGGCGATATCGCCGAGGATGAGATGGTTACCGCCACGGGTAGCTATAGCGCCACCGCACCGCTTACTTCCGGACAGTGGATCACGCAGATGGTTGCCTTCCGCACACCATCCGCAGGCTCAACTGCGCCAACAGTGAGTAGCGTGTCGCCGAACACAGGATCGACGGCCGGCGGGACCGCAGTTACCATCACCGGAACAAACTTCGCCACGGGAGCGACGGTGACGTTTGGAACGGCAGCGGCGACCAATGTAGTGGTAGTGAGCGCCACCCAGATAACCGCGACAACTCCGGCAGGGGCCGCCGGTGCGGTGACGGTGACAGTGACCGTCAGCACGAAGAGCGGAAGCCTGACTAATGCGTTCACCTACGTTATTCCCCCAACGGTGACCAGCGTATCGCCGAATACCGGGTCGACGGGAGGCGGAACAGCAGTTACCATCACCGGGACCAACTTTGCCACGGGAGCGACGGTGACATTCGGTACAGCAGCGGCGACCAACGTAGTGGCGGTGAGCAGCACCTCAATCACGGCTACGGCTCCGGCCGGAAGCGCCGGTGCGGTGACGGTGACAGTGACCGTCAGTGGGGTGAGCGGCAGCCTGGCCAGCGGGTTCACCTATGCAGTCATTCCGGCGGTAACCAGTGTCTCGCCGAATACCGGGTCGACGGCGGGCGGGACAGCAGTTACCATCACGGGAACGAACTTCGCCACAGGCGCCACGGTGACGTTTGGCGCGGCTGCGGCGACCAATGTGGTGGTAGTGAGCGCGACCCAGATAACCGCCACGACTCCGGCGGGAAGCGCCGGTGCGTTGACGGTCACGGTGACCGTCAACGGACAGAGCGGAAGCTTGGCCAGTGGGTTTACCTATGCACTTCCGCCGACGGTGACCAGTGTGTCGCCGAATACAGGGTCGACTTTGGGCGGGACAGCAGTCACCATCACGGGGGCGAACTTCGCCGCGGGAGCCACGGTGACGTTTGGATCAACGGCAGCAACCAGCGTAGTGGTGGTGAGCAGTACCTCAATCACCGCTACAACTCCGGCCGGAAGCGCCGGTGCGGTGACAGTGACGGTGACCGTTGGCGGCCAAAGCGGAAGCCTGGCCACCGGGTTTACGTACGCGGCTTTTCCAACGGTGACCAGTGTATCGCCGAATAGCGGGCCGACGGCGGGCGGGACAGCAGTCACTATCACGGGGACGAACTTTGCCACGGGAGCGGCGGTGACGTTTGGAGCGACTGCTGCGACCAACGTTGTGGTAGTGAGCGCGACCCAGATCACTGCCACAACTCCAGCGGGAACCGCGGGAGCGGTAACGGTCACAGTAACAGTCAACGGGCACAGCGGAAGCTTGGCCAGTGGGTTCACCTATTCGGCTCCGCCGACAGTGACCGGTATATCGCCAAATAGCGGCTTGACGGCGGGCGGGACAGCAGTAACCATCACCGGGACGAGCTTCGCCACGGGAGCGACCGTGACGTTTGGGGCGACGGCGGCGACCAACGTAGTCATAGTGAGCGCGACTCAAATCACGGCAACAACTCCAGCGGGAAGCGCCGGTGCGGTCACGGTAACAGTAACGGTCGGCGGGCAAAGCGGAAGCTTGGCCGCTGGGTACACCTATGTACTCGCCACCATGATTAGCTTTGTGCAGGGCAACTCTGCCACTCCACAATCAAGCCAAACCAGTGTCCCAGTCACCTTCACCTCGGCACAGACCGCCGGCCACCTCAACGTGGTGGTAGTTGGTTGGAACGATAGCGCTGCGACAGTCACCTCGGTCACCGACACGAGCCACAACACCTACACACTCGCGGTAGGTCCCACCATTCAAAGCGGAGTCGCCGCCCAGTCGATTTACTATGCAAAGAACATCCTGGGGGCAGCCGCTGGAGCGAATGTCGTCACCGTGACTTTCTCAGTCGCCGCGGGGTACCCCGACATCCGCGTCCTGGAGTACACAGGCGCGGATCCCAATGCTCCAGTAGACGTGACGGCCGCCAGCAGCGGCAGTAGCGCTACCAGCAGCAGCGGCGCGGTTACCACGACCAACGCGACCGATCTGCTTTTCGGCGCCAACCTGGTTCAAACCGCGACCACCGGTCCGGGAACTGGCTTCACCAGTCGCCTGCTGACCGTGCCGGATGCCGATATCGCCGAGGACGAGATGGTCACCGCCGTCGGCAGCTACAGCGCCACCGCACCGATCAATTCCGGGCAGTGGATCATGCAGATGGTGGCCTTCCGCACTCCCACGGTTCCGCCGACGGTGACCAGCGTGTCGCCGAACAGCGGTACGAATCTGGGCGGGACAGCAGTCACGATCACGGGGGCGAACTTCGCCGCCGGAGCGACGGTGACGGTTGGCGCGACGGCGGCAACCAACGTAGTGGTAGTGAGCGCCACGCAGATCACCGCCACAACTCCAGTGGGAATCGCGGGACCGGCAACCGTGACGGTGACGGTGAACCAGCAAAGCGGCAGCTTGGCCAGTGGGTTCACCTATGTACTTATCCCAACGGTAACCAGCGTTTTGCCGAATAGCGGCGCAACCGTGGGCGGGACGGCAGTCACGATTACAGGAACGAACTTCGCCTCGGGAGCGAGCGTGACGTTCGGCGGTACGGCGGCAACCAACGTGGCGGTGGCAAGCGCGACGCAACTCACGGCCACCGCTCCAGCAGGGACCGCCGGCGCCGTTACGGTGACCGTAACTGTCGCCGGCCAGAGCGGCAGCTTGGCCAGTGGGTTCACGTATCTCATTATCCCAACCGTAACCAGCGTTTCGCCGAGCGGCGGGCCGACAGCGGGCGGGACAGCGGTTACGATTACGGGGACGAACTACGCCGTGGGGGCGACCGTGACGTTTGGCGCGACGGCCGCGACCAACGTGGTGGTGGTAGGCGCCACCCAGATCACCGCGACAGCTCCAGTGGGAAGTGCGGGACCGGTGACGGTGACAGTAACGTCCGGCGGGCAAAGCGGCAGCTTGGCCAGTGGGTACATCTATACCCTTCCGCCGACAGTGACCGCTGTGTCGCCGAATAACGGGCCGACCGGCGGCGAGACACCGGTCACGATCACGGGAACGAATTTTGCCACGGGAGCTACCGTGACGGTTGGCGGAACGGCGGCAACGAGTGTGGTGGTGGTAAGCGGAACCCAGATCACGGCGACAACCCCGGCGGGTAGCGCGGGAGCAGCGACGGTGACGGTGACGAATCTCGGAGTACCGAGCGGGAGCTTGGCGAGCGCGTTCACCTATGTGGTAACTCCGACCGCGCCTACCGGATTGACGGTTGCCGGAGGTGGCCCCGGCCCAACCTATGTTAGTGGCCAAGGTTACTACAGCGATCCCTTTTTGACCGCCCACACGACTGCCCCGTTCGACAGTACCGGTGGCGATCTGATACTGGTGTTCGCCTCCTGTCATAATGGTGTTACCTTTACCCCAAGCGATAGCTTTGGCAACACTTGGATCTCAATAGCTGGACCAACCAACACAGCGGTGGGTTCCGATTTACGTTCACAGGTGTGGTACGCGCCGCATCCGACTGTCGGCGCCGGTCAGACCGTTACCATGAGCGTTTCGATAGCGCAGCCCCTGGTGATGTCGGTCATTGTCGTGAAAGGCTCGAACACTTCTTCGCCAATTGACGCGATATCCCTCATTGGCGCCGACAACGGAACCAATTCCGACAACATCGTCAGCCCGAGCTTAACCACGACCAGCGCAAACGATCTGCTGGTTGGTTTCGTAAAGACCTACGGTGTGGAGGATTTCACCGCCGGCTTAGGCTTCACGCTGCAGTCGGCGGCAACCGTGTTGAATCTTACTGCCGAGACCGGAGCCGCGGCAACGCCTGGCAGTTATGACGCGACCTTTACAACAAGCGTACATGGCAGTTGGCAATCCGTGATTGGAGCGGTAACCAACAATCCGAACCAGACGACGTTATCCTGGACCGCGTCCACGGAGACCGGCGGCGGAACCATTAGCCAATACCTGGTGGAGCGCTGCCAGGGCGCGGGATGCAGCAGCTTCGCGCAAATCGGAACGTCTACCACTACTACGTACAATGACACCGGATTGACGGCATCCACCAGCTACAGCTATCGGGTCCGGGCCGAAGACACAGTCAGCGTGCTGGGCCCGTATTCCAGCGTTTTCACGCTCACAACACCGGCTCAGATTCCCTCGCTGCCGGGAAATCTCACGGCAACGGCGGCATCCACCACGCAGATGAACCTCGCGTGGGTTCCATCGACGGAAACGGGCGGAACGGTTGGCAGTTACCTGGTACAGCGCTGCCAGGGCGCGGGATGCACCAACTTTGCGCAGATCGGAACGTCCGCCACCGCCACGTACAGTGACACGAACCTTTCCGCTACCACCAGCTACAGGTACCGGGTGCAAGCGAGCGACACGGCAGCCAACCTGGGCCCATTTTCCAACCTTGCCACGACCACCACACTAGGTCCGCCGACCGCACCCGCGAATCTGACAGCGGCAGCGGCCAGCATGGTCCAGATCAGCCTGAACTGGACGGCATCCGCAACCGGTGTTGGCCTGGCAAACTATATTGTGCAACGCTGCCAGGGGACTGGCTGCACGAACTTCGTGCAGGTGGCGTCATTCCCGGCGGCCACTAACGCCGTCCCGCCGATTCCAGTCACCACGTACACCGACACGGGCCTGGCGGGCGGTACAACTTACAGCTACCAGATACAGTCCAGCGATACCAACGCAGCACTGAGCCCATTTTCCAACGGGGCTACCGCGACCACGCTTTCGTCGGCCACAGCGATTAACTACGTGCAGGGCGCCTACTCCGTACCGCAATCACCCCAGACCATTGTCACTGTCGGATTCACGGCCGCACAGGCCGCCGGGGATCTCAATGTGGTGGTGGTGGGATGGAGCGATAGCACGGCCACGGTCAGCTCGGTCACCGACAAGAGTGGCAATACTTACACGCTCGCGGTGGGCCCGACGATCCAGAGTGGAGTCGCGTCGCAGTCGATTTACTACGCCCAGAACATTGCGGCCGCCGCTGCCGGTGCAAATTCCGTCACGGTGACTTTCTCGGTTGCCGCGCTGTACCCCGACATCCGCATTCTGGAATACACCGGAGCCGATCCCAACAACCCAGTGGACGTGACGGCCGCCAGCAGCGGCAGCAGTGCGACCAGCAGCAGCACCGCGACTACCACCAGCGCGGCGGACCTCATCTTCGGCGCTAACCTTGTCCAGGGCGGCACCCTTAGTTCGGGCACCGGCTTCACCACCCGGCTGCTGACGGTGCCGGATGCCGATATCGCCGAGGACGAGATGGTCACCGCCGTCGGCAGCTACAGCGCCACCGCAAATCTCAATTCCGGGCAGTGGATCATGCAGATGGTCGCTTTCCGCCTCGTGACATGCTCCGGCGGGGCGCCATCGGCACCAACGAATCTCACGGCGACCGCCACAGGTGTCGGCCAGATCAACCTGAGCTGGAATCCGTCAATTAGCTGTCCTGGCATAGCGCACTACGTGGTGCAACGTTGCCAGGGGGCCAGTTGTACAAGCTTCGCACAGGTCGGGACGCCTGCGGGAACGACATTCAGTGACACTGGCCTCGCCAGCAACACCAGCTTCAGCTACCAGGTGCAGGCCGTAGACAACAATTCGAACTCGGGTCCTTTCTCAAGCGTGGCCAGTGCA